>CAZNIS010000011.1:36637-110427 GCA_964573105.1 uncultured Granulosicoccaceae bacterium
CGGAGCTGAGATTGTAGAAGAAACCGGAGCTCAGATTGTAGAAGAAACCGGAGCTGAGATTGTAGAAGAAACCGAAACAGAGCTTGTGGTGGAGACGCTGATCGGTATGGCAACTGAGTTGGACGAGACGATTGAAAACAGCGGCGCTAACATCGAACAGTACCTTACACCTCACGAAATTAACGGAAAACTCCAAGTCTGCTACATAGACAACCTATATTCACTGTGCAATCAGTACGGTGATCCAGTCCAGCTTACCGGTATGAGCTCAACCGGTATTCAGTGGTCGGGGTGGCACACTTACGATCGATCGGGTTGCCTGACTGGCGAGTCTTTGGATTTGCTGTCAATGAACTGGAAGACCGATATTTTTCGAATCGCCGTGTATCCGAAAAACGGTGGCTATGAATCAAACCCGGAGGAGTTCTTCCGACACGTCAACACCATCATCGCCGAGCTATCCGACCGTGGTATGTATGCGATCGTCGACTACCATATTCTTGTTGGAGAGGGTGTCTCTGGCAACCCACTCGACTACGCTGAATCAGCCGAATCATTTTTTCGCCGCATCGTTCAGGACAATAAGCATAGAACGAATGTCTTGTACGAAATTGCCAACGAACCGCAAGGCCCCGATCTCACCTGGGATCACATCAGGCAGTACGCCGATAGAATTACCCAGGCAATACGCGAAGAAGAGGAGCCAGACAATAACGCCGTGGTGATTGTCGGGACTAACGCCTGGTCAAGTTTCGGCATGGCATTTCACGGGGATTTCTACGAAATTCTGGATAATCCTGTAGATGACTCTGGCAACAACCTGATGTACGCCTTTCACTTCTACGCCAACGATTCAGATCACAATAAGAATGGATACCTCGATGGGCTCAGCGAATCAGTACATCACATTCCCGTTTTCGTCACCGAGTGGGGTACACAGTACGCCTCCGGCGGCGGGGTAAACAATTTCAGTAAAGCCAATCAGTACCTCGAGCTGATGCAAGAAAAAAACATCAGCTGGACCATGTGGAACTTCTCAGACACCGTAGAATCAAGCGCGGTCTGGAACGATCCGAACTTCTGCGGTATGGATGAGGACTGGGAAAACCCTGATCATTTGAGCCCTACCGGGCTATTTATCAAACAGGTTTTTGAGAACAAGCAGCACTGAGTAAAAGACGTGACAGGCATCGATGCCAAGTGGCAGAGATGCCTGTCACCTCTGACTTCCTCTTCCGGAAAAATTTGCCAGGCAAAGGCTCGGCAGATCGAGTCAGTTAATCGAAAATGCCACCGACACCGCGCCTTCCTGACGAGAGCACGAGTACCGCAATGCACCTGCCGTATGCATACGTCGCGCTATCGTAAAATCAGTTTCCTAGGCTGATTTCTTCACTTGCTGTAGCACTTTCCACAGCCGATCTGGCGTATAAGGCATATCCATCGACCCCACACCAACCGATCGCAATGCGTCCATCATGGCGTTGGAGATGGCGGGCAGCGATCCTGAACAGCCGGACTCCCCTACTCCTTTGGAACCGAGTTCGTTCAGCTCGGTGGGCACGGCGTAGGTTTCGTTGTGCATTTTATGCACGGTACCAGCGCGTGGCATAGCGTAGTCCATGAAGCTGCCAGACAAGAGTTGACCACTGTCGTCATAGACAATTTGCTCGCAGAAGGCCTGCCCTGCCCCTTGCACGACACCACCGTGCACCTGGCCACGGACGAGTTCCGGGTGAATCACATTGCCCAGATCATCCACTGAGGTATAGGCCAACAATTCAGTTACGCCGGTGTCGGGGTCGATCTCGATTTCCGCGACGTGGCAACCATTGGGATAGTTGGCACCGGTGACGGTGTGAGCGACGCTATCCAGTGGATGTTCGCCATCGACAGCTTTGAGTTTGCCTGCCACGTGCAGAAGGCTGATGCCCTGCGCACCATTGCGACCGATGAACTGGCCGTCTGCAAAGGTGACATCGGCAGGTTCTACGTTGAGTAGTTCGGCTGCATGCGGGGTGGCTTTGTCGATCACCACCTGCACCAGGTTCTTGAACGCCGAGCCGGCACCATAGAGTGAGCGCGAACCACCGGTACCGTTACCGATCAGCTCCTGCGCCGAGTCACCGGCCCGGTAGCTGATTAGATCTGTCGGGATTCCAAGGCCGTCGCTGATGATGCGGGCAAAGGTGGATTCGTGACCCTGGCCGGATGGTCCGGTCACGCCAAAGAGGTGGATGCGGCCATCGATAAATCGGCAGGAGGCATCGTCACGCGGCGCGCCACCGGCGCCAGACTTTTCAACGTAACAGCCAAAGCCGATGCCGCGAATTTTGCCCGCAGCGGTTGAAGCTTTGCGGCGTGCGGCAAAGCCTGCATAGTCGGCGCTTTTCAGGGCGCGATTCATTACGCTTTCAAAGTCACCGCAATCGTAGATCGAGCCGTTGGCAGTGGTGTACGGAAACGCATCTTTGGGGACGAAATTCTTGCGGCGAAATTCCACCGGATCGAGCCCGTGCTCGGCGGCGGTATGATCGATCAATCGCTCGATCGCGAATGCGATATCCGGACGGCCCGCGCCGCGATAGGCGCTGACCGGAACCTTGTTGGTGTAGATCAGCCGCGACTGCATGTACAGCGCTGGCACCTGATAGACACCACCCATGGTGACAGACAGATTATTGGTGCCGATGAAGCCACCGAAGTAGCAGTTATAGGCACCGAGGTCGGCGGTGTCTTCAAAGCGAATCGCGGTGATGCGATCGTCAGCGTCGAGCGCTATGGAACCTTTTAATTCCAGGCCGCGACCATGCCACTCGCCAATGAAGAGTTCCGATCGCTGGCTGACCCATTTGACCGGTCGGCCGAGTTTGCGTGTTGCCAGAACAAGCATGGCGTGTTCTGGCAAGGTACCACCACGCAGTCCAAACGAGCCGCCGACATCATCGGCAACGATGTCGAGTTGCTCCTGCGGCACGCCGGTCACGGCCGACAGTGACGCACGCATGCCAAGCATGCCCTGGGTCGGGGTGCAGACTGTGGTGATATCGCGCTCGGCGTCGTAGTGCGCAGACAGGGCTCGCGGCTCCATCGGCGCGCCAGCCAAGCGCTGGCTGTGAATCGTGATCTGGGAGGTCTTCGCCGCGCTGGCAAAGGCATCGGCAACGGCTTTTTCATCACCGGATTCGAAGTGCAGAGATACGTTGTCCGGTGCGGCGGCGTGCAGCGCAGTGTCGGATTGCAGTGCGTCATCGACACTTGTCACCGCGGGCAGGTCTTCATAGTCGACTTCAATCAGCTCAGCCGCGTCGCGCGCGAGATTGGCCGATTCGGCAATCACCATCGCAACCGGTTGACCGACGAAGCGGACCCGGTCGATGGCCAGGATCGGCAGCGGCGATTTAATGATCGCCTGATCGTCAACGCCCTTCAGGTCAGGTCCGGACGGAATGGTATTGAAGTGTGCGGCGGTGATGTCGCTTGCGGTCAGTACAGACACCACGCCGTTGGCTGTCAACGCCTCGGTGGTGTCGATGGCCAGCAGTTTGGCGTGCGCGCGATCCGAGCGCAGCACGTAGGCGTGCAATTGATCGGGACGATTCCAGTCTGCGGTGAACTTGCCAGTGCCGGTGATCAGCCGCTTGTCTTCATGGCGCATCAATTCCATTGATCAATCCCCCATCGCGGCCGCAGCGGCACGCACGGCAGCTTCGATATTAGTGTAACCGGTGCATCGGCACAGGTTGCCGGAAAGCCCTTCGCGAATCTGTTCGTCGCTCGGGTCCGGGTGCTGTTTCAGCAATTCGAGCGAGGCCATGATCATGCCCGGCGTACAGAAACCGCATTGCAGACCGTGACACGCTGAAAACGCAGTTTGCAGTGGATGCAGTTCGTCACCGTTGGCCAGGCCTTCGATCGTTACGATGTCAGCGCCTTCGGCCTGCACGGCCAGCATGGTGCAGGATTTAACCGAACTGCCGTTCAGCATGATCGTGCAACAGCCACACTGGCTGGTATCACAGCCAATATGAGTGCCGGTCAGTTCGAGTTCGTCGCGCAGCGCATCGGCGAGCAGCGTGCGCTCCTCTACAACGCAACTGCGTGCGGAACCGTTCACGGTCAGGTTTACTGTCACCTCGGCCATAGTGTCTGCCTGTCGGTAAAAAAGTGGTTAGTGTAGTGCGATCGGCGCGATCGCGACAATCATTGCCGTAGTCTCGACCGGGCGGGTCTTCAGGCCGTTGCCGAATGCAGGTTGGTCTCGGGCGTGGCAATGAAAACAGCCAGCAGACATCCATCCACGGTGGACGACGAATGCTGAGTGCCCTTTTTCATTAGTACCATGTCGCCCGGTCGATAATATGTGCCATCGTTGTCGGTCATCTCGCCTTCCAGCATCAGCCATTGCTCGTCGCAGGTGTGCTCGTGCGGAGTGGTGGTGGTGCCGGGTTCCATCCGAAAGATATGAAAGCCTGCGCCCGGCGGATAGCCGGTATCCAGCTGCAGGTAGCTTTGACCATCCAGGCCATCGAACGGCAGATAGTCTGCGTTGTGGATGTTAACAATCTGTCGATGGTTGGGTGCAACTGCCTTCATGGGGTGTCTCCGATGGCGGACCAGGAGTCTGCGCGGTAGAATTCTGCGTAGCGAGCATGTGCCATGGCGAGGGCGTTTTTACGATCATTTGAGGCGCATAGTTGTTCATACGCAACGAAAATGATCGATGAAAACGCACCGTCAGGGCGCGTTCGCAGTAGTAGAGATTCTGCCGCGCAGACTCCTCGAGGTCGTGTTTCATATTTGTGATACTGACCAGTGGACGTTACAATTCTCCCACGTGTCGCCGGTGCTGGCGTGCACAACACGCTACCGGTCTGCCGCTGGGCACAGCAGTTTCGGCAGAAAGTGAAACGACAATCAGGGGATATTCGACCATGAAACCGATCCTACTCTCAACTGCTCTGGCGGTCGCGATGGGCCTCAGTGTGGCACATGCCGACGACCACGGCAGCGTCGAAGACATGAAAGCGGCACTCGAAAAGAGCGAGGCTCAGGTCAGCACGTTGCAAGAGTCGCTCAAGAGTCTCGCCGCTGCGCGCAACAAGCTGTTTAATCAGGTCAAGACGCTGCAACTGGAGTCGGCTGCCGAGCGCGAGCGCCTGAACGCCACTGTCAACAACCTGGCCGCTGATCGCAACAAGCTGTTTAACGACTATCGCGGTGAGCAGAGCAAGGCGTCCGCGATCGGCGAACGCCGGAAAAAGCTCATCTTAAGCCTGTACGACACTCGCGACGGACTCAAGGCAGACCTGGCAGACGCGCAAAAACAACTGGCTGCCGCCAAGGAGAAATCCGCGGCAGATGCCGAGCGCATGCAGGATCACATCCTTGGCCTGTACGACATGCGTGACTCACTGAAAGAGCAACTGGCGGTGGCCAAAGCGGAAACCACCGAGACCAGCGAGTCGCTGAACGCCAAGATTGCCAGCGGTGCGGACGCACAGGAAGGCCTGATCGACCAGCTGATCGAGCTTCGCAACAGCTCTGACGAGAAAATCACCGACGCTGAATCTCGCATCGCAGCGCTTGAGACTGAACTGAGTGACGCCCAGCGACAAAATCGTGTATTGACCAACGTCAACAACAGCACGCGCAACATGATGAACAGCGCGCGCAGCCAGCTGCAGGCGGCTCAAGAGCAGATCGCCAGCGCCAGCTCGGCTGAGAGCGGGGGCAGCAGCGCCTGGGCCGATGGCATCGCCGACACCCTGCGCAGCAAAGTAGGCAGTCTGGCCGGCACCGAGGTCAACACTCCCGGCGGCGATACGGTCAAGGTGCGGGTCGGCAACAATGGCCTGTTCGACAGCGGCGGCATCGCACTGTCCGACAACGGCAAGCAGGTACTGTGGGTGATCGGCGACGCGCTGGAGACCGTCGAGGACACGCGTATCATTATCGAAGGCCACACTGACAGCCGTCCGGTCAGCTCGTCCAGCCGCTTTGCCAACAATTGGGAGTTGTCATTTGCCCGCGCATCCTCCGCGCTCGCTCACCTGCGTACCAACGTGGGCATCCCGCCAGAGCGTATGTCAGTGGCTGGCGCGAGCGACAAATTCCCGATTGCCGATAACGATTCGGCTGCAGGCCGCGAGCAGAATCGTCGGGTCGAGATCGTACTGACGCCGATGAAATAGGCAGTTCGGCAGGCCCGGCTGGACTGTCAGCCGGGTCTGTTTCGATAAAGAGCTAACGCGGCGTAGAGTAGCAATTTACCCGCATCGGCTGAACCAGCGTATATCCCTCACCGTCTCTGTCGCGATGTTGTTCGAATCGCCCTTTCACTTCATTGTTGCGCACGCGATCGCCGTCGTACTTGCCTGAGTTGTAGCTTAGATGCGAGTAGTGATCGGCAAATGCGTCGAACGAATCATATCGGCGCTCGACGTCGTAGTAGACCTCGCGCATGCGATCAAAAGCCGGGTGCGCCAGCCTGACCAGCGCGCGATAGGCTTTCAGCCGGACTTCCGTTTCATCGTGAAATAGCTCCATCACATCCTGATGGCTGCCCGCCGCTACAGGTTCCTGCACGTACAGAAAACCATTTGGTTTGAGCACCCGATGAATTTCATCGAACACCAGTTCATAGTCCTGTGCCGGCACATGGTGTAGTGAGTTGCCAAAGATAATGCCGTCGACTGATCGCGGCTCGACCGGAATCTTTGCGGCACTCGCCTCGGCAAAACTGACGTTCGGTACCACGTCGGCCGCCCGGTTCTTTTCGGCCTGAACGGGGTCCGGCTCAACGCCCAGCACAATGGCACCACAGTCCGCGAGCTTTCGGCACAGCCTGCCGCCGCCACATCCGGCATCGACAATAAACCGCCCGTCCACTCTGACGAGTTGATCGAGCACTTTGAAATCCGATTGCACGCCCCAGTCTTCAGCCATTGCCGACGATCCTCTTTATCATTTCAGTCAACCGATAAGTCTAGCCGAATTGCATTTTTCGAGCTTTAGTCCGTAGATTGCCGGGGCGCAAGGCTGACAGGCTCACCAAGTACGCGCCGGGCAATCAGTTTGATTCGATCAAAATCCACTGCGATCGGATGTTTGCTGTTGACGACCGCACGAACGTCGCCGTCGATCACCTCGCCCACTTTGAAGCCAAACACGTAAGAGCCTTCGATGCCCATACGAATATCCTTGATCACCACGTCGTCGCCAACTTGCTCGGCCTTGTAGAAACCGTGAGTGAACCATTGCAGCCGCTTGACCGGCCAGTGATCGGCTATGGGCTGCAGCAGTGTTTCGTCACTGGGGTAGATATCAACGGCAATCTCTGGCGTCTCGTCCAGCAGCGAGTAATAGGCCTCGACGTAACTGTCGTCCTGGCGGGCAATGATTCGCCAGCCAATGGTATTGAATGGCATGGGGGTGGCGATGAGCTTTTGATAACTCACGCCCTGCCGATCGAGCGATGCGCGGGCCAGTTGTTCGACATGCAGTTTGGCGTAACAGGCCCAGCCAAGATACAGCGTAGAGCAAACCAGCCCGAGCGTATTGAGCCAGTGCGCGCGTCTGCTGCCACGCAGCATGGCAAACAACAACCCCGCAAGCAGCAAACCGGTGTAGAGCGGATCAATGATAAAGATGACCGAGCCGGAGAACGGGTGTTCGGTGATGGGCCAGAGCAATTGTGTGCCGTAGATGGTAAATCCATCCAGCAGCGGATGGGTGATCAACACCAGCCAGGTCAGTAACCACCAGCGGCCATAGGTGATCGCCGGTGCCCGATGTCGCATCAGCCTGGCAATCAACCGGGCTATCAGCGGTGCCGCGAGCGTTAACACCAGCAGCGAATGGCTGAAGCTGCGGTGATAGGTGAAATTCTCGACCGCCCCGCCGTAGGGAATCACCACATCCAGATCCGGCAGCGTACCAAGTGCCGCGCCGATCAGCGGCGCGGCGCGGCCAATCCGACGCCCCAGCACCAACTGGCCGATCGATGCGCCAAGCGCCATTTGAGTGACTGAATCCAACGCGAGGTTCCAACAGGTGTTAGTGATCGGGACTCACAATGTGAGGCAACTCAAAGCCTTCGCAACCTGTGTGCCCATACCCGACCGACGGCAAGCTTGCCAGTGTGACGACAACTTTCTACCATGCAGACACGTTTGAACTGGTTGCCAACTCCCAACGTGTCTACACCCGATCTAGCTTTACTCGCCGACGCGCTGGCGACAGCGCGCGACAAACATACGCTCACTGATGTCGGCCCCTTCGCAACTCTTGCGTCGGTCGATCAGGCGTACGAACTGCAAACCCTGGCAATTGAGCGCTACCCGTCCCGCAGAAGCGGCTACAAAATAGGCGCTACCAGCGAGGCCGCGCAGAAGATCATCGGCTGTGACGGGCCATTCCTCGGCCCTGTTTTTGAACGCGACACCTTCGATGCCGGCAGCACCCTGGAGCTAGTCCCGGGCACCATGGGCGGCGAAGCTGAATTTGCGTTTCGCGTCGGTAGCGACTTCCCGACTCAATCAGACCTGACGGCGGACGACATAGTTCCGCTGATCGACAGTTGCCACGTGGCGATTGAAATCGTCGGCCGCCGCACGGCCGCCGAAGGATTGCCGGGGCTACTGATGGCGATTTCGGATTTCGGTGCCAACTCGGCCTTCATTCCGGGGCCGGCGATCGACAACTGGCAGTCGATGGACCTGTCGCAGGTCGCAGTGCGCGCCTCGATCGATGGCGAAGTCAGTAACACCGGCAGCGGCGCTGCCGTGCTGGGCAATCCGTTGAACGCACTGCTCTGGTTGCAAACCCAACTGATCGCGCGCGATGACACGCTGCGTGCCGGTGAGTGGGTCTCGACCGGTACGTGCCTGGGCGTAATCGAGGCACGCGCGGGTGCTACGATTGACGTTGACTTCGATGGCTGTGGCACCATTCGCTACGCGTTGCAATGAGTGCGATGTCGTCGGCACACACGATCAGTGATATCTACGACCCACGGGTCTACGAAACCGCGCCGCCACTGGATCTGATCGATGACCTGCGCAGCCGCCAAAGCGTGGTCTGGATTGACGAGCACGAACTGCCCGACTGGCCTGCCGGTAGCGGCTTCTGGCTGGTGCTGCGTCACGCCGAAGTATCGACCGTTCTAAAACAACCGAGTATTTTCTCATCGTCTGCCGGCGCCACCCAGTTGCGCGATCCGGCAACCCCGGCCGACCTTGCCTACGTGCAGCAGATGATGCTGAACATGGATCCACCCGCGCACTCGCGCCTGCGCCGCCTGCTGCAAAACTCGTTTACCTCGCGCGCGGTGGCAGGGCTGGAACAGAGCATTGCCGAACACGCGCGCAACATCGTCGATCGCATCTGTGCTGACAAATCGCAAGGCGAATGCGACTTCGCCCGCGACATCGCCGCGGACATGCCCTTGCTGTGCCTGGCCGACCTGTTCGGCATGCCATCGGAAGATCGCTATTTGTTGTTCGACTGGGCCAACCGCGTGATCGGCTTTCAGGATCCGGAGTACGCGACATCATCGTATTTTGATCCGTCAGTCGGCAGCGACATCGCTCGCGAGGCCTTGAAGCTGCGACCGGCGGCCGATGCCAGTGGCCGCATGCCCGACCCGCGCACCCGCAGCGGTATGCCCGATCTCTACCACTACGCCCACTTGCTTGCGCAGCATAAACGCCAGCACCCCGGTGATGACATCATGTCGCTGTTGCTCGCGCAGGTGGACGAAGAAGGCGGCAATGTGTCGCTGGCGGAATTTGAAAACCTGTTTTGGCTATTTGCCGTGGCCGGCAACGAGACGGTTCGCAACGGCCTGCCAGGTGGCATGATCGCGCTGCTGCAACACCCGCAGGCTCTGGCTGCTCTGCGAGCGGATTTGTCGCGTTTGCCGCGCGCGGTGGACGAGATGCTGCGCTGGTGGACACCGGTGATGATCTTTCGCCGCACCGCCACCGCCGATACACAACTGGCGGATGCGAACATCAAAAAAGGTGACAAAGTTGTGGTGTCGTTTCTATCGGCCAATCGCGACGAACAGGTATTCGACAAGCCGCAGCAATTCGACATAAATCGGCACCCCAACCCGCACCTGACGTTTGGCTATGGCCCGCATTTTTGTCTCGGCGCGCAATTGGCTCGCGCGCAGATGAACGCGCTGTTGTCAGAGGTGCTGCAGCGCTTTGCCAGCATCGAACCTGCCGGCGAACCCGGCTTTTTGCGCTCGAACTTCCAACGCGGGGTCAAGACCCTGCCGATCCGCTGGACCAGGAGATAAATCATGCCGCCGAGTGCACCCACTGACGCCGCGACCGCCGTCACCCTCGATAGCGCCAATCAACGCCTGGGTGAAGTGTTCGCCCCGTGGATTCAATCGCTGAACCTGCAGATTGACGCGCTTGATGGCGACGGCCTGATCATGCGCCTGCCCTATAGCGACGATCTGTGCCGCAGCGGCAACATTATCTGCGGCCAGGCGCTGATGGCACTGATCGACACCTGCATGGTGTTTGTCTGTTATACCGGGCTGGGGCGCTACAGCAACGTTGCGACTGTCGGACAAAACACCAGTTTCCTGCGGCCCGCGCGCAACAGCGACGTGCTGGCCCACGGCAAGGTGATCAAGCCGGGGCGTTCGCTGGTGTTTGGCGAAGTGACACTGGTGACCGAGCATGACGGCAAGACCGTCTGCACCGGTACCTCCACCTACGCCGTAATCCCCGACTGAGAACCTCTCGTATTCAGGCCGTGGCGCTGGGCCGTGCGCTAACCTGACTGTGCCAGCGCTTGAGCGCTATGGCAGATTCAGGCGGTGTCATTTTTATCCAGGCCGAGAAATCGACAGTGACCAGTGCGCTGATATCAGCGATTGAGTAGACGTCACCTGCGACAAATTCACGATCAGTCAGGTGCTCGTCGAGCCACTCGAAAAAATGCCCGACACGCTGGCGTCCCCGCTCGGCAAGTTCGGGAATCTGGGCGTAGGCATGTGGCCCTGTCAGCGCGTTATTGGCAAATGCGCGAGCCTTGTTGCGAAATGCCTCGGCGACAGCGTGCAAGCCCTCAAACTCAATGCGCGAATCAAGGTCTATGATTTGCCCGCGCTCTACTGCACTGCGGCCGATCAAGGGCGGGTCGGGAAACCGCTGTTCCAGGTACTGACAGATGCCGGCAGTGCTGTTCAGCATGGGACCTTCGTCGGTCTCCAGCACCGGTACGGTCCGGCGCGGATTGATGTGCTGGAACGCGTCATCGTGCTGCGCGCGATTGGCCAGATCAACCTGTTCTACCGGGATCTCGAGCCCCTTTTCAGCAATGAAAATTCGCACCCGCCTGGGACTGGGGGCGGTGGCGCAGTCATAGAACTTCATCGTTCGCTATTGCCTTTAGGTTTGCCTGCCAACAGGATACACAAGTGCCATCCGCTGCGTGGCAGACTGCTACAATTGACGATTTCCCGCCCTACGCTCGTTTTTCGTTTTTAACAACCCAAGGATTTTCATGAAACCTACACTGATAGCCGTCGCCCTGGCCGGCCTGCTTGCCGGTGGGCAAGCGAGCGCCGAAGTCGACCTCAATGACGAGAACCAAAAGCTAAGCTACGGGCTCGGCCTGATGATCGGCGAGCGCGTAACCAAGCGCTATGGCGACCTCAATTTCGACGTGCTGCTCGAAGCGCTGAAGGCCCAGCACAATGGCGAAGACACAGCGATGACGCTCGAGGATGCGCAGGCTGCACTGCAGGCCTATGAGCAAAAAGCCGCGGCCGGCAAATCGGCGGCCGCCATGGCGGCGGGCGCGAGCTACCTGGCTGAAAACCGCGAAAAGGAGGGTGTCACGGAAACCGATTCCGGCCTTCAGTACGAGGTCATCACCGACGCGGAAGGCCCCAAGCCCGCAGCGACCGACCGGGTCAGCGTGCACTACAAAGGCACCCTGTTGGACGGCACCGAGTTCGACAGCTCCTACAGCCGCGGCGAGCCGGCTGAATTCCCGTTGAATGGCGTGATCCCCGGCTGGACCGAAGGCCTGCAACTGATGAGCGTGGGCAGCAAGTACCGCTTTGTGATCCCATCTCAACTCGCCTATGGCGAGCGCGGCGCCGGCGGATCGATCGGTCCGGGCGAAACCCTGATCTTTGAAGTAGAGCTGTTGGAAATCAAATAGCGGTTTGGGTGCGGCGCTGGCGTTTGCTGGCGCCGCACTACCGGCATTACTCGCCGGAAATGCTGCCGGCGTCCACTCCCGACTCGGCTAACCGCTGTTCTGAAATCGACTCCATGGAGTCGTAATCGCGTATCTGCCGCAGCGCCTTTCGATGCTTATAATCGGCGCAGATATTGAAATGAAATTTCAGCCCGAAATTTCACGAGCGTCGAGCAAGCGCCATGTCAGCAAGTAAACGTCCCAGCCGTCGCGGCGCGCGCGCGGCCAAACGCGCCGAGCGAAATGCCCCGCTGGCAGACAGCGAACGCGCGGTACGGCCCGGACAGGAAACGGGTCGCTTCGCACCACTCTCTGCCACCGACATGGACAAGATCAACGAGTCCGTGATGGACGTGCTCGCCAATATTGGCTTGTCGCAGGCGATCCCCAGTTGCATTGAAAAAGTCACCGCCGCCGGCGGAAGCTATGAAAACGGGCGGCTGAAATTTCCGCGCTCGCTGGTCGAGGACACGATCGCCAACTGCGCGCGCGGCTTCCTGCTGCACGGCCAGGATGAGCGGCACGATATGGATATCAGCAGCTCGAAGCTCTACTTCGGCACCGCCGGGGCAGCGGTACATATTGTCGAACCCGCTACGCGCGAATATCGCGAATCGACACTGCAGGACCTCTACAACATCGCGCGCATCGTCGATTCGATGGATCACATCCACTATTTCCAGCGACCGATCGTCGCGCGCGATATGGTCGAACCCGCCGACCTGGATCTGAACACGCTCTATGCATCGATCAGCGGCACCACCAAGCACGTCGGTTCCAGCTGGGTGCTGCCAGAGCACGTCGATGAATCGCTTAAGCTGCTGCACGCGGTTGCCGGATCAGAAGCCGCCTGGCGCGCACGGCCGTTTGTCTCGATGTCGTGCTGCTTTGTGGTGCCACCACTACGATTTGCCGAGGATGCATGCGCCTGTCTCGAGAGCGCCGTTTACGGCGGTATGCCGGTGCTGTTGCTGTCGGCCGGTCAGGCCGGCGCCACCAGCCCGGCTGCACTGGCAGGGTCGGTGGTGCAATCAGTCGCCGAGGTGCTGGCGGGGCTGGTCTACGTTAACGTGCTAAAGCCCGGTCATCCGGCCATCTTTGGTACCTGGCCCTTTGTCTCTGATCTGCGCACTGGCGCGATGAGTGGCGGCAGCGGCGAGCAGGCGGTGCTGATGGCGGCCTGCGGCCAGATGGGTCGCTACTATGGATTGCCAACGGGCATCGCCGCTGGCATGGCAGACGCCAAACTGCCGGATGCACAATCGGGTTACGAGAAATCCTACACCGTGACCCTGGCCGCCCACTCTGGCGCCAATCTGATCTACGAATCTGCCGGTATGCACGCGAGCCTGCTCGGTGCCTGCCTGCAAAGCTACATCATCGACAACGATATGCTTGGCGCGATCAATAGAACCGTGCGCGGTATCGAAGTCAACGACGAGACCATGTCGATCCAGACCATGCGCGATGTTTGTGTTGACGGCCCACAACACTTTCTGGGGCATCCGCAGACCATGCAGCTGATGCAAAAAGAATATCTGTATCCGGACATAGGCGATCGCAACAGTCCAAAGGAATGGTACGAACGCGATCGCCCAGACCTTTTGGCAGAAGCCAATAAGCGGCTGGATAATATTCTGGGTGATTACTTCCCGACACACATCCCTGCGGAGCTCGATAGTAAACTGCGTGAACAATTTAATATTCTTTTGCCGCGCGAGCAGATGCAGAAATAAGGGGTCAGTGTGCGTCTGGCAAGGGCGCACCCAACGCAGGCTAGCTGACTAGATCAACGGGTGGTGCCGGTTTTTTGTGGAACTTTCCGCCGCGCCACCATATCCGCAACGCCTGCCAGTGGATGGCTGCCATCACTTTGAATGTACTCAATGGCAGGCGCATCACGAGTCGGGCAACTGTTGTGCTCGACAAGGCTTTTGGCGCGCCGGTTTGCGTCGCCACCAGCATCAACTCATCATTCTGATATTCATTGATCACCACGCCCAGCTTTTCACGCGGGTCCGAGATTCGAAACTGATAGCGCGCCTGCATGCCGATAAACGGCGAGACGTGAAAACACTTGTCAGCCGATTGTCTGACGGGCCATTGCAATGGTTGCCCACCGTCTGCCAGTAGATAGCAGTGCTTCTCGCCGAACGTGTTATTCACTTCAACCAGCACCGCCATCACATCACCCTGCTCGTCAAAGCAGTACCAAAGGCTGATGGGGTTAAAAACATAGCCAAACACGCGCGGCATGCATTGCAACAACACCGTTGCCGGATTTGGCAGACCTTGTTCTGCCAGTTGTTCATTAATCCAGCTGCGCAGCGAGCTTCCGTCCAACGGACCGTGATCGCGCTCGTGAAACGCGACCACACCAAATCGATTGGTGCGAAAAAGCCAGGTGCAATGATCGGCGACAGATAGTTTGTCGATGTCGATCAGGATCGAGAATATCTGGTAGCGAAAACGATATTGCTGCGGAAACATACGCGCATGGGCAACACTGCAGGCGTGCAACAGGCAGCCTTGCTCAAGCATCGGCATCTGCCGATTGCCATGGCACTTTTACTCCCATGCGTGTGGCCACACCCACCGCCGACTTGATGCCGTCTTCGTGAAAACCGTTGCCGCAATAGCTGCCGCAGAACCACATTCTATCGATACCCTGAATCTGATCCATTTTCGACTGCGCATCGATCGCCGCCTGCGAAAAGATCGGGTGCTGATACTCTATGCGTTCGATCACTTTTTCGTGCTCGGGCTCGTCGATCGGGTTTAGCGTGACGATGTAGGGCGTATCGCCGGGCAAATTCTGCAATAGATTCATCCAGTAACTGACGGTCACATCCGGCCCGTCGTCACCACTGCTGGCAAGATAATTCCACGCCGACCAGACTCGCTGTCGAGCCGGCATAAGACGGGTGTCGCTGTGTAGCCAGGCGATGTTGGTCTGGTATTCGAATGCGCCCAGAATGTCGCTGTGCGAGGCCTGCGGGTTCGCAATCAATTGCAGTGCCTCATCGGCGTGACAGGCAAAAATCACCTGATCAAATGTCTGTGTGCCGTTGCGTGTTTGAACATCAACCGAATCACTGCTGGCGCGCACCGCAGTCACAGCATCGTGATGACAGTTCTCGCGACCGATATCATCGAGCAGTCGCGCGACGTAGACACGGCTGCCGCCGACGACCGATCTCCATTGCGGCCGGTTACGCAGATCCAGCAATCCGTGGTTTTCATAGAAGCGACACAAACTCAGCGCCGGGAAGCCGTCCATCGCGCTTGTCGGGCAAGACCAAATCGCCGCTGCCATGGGCAACAAATAGCGACCAATCAGATCCCTGCCAAACCCGTGGTCACGCAAAAACTCGCCAATGGTTTGTTCGGAGCCGGTTACGAGTAGCTGCTTCGCCGCCTTGTTGAACGCAACGATATCCAGCAGCATGCGCCAGTGACGCGGTGCAAAGAAGTTGCCACGCTGAGCAAACAGACCCGATGCCCCCGAGCCTGAATATTCGTATTGCCCGCCATCTTCTGACAGTGCAAAGCTCATCGTGGTGTCAAACCACTCGATCCCCACGTGCTCGAACAGTTCGACCAGATTGGGGTAATTTCGATCGTTGAATACGATGAAACCCGTATCCACCGGTACCGGGTCGCCGCCCGGTGCGTCTACGCAGACGGTATTGGAATGACCGCCAAAACGTGTCGGGTTGGATTCGAACAGGGTGACAGACGCTGTGTTTCTTTGCAGCCAGGCTGAGGACAGACCGGATATGCCGCTGCCAATTACCGCAATTCTGGGTTTGTGCAATGCACCACTCGCCGGATTATCGAAGGATGGGGCCGAGACTGTATGCGTTCACAACATACCCGGCGCTTTTTCAGTGGCTGTTCACAGTGCGTCTGTCGTGCACGTGGGGTAGGAGGTCGCACGGAACATACATGGGTATTTCGAGGCGGCCGGCCAGGCTACGACCGACACCGCCCACGGGTGCGACAGGCGTGCTGTAAACAACTACGCTGAGACTAGCCGGCGGCAAGTGTATACGCCGTGAAGGCAAAAAGGAGGTTACAGCGAGAGAGGAATCAGGATACCGCAAGGCGGTCTTGAACGACCGCCTTGAGGCAAATTGGCACGACTACCAGGAGTTGGCAGCCTGCGCGGACATCATGTCGAACGACTGGATATCCAATGTCGAAAGATACTCTCGAAATTCGGCGCCGACTTCGTCGTGCGCCAGCGCAAACTCGACCTGAGCCTGCAGATATCCCAGTTTGCTGCCACAATCGAAGCGCTTGCCTTCGAAGTTGTAGGCCAGCACTCGCTGATTGCCCAGCAAACGGGCGATGGCGTCAGTCAGCTGAATTTCGTTGCCGGCACCGCGCTCCTGAGTCTCAAGCAGTTCGAAAAGCTTCGGTGTCAGAATGTAACGACCGACGACTGCAAGGTTAGACGGCGCCTCTGCCTGGGGCGGCTTCTCGACGATGCCGTTGACTTCGTAGATGCGGTCAGTAGAAAGCTTGGCATCGACGACACCGTAGTTCTGTACGTCTTCGGTTGGTACTTCTTCAACACCGAGCACTGAACAGTGCTGATAGTTGTAGACGTCGACCATTTGCGCCAGCACCGGCTGATTGGCAAAGCCGATCAGATCGTCGGCCAGGATGACGGCGAACGGCTCATCGCCAACCACCGGCTTGGCACACAATACCGCGTGACCGAGTCCGAGTGCTTCCGATTGACGAATGAAAACGCAATCGACAGAGGGCGGAAGGATCTCGCGAACAATCTTGAGCATCTTGTCTTTGTTACGCTCTTCGAGTTCGCGCTCGAGTTCGTAGGCTGTGTCGAAATGATCTTCGATCGAGCGCTTGTTGCGACCGGTGACAAAAATCAGTGTCTCGATACCCGCCGCTACAGCTTCTTCAGCCGCATACTGAATCAGCGGCTTGTCGACGACCGGCAGCATCTCTTTCGGATTTGCCTTGGTCGCCGGCAAAAATCTCGTCCCCATCCCGGCTACCGGGAAAACAGCCTTTTTTATTTGTTTCATTATAGTTAAGGTTCCATTACCGAATATTTCCGCCCAAATGACATGTCGAGCCGGGGACCTTTATCCAGATCCGTCGCGCTGCGGACACCCGCCTGGCCTCGAATAACAGCGCCTCCAGTTGAATACAGAGATAACTCTGCACGATTGTCGGCAAGTGCTCCGATGTACCACATGGCCAACTGTAGCGGCGACCGAGCGCATTTCTTTCGAGTCATTAAAACAGCATTTTGCGCCAGTTCCGAAAACCTGGAACCGTGACAGCATGACTTTTCCAGCAAAACACCTGGCACCGCACCATTAAGCTGACTTATCATCTGCCTGGTAACCAAGTTCGTTTCCCTCGGATTGTACACAATAGCTCGTAGGGGATCATACCTACGCATTCAGCCAGCATTTCAACCGGCAGCTCGTCACTACCCCACAGCACCGCAGTCTCGCCGGGCATAACTGGACGTTCCAGCGCACTGATGTCGACCGCGATCGAATCCATCGACACCCGCCCGACCAGCGGACACGTTTGCCCTGCAATCTGAACCGGCGTTCCGTTGCAGGCTGCACGCGGATAGCCGTCTCCGTAGCCGATCCCCACCAGTGCGACCCGCATATCGGCCGGGCAGACGTAGGTCGCGCCATAGCCTATGCTCTGTCCACGCTGGTGGTCTCGCACCGCGATGACCGGCGCCTCTACCCGCATAGCGGCACGCAAGCCCAGATCAGCGGCCGTTTGCCCGACGATCGGGCTCGCCCCATAGAGCATTAAGCCCGGGCGGACCCAGTCGAACGCGGCATCACCGCGACTCAACACTGCGGCAGAGTTTGCCACTGAACGCTGCGGCGCAACAGACCAACACGCTGTGGCGTGCGTGAAGTTTTGTAACTGCTGGCAGTTCATGGGATGGGCGGGTTCATCGGCACAGGCAAGATGAGTCAACAGACCGGCCAAGCGGATATTGGCCGCATCGAGTCGCGCCCGCACCGCTTCGAGTTCATCGATGCAAAAACCCAGTCGCCCCATGCCAGTGTCGAGCTTCAGCCAGCAACATCGCTGCGTTGTGTCCAGCTGCGTGAGCATATCGATTTGCTCTACGCTGTGGACCACCACAGACAGTTCACTGGCGAGGCACGCCCGCAGCTCGGCCGTGCTCTGCGCACCTTGCAATACCAGAATGTCGCCAGCCTTGCGGTGGAGGCGAATGGCTTGCCCTTCGGCCACCGTCACAACTGCGATACCGTCGGCGCTCGTTAGTGCGGGCAATATCTCGACTGCACCGTGTCCGTAAGCGTCTGCTTTGACGACAGCGAAGATGCGCGCATCGCCGACTCGCTGCCGGCAACGCGACAGGTTGTGGGCAATCGCGCCCAGGCTGATGGTGATACGAGCGTTGCGATCGGGGCGGTCGCAGTCCACGTCAGCGCACAGTCTCTGTTGCAAGCGTGAAGAAACACCGGCAAAGCCAGCTGGATAACACAGGCGTCGGAAGTACCACGGTTGCGCTGCAACCATATCGCGGAAGGGTCACCATCGTCTGCCCGATTAGAAATCTGCCATGCCGAAATTGTCCGGCGCGTAGTTATCGAAACGGGTCCACTGTCCGTTGAAAGTCAGTCTGACCATGCCGGTCGGACCGTTACGCTGTTTGCGAATCAGGATTTCTGCGGTGCCCTTGTCCGGTGAATCCTCGTTGTAGACTTCGTCGCGATAGACGAACGCGATGACGTCAGCATCCTGCTCGATCGCACCCGATTCACGCAGGTCTGACATCACCGGGCGCCTGTCGGGTCGCGATTCCAGACTGCGATTAAGCTGCGATAACGCAATCACCGGTACCGACAGCTCTTTGGCGAGCGCTTTGAGCGAGCGCGATATCTCGGAGATTTCGTTGGTGCGGTTTTCGGCCTTGTTGCCGGTTTGCATTAACTGCAGGTAGTCGATCACCACCAGCGCGATGCCTTTCTGCTCACGCGCCAGACGGCGACAGCGCGCGCGAATCTCGGTGGGCGAGAGAGCCGGCGTCTCGTCGATAAAGATGCGGCTGTGCTTGTGCAGTATTTGTGTGGCCGAGGTGATACGCGCCCAGTCGGCATCGTTGAGTTGACCGCTGCGAACCCGATTGAGTTCGATCTTGCTCAACGACGAAATCATCCGCATGCAAAGCTGCTCGCCGGGCATCTCCATACTGAAGATCGCCACCGGCAAATCCTGATTCAGCGCGACGTTCTCGGCGATATTCATCGAGAACGACGTCTTGCCCATCGACGGGCGTCCAGCGACGATGATCAGGTCAGATCGTTGCAGGCCGTTGGTTTTATCGTCGAGGTCTTTGTAGCCGGTGGATATGCCGGTCAGGGCTGAACCGCTCTGCCCCAGTTCTTCGAGTTTCTCTTTGGTCAGCTCCATGATCTCGCTGACACGCGTCAAACCCGTGGTCGAGCGACTGGTCTGATCGGCAATCGCAAACATCTTGGATTCAGCAGTATCGAGGATATCGGCCACCGGCTTGCCTTCGGGGCGGAACGCTTCATCGGCGATTTCGGTGCAGGTTGAGATCAGCTGTCGCAAGACTGACCGCGCGCGCACGATATCGGCGTAGGCACCTACGTTGGTGGCGCTGGGCGTGTGCTCGGCCAGCTCGACCAGATAGGACAGGCCGCCGGTCTCGTCGAGATCACCGGCGCTTTCAAGGCGTTCGGATATGGTGACCGCGTCGCGCGGCGAATTGGCCTCAGCCAGCGCCTGGATCGCGCGAAAAATCAGCTGATGATCGTGTCGGTAGAAGTCTACTTCGCCGACTTTGTCCGCGACCTTGTCCCAGGCTTCATCGCCGAGCATCAGCCCGCCGAGTACAGCCCGTTCCGCCTCGATTGAGTGCGGTGGCTGCCGAATGGAGTCTGGTTCGAACGCTGTTGGAGAGGAAAGTGCCAAGCGGCCCCGCAAAATATGTTTCGCCGGCCGGCGTATCAGGGTTACGACTATCCAGCGACCGGATTGATGGATATGGGGCGCCGCGAGGGCGACGCCAGGTCGCTTACTTTACAATAATTGGCCGCGTGACACCCGGATGCAATCAGCTGCAACCCGGGCGATGCTCACGGCGTTGACTACTCGGCTTCGGGCTCGACATTGACCGTGACAGTCACGTCGATCTCGGCGTGAATGTGCAGCGACAGCTCGTGCTCGCCCAATGCACGCAGCGGTCCATCAGGCAGGCGAACCTCGCGCTTTTCAACTTCCTTGCCGGCCGCTACAAACGCCTGGGCGATTTCATCGGTACCGACCGATCCAAACAGCTTGCCTTCATTACCGGCACGCGCGTAGACCGTAACGGCGGCGCCTTCGAGTTCGCCGGCGCGACGCTGCGCTGCGGCGAGCTGATCGGATTGCTGTTTTTCAAACTCCGCACGGCGTTGTTCAAAATCGGCAATGTTGTCCGGTGTAGCCAGACGCGCCTTGCCAGCCGGCAGCAGATAGTTGCGTGCAAACCCCGGCTTAACCACGACCAGATCGCCCAGGTTGCCGACGTTGTTGATTTTTTCGAGCAATATGACTTGCATGATTGAGTACCTGTATTTAACCAGCCGTCAGGCGGTCTTGATAAATCTTTGTCTGAAGTTGATCCACGCGTCGGCGATGCCTACGAGCCCTATCGCCAACACCGCTTCCACTTTGATCAAACCGATAATGTAAATGAGTACCAGCCAGCCGACCGACAGCCCTTTGCCGGCAACCAGCGCATGGATCACCGCCATTCCCTGAAAGGCAAAGACGGCAATCACCACGATGGCAATCGTCTTGGCGATCGGCAGCTGCAAAAACATGGCGACCGCCAGCACCACCGCTCCCGCAATGCTCATGGTCTTGCCGTAGCGCAGTGCGTGAAATTCTTTCTGTAAGCCGCCCGGGTTGAACAGGCGGGCCTGCCAGCCGCGCGCGAGCAAAACGCTAAAAGCCGCCATCAGGAACAGCATCGAACAATAGATGCCGGTCATGTATTCACTGGTTTTGGCGAGAAACTCCTGCCAGACCTCTTCGTTGCCTCCCAGCTGCAGCTGTTCGCTTACCTCTGCGTTGTTGAACAGCGCGCTAAAGAACGCACGCCACTCGGCTGCCGGATCGGCGATTGCCATATGGACCGCAATCGCTGCGAGAATTGCGAGCGACGCGCCACTGAGCATAGCCAGACTGAGAGTGACCGTGTGCCTAAGCACCGCGGCCATCACCAGCGCCGGCACCCAGCAAGAGACTGCCACGACCAGTGGAGCCAGGGGCCCGATACCGGAGAGCCTTGCAATCAGCGCGGCGACCGCCAGTCCGAGCAACGCGACCACAGCACCATCGCGCGGCCCTTTCCTGAGCCATACCAGCGCGACAACTGCCCCGCTGAACACCACCAGCGGCGGGATCATCATTGACAGCAGCAGCGTGCTGGAGGCGACCAGCGCACCTTGCGCCGGACCGCGAACCGCATACCCTGCAAGCCCAAACATGTCCGGGTCCCTAGGCGATGGCTATGGCGAGTTAAACGTTAGTGGTGATCGCTGTAAGGCAGCAGCGCCAAAAAGCGCGCACGCTTGACCGCTGAGGCGAGCTGACGCTGGTAGCGCGCACTGGTGCCGGTGATACGGCTTGGCACGATCTTGCCGGTCTCGGTGACGTACGCCTTTAGCAGCTCGAGATCCTTGTAATCGATATGCTCGATGTTCTCGGCGGTGAAACGGCAGTATTTCTTGCGTCTGAAAAAGCGTGACATGGCGGTTATTCCTCTGCTGCAGCGGGCGCGGGCGCGTCAGTGTTGTCGGATGCGACGGGCGCGTCGTCGCGCGATCCACCACGGTTGCGACTGCCACCGTCACGATCGCGATCGCGGCGCGGCGCCTCGTCTTCCTCTTTCTTGAGCAGGGGGGATTCGGCAGTGATAGCCGCTTTGACTTTCATCACCATGTGGCGAATGACTGCATCGTTGAAGCGAAAGGCGCTGGTCAGTTCTTCGAGTGCGTCGAGTTCGCATTCGATGTTCATCAGCACGTAGTGAGCCTTGTAGACCTTGTTGATCGGATAGGCGAGCTGACGACGACCCCAGTCTTCTTCACGGTGGACCATGCCGCCACTGTTGTCGATGATGCCGCGGTAGCGTTCTACCATGGCCGGTACCTGTTCGCTCTGGTCAGGGTGAACCAGAAACACTATTTCGTAGTGTCGCATACTAGCTCCTGTGGAATTTGCCCGGGCACATCGACCCTGGACAAGGAGTGGATTGGATTCGTCATCACGACGAGGTTAACCGCCGACTATAGCAGACAAAATCTACACCATCAAACAATCAAGGCGTGCGTCGCGTCCGTTTACACCGCCCGGTTTCGCTGCCGTACCACTTCGAACAGACAGACCCCCGCGGCGACGGAAACGTTCAGGCTGGACACCGCGCCCGCCATCGGAATACCGATCAGCACATCACAGTGCTGGCGCGTCAATCTGCGCAGGCCGCTGCCCTCCGCGCCCATGACCAGAGCCACCGGTCCGCGATAGTCGGGCTGGGTATACGGCTCGCTCGCTTCATCGGCCGCGCCGTAGATCCAGTAACCCAGATCCTTGAGTTCAGCCAGTGTGCGAGCGAGATTGGTGACCGGACAAAACGGCACAGTGTCGGCTGCACCACTGGCCACTTTTCTCACCACCGGGGTAATGCTGGCACTGTTGTCCTTTGGACTGATGACCGCATCGACGCCGGCGGCATCGGCGCTGCGCAAAAGCGCCCCCAGATTGTGCGGATCGGTCACACCATCGAGCACCAGCACAAAGCCGGGGCGATCCAGCGCTGCGAGCAGCTGTTGCATCTGCGTTTCCGAAATCGGTTCGACCGGCCGGCAAATCGCGACCACCCCCTGATGACGTATCTGCGGAAACTGCCGATCCAGCTCGCGGGCATCCAGGCGTTCGGCGGCGATGCCCTCACGCGCGGCGATTTTCAATATTGATTGCAGACGTTTTTCATTGCGACTTTGCGCCAGCACCAGTTTCTGCACGCTGGCCGGTGCGCGTTGCAAAATCGATTCAACGGCGTGAATGCCGCCAAGCGACTCGCTGGCCACTAGCGTTTGCTCCGCTTTTTACGCGAACGCTTGCCACTCGCACGCTTTTTCTGCTTGCGCTCGGCGCCACGCTTAGCTGCCCCTTTTTTCGGCCGTCCGGCCTCCACAGGTTCGCTGTTCGATAGCTGCAAATCGATTTTTCGCTCCTCCAGATTGACCGCCATGATCGTCGCACTGACCACCTGCCCCAGTTGAAACCACTGCCCTGAACGCCGCCCCTGCAACCCCTGTCGCACCGGATCGAAGTCGTAGTAGTCCTGCGGCAGCGACGAAATATGCACCAGCCCCTCTACGTGGATATCGTCCAGTTCGATAAACAGACCGAACGACGTCACCGCCGAGACCACACCGGAAAAAGTATCGCCAATATGCTCCTGTGCGTACTCGCATTTTAGCCAGGCGACGACATCTCGCACGGCCTGCTCGGCACGACGCTCAACGGTTGAGCAATGCTCGCCAATTTCGCCCACACGCGCCGCGCTAAAGTGATAGCCGGTAGCGCGCTTGTGAGTCAATACGTGCTTGATCGCTCGATGCACCATTAAATCGGGGTAGCGGCGGATCGGCGAGGTAAAGTGGGCGTACTCGTCGAGTGCCAGGCCAAAGTGTCCGTGGTTGCTGGTGCTGTAAACCGCGCGATTCATCGAGCGCAACAACACGGTTTGAATCACGTGTACATCGGGACGGTCTGCGGCGGCGGCCAGCGTGTTGGCGTAGTCAATCGCCTCGGGGCTGTCGCCGCCAGCGAGCGACAGCTCGCGCTGACCGAGGAACTTTCGCAAGTCGGCGAGTTTCTCCTCGCCCGGGTGTTCATGGATTCGGTACAAGCCCGGAATCCGCTTGGTGTCCAGATAGCGCGCGGCAGCAATATTCGCCGCGATCATGCATTCCTCGATCAACAGATGCGCATCATTGCGCACGATCGGTTGCAATGACTCGATCTTACGTTCGGCATTAAAAATAATCTGTGTCTCGCCCGTTTCAAAATCGATCGCACCGCGCTCTTCACGAGCTGTGCGCAACACGCCAAACAATTCGTAGAGCACGCGCAAACTCTTTTGCACGACTTTGGGGATAGACGGGCCACTCTCGTCCTCGCCCTCGAGGAATTGGTGCACTCGGGTATAGGTCAGGCGCGCTTTGGAGCGCATAGTGGCCGGATAAAAACGCGTGCGGCGCGGGCTGCCGTCGTGATTGATCGCCATGTCGCAGACCATGCACAAGCGATCGACATCCGGGTTCAGCGAACACAGCCCGTTGGACAATTGCTCCGGCAGCATCGGCACCACCTGGCGCGGAAAGTACACCGAGGTTCCGCGATTGAGCGCCTCGGCATCCAGTGCGGTATCGGTGGCGACATACGCTGACACATCTGCAATCGCGACCACCAGCCGCCAGCCATAGTCTTTTTTCTCAGCGTAGACGGCGTCGTCGAAATCGCGCGCATCCTCGCCATCGATGGTCACCAGCGCCATGCGGCGCAGATCGCGTCGCTCGGCGACGACGTCCGGATCGACTTCATCATCAAACTGCGCGCACTCGCGCAAGACCTCTTCGGGCCATTGCGCCGGAATGCCATGCGAGTGGATCGCGATATCGATTTCCATACCCGGGGAGAGATGCTCGCCCAGCACGTCGATCACTTTACCAATCGGCGGCTGGCGGGTGGTCGGCTGCTCGATGATTTCAGCCACAACGATCTGCCCGTCGCGGGCCTTGCCGGGGCTGTTGATCACGATCTGCTGATGCAGGCGCTTGTTGTCCGGCGTCAGCAGACCAACGCCACTGGTGATCCGCAACCGGCCAACCACTTGTAAGTTGGCGCGCTCGATCACTTCGATTACCGCACCCTCTGAGCGGCCGCGCCGATCGATGCCAGTTACCTGCACGACGACTCGATCGCCGTCGAGCACTGATCGCATCTGGCGCGCATTCAGGTAGATATCATCACCGCCGCGTTCGTTGACTAAAAAACCAAAGCCATCCGGGTGGGCAGAGACACGGCCGCGCAGAAAGCTCTGTTCGTCGACCGGCAGAAAAGCACCGCGGCGGTTGCGCACCAGTTGGCCGTCGCGAACCATCGCGTTGAGTCGGCGACCCAGCGCGTCGAATTTTTCGTTTTGGGCGTAGATCGCAAGCGACTGCGCGATCTGCTCGTGGGTCAGCGGCTTGGCTGCCGCGCTGACCAGGTCAGCCAGTTCGTCGCGACTGGCTATTTCAAATTTGTATTGACGCGCAGGTTGTTCAGCGCGGGCGCGAGGCGCCTTTTTTTTACTCATGATATTTCGATTCATTCACTCTCGGTTGAGTATCGGTCCGCATCAAATGGCGACCGAGGTGGTCGATGCGGGTATCGCTCGACCAGGTTGTATGCACCGCCGGACTGTCCGACAGGCATAAAAATTGGCTTAAAAAACGGTTTAGTTTCGCCGAACAGATTGACAGGCAGCAGAGAGGCTTCTATAGTTCCGCGCTCCGCTGTACACACCACGTTGCCGAGGTGGCGGAATTGGTAGACGCGCTAGCTTCAGGTGCTAGTGGGGGTAACCCCGTGGAGGTTCAAGTCCTCTTCTCGGCACCATTTGCATCACTCTGGATGCAAATGGATTCCCTTGAAAGTGATCTGGTTTAACCGCGCTTACGCGGCAAACGGATCTTCTAATACGATTGTCTCCTCTCGATCCGGTCCTGTCGATACGATATGCACCGGGCACTCCATCAGTGATTCCAGACGCGCAATGTAGTCACGCGCGGCTTGTGGCAGGTCTTCCATGCTGGTTGCACCCTGAGTGTTTTGCTCCCAGCCGGGCATAGTCTCATACACCGGCTTGCACGCGCCGTAGCGCTCTGCACCGGACGGCGGATAGTCGAGCACGCCTTCCGGCGATTCATAGCTGGTACAAATTTTTAATTCTTTTAGCCCATCCAGTACATCGAGCTTGGTCAGGCAGATGCCGGTCACGCCATTGACCACACACGCGCGGCGCATAGCGACGGCATCGAACCAGCCGCAGCGTCTCGGCCTGCCGGTAGTGGCACCAAATTCGTGACCGCGTTTGGCCATATGCTCACCGTCGGCGTCGTGCAATTCGGTGACAAACGGGCCACCGCCAACACGGGTGACGTAGGCCTTGGTGATACCAAGCACGTAACCGAGCGATGATGGCCCCACCCCGCTGCCGGTGGCCGCGGCGCCAGCCGTGGTATTGGACGAGGTGACAAAAGGATAGGTACCGTGATCGACATCCAGCAAGGTGCCCTGCGCCCCTTCAAACAGCAATTTCGCGCCTCGCTGCTGGGCCTGATGCAAAAAGCCTGTGCCATCGACGACCATCTCACGCAGTTGCTCGGCGTAGTTCAGGCATTCTTCGATCAGTGCCTCGGCATCGATTGCAGGCGCATCGTGCAAGCCTGTGAGTACAAAATTGTGCAGCGCCAGCGCGGTTTCGATTTTGCGTCGTAGTACCTCGGGCTCGTAGAGGTCGCCGACACGCACCGCGCGCCGCGCGACTTTATCTTCGTAGGCCGGGCCTATACCGCGCCCGGTGGTACCAATCGCGTGTTTATTCGCGGCCTTCTCACGCGCCTGATCGAGTGCGACGTGATACGGCAGAATCAGCGTGCAGGCGCCGCTGATATGCAGCCGATCGCGCACCGCCAGGCCGGTATTTTCCAGCTCGGTGATTTCTTTTAGCAACGCCTCTGGCGCTAGCACCACACCGTTGCCGATCAGGCACTGCGCACCATCGCGCATCATGCCTGACGGAATCAGGTGTAATACGGTTTTGTGGCCATTGATTACCAGCGTGTGACCAGCGTTGTGTCCGCCCTGATAGCGGATCACTACCTCGGCGGTCTCGGTCAGCAGATCGACGATCTTGCCTTTGCCTTCGTCACCCCACTGGGTGCCCAACACCACTACACTATTTGACACTCTGGAGAGTCTCCACCGTCCAATCGCCGGCTTTGTTAACGAGTATGCGATTACATTGATCGTGCGTTGACTGGCGTTCCAGATCGGCGATCACCGTTTCACCGGCCGCACGAAGTTCTGCCACCTTCTGTTGCAGGGTCTGGGAACTGTCGACTGGGGCCAGGATGCCGTCGCGGGACGAACGGGATGCCGCGTATCTGGACAGGCGCATCAACGCCTTGAGATCTGTGCTGTAACCGGTTGCTGCGCGCGCTCTGCCGAACGCCGCACCGACATCATCATACCTGCCGCCACGCGCAATTTCACTACCCGAACCCTCCACATAGGCCGCGAAAACGACACCGTTGTGGTACTGGTAGCCGCGCAGTTCGGCCAGATCGAAATGCAGCCGCGCCGCGCCGACGGTCGAGGCGATGGCCTCGCCGACAGCACGCAACTCCTGCAGAGCGGCGGCAATCTCGGGATGTTGTTGCGCCTCGAGCACCTGCTCGGCGTTCTGCAGCACCTCTACTCCGCCGTGCAGACTGCACAAGGTTTTGAGTTTGCCGGCGTGGTCCGCGCTGATCCCCATACCGATCGCCGCCTGATGCAGATCGGTCTCGGCCTTGCGCTGGAGTATTTCAAACAGTTCGTTTTCATCGTGCGACTCTAGTTTGAGACGGCTGCAAAAACTGCGAAAAACCCCGACGTGACCGAGATCGAGATACGGCTCGTCAATGCCGGCGACGGCAAGTGTTGCCAGCATCAGGCGAATGATTTCCACATCGCTGTCGCTGCCGCGATGACCATACAGCTCGGCTCCCAGTTGCAACGGGCTGCGATGGCCGCCCTGCCGCTCACCCAGTGCGCGAATGACCGTGCCCATGTAAAAGAGTCGACTGACCTGGTCGGTGGCAAGCTGATGCGCGTCGATCCGCGCGACCTGCGGCGTCATATCCGCGCGCACACCGAGCATACGACCGCTGACTGGATCGGCCACGCGAAAGGTTTGTCGATCCGAGTCCTGCCCGGCGGCCGTCAGCAGTGACTCAAGATACTCGACGAACGGCGGATGCACTGGCAAATAGCCCCAGCGGCGATGCAGATCGAATATCTCTCTGCGCAATCGCTCTCGGGTGATCGCCTGCTCGGGCAGCATTTCATCCATGCCACTGGGCAGCAGCCAGCGCTCGTTAGTCATCGAGAGTGCTCACGGGGAGGTAGTGTCGGAAGGAGCGAATATTATACTTCAAAGCCCGGCTGACGGCAGGACAGGGCGCCTGCACCCAAGGGCTTGTTTATCGGATGAGATAGAGCAGCACCGCGCCTGCGACCATGAAGCCGAGGCCGACGCTTCGGATGTGATTCTCTGAAAGACTCGCGATTTCGAAGACTGCACGTTTATAGGTTGACGGACTGATGGCCGGCAACAGTCCGCCGAAGACCAGGGCGAGCGCAAGGCCCGCCATCAGATCAATATGCATTAACCGCTGGCCTACTGCTCCACGCCGTTAAAATACTTGAAGAACTGCGAATCCGGCTTGATCAGCAAAACATCGTTCTTGCCGCTGAAGGTGCTTTTGTAGGCATTCAGACTGCGGTACATGCCGTAGAACTCGGGATCCTTGCCGTAGGCCTGGGCGTAGACTTCCGCTGCGCTCGCATCACCCTCACCGCGAATTTCCTGTGAGGTTTTGTAGGCCTCGGAGAGAATCTCGGCGACCTGGCGATCGGCATCGGCAGTGATGCCCTTGGCCGCCTCTTCACCGCGGCTGCGAAAAGCCTTGGCGACAGTGGCACGCTCTTTTTCCATCCGGCGATAAACCGAGTCGCTGACGTCGTCTGGCAGCTCTACTTTCTTCACGCGTACATCGATAACCTCTACCCCAAGGGCGGCGGTCTGACGATTGGTGGCCTCTGCGATTTCCTGCATGACGGCCTCGCGTTCACCGGCGATAACATCCTGCATGGTGCGTTTACCAAAAGCATCGAGCACTTCTTTCTTGACGATCGGCGCCAGCAGTGACCGCGCCCGACGCTGGTCGCCACCAGTGCTTTTGAAGTACTCGGCAGTGTTGACGATTCGCCACTTCACGAATGAGTCGACCATGACGTTCTTCTTCTCGCTGGTCAGCACTGCCTCCGGCGGCGCGTCCAGTGTGAGGATACGCCCGTCAAACTTGTAGATCGTGTTGACGAACGGCCACTTGAAGTGCAGACCCGGCTGATATTCGGTCTCGTCGATTTCACCAAGCAACAGCTTGATCGCGCGCTCGCGCTCGTCGACGACGAAAAACGGTGCCACCGTGCTGTTGACCAAAACCAGCATCAACAACAACGCGCCAACCATCAGAATTACGCGACCCATTATTGCGCCTCCCGTGAACGTGACCGGCTATTGTCTGGACGACTGACGCCGATGGCCGATTGACTGGGCGTGAACTGGTTGCGATCGGAATTCTGCATCTGCTGAATCACCGACTGTGCACCACTGCCCACCGCGCCCGCACCGCCGGCTCCGGCACCTCCCATCAGTTTGTCGACAGGCAGGTACATCAGGTTGTTGCCGCCGTCCACATCAACCATGACCTTACTACTGCTGGACAGCACTGATTCGATTGACTCGATGTACAAGCGCTCACGCGTGACCTCTGGCGCCTTGGCGTACTCCTCGAGCAGCGCCTCGAAGCGATTGGCCTCACCCTGTGCAGCGTTCAGCACCTGGGTGCGATAGGCTTTCGCCTCTTCCAGAGCGATGGCCGCATCACCACGAGCGCGCGGAATCACCTCGTTGGCGTAGGCTTCGGACTCGTTGATGAATCGCTGCTCATCCTCACGCGCCTTGATGGCGTCAGAGAAGGCTGCCTGAACCTCGGCTGGCGGCTGCGCGCGTTCGAGGTTGACTGTCGTGACCAGAACCCCGGTGTTGTAGCTGTCGAGTATTTCCTGAATTTTCACGCTGGCGGACGACGCGATAACGCTACGTCCCTGGGTGATAATCGGATCCATATCGGTCTGCCCGATGACTTCGCGCAGTGCGCTGTCGGTGGCCTGTTGCAGAGTGCCGTCCGGATCCTGAACATTAAACAGGTACTCGGCCGCATCTTTGATGTTGTACTGCACCACCATGTCGATTTCGACGATATTTTCGTCTTTGGTCAGGACTTTCTGACTCTGCAGTGCAACCGAGCGATTCTGCTCCACGTTGACGCGCTCAAGCGCCTGTACCGGCCATGGTATGCGCCAGTGCAAGCCGGGTTGTGTGGTTTTGGCATACTGCCCGAATTGAAGTATAACTCCGCGCTCGGCCGGCTGGATGATATAGAAGCCACTCAGCAACCAGATCGCCGCGAGCAACACCAGCCCCACGACAATACCAATGGGTCCGAAGCTGCCAGGCAACTGAACACCACCGGAACCACCCGAGTTGCTCGATCCCTTCGAGCCAAACAAGCCGGTCAGCTTCTTTTGCAGGTTGCGAAACACCTCGTCGAGATCCGGAGGACCACTGTCATTTTTTTTATTGCCCCAGGGGTCATTGTTGTTACCCCCCGGCTCGTTCCACGCCATCGTCTACTCCGATGTTTTCGCCTGATCAAAAAATTACCCGCCTGCCACACGCCAGCCGGGTTCGTCACCTGATTAAATCGATTACCACTAAAACAACAAGCCTTGTCAGGCAGTTGAGAGGTCCCGGGCACCCGGGCCGCAATCGCACCGCATCAGCGGATGCCAACAAACCGGCCGTAGCTCAATGGCTGTGTGCTCCGGGAATATTGCGTTCGAGCCGGTGCATTGCAAGACCTCCATTGAGCTCGGCGCTTTTCAAAAAGCGATTCCAGTCCTTTTCGGAAATGGATACGCGCAGAATGAACTCACCGCTGCTGCCAATTTGTTCGTGTTCGACCGCCTGGTACTGGTAGAGCATCGCCCGTTCACGCGCCAGGTTCGCCGGCAGCGTGAGCCAGCCCGTCTTGCGTGCTGGCATCAGCACAGAAGACACTGTCTCGGTGAGCAGCTCCAGCCCCTCGCCGGTCTGCGCTGACACCGCTACAGCGCGTTCCGGATCGGTGCCCCCCATCAAATCGGCGCGCTGCTCGGCGTCGAGCTTGTCCACTTTATTGTAGACGTGAATCTGCGGAATCTCATCTGCGCCGATGTCGTTTAAGACCGTTTGCACTTGCTCAATGCGTTCAGAACGCAGAGGATCAGCGGCATCGATCACGTGCAGCAGCAGGCTCGCTTCGCGCGTCTCCTGCAGCGTCGAGCGAAATGCATCGATCAACTCGTGCGGCAGATTGTTGATAAAGCCGACCGTGTCGGCCAACACCGCGCTGTTACCGCTGCCGAGCGGAAACTTGCGGATGGTCGGATCGAGCGTCGCGAACAGCTGATCGGCCGAATAGGCGCGGGCGTCCGTGAGCCGGTTGAACAGTGTCGATTTGCCAGCGTTGGTGTAGCCGACCAGCGATACCGTTGGCAACTCCTGCTTCTTGCGGTGGCTCCTGCCCAGTTCACGACGCGATATCACGCGCTCAAGCCGCCGGGTAATCTGTTTGATCCTCACCGCGATCAGCCGGCGGTCTGTTTCGAGCTGCGTCTCACCCGGCCCGCGCAGGCCGATCCCGCCCTTTTGCCGCTCCAAGTGTGTCCAGCCCCGAACCAGTCGGGTAGACAGATGCGCCAACTGCGCGAGCTCGACTTGCAATTTACCCTCGAAGGAGCGCGCGCGCTGGGCAAAGATATCGAGTATCAGGCCGGCCCGATCGAGCACGCGACACTCGAGTTTTGCCTCCAGATTGCGCTCCTGACTGGGGGATAGTGCGTGATCGAAAATGGCCAGTCGGGCACCGGTCTGACTGACAAGCTCGGCTATTTCCTCGACCTTGCCGCCACCGACCAGAAAACGCGGGTGGGGCGAATTGACCTTCGCCACCACTGCGCCCAGCGCATTGGCGCCAGTGGAGCGAACCAGCTCTTCAAACTCCTGACGTTCGCTGTGGGCACCCCCAACACTGACGTGAATCAGGATGCAATCGCTGTTGAATTCGGGTCTTTCAAACAAAACAGACACACCCAACGCGGTGGCTGACAACGCGTTGGTGGATGGAGCGCAGGTCGATCTCTAAGGCGTGAGGTTGGCGCAACCGCTGGCGCGTGATACTAGCTATCAGCGCTGTCGCCCTCGTCACCAGTGGGCGGCACGAGCTTGACGGAGCGCGCCGGAACAATGGTGGATATGGCATGTTTGTATACCATCTGGCTGACCGTGTTTTTCAGCAACACCACAAATTGGTCGAAAGACTCGATCTGCCCCTGAAGTTTGATCCCGTTGACCAGGTAAATGGATACGGGCACACGTTCCTTGCGAAGGGTGTTCAGAAAGGGTTCTTGTAACGATTGCCCTTTTGCCATTTCTATTGGCTCCTGATTTTTATTCTGTGGTTGCCAAATTGCGAGATCGCAAGTGTCTATTTCAACATAACCCGCTGATTATGCAAGTTACAGAGACACTTTTGTCGTGTAGTCCCAGCCTCCCAGGCCAATTGCCATGGTCGGAATCCGAGACAAATTGTTACTTATTGGCAACATAGCTGTCAATTCAATCGATCCGACCGCCCCCGCGGTGCTGCGCATCGCGTGGATCGCCTGCCGCCAACCCTTTTCGATCGCGGCTATAACGGCGCATTGATCAGTATTTAGCACAGATCCAGCTGTTTTCAATATTTCGAGTTGTCGGCCCGGCCTCTGTTGGTGGAAAATACCTGCTTACCCCATGTGATCGGTGCCCGGACGGCCGCACACCGCCCACATCCAGCCACCATCGCCCCCTTTCCCCGCCGCGGAGCTTTTACGCATGTCAGCATTTCAAACGGTCTATCAGCAGTGGCTGGACCAGCCAGAACAATTCTGGATGCAGGCCGCCGAGCAGATCCACTGGTACCGCAAACCAGCCACCACACTCGCCGCTGACGAGCCACCGTTTTATCGCTGGTTTCCGGATGGCACCACCAACGCCTGTTACAACGCAGTCGATCATCACGTCGCCAATGGTCGTGGCGATCAAGCGGCGCTGATCTACGACAGCCCGGTAACCGACACCTGCGCTACGATTACTTACGCCGAGCTGCAACAGCGCGTGGCACGCGTCGCCGGCATGCTGGTGGGGCTCGGCGTTTCGCAGGGAGACCGCGTGATCGTGTATATGCCAATGGTACCGGAGGCGGTCATCGCGATGCTCGCCTGCGCACGCATCGGCGCAGTTCACTCGGTGGTGTTTGGCGGCTTTGCGGCCAACGAGCTTGCCGTGCGGATTGACGATTGCACGCCGAAGGTGATCCTCGCCGCCTCGTGCGGGATCGAGCCGGGTCGCGTGGTCGAATACAAACCGCTGCTGGACAACGCGATCGACATCGCGCAACACAAGCCGGACGCCTGCGTGATGCTACAGCGCCCACAGGCAACTGCCACTCTGGTCGATGGACGCGATCTCGACTGGTCTGCCACCGAGGCTGCGGCAACACCCGCAGACTGCGTCGAGCTGCCATCTAACCACCCGCTCTACATTCTCTACACCTCTGGCACCACTGGCCAGCCCAAGGGTGTGGTGCGCGACACCGCTGGCGGTATCGTGGCACTGAAATGGACGATGAAAAACATCTACAACATGGATCCGGGCGACGTCTACTGGGCGGCATCTGACGTGGGCTGGGTAGTCGGCCACTCGTATATCGTCTACGCGCCACTGTTCAACGGTAATACCTCGGTTCTCTACGAGGGCAAGCCTGTCGGCACACCTGATCCGGGCGCGTTCTGGCGGGTGATATCACAGCATCGGGTGCGTGCACTGTTTACCGCCCCCACCGCGTTTCGCGCGATCAAAAAAGATGACCCGAATGGCGAGTTCCTGAAAAAGTACGACACCTCCTGCCTCGAATCCCTGTTTCTGGCGGGCGAGCGCTGCGATCCGGACACCCTGCAATGGGCGAATGACAAACTCGGGGTGCCGGTTATCGATCACTGGTGGCAGACCGAGACCGGCTGGTCGATCTGCGCCAACTGTATCGGCATCGAAGCGCTGCCGATTGTGCCCGGTTCACCCACCCTGCCAGTGCCCGGCTACGATCTGAAAGTGCTGAACGCTGACGGCGAAGCCTGCCCAAGCGGTCAGATTGGCGCGCTGGTGGTTAAGCTGCCATTGCCGCCAGGCACCTTCCCCACTCTGTGGAACGCCCCCGAGCGCTATACCGAATCCTACTTTTCGACCTTTCCCGGCTACTACGAGACTGGCGACGCCGGCTACGTCGATGAAAACGGCTACGTGTTTGTGATGGCCAGAACCGACGACGTCATCAATGTCGCCGGCCACCGTCTGTCGACGGGTGCCATGGAGGAAGTGCTGGCCTCCCATCCGGACGTCGCCGAGTGCGCGGTCATGGGTGCTGCCGACTCGCTGAAAGGCCAATTACCAGTCGGGCTGATGGTGTTGAGCGCCGGTTGCGATCGCCCTGAGTTTGAGATCGTGGCAGAAGTCATCCAGAGCGTGCGCAATGAAATCGGTCCGGTCGCTGCATTCAAGAGTGCGGTGGTCGTTGCGCGCCTGCCCAAGACCCGAAGTGGCAAAATCCTGCGCGCCACGATGCGCGCGATTGCAGATGGCACTGAGTGGAAAATGCCTGCCACGATCGACGATCCGGCCATCCTGGATGAAATCACCGAGGCGCTGCAACGCATCGGCTACGCAGGCGGCAACGCCTGAGCGCGAAACAATCTCTTCTCGCTACCAACCCGCTTTGACTTGCTTAAGGTAATGACTCGCCATGCGCGACATCGATAACAGACTTGCCAGTAAACGTCAGGCCGCCGTACTCGGCGGTGGCCAGGCCCGGATTGACCGCCATCACCAGCGCGGCAAGCTGACGGCACGCGAACGACTGGAAATTCTGCTCGACGAAGACAGCTTTACCGAATCGGATATGTTCGTCGAACATCGCTGTGTCGATTTTGGCATGCAGGATCAAAAAATCCCGGGCGATGGCGTTGTCACCGGCTGGGGCACAATCAACGGCCGCCTTGTATTTGTCTTCAGTCAGGATTTCACTGTCTTTGGCGGATCACTGTCCGAGGCACACGCCGAAAAGATCTGCAAGATCATGGATCAGGCGATGAAGTCCGGTGCACCGGTGATCGGCCTCAATGACTCGGGGGGCGCCCGTATTCAGGAAGGCGTGGCATCGCTCGGTGGCTACGCCGATGTATTCCAGCGCAACGTACTGGCATCCGGTGTGGTGCCGCAGCTCTCAATGATTATGGGCCCGTGCGCCGGTGGCGCGGTCTACTCCCCTGCCATGACTGATTTTATTTTCATGGTCAAAGATACCTCGTACATGTTCGTCACCGGCCCCGAGGTCGTGAAGACAGTCACGCACGAGGAAGTCACCCACGAGGAACTCGGCGGCGCCGATACCCACGCCACCATCTCCGGCGTCTGTGATGTAGCCTTTGAAAACGAATTGCACGCGCTGCGCAAGCTGCGCGAGTTCTACGATTTTCTGCCGTTGAACAATCGCGAAAAGCCACCGGTACGCCAATGCGAAGATCCGGCCGATCGCGAAGAGCCCTCGCTGAATACGCTGGTGCCGGAAAACCCCAACCTGCCGTACGACATTCGCGAATTGATTTCAAAAACCGTCGATGACGGGCACTTTTTCGAGATTCAGCCCGACTACGCCAAAAACATTATTGTGGGTATGGCTCGGCTCAACGGCAGCACCGTGGGTTTCGTTGCCAATCAACCGCTGGTGCTGGCCGGTTGCCTGGATATTAAATCCTCAACCAAGGCCGCGCGTTTTGTGCGCTTTTGCGATGCCTTCAATATTCCCATCGTCACCTACGTCGATGTGCCTGGCTTTCTGCCTGGCACCGCACAGGAGTACGGCGGGATTATCAAACACGGTGCCAAGTTATTGTTTGCCTATGCGCAGTGCACCGTGCCTAAAGTCACCGTTATCACGCGCAAAGCCTATGGCGGCGCCTACGATGTGATGGCCTCAAAACATCTGCGTGGCGATGTCAATCTCGCCTGGCCGAATGCGGAAATCGCCGTAATGGGCCCCAAGGGTGCGGTGGAAATTATTTTTCGCAGCGATATCGGCGATGCTGAAAAAATCGAACAGCGCACCGAGGAATATCGGGAAAAATTTGCCAATCCCTTTGTCGCCGCCAGCCGCGGCTACATCGACGATGTGATCAGTCCGGCTAAAACCCGGAGCCACCTGTGCAAGGCACTCGCCATGCTGGCCAACAAACAGCTTGAAAACCCGTGGCGCAAGCACGACAACCTGCCACTGTAAGCAGCTGATGTATGCCCTGTAAAACCGAGCTACTGCCACCCACGATGATCGCCAAAGCGTGCCCGTAAATGTTTAAAAAAATTCTGATTGCCAATCGCGGTGAAATAGCCTGCCGCGCCATCCGAACGGCGAGAAAACTGGGTATAGCGACTGCGGCCGTCTACTCAGATGCCGATCGCAATGCACTGCATGTAGAGATGGCGGACGAGGCGATCCATATCGGCCCCGCAGCCTCCAGCGAAAGCTACCTGAAGATCGACAATATCCTCGCCGCCTGTGCGCAGTGCGGTGCTGATGCGGTCTATCCCGGTTACGGGTTTTTGTCCGAGAATGCTCAGTTTGCTGCAGCTCTGGCAGAGAGAAACATCGAATTTATCGGGCCCGGTGTACACGCAATCGAATCGATGGGAGACAAAATCACATCGAAGAAGCTTGCAATCGATGCCGGTGTCAGCACCGTGCCGGGCCACACCGATATCATCACCGACGCCGATCATGCCGTACGCATCGCATCCGATATCGGTTACCCGGTCATGCTTAAGGCCTCCGCCGGTGGTGGCGGAAAAGGTATGCGAGTAGCGTTCGACGACGCCGAGTGTCGCGAGGGCTTTGAACGTGCCAGCAACGAGGCGCGGACAAGCTTTGGTGATGATCGCGTCTTCATAGAAAAATTCATTCAGCAACCGCGACACATCGAAATACAGGTATTAGCCGACAAACACGGCAACGCGATCTACCTGAACGAGCGCGAGTGCTCGATTCAGCGCCGCCACCAGAAAGTGATCGAAGAGGCGCCCTCGCCGTTTTTGAACGAACAGACGCGCGCGGCGATGGGCCAGCAGGCCTGCGCACTGGCCGCCGCCGTCGACTATCACTCCGCAGGCACTGTGGAGTTCATCGTCGACGCCGATCAGAATTTCTATTTTCTGGAAATGAACACGCGCCTGCAGGTCGAGCACCCGGTGACCGAAATGATCACAGGTTTTGATCTGGTCGAGCAGATGATTAACGTAGCTGCCGGCAAGCCGCTAGCCATCAGCCAGGCAGATGTCCCGATTAATGGCTGGTCGATGGAGGCACGAATTTATGCTGAGAATCCGTTCCGCGAATTTCTGCCATCGACCGGCAGACTGGTTCGCTACAGCGAACCATCCAACATGGAAAACGTGCGCGTTGACAGCGGCGTTGTCGAGGGTGGCGAAGTATCGATCTACTATGACCCGATGATCGCAAAGCTTGTCACCTGGGGACCGGATCGCAACGCCGCAATCGCCACTATGACACGCGCGCTGGATCGCTATGGCATTGATGGCGTCACCACCAATATTCCATTTTTGTCGGCACTGTTCACCCACAAGCAATTCATCGACGGCGATTTTTCCACCAATTTTATCGCCGAACACTACCCGGATGGTTTTGCCGAACCAGACGCCGCCGACAGCGAGCTTTTGCAAATGCACGCCGCCGCCGCAGTGGCCCATTTTATTTTGCGCCGCCAGGCGAGCTCAACATCCGGCACACTCTATCCGTCACAGACGATGCGCAGCGCGCGGTTTGTCATTGTCGACAGTGATCAGGGTCAGCATCCGGTAGAGGTCAGCACTGGCGAGTCAGATCGCTTTAGTCTGCAACTTGCCGGAAAAACCTTGCAGGTACAGACCGACTGGACGCCGGCGCAGCGTGTAATTGAAGGCAGCATCGACGGAAAGGATTTCATTTTTCAGTGGCAGCGCAGTGTCACCGGCTATCAGGTATCGAGCGGCAAATTCAGCCGGGACGTGCAGATCATGTCACCGCGCGCCGCCGAACTGTTTGTGCACATGCCAATCAGACAGCCAGTCGATACCAGCTTGTTTCTACTATCGCCCATGCCCGGCCTGCTGGTCAATCTGATGGTCGCCGAGGGCGACACGGTGCGCGCCGGCGATGCACTGGCCGTGGTTGAGGCGATGAAAATGGAGAACGTTTTGAAAGCCGAGCGCGATGGCACCATCGCCACCGTGCACCAGCAGGTGGGCGCCACTCTCGATGTGGATCAGAAAATCATTGAATTCGAGCAAAGCGCATGATCGGCAACCTGAATCATGTCGCGATCGTCGTGGCGGACCTCGATCGTGCCGCTGCGGTGTATCGCGACTCACTTGGCGCGACGGTGTCTGATCAAATCGATCTGCCCGATCACGGTGTGTCCACCGTGTTTGTCGAACTGCCTAATACCAAGGTTGAACTACTGGTACCGCTGGGTGAGAACTCGCCGATCGCGAAATTTCTGGAAAAAAATCCCGACGGCGGCATGCATCACATCTGTTATGAGGTGCCCGATATTCTGGCCGCGCGCGATCAGTTGATCGCCACCGGTGCCAGAGTGCTCGGCGATGGCGAGCCCAAAACCGGAGCCCACGGCAAGCCGGTTTTGTTTCTGCACCCAAAAGACTTCTGCGGCACGCTGGTTGAAATAGAGCAGGTGTAAGCTGCTATAGATTCAGCGCCTGGATACAGCTTGCGACTTTCTCGACATCCTGGCGCGTCACATCTTTATGCAGCACCAGTCGCACACTCGCAGCGGCAGAGATGCGAATACCTTGTGGTTCAAGCGCGTCTCGCAACGCAGTGGCCCGCTCGATACCACAGTGCAGAAACACCATATTGGTGCGCGGTGAATCGTCGCTGACCTGTAGCGCCTCGATTGGCTTTAACAAATCACACAGCGTTCTGGCGTTGTCATGATCCTCGGCCAGTCGCTCGACGTTTTCCTGCAGTGCAACGATGCCGGCGGCAGCCAGAAAACCCGCCTGTCGCATGCCGCCCCCTAGCACCTTGCGCCAGCGTCTGGCCTGATCAATAAGCGCTGTCGAGCCACACAACACCGAACCCACCGGCGCACACAGCCCCTTGCTCAGGCAAACCGATATCGAGTCGAAGAATCCACTGATCTGCTGAACATCGACACCATGATGGACTGCCGCGTTGAATACCCGCGCGCCATCCAGATGCAAACCCAGGCCACGCGAATCCGCAAGCTCTCGCACGGTGGCCAGATACTCCATGGGCAACGGCCGCCCGCCGAAGGTGTTTTCTATCGCCAGCAAGCGCGTGCGGGCAAAGTGAAAGTCATCGGCTTTAATCGCATTTTCGATTCTGTCGAGCGACATCGTGCCATCTTCACGCGTCTCGATCGGTTGCGGCTGAATACTGCCAAGCACAGCGGCGCCACCGCCTTCGTATTTGTAAGTGTGCGCTTCCTGGGCGACGAGATATTCATCGCCGCGCTGACAGTGCGACATCAGCGCCAGCAGATTGCTCTGCGTGCCGCTGGGCGCAAAAATCGCCGCTTCAAACCCCAGCATCGATGCGGCCAGACGTTCCAGCTCGTTGACCGTGGGATCCTCGCCATAGACATCATCTCCGGTCGCGGCATTACCCATCGCCAGTAACATCGACGGCGTGGGCGAGGTCAGCGTGTCACTGCGCAGATCAATCATGCGTTGACTTCCCGGCTGGCATCTTTTGCGTAAAACAAATCGACTTCATCGATAAACCGCGTCAGTTCCGGTTTGTGGCGCTTGAGCTCATCGCGATTGAGCCCGTCCATTTCATGTGGAAATACCAGCCACTGGTCGGTCTCGTGAATGTAGTAGTCGGGCTGCATGTCCGTGCGATTCTTGGTCGGCTTGAAATAAGGGGTCGCAACCCGAATGTCCCCCGGCGTGTTGCGCCGCGCCTTGGTTTTGAGCGTGTGAATCACGCCCTGCACACTGAGACCGGTATCGAAGACATCGTCGACGATCAACAGCGCATCCTCGGCGTTGACGTTGCGAATCAGGTAGTCAAGGCCATGCACGCGCACCGGCGCCTCTAGGCGATCGTTTCCACTGTAGGACGACGTGCGAATGGCGATGTGGTCGGTGCTGATACCGTAGAAATCCAGAAACTCCTGCACCGCGATGCCGACCGGCGTGCCCCCACGCCAGACGCCAACGATGAAATTTGGCCGAAAGCCGCTTTTGAGGATATCCACACCAAGCTGCCACGAATCCTCCAGCAGTGACTGCACGGAGATAAAAGTCTTGTCATTACTCATTGTGATTATCCTTGTTCGAGGCTGGCATCGATTAACCTTGCGCCACGGGTAGTGCCGGAATGTCTGCGCTGATTGCACGAAGTACGGCCGCCGGATCAGCAGCCCCGCTAATACTGCGCCCGATCACCAAATAACTCGCCCCGCTCTCGATCGCGCGCTGAGGGGTCATGATTCGCCGCTGATCGGCAGCGGCATCTGTCGCCAGACGAATACCGGGTGTAACTGTCAGCAATGCGGGCTGCTTACGAGAGAGCATCTGAGCCTCGTGTGCCGAGCACACCAGGCCATCGAGCCCGCATTGAGCGGCAAGACCGGCCAGCCGCAACACTTGTTCATCCACCGTGTCGGGCACACCGACTGCAGCGAGATCATCAGGCGCAAAACTGGTCAGGACCGTCACACCGATCAGCAATGGCACACCCGTGCCGGCAGGACCGATCGCGTCTCTTGCGGCTTTGAGCATGGCCTCGCCACCTGAGACATGCACATTCAACATCCACACACCCAGTGCCCTTGCTGCCGCACAGGCCGAGGCGACGGTATTCGGAATATCGTGGTATTTGAGATCCAGAAAAACCTGAAATCCCTGATCGTGCAGTGACCGGATCACATCCGGCCCGCCGGCGGTAAACAGTTCATTGCCGACCTTGACCCTGCACAATTGCGGATCAAGCTGTGCGCAAAATGCCTGCGCGCCATCGACATCGGGCTTGTCCAGCGCAACGATGATGCGCGGTTCGCTAACAGCGGTGCTGGCTGACATCGAAGTTACTCGCGGTAGCAGTCATGGATGAAATCGTTCCAGTTGATGGGGCTACGTTAGCAGGTTTGGACAACCGGCATTTTATCGACAACCCCGGCAATTGTTCCGTATTCGATTGGCGCGAAAACGGGTCAGCTAAGAAACAACCGTTGCAGACCCGGACACGATTGATCAGCGCGTCGAGAATACAGCAAGCCATGCTGCGGCTTACTCGCCCTCGACGCCAATAATGACCTTGACCGATTTCCAGCTTTCGCAGCCGGGACAGCGCCACTGCATTTCGTTGCAACGATAACCACACTGCTCGCAGCTATAGACAGCCTTGTCGTCGACAACGCCGCGCAGCATTTGCACGATGGCAGCAATTTTGTCTTTTTCGCGCGATTTGGTTACCGTGAGTTCGCGTTCCGCCCAATCGTACAGTGCCTTTAACGATGGCCGCCGTGCGACCTGTTCGAGAAAAAAGCGCTCGGCGGCCGATTCGCCATCCTGCTCGGCAATCGCCTCACGGGCAAGTTTGATCACGGTATAGCTGTTCTGTCGACGACGCACGTAGTCCAGGTGCTTGGCCAGCAGTGCATCGTCGCCGCTCTCACGCAACAGATAAAACACCGCCGCTGCGATCTCCGGTGCGAGTTCGGGGTGATGCTTTTCGATCCGCTCAAACAACTTCAATGTCTGGTCGCTGTTGCCAGCTGCAATGGCAGACTCACATAACATCAGCAGTGCACGGCCGCAGTTTGGCTCTTTTTTCAGCGCCTCGTCGAGCCAGCCCTTCGCCTCCTGCAACTCGTCTTGTTGCCGCCTGGCGACAGCGAGTTCACAGCAATACTGAGCGATCAATTCATTCGCGGGCAGCGACAGTGGCGCGGTGCCACTCGCCGCGCACTCGATGGCCTGCTGCCAGTCCTGTTGTTTTTCGTAGAGTCGCAGTAGTTGCGCCCGCGTCTCGCCATGACCCGGATTTTCAGTTAGAAGCGCGCTGAGCAAACTCTCGGCACGATCAAGCATACCGGCGACGGCGTAATCAGTCGCCAGCGCGAGCGTCGCAGTGTGTCGGTGTGCCGTGCCAAGCTGGGTGGCGGAAGACATGTGCTCGTGCAGCGCGACCGCGCGCGAGTATTCGCCATTGCGACGAAAGGCGGCACCAAGCGTTAGATAGACATCAAAAGAACGCTCATCAATACCGACATGGTCGACCATTGACGACAGTACGTCATCGTGCGCAAGCATGTCACCATGCTCAGCGAGCATCCCTTTCAATTGAGTCGGCAAGCGCGGCTCCCGTGCGCCCTGCAAATAGCGCCACAGTCTATCCGCGTTGCTTTCAATCCAGCGAGAGATACCCCGGAATGCGACCGCAATCCATTGAATGGATTTCATCTGGTCGGAAGGCCTGAAAATAGTTGGGGGAGTGGGAGATTTTGCCTTTTGACAGGCCGATTGTCGAGACTGAACTGCGATCAGGCTCGCAACCATCCAGGCGCTTTTTCGAAACGACGTTCGGCCGAATCAGGAGACCCGATGGGGTTGTGCGCGGTTTTTCGCCAAGACGAAATAGCTGTCTGTCTAGTCGTCTGTGCCAGTGCGAGCCGCGGGTGCCGGTTCGGACTGCCCTTCGCTGAGAAACCGCGAGTTGACTCGCTCGCGCAGTTCCTTGCCAGGCTTGAAGTGAGGTACGTACTTGCCACTGAGCGCGACCGCATCACCGGACTTGGGGTTTCTACCCATGCGCGGTGGGCGAAAGTGAAGACTGAAACTGCCAAAACCCCGAATCTCGATTCGATCACCACCCGCCAGCGCCTGACTCATACGTTCGAGCACGCCTTTCACGGCAAGCTCAACATCACGCAGCGCCAGGTGGGACTGGCTTTCGGCAAGCGCTTCTATCAGATCAGATTTGGTCATCAATATGCTCTATTGAATTGCTTTTGTACATCAGTGTTGCAGGGGTAGAGAATACCAGTCAAAGCCGCCGGACCGACATTCGGCCCGGCGTGACATGCGATCTTACTGATCGTTGTCCATAGAGCCCATCTGTTCCTTCATCAAATCACCGAGCGTGGTCGCAGGACCGGCACTACTCTGCGAGTAGTCGCTCATTGCTTCGGCTTCTTCGTCATTTTCCTTGGCCTTGATCGATAGTGAAATCGCGCGGGCCTTGCGGTCAATGTTGATGAACTTGGCTTCCATCTCTTCGCCCACCTTGATCAGGAGCTTGAGATCCTCGACGCGATCGCGAGAGTACTCGCTCGCGCGCAGGATGCCATCGACTCCGTCTGCAAGACTGACCATTGCCATCTTGGTATCGACTTCAGTGACGGTGCCTTTAACAATGGAGCCCTTGGGGTTGTCGGCGACAAACTGCCCAAACGGGTCTTGCTCGAGCTGCTTGACACCCAGCGAGATGCGCTCGCGCTCGGGGTCCACAGCCAGCACCACGGCTTCGATTTCCTGACCTTTCTGGAAGTTGCGCACCGCGTCTTCGCCGGTGTCGTTCCAGGACAGATCGGACAGGTGAATCAGGCCATCGATGCCACCATCCAGACCAATGAAGATACCGAAATCGGTGATCGACTTGATCTTGCCCGATACCTGATCCGACTTGTTGAATTTCTCGGCGAATTCTTCCCACGGGTTCTGCTTGCACTGCTTGATACCCAGTGAGATGCGGCGTCGCTCTTCGTCGATGTCAAGGATCATGACTTCGACTTCGTCACCCAGTTGTACGACCTTGTTCGGGTTGACGTTGCGGTTGGTCCAGTCCATCTCGGAGACGTGTACCAGACCCTCGACACCCTCTTCGATCTCGACAAAGCAGCCGTAGTCAGCGATGTTGGTGACTTTACCGAAGATGCGGGTGTGCTCAGGGTAGCGGCGAACCAGATCCATCCACGGATCGTCGCCCAGCTGCTTGAGGCCCAGTGAAACGCGGTTGCGCTCGCGGTCGAACTTCAGGACCTTGACCTTCATCTCCTGGCCGACTTCTACAACCTCGGACGGATGCTTGACGCGCTTCCACGCCATATCGGTAATGTGCAGCAGGCCGTCGATGCCACCCAGGTCGAGGAACGCGCCGTAGTCGGTCAGGTTCTTGACGACACCCATGACTTCCTGGCCTTCCTGCAGGCTTTCGAGCAGTTGCTCGCGCTCGGCGCTGTATTCGGATTCCACCACCGCGCGGCGAGAGACCACCACATTGTTGCGGCGACGGTCGAGCTTGATGACCTTGAATTCGAGTTCCTTGCCTTCGAGGTAGCTGGTGTCGCGCACCGGGCGCACATCGACCAGCGAACCGGGCAGGAATGCACGGATGTCGTTAATTTCGACGGTGAAGCCGCCCTTGACCTTGCCGGTGATAGCACCGGTGACGATCTCTTCGCTCTCCTGAGCGGTTTCGAGCTTGGCCCAGGCGCGTGCACGGCGAGCCTTTTCGCGCGACAGCCGGGTCTCGCCAAATCCGTCCTCGACGGAGTCGAGTGCGACCTCGACGATCTCGCCGACCTGAACCGATACGGTTCCGGTTTCATCGAGGAACTGATCGATCGGGATGACGCCCTCGGATTTCAAACCCGCGTTGACCATGACGAAGTCGCCGCTGATCTCAACCACGGTACCGTTGAGAATAGCGCCCGGCTTCATTTGCGTCTGGGCGATACTCTCTTCAAATAGTTCTGCAAAAGATTCTGACATTAAGGATTGGTCCTGGAGAAAACACTACAATGCCGCGTGAGCAATTTTCCGTCACTGGCAAGGCCGATTAATAAACTGTGGCAACTCCTTTGCCGCAGGGATTAGGGTTCCCAATACGCCACGCATGGCACCAGCCACATCGACGGATGCGCCTGTACCACAGCGTGAATTGGGGTCTTCAACTTATAGCCGACAATCGCTGTCTTGCAAAATCAAGCACTTTTACTACCACTTGATCGACCGCGAGGCTGGATGAATCGATTTCTACGGCGTCAGGCGCAGCCTTGAGCGGTGCGGTCTCACGCGAGAGATCTCTTCGGTCGCGATCAATAATATCGGCTAACAACGTGTCAATATTAGCCTCAATACCTTTTTCAATCAACTGTTTATATCGCCTTTGCGCGCGAATTTCGGCAGATGCGGTGAGAAAGATTTTCAAACAGGCATCAGGGAATACCACAGTACCCATATCACGACCGTCTGCCACCAGTCCAGGCGGGTAGCTCCAGCGCCGCTGACGCTCCAGCAGCGCCTCGCGCAATTCCGGATGTGCCGCGATCCGCGACGCCCGGTCACCAACCTTTTCCAGCCGCAAATCGAAGGTGACGTCGACGTTGTCGAGCATCACCTGCACGTCGCCGTCGCGACGACTGAGAAATTTGACGTTAATACTGCGGGCAAGTGTGGCCAGCGCCTGCGCCTGTTCAGCGGCCAGACCACGGTTTAGCGAGGCCAGCGCGACCACCCGGTACAACGCGCCGCTGTCCAGAAAGCGAAACCCCAGCGAGCGGGCGACCATGCGCGCAACCGTGCCCTTGCCCGAGCCACTGGGCCCGTCAATGGTGATCACGGGAGCGGCTTCGTCGCGCTCAGCCATGACGGGTCACTTGCATGCCCAGCGTCTCGCATTGCTCGAAAAAGCCGGGAAAGGATGTCTCTACGTGGCGAGTATCGCGTATCGTCACCGGTGCACTGGCGCGCAGCGCCGCAACCGCAAAGGACATGGCAATGCGGTGATCAAAGAAGGTGTCGACCGTACCGCCGCCGATTTTACCGCCGCGGACAATCATGCCATCTGCCGTCGCAGTCGCATCGACCCCAAGCTGCGCGAGACCAGCCTGCATCGCGCCGATGCGATCACTTTCCTTAACCCGCAGTTCTTCAGCCCCGGTCACCCGCGTGGTACCGCTGGCACAGGCGGCAGCGACGAACACCACCGGCAATTCATCGATCGCCAGTGGCACCAGCGCTTCGGGGATATCCACACCCTGCAGTTGCGCCCCACGCACACGAAGATCGGCCACCGGCTCGGCACCGCTGTCGCGTTGGTTAAAGATCTCGATATCCGCCCCCATCAACTTGAGGATATCTATGATGCCACAGCGACTGGGGTTCACGCCGACGTGGCGCAGCGTGACGTCACTGTCGGGCACGATGCTGGCGGCGACCAGAAAAAAGGCCGCAGATGAGATGTCGGCCGGAATATCCACATCGGCGGCGTGTAATGCCGCGCCACCGGTCAGGCGCGCGCCCTGTTCGTCGTGTTGCACCGAATAACCGAAGCTTTGCAGCATTCGTTCGGTGTGATCGCGCGTGATTGCCGGCTGGCTGACGCATGTCTCGCCCTCGGCGTAGAGGCCGGCCAGCAACACGCAGGACTTGACCTGAGCGCTGGCCATTGGCAGCGCGTAGTGAATAGCGGTCAGCGGTCGTCCACCACTGATCTTCAGCGGCGGCTTGCCGTCCGATGAGCCAATCTGCGCGCCCATTTGTGTCAGCGGATCGATAATCCTGCCCATCGGCCGTGCGCTCAGGGATTCATCACCGGTGAGTTCAGTGTCGAACGCCTGTGCTGCCAGAATGCCTGAAATCAGACGCATGCCGGTGCCGGCATTGCCCATGTACAGCGCGCTGGCTGGAGCCTGCAAACCGTGCATACCGACGCCGTCAATGCGAAGGCTGTTCGGCCCGGTTTGCTCGATGTTTACCCCCATCGCCTGAAACGCGCGCATAGTGTTTAGGCTGTCTTCACCGGTTAGGAAGCCGTCGATGTGGCTTTGGCCGCTGGCGAGCGAGGCAAACATAACGGCGCGGTGCGAGATGGATTTATCGCCCGGTACACGCAGTTCGCCGCGCAGCGGTCCACAACCGATCAGCGAAAGGGTGTCATCAGCCTGTTTCTGCGGCTCGCTCATCAGCTCTCCTGTTGGCTGCCGGCTTCGGGTTTTGATACCGCCAGCAGCGCATCGCGCGTCTCTTTGGCAATCGCGAAGGTGCGCTCGATTTCGCTGGCATCCTGGTTGGCGATCGCTGCACGCAGCAAACTCAGGCCGTGCTGCAACTGATCGAAAGCGCCGAGTACCGCGTCACGGTTGTGCAGACAGATATCCCGCCACATCACCGGATCGCTGGAGGCGATTCGCGTGAAGTCGCTAAAACCGCCAGCCGCGTAGCGCAGCACCTCGTCCTGTTGTTGCATTCGATTGAGGCTCTCGACCAAACTGAACGCCAGCAGGTGCGGCAGATGACTGGTGGCGGCAAACACATGATCGTGCCGCTTTGGATCCATTGTCTCAATCACCGCACCAGTCATGCGCCATAACTTATCCACTTCATCCAGCGCCAACGGGCTGGTCTCGGGCAATGGGGTCAGAATCAGCCTGCGACCTCGATATAACTCGGCAAAGCCCGCCTCGACCCCGCTGTGTTCGGTGCCCGCGATCGGGTGCGCCGGAACGACGTTCTCGATCGATGGCATCTGCCGCCGCGCGGCATCGATGAAATGCTGTTTCACACTACCGGCGTCGGTGACGATGGTGTCGGGTCTCGCGACCGCGGCAATCTGCTTGAGCAAGGGCTCCATTGCGCCGACCGGCACCGCCAGCAACACCAGGTCAGCCGCGGGTATCGCCGCGTCGATAGCTGTCTCGAAATCATTGGCAATTCCGCGCTCTACGGCGCGCAACAAGGCTTGCCGATTGCGCCCGATCGCGGTGATGTGACCACGGTAGCCCGCCTCGCGCAACGCCAGCGCGAAGGAACCGCCTATCAGCCCGGGCCCGACAATCGCTATACGCTCAACCACCCGCCGGCCCCGTTCTACTCAAATGGTTTGTGCTCACAACTGCCGTATCTTCAAAACGCCATCGATGGCGGCGATCTGTTCGACCGTCGCCGCCGCAACGGCGCATTCAGTATCGATAACGGTATAGGCCACGCTGTCACGTGATTCGTTGATCAGATGTTGAATGTTGACAGACGACTGGCCAAGCGTCTGTGAGATCTGGCCCAGCATATTGGGTACATTAAAATGACTGACCGTAAGCCGGAAATCACTCTTGCGGTGCAGCTCAACCGCTGGAAAGTTCACCGAATTGCCAATGTGGCCATGCTCCAGAAACGCCCGAATCTGGTCTGCCACCATGATAGCGCAGTTCTCTTCGGCTTCGGTGGTGGAAGCGCCGAGATGCGGCAGCGTGATCACTCGCTCATGGGCAATCGTCGCCGCAGTCGGAAAGTCGGTGATGTAGTGCTTGATCTTGCCGGCGTCCAGGCCTTTGATAATCGCACCCTCGTCCACCACGCCACCGCGCGATAAATTGACAATCACCGCACCATCTCGCATCGCAAGCAGGCGCTGTTCGTTAATCATATGACGCGTCGCGTCGATCAATGGCACATGAAACGTCACAAATTCAGAGCGTGTCAGCAGATCATCAACGCTGCTGGCTTTTTCTACCTCGGCCTGCAATCGCCAGGCACTGGCAACGGTAATCGATGGATCGTAGCCAATCACCTTCATGCCCAGCGCACGCGCGGCGTTCGCGACTTCGACACCAATCGCACCCAGCCCGACCACACCCAGCGTTCGCCCCGGCAACTCGCGCCCGACAAAGCGCTTCTTGCCATTTTCAACTTCGCGATCAAGCGCCTCGCCGGCGCCTGTCAAAGCTTTGGTGTAATTCAGGGCATGGTGAATATTGCGCTCAGCCATCATGATACTGGCGATGACCAACTCCTTTACCGCATTGGCGTTGGCACCCGGCGCGTTGAACACCGGCACACCCATTTCACTAAGCCGCTCTACCGGTATGTTGTTGGTACCGGCACCAGCGCGCCCGACGGCTTTGAGGTTGTGGTCAAAAGTGTGTTCGTGCAGATTATGCGATCGCAACAGGATCGCATCCGGAGCGCTGCACTCGGAGCTGACTTCGTAGTGGCTGCGGGCAAAGCGATCGAGCCCTGCCACTGCGATGTTGTTGAAGGTTTGAATGCGATAGGTCAATGGTCTGTTCCGAGATCGACCTGCCGTCAGGCCGAGACCCGCTCAAATTCAGCCATGAAATCAATCAACGCATCGACACCGGCTTCCGGCATGGCGTTGTAGATACTCGCGCGCATCCCGCCCACCGAGCGATGCCCTTTCAATGCATGCAAGCCGGCTGCTTCGGATTGTTCGAGAAACGCCTTGTCACGACTGCCATCGCCACAGATAAACGGTACATTCATCCAGGATCGCGAGCCGACATCAACCGGATTGCGGTAGTAGTCGGAGGCATCGATCGCGCGATAGAGCTTGGCGGCCTTGCGCTCATTGACCTGCGCCATGGCTTCAAGTCCGCCTCGATCGAGCAACCATTTAAACACCAGGCCGGCGATATACCAGCCATAGGTCGGCGGGGTATTGAGCATCGAATCGGCGGCCGCCTGTTTTTCATAGTTGAACGCATCGGCAAGGGTGGCATTCGCGCGACCAAAAAGCGACTTGCGCACGATCACAACCGTCAGGCCGCTGGGGCCGATGTTTTTCTGTGCGCCGGCGTAGATCAGACCAAAGCGACTGACATCCAGTGGCCGCGACAGAATGGTCGATGAGAAATCGGCAACCAGCGGCACATCGCCGGCGTCGGGAATGTAGGAAAATTCTACGCCACCAATCGTTTCATTCGGCGTGTAGTGCAGGTAGGCGGCATTGCTGTCAAGCTGCAGATCATTCTGCGATGGCGACACACTGAACTGATCGGATTCGCTTGAACCGGCGACGTTAACACGGGCAAATTTCTGCGCCTCGGCGATGGCCTTTTTTGACCACTGGCCAGTGTTGATGTAATCGCAACTCTCGGCATCACCCAGCAGATTTTGCGGAATGAAGTTGAACTGTCCGGTCGCCCCACCCTGCAAAAATAACACTGCATAGTCATCCGGCACACCCAACAGCGTACGCAGGTCTTGTTCGGCCTGTTCGGCGACGGCAACAAATGGCTTGCCGCGATGGCTGAGTTCCATCACGCTCGCGCCGGTGTCGCCCCAGCAGGTCAACTCGCGTTGCGCTTGTTCAAGCACTTCCAGCGGCATCGCCGCGGGGCCGGCGCTAAAGTTGTAAACGCGGTTCATGCGTTCGGTATTCCTTTATCGATCAGGGGTGCGCGCAATTGACTCGCGAGGTCGTCAGCCTGGATCACTTGAGTCGGGATCAGGGTCGCCGTCGGCCTGGTCTTGATCGGCCTGATCATCAGCCGGCGCTTCGCCAGCCTCATCACCCGCATCTTCTTGCTCGCGATCTTCGCCAGCGTCATCGGTTTCGTCGTCGACATCGGACGTGGCGATGCGCTCAAGCTCGACCAGTTGTTCGTCCTCGCCCACCCGAATCAGCCGCACACCCTGTGTGTTGCGACCAACCGATGACACGCCTTCCACTGCGGTGCGCACCAGCGTACCACCGTTGGTGATCAACATGATCTCGTCGCTCTCACGCACTTGCACGGCACCGATCACAGCACCGTTGCGCTCACTGGTTTTGATGTCGATAACGCCCATGCCCCCTCGACCCTTGCGCGGATAGTCATCGGATGGTGTGCGTTTGCCGTAGCCATTTTCGGTAGCGGTGAGAATATCGCCCTCGTCGACGACGATCAGCGAGATAAGCCGCTCCTCGGCGGAAAGTCGGATACCGCGCACACCGGCAGCGGTGCGACCCATGGTGCGGACGTCGCTTTCGAGGAATCGCATCGCGCGACCACCGCTGGAGAACAGCATGATGTCGCGCTGTCCGTCAGTCAGTGCGACATTCACCAGTTGATCATCGGTGCGCAGGTCGATCGCGATAATGCCGTTGGTACGCGGGCGCGAGAAATCGGCCAGTGAGGTCTTCTTGACGATACCGTTGCGCGTGGCGAAGAACACGAAGCGATCTTCGCTGAATTCTCTGACCGTCAATACCGCATTCACGCGCTCTTCGGGTTCCAGTGGCAACAGGTTGACGATCGGGCGTCCGCGCGCGCCGCGGCTCGCGACCGGCAGATCGTAGACTTTCTTCCAGTAGACTTTGCCGACGCTGGTGAAGAACAGCACGCTGTCATGCATGCTGGCGACGAAGAGCGTGTCGATGAAGTCTTCGTCTTTCATGGTGGTCGCAGACTTGCCGCGCCCGCCGCGCCGTTGTGCCGCGTAGTCTGAAAGGGGCTGCGCCTTGGCATAGCCCTCGCGCGATAGCGTGACCACGACATCTTCGTCGGCGATCAAATCCTCGACCGTCATTTCCGAGTGATCGACGAATATCTGCGTGCGTCGCTCGTCGCCGTATTGCTCCTGCACCGCCTCAAGTTCCTCGCGTACCACTTCGCGCAGGCGCTCGGGATTTTCAAGGATTTCTATGTAACCCTCGATGCGAGTCAGGATCTCGCGATACTCCTGAATAATCTTTTCTTGCTCGAGACCGGTCAGCCGGTGCAAGCGAAGATCGAGAATCGCCTGCGCCTGCGCCGGCGACAGGTGATAGCCGTCCTCGTGCAGACCAAACTCATCACCCAGATCGCTTGGCCGGGAGGCCTTGGCACCGGCGCGTTCGAGCATTTCGACAACACTGCCGGGTTTCCACACGCCATCGATCAGCTGCTGCTTGGCCGCCGGTGGATTGGGTGAGGTTTTGATCAGTTCGATGATCGGGTCGATGTTGGCCAGCGCCACCGCCAGCCCTTCCAGTATGTGTGCCCGCTCGCGCGCCTTGCGCAGATCGAACAGAGTGCGGCGGGTGACGACCTCGCGACGGTGGCGAATGAAGGCTTCGAGCACTTCCTTCAGGTTGAGCAGGCGTGGCTGACCGTCGATCAGCGCGACCATGTTGATGCCGAACACAGTCTGCAGTTGAGTCAGCTGATAGAGCTGATTCAACATGACATCGCCCGGCTCGCCCCGACGCAACTCGATCACCATGCGCATGCCGTCCTTGTCAGACTCGTCGCGCAGCTCGGTGATGCCTTCGATTTTCTTGTCTTTGACGAGCTCGGCGATCTTTTCGAGCAACCGGGCCTTGTTAACCTGATACGGCAATTCCGAGACGATGATGGTGTCTTTGCCGGTCTTTTCGTCGTGTTCGACCTCGGCCCGAGCACGCACATGAATGCGGCCGCGACCAGTGGCATAGGCCTCGCGAATGCCGCGTGCGCCGTTGATGATGGCGGCGGTCGGGAAATCAGGCCCCGGGATGTGTTCCATTAGGCCGGGCAGATCGATGTCAGGGTTGTCCAGCAGTGCCAGCGTGCCGCCGATAACTTCGCTGATGTTGTGAGGCGGAATGTTGGTCGCCATACCGACCGCGATACCGGACGAACCGTTGACCAGCAGATTGGGGATGCGGGCCGGAAACACCGCGGGTTCGGATTCGGAGCCGTCGTAGTTGGGCACGAAATCGACGGTTTCCTTGTCGAGATCAGCCAGCAGCTCGTGTGCGATGCGCGCCATGCGCACCTCGGTATAACGCATCGCGGCTGGTGAATCGCCGTCAATCGAGCCGAAGTTGCCCTGCCCGTCTACCAGCATGTAGCGCATTGAAAACGGCTGCGCCATACGCACGATAGTGTCGTAGACGGCGGTGTCGCCATGCGGGTGATATTTACCAATCACATCACCGACTACGCGGGCCGATTTTTTGTACGCCTTGTTCCAGTCGTTGCCCAGTTCGCTCATCGCGTAGAGCACTCGGCGATGGACCGGCTTGAGGCCGTCGCGAACGTCCGGAAGCGCTCTGCCGACAATCACGCTCATCGCGTAGTCGAGATACGATTTACGCATCTCGTCTTCGAGATTTACCGGCAATATTTCCTTAGCAAAATCAGACATTTGTTACCAGCATGAGCGAGAGCAAAATTGCCATGAACGAAAACGCCAAATTATACCACGAACGCCGGCGTCACCGGCATTTCTATTGTGTGCCGGCCGCCTTGCTTCTTGCCGTTTGCAGACGACCTCGCTATGGTGCGTCGGATGACTGATTCTGTTCGAATACTGTGCCCCGAATGGCTGATCTGTGTCGATGCCGACAACCGTGTGCTGCAACGCCACAGCGTGGTTGTCGAAGGCACACAGATCACTGCGATAGAACCGCGTGACGACGCCATTCGCAACCACCCCGACGCCACGGTGGTAGCGCTCGACGGTCACGCCTTGATGCCGGGCCTCGTCAATGCCCACACACATCTGGCAATGAATCTGATGCGCGGCTTTGCCGACGACCTGCCGCTAATGACCTGGCTCAACGATCACATCTGGCCGACCGAGGCGAGGTTTGTCGATCGCCAGTTTGTCGCCGATGGCAGCCGCCTGGCGATGGCAGAATCGATTCGCGGCGGCGTCACCTGCTTTAACGACATGTATTTCTTTCCCGATGTAGTCGCCGAGACCGCCATGGCTGTCGGCATGCGAGCCTCAGTCGGGCTGATCGCGCTCGACTTTCCGACCGTTTGGGCCAGCGGACCCGACGAATACCTCGAAAAGGGTCTGCAGCTGCACCAGCAATTGATCGACGAGCCTCTGGTGAGTTGCCTGTTCGCGCCACACGCGCCCTACACCGTGTCGGCAGAGCCACTGAATCGCATTCGCCAACTAGGTGAGGACAACGGCATCGGCGTGCACATGCACGTGCATGAAACCGCCGCTGAGGTGCAGCAATTCGTCGAGCAACACGGCGTGCGACCACTGAGCCGTCTGGCCGAACTGGGACTACTGAACCCGGCATTCTGCGCGGTGCATGTGACCCAGCTTACCGACGATGAAATCCAGCAGGTCGCGCAATCGGGTTGCAGCGTGCTGCACTGCCCTGAATCCAACCTCAAGCTCGCCAGTGGCATTGCACCGATCACCGCACTGCAAAACGCAGGCGTCAACGTCGCGATAGGTACCGATGGCGCAGCATCCAACAACGATCTGGATATGTTTGGTGAAATGCGCAGTGCCGCTTTCATCGCCAAAGTCCGCAGCGGCGACGCAGCGGTGCTTAGCGCCACACAGGTACTGCGAATGGGAACCATCAATGGGGCCAGAGCACTGGGGCTTGGCGATGTGACCGGTTCGATCGAGGTGGGCAAACAGGCCGATCTGGTCGCCGTAGATTTTGACAAACCCGAACTGCAGCCCGTGTTCAACCCGGTATCGCATCTGATTTACTCGGCCAATCGCGCCGATGTCAGCCACGTCTGGGTAGCGGGCCGGCAACTGCTTGATCGCGGCGAACTGACCGCACTCGACAACCGCGAACTGGTTGCCAACGCGAAACAATGGGCGGACAAACTGACCTCATGATGCACCAGAACGTCGATGCCGCTGAGATCGATAAATTCAGCGAATCCGCCAGTCGCTGGTGGGACCTGGACAGTGAATACAAAGCGCTGCACGACATCAACCCCTTGCGCCTGGACTACATCGAACAACACGCCGGTTTGCGTGGCAAGACCGTGCTGGATGTTGGCTGTGGCGGCGGCATTCTCAGCGAGGCGATGGCGCGCCGTGGCGCCGAGGTCACCGGCATCGACATGTCGGCCCCGGCCTTAAGTGTGGCGCGGCTGCACGCGCTGGAACAGGGTGTGAAGGTGGACTACGTTCACACACCAGCAGAACAATATGCCCACGAAAACGCCAACCGCTTTGATGTCGTGACCTGTCTTGAGATGCTGGAGCATGTACCCGAGCCCGCCTCCGTAGTTCAGGCCTGTGCGACGCTGGCAAAACCCGGTGGCACAGTGGTCTTTTCCACCTTGAACCGGAATCGAAAATCCTGGTTGTTTGCGATTGTCGGTGCAGAGCGCGTGCTGAAGCTGCTGCCGCGCGGCACCCACGACTGGAACCGATTTATCAAACCTTCCGAACTGGCCAGCTACTGTCGTCAGGCCGGCCTGCAAAGCCGCGACCTGACCGGCCTGCTCTACAATCCACTTGCGCGGCAATACTCCCTGGGGCGCGATATCGACGTCAACTATTTGATGAGCACAGTCAAAGGTGACGAGTAAACGCCGAACGGCCGCGGTCTTCTTCGATCTCGACGGCACACTGATCGACACCGCCCCGGATATGGGCGGCGCACTAAACCGCTTACTGCAACGCCACGGCCGCGAACCAGTGCCTGAAGCAGTTTATCGCCCACAGGTCTCGCACGGCTCTCTGGCCCTGCTGCGACTGAGTTTCAACGCGGCTGACGATGAAGCGAAACTGACCGATCTTCGTCGCGAGTTTCTGGACGAATACGAAACCGGCATCGCAAACGAATCGACACTGTTCCCGGGCATTGCTGCGCTGCTGACCCAGCTCGATGAGCAATCCATTCCGTGGGGCATCATCACTAACAAGCCAGAGGGATTGACCTTACTGCTCACAGATGCGCTGGATCTGACCCGACGCTGCTGCGCGATTGTCGGCGCAGACACCGCGGCCCGCGCCAAGCCACACCCGGAGCCGATGCTGCTGGCCTGCGAACGCAGCGCAGTGGAGCCGGCTCACTGTCTGTATCTCGGCGACGCCGAGCGCGATATCACAGCCGGCAATGCGGTTGGCATGACCAGCCTGATTGCATCCTGGGGATACATCGGCGAGCACGAACAGCCCGCCTCGTGGAATGCCGATGGCTGGCTGGACACACCTGCCGACACCCTGGGATACCTGCGCGATCAGTAACGCGGCGAACACCAGCATGCTTGCGCGCGGCGAAGCCGCAAACAACACCTATACTTTTGCGAAGGCACAACCAGGAGACTGTGATATGGCTGCCAACGCAAACCCGATGGGCGCCTGGGAACGACACATACGCCGCCGTCTGCAACACCCGGAGCTGTTTGACCGCCCGGCACCAGACAACCTCTCGCTGCTCGCAGCCCAGCAACGCGATCAACGCGAACTGGAGGCATTTCACCGACAACTCACGCAGATCATCGCCGATCTGACCGACTCTACCGAGTCTGGCAAACTGTTGCAGCTCAAACAGCAGCTCGACGACTGCCATCAACAAAGCATGGGGCTGGCGGGCGATCTGACTGATCAACAGACCGCCATTGGCAACATCAATGAAATCATCACCACGGCCTTGCGTCGTGCGCTGCGCGATGATGACGAAGCGGGCCGTCTGCGTTTAATCAAACAAGAGGCCGAACGCTTGCGCACCATCGAGCGCTGGCAACAGCCCCTACTGGCAGACCTGGCGCGCACCCCTTGTCCGATCCCGGACAACGAAATTGCGGCCAGCCTGCTGTGCGAATCGGAAGATGCCATGCAGTTTGCGCTGAAATCATTCAACCCGGCAGAGCAGGACGACATTCTGCAGCAGTGGTCCGCACTGCAGGGGCGCGCAAGTGCTGACAAGCGCGAGTGGATAGCCGCGCGGATTGCCCTGTGCACCCCACCCATTGAGGCAACTGGCTAGGAATGCCCGAAGATCTGTGGCAAGCGGATCTGCTTCCGGCGGGCAGTGCGCGCTACTACGCGGTACTGCAACAGGACAGCGCTGATCAGGCGCGGCTAAAATCCATTCTGCAACTGCAACAGATCTGGAGCCGCGCCGGATTTTCCCACCGCCCCACAGAGGCTACCTGGCTGAAACTCGACTGGTGGCAGCGCGAACTTGAAGACAACCAGCAACGCCATCCACTGAGTCGCGCACTGGCAGCCAGCATCGAGGCCAATCCGGCGTTGACCACACAGTTGTTGCACGTGCTGAAAGGCTATAGAGATCTTACGCGCAATGGCAGCCCGGGCGGCGACGATGAAAACACGAGATTTCACCACCTGACTGGTGCCTGCGCCTGCCTGGCACTGGCCAACTGCGAAGACGACACAGACACCCAACAACGCGTCGCACGGCTAGGTATAGCGCTATCGAAGTGGCGCTGTTTGCGCTATTTGCGCAGGCATGTGGCAAATGGCCTGCTTTGCCTGCCAAAGAGCCGCCTGGATGCCGCCGGCATCTCGCCCGCAAAGCTTACTCCGGAAAACAGCCAACCAGAATTGCAGCATTTTCTCGCGCAGGAACTCGCAGACGTCAGGACCGCACTGGAGGCAGCCTGTGATGAGATGCTGGCAGTGCCGCTACGCGATGCGAAGGCTTTGTACGTCTATGCAGATTTGCAGCGTCGACTCGCCGCCACGGTAGCAAAATCCAACACTCAGCTGATGCAAACAGAGTTGCGGCTGACGCCGCTTAAAAATCTCTGGTTCGCTGGAAGCGCATCGAGGCGATACGAGCGACAGCTTGCCAGGAGTGGTTAGCGGGCTGGCTATTCCTCGGCCGACTTCAAGACACCGTACAAAACAATGGTGTGATCACTCAGGGTGTAGCCGAGCTCCTCAGAGATTTCGCGCAGTCGTTCTTCCAGCGCTTCATCTTTGAATTCCGCGACTTTGCCGGTGCGAATACAAACGATGTGATCGTGGTTGTCGCCGGTATCGAGTTCGAATATCGCCTGCCCGCCATCAAACCGGTGACGTGTGACAAGCCCGGCGCTTTCAAATTGCGTGAGGACGCGATAGACCGTCGCCAGACCGATTTCAGTGTCCTCGGCGAGCAGCGCCTTGTAGACATCTTCAGCGCTCATGTGGTGGTCTTCGGCGTTCTCGAGAATCTCGAGAATTTTCAGCCGCGGCAACGTAATTTTAAGACCGGCACGCTTCAACCCGGCGGTCGGGTTGGTCGGCGCTCTGTCCACTCGTGTGCTCAAAATCGGTCCGGGATAGTTGGAAACGACAAACCACAATTATACACACTCACGAGCTTTTAACAGTTGCACAAGCTGCGATTACAGCACGGCGGCAGCACTGTCGCCGGCGCTGGATAGCCAGTAAACTCCTGCGTCCATCAAGCTAAAGAATCCCTGTGGCAAAAAAACGCGGCAAACCCGCTGCGGCGCCAGTTATTGTCTGGCTGCGCCGCGATCTCAGACTTCACGACAATCCGGCACTGCACTGGGCAACTACGCAGGATCGCCCGGTCATCGTGGTATACGTGCACCCGACTGAGACCAAGCGCTGGCAGATCGGCGCCGCCAGTCAGTGGTGGCTGCACCACTCACTGACAGCATTCTCACAAGAGCTGGATACCTGTGGTGCGCGCCTGTTGATTCTGCGTGGGCAACCGCTGGATGTATTGGCCAGGTTGATTGGGCAAACCAAGGCCACCGCAGTGGTCTGGAATCGACGCTACGAGCCCGACGCGATCGCAACCGATGCCGCGGTCAAAGCCACACTGAAACAGGATGGCATCGAGGCGCACTCATTCGCCGGCAACGTTTGCCACGAACCGTGGACTGTCGTTAAGGCTGATCAATCACCCTATCGGGTATTCACTGCCTGGTGGCGCGCCGCCGAGGCCAGCGAATCACTGCCAACAACCGATAAGGTAGATAATATTGATGGCTGGCAGGGCAAGTGCGCCGACGCGCTCGCCATTGCAAAACTGCAACTGCTGCCGGCGCTTGACTGGGCAGACGGATTCACCGCGCACTGGAAACCCGGCGAGGCTGGTGCGCGACAGGCGTTGCAGAGTGCACTGGACGAACGCCTGACCCAATACAATGACTCACGCGACATTCCATCGATCACTGGCACCTCGCGAGTATCTGCGCATCTTGCATTTGGCGAACTCAGCCCGAGAACCATTGTGGCGAAAGTGCGCGCCCATCGCGGCTGGAAAAAAGCGGCCAGTCGCGAGCAACTGCAGGGCTTCGTGCGCCAGATTGGCTGGCATGACTTCGCCAATCATTTGCTGTTTCACTTTCCCGACACCCCAACCGAACCACTGGACAAGCGCTTCGAGGCGTTTCCCTGGGTCTCGGCGCCCGAGCATTTGCGCGCCTGGCAACGCGGCCAAACCGGGATACCACTGGTCGACGCCGGTATGCGCGAGTTGTGGCAGACCGGCTGGATGCACAATCGAGTGAGAATGATTACCGCGTCGCTACTGATCAAGAATCTCGGTGTGCACTGGCTGCGCGGCGCCGAGTGGTTTTGGGATACGCTGGTTGACGCAGATCTTGCAAACAACACCATGGGCTGGCAGTGGGTGGCCGGTTGCGGCGCCGATGCGGCACCTTATTTCCGGGTCTTCAGCCCGCAGCGTCAGGGCGAGCGTTTCGACAAGCAGGGCGCCTACGTGCGGCGCTGGGTGCCGGAGCTCGAACACCTGCCAGACAAATACATCCACAGCCCCTGGGAAGCACCACCGTTGGTGCTGCAACAGGCGAACATCGAGCTCGGGGTAGACTACCCCGCCCCGATCATCGATCTGAGTGCCAGCCGCAAAGAGGCACTGGAACGTTTTGCCCAAATCAAAAAGTGAGTCCAGACCGGTGTCAATCTACACCTACGAAGCCAAACCCCAGTCACTGCACGACCGGGTGATTCTGATCACTGGTGCCGCTGGCGGCCTGGGCAGTGCACTGGCGCTGGCCGCCGCGCGGCTCGGTGCCGAACTGATTTTGCTCGATAAATCCCAGCGCGGCCTGAATGCGCTGCACGATAAAATCGAGGGGGAATCGCTGACACCACCCGGCCTCTATCCGCTCGACCTTCAGGGCGCGAGTGTCGATGACTACGCCGACATGGCGGCGATTGTTGAAAAAGAGTTTGGCGCACTGCACGGACTGGTGCACTGTGCCACGACACTCGGCCAGTTGGCGCCGATAGAACAAACCAACATGCAGGAGTGGGCAAAAACGTTCCAGGTTAATCTGCACGGGCCGCTGATGCTAACCCAGGCGATGCTGCCACTGCTGCGCACACAGGATCGCTCGACAATCATATTTACCGGCGATTCACGCGACAAAGCCTATTGGGGTGCCTATGGTGCGAGCAAGGCGGCGTTGCGTGGCGTCTCGAATATTATCGCGGCAGAAGTTGCCAGCACCGACGACAACCCATCCGCACTCACCTGCAATATGATCGATCCAGGTCCGATGCGCACCTCGTTGCGCGCATCGGCTTTTCCTGGTGAAAACCCCAATCATTCACCGGCACCCGAATCACGGGTACCGGCTTATCTGTACCTCTTGTGCCAGGACGGCGGGACAATGAACGGCGAGCACCTCGGCCCGCCGAAAGATGCGTGAAAAAAACCTATCCCAGATGATGCACCGGCTTCATGTTGTAGACCGGTGTATCGATACCTTCCATTCTGGCCTTGATTTGCAACGCTACGTATAGCGAGTAGTGTCGCGATTGATGCAGGTTGCCGCCGTGAAACCACAGCCCGGGCTGCTGGGTTGGCTTCCACATATTGCGAAGCTCGCCTTCCCACGGCCCCGGATCCTTTTTCGTGTCCGAACCCAGCCCCCAGCACTTGCCAACTTTATCTGCCACTTCCTGAGAAATGATTTTTGCCGCCCAGCCATTCATCGATCCATAGCCTGTAGCAAACACGATCAGATCGGCCGGCAACTCGGTGCCATCGTCCAGCGTGACTGAGTTTTCATTAATGTGACTGATGTTGACGCCGCTCTTGAGTTTGATCTCACCATCGACGATCAGTTGTGACGCACCGACGTCGATGTAATACCCGGAGCCACGACGCAGATACTTACAAAAAAGTCCGGAACCATCCTCACCAAAGTCGAGCATGAAGCCCGCCTTCTCCAGACCTTCATAGAGTTTGGCATCGCGCTTTGCCATCTCTTCGTACACCGGGATCTGCAGGGTATGCAGAATTTTGTACGGCAGCGATGCAAAGATCAGATCGGCGGTGTCGGTAGTGACGCCGGCATCAACGGCCTCTTTAGAATACAGGCCACCGAGCGCCAGCTCCATCAGCGTGTCGGATTTGGCGATGTGCGTCGACGAGCGCTGCAGCATGGTGACATCGGCACCATTTTCCCAAAGGTCGGCACAGATGTCGTGTGCCGAATTGTTCGAGCCAACCACCACACATTTTTTGCCACCCCAGTTCTCGCCTCCCTGATGCTGACTCGAATGCACCAGCGTGCCCTTGAATTTATCGGCACCTTCAACCTCGGGCATGTTTGCAATTCCGGACATACCAGTGGCGAGAATCAACTGCTTCGGTCGCAGTGTCACCTCTTCACCATTGCGATTGACCTTGACAGTCCACTCGCCGGAGGTCTCATCGTAGCTGGCGCTGGTACATTCCGACGACGACCAGTAATTGAGTTCCATGATTCGGGTATACATCTCGAGCCAGTCACCGATTTTGTCTTTCGGTGAAAACACCGGCCAGTGATCCGGAAACGGCAGATACGGCAGGTGGTCATACCAGACCGGGTCGTGCAGACACAGCGATCGGTAGCGCTTGCGCCACGAGTCGCCCGGGCGTTCGTTTTTCTCGATAATAATCGTTGGCACACCCAACCTGCGCAGTCGCGCGCCAAGGCCGATTCCACCCTGCCCGCCACCCACGATCACACAGTAGGGTTGCTCGCTGTAGCCGAGTTCGGCCTGTTCCTGTTCGCGGCGTTCAAGCCAGTTCTTGCGATTTTTGAAAGCGCCGTGCTCGACACCCATCTCGCGTGTACCGTGGGCATCGTTGCTTTCTTCGTGGCCCTTGAGTTCCAGCATGGTGGTCAGCAGCGTCCAGCATTTGTCGCCCTTTAGCCGCACGTGCCCCCGCCCGCGACTGGTGCCTGTCTCGAACGTGAACCAGCCTTCGGTAATGCCGTCCGCCGAGCTTGCCTCGCCTTCGAGCTGCCAGTTGGAAGGATCAGTGTCCGCAAGCGTAGCCTGCAACATGCGGCGAATGCTGTCTTGATCTTCCGAGGTATCGAGGTTCCAGGTGAAGGTCAGAAAGTCGCGCCAGAAGCATTGTTCCTCATCGAACATGTCGACGGCGGCATCGATGTCCCGGGCTGTCAGGGCTTTGTCGAGCGTGCTCAGCCAATTGGCAACCTGAACACTGGCGAGATCTTCCGCAGCTGCGGCCATGTGGTTTCCTCCAAGTATTTTTTACAGCGCCAAACGCGACGCCCGCTTCAACTTAACATAGTGAGCGAAGCATCTGTCAACCTTGCCGAGCATGATTCAACCCGTTGCAACGACAGCCTCAAGCTGTGCGCGATGCAACAGAAAGACCCCATGCCCGCCAGAGGCAAATTCCAGCCAGATGAAATCGACTTGCGGGTAGTACTGCTGCAGCGCGTGCTGCGAATTGCCAACCTCAACCACCAGCACGCCGTCGGGCGTGATTCGATCGGCAGCTTGCGCAAGAATGCGGTGGGCGACGTCCAGTCCGTCATCGCCCGCCGCCAGCCCCAGACGCGGCTCGTGGTGATACTCTGACCCCATTTGTTGCAAATCGTCGCGATCGACATAGGGTGGATTTGAGACGATCAGATCGTATCGAGCTCCGGTTGGCAAGGCGTTAAAAAGATCCCCCTGATACAACGAGAACCTATCCTCCACACGATGTAGCTCGGCATTTTGCTGCGCAAGCGCCAGTGCATCGGCAGACAGGTCGGCGCCATCGACCTGCGCGGTTTCAAACGCCAAGGCCGTTGCGATCCCGATGCAACCGCCACCGCAGCACAAATCTAGAATACGGGCCGGCGGCGTGCTCAGCCAGGGCTCGAAGCGTTGCCCGATCAATTCTGCGATCGGGCTGCGCGGTATCAGGGCGCGCTCGTCGGCCAGAAACTCAAGACCGGCAAACCAGCAGCGGCCCGTCAGATAAGCCACCGGGATATGCTCGATCCCGCGGCGCTGATACCACTGGCGGGCACGCGCGAGCTGTGCCGGTTGCACAACCATCGAGTAGTCGTCCACCGCCTCCACCGGTGACAGTTCGCACGCCTCAAGCGCAATCCACGCCGACTCATCAAGCGCGTTGTCGGTGCCGTGCCCGTAGGACAGCGCTAGCCCGTCGAGCCAGTCGGCCCCCGCTCTGATCAGCTGTTCCAGCGTCAATTCGGACTCGGTGAACAACGGATGTAACTGGTTTGATTCGGGCATGGTTGCCTCAACAATGGCGAGCCGCCAATACTCGCACAATCAGCGCGAGCACTGCAGCGGTAAAGTCAGTTGGGAGCGCTGTTAAAAACAGCCCGACACCGAACCGCGACAGACAGTAGAATGCGCCCACCCGTATCTCCCGAGAGCCTTCGTTGAGCGCACTGTCAGATCGTTTAAAATCCTGGCCACTCTATATTTTGCCGCATCATTTTTGCTCGCGGCTGGTCTTTCGCCTGACCCGCATCAACAGCTCAATGGCAGCACCGGCGATCAGGCTGTTTTGCCGGGTTTTCAATGTTGATATGTCAGAAGCCGCCAACAGCGATCCCGCTTCGTACCCCAACTTCAATGCCTTCTTCACCCGCCCGCTGGCCGACGGAATGCGCCCGCTGGCAACTGACGACAATGCGCTGTGCAGCCCGGTTGACGGCCGGGTATCCGAAGCCGGTGAGATCGACGGTGAGCGGATTTTTCAGGCCAAGGGCCACGACTACTCTCTGCTGCAGTTGATCGGCGGTCGCGCAGAAGATGCCCGCGCGTTCGAGGATGGGAAATTCGCGACGCTGTATCTGTCGCCACGCGACTACCACCGCATACACATGCCGCTGGGTGGCCGGTTGTTAGCGATGCACTACGTGCCCGGTCGTCTGTTCAGCGTCGCACCGCATACCGTGCGTGTGGTGCCTGGGCTGTTTGCGCGCAATGAAAGGGTGGTTGCAATCTTCGAGACAGACGCCGGCAAGATCGCGATGGTGTTGGTTGGGGCCATTAATGTGGCCGCGATTGAAACCGTCTGGGCGGGCCTGATCACGCCACCGAATGGTCGCGAGGCGGTACATCGAGACTACCGCGACGATGCCCCGACGCTTGCAACCGGTGAAGAGATGGGCCGCTTCAATATGGGCTCGACAGTGATTCTGTTGGCCGAGAAGAATGCCACCTGGTGCGACGACCTGAAGGCGGGACGGCCGCTACAAATGGGCCAGCTCATCGGTCACTTCACGGGCAAAGGCGATTAGCTCACGTTGCTCCAGCCAATCGCGAACCTCTGCTGCGTCTTCTTTAAACCAGCGCGCGGCACTGCCGAGCCGAAAGCTGTAACCCCAGGCATCCATATCGGCGCACATGCGCGCGCGGTCCATCTGAGGCAACGCGTCGGCGAGTAGTATCTGCAGGTAACACACGGCATTTTCTTCGGCCTGACTGCCACCGGCATTGGTGTGCAGTGACGCGCGGCGCTCGCTATCCATACATTTATAGTGACAGGCCTCGTGCATCAACGAGTGCAGCGGTGTGTCGTCACGCAGATAGATGACATCACCAATCAACCCGGCCTCCTCATCACCCCAGAAACTGCCGGGGATCGGCTCATTGGCCGCCACGCATTCAACCCGCAAGCCAAGCCTGTTCAGCACTCGATTGACGGTGGCTTTGTCGCTGTGACCATAACGCAGCACGCTATTTTCCATCAGGCGCGCTGCCAGCCAAATGCGAGCACATCCTGCACGCTGACAAATTCCGGGTGCAGCGCGAGCAGCAGTCGATCGAGCCCGATAGCCACGCCGGCACAGGCCGGCAAGCCGGCCTGCAGCGCGCTAATTAAATGATGATCAATCGGCATCTGCTCAGTGCCAGCGTCTGAGCGATCACGGTTATCGGCTTCAAAACGCGCCAGTTGCTCGGCCGCGTCATCGAGCTCGTGAAATCCATTGGCAAGCTCCAGTGCGCCGTAATAGATTTCGAATCGATTAGCGACCGGCCACTGCGGATCACTTCGATCTATGCGAGCAAGTGAAGCCTGGCTTGCGGGGTAGTCGAAAATGCAGGTGTATTGATCGGCCGGCAGGCGCTGTGCCAGCACTGCCCCGATCAATAAGTCGAGCAGCGCATCGGTATTGTTGCAGACAGATGCGGGCGGGCTGACACCGGCAGCCATCAGTGCTGCGATCAGGTCAGCAGTTGTCGCTACCGCCGGATCGAGCCGCACGTACAGGCGCAAGCAGTCGCGATACGACAATCGGGTGAAACCAGGGAAAGCCCCCTCGTGCAGTGGCTGTAACATCTGTTCGATCGAATCGATCAGACGGTGGTGATCCATACCGAGGCGATACCATTCGAGCATCGTAAACTCGGGGTTGTGATAGCGCCCCACCTCGCCTTCGCGAAAGACGCGGCCAATCTCGTAGATATCGCCAACGCCGGCGGCAAGCAGGCGCTTGTGGTGAAACTCGACTGATGTGCGCAGATAGCGATCCGCCTGCGCCACCCGAAAACTCTGGATGTGGGGGTCAGTGTTGCCAGCCGAGCTAAGCTGCGGTGTCTCGACTTCGAGCACATTCTGCGATGCGAACCACTGGCGCAGACGGGCCAGCAAATTCGCACGCGCGTGAAGTGCCGCTATTGATGCATCGGGCCGCCAATCGGCGGCTAATGGCTGTTTCACCGAGGAGTGATCAGTCCTTGACCCGGCTGACGTATTCTCCGCTGCGGGTATCGACCTTGATGACTTCGCCTTCTTCAATAAACAGCGGCACCTTGACCACCGCGCCAGTCTCAAGCGTGGCCGGCTTGTTGCCGCCTTGCGCGGTATCGCCCCGCACACCCGGATCACACTGGGTGATTGTCAGCTCGACAAAGTTCGGCGGGGTTACGCTCAGAGGCACGCCGTTCCACAAGGTAATTTCGCAGCTGTCCTGCTCTTTCAGCCAAAGCTTGGCGTCACCCACGGCGGTTTCAGAGGCGGCAATCTGCTCGTAGCTGACCGCATCCATGAAGTGCCAGAATTCACCATCGGTGTAGAGGTACTGCAACTCGGTGTCGATGACGTCAGCGGCCTCGACGCTCTCACCCGATTTAAACGTCTTTTCGACGACCCTGCCGGTCTTCAGGTTGCGCACCTTGACGCGGTTGAAGGCCTGGCCCTTGCCGGGCTTGACGAATTCGTTCTCGACGATGTTGTAGGGATCGCCGTCGAGCATGATTTTCAATCCGCCCTTGAATTCATTGGTGCTGAAAGTCGCCATGGGATATTCCGTCGAGTGAAGCGACAATTATAGCTTTTTCCGCGCCGAACCACAGCGTGACGATCAACGCCGGCCCGCTCTCGCGGGCCGTCGCCAGACGGGTCTATCGACGGTTGAGCAGCATGCGCAGTAGACCGGAGCGATGCAAATAGTACAGCAGGGTCAGAATCGAGCTGATCGCCGCAGCCAGATAGGTCAGAAACGCGGCGTTCAGTACCTTGCCAGCGCCATCGGCCTCGGCTTCAGTAACAATGCCCGCGTCAAGCATGGCGGTCTTGGCGCGCGCACTGGCATCCCACTCGACCGGCAGTGTCACCACCGAGAAAACCACTGCCGCGCCAAACAGTGCACAGCCCAGCAAGACTACCCAGAGTCCCAGCACCGGCGCCAAAGCCAAAAGCATCATGCCAACCATCAGTACCGGCATCGACATCTTGCTGGAGATATTGGTCACTGGCACCAGCGAAGAACGCATTTGCAGCCACTTGTAACCCTGCGCATGCTGTAGCGCGTGGCCGGCCTCGTGACAGGCGACCCCGATCGCAGAGACTGAGCTCTGGCCATAGACGGGTTCAGACAATCTGAGTGTCTTGTCGCGCGGGTCGTAGTGGTCGCTGAGCCGCCCGGACACTGCCTCGATGCGGCAATCGGTGACACCCGCGCGCTCCAGCATCTGGCGCGCCGCCTCGGCACCGGTCAGGTTACGGGCAGTGCCCACAGTTTCGTACTTCGCGAAAGTGCGCTTGACCATCATCGATGCCAGCCCGGACAACGCCATCCCGGGTAACATCACTAATAACATGTAGGACATATCAAAGCCCATCATCGCACTCACTCCTGTCAAATTGTCTGTTTAAACAGTCCCAAGGTAGGTGGTCGCCGGCGTCAACTCAACCGGGTTGACGCAATTTCACAATGTACGACGGCTCCTGCAGGCGCTCGGCAACTATCCCTCTACGTCGACGTCCGCCACCTTCTGAAAGCCGCGTGGCAGGCTGGATCCTCGCTTGCCGCGCTCGCCCAGATACTCTTCAAGGTCGCGGCGCTTGAACCAGGTGTGGCGCTTGCCGCTTACCACTTTCAGCACCTGTTTCTCACCCACCACACGCAATGCCAACAGTGTACAACCGGCGGCTTTGGGCAGTGAGATGATCTTGTTGCCCTTGCCCTTACTCAGTTCCGGTAGCTCAGAGACAGGGAACGCCAGCATCTTGCCATCAGAGCTGATCGCCACGACGAGATCGGATCCGGCATCCTGCACGCGCTGCGGTATCAGCACTGAACTGCCAGCCGGTACACTCAGCACGGCCTTGCCTGCCTTGTTGCGACTGACCATATCCCCCAGCGTGCCGACAAAGCCGTAGCCGCTGCCGGACGCCAACACGAACTTTGAATCGTTGGCCCCCATCATCACACCAATGAAGGTAGCCCCGTCCGGCGACTTGACCCGACCGGCCAGCGGCTCGCCCAGGCTTCGCGCCGACGGCAGACCGTGTGATCCAACCGAATAGACGCGCCCGGTCGAATCGAGAAACATCGCCGATTGATTACTGCGCCCGCGTGCGGAATCCTGATAGCTGTCACCGGACTTGTAGTTGAGCGCCTCCGGATCGGCCTCATGGCCCTTCGCGGCCCGCACCCAGCCGCGCGCCGAGAGCACCACAGTGACGGGCTCGCTGGGGATCAGGTCGCTTTCACTCATGGCCTGTGCGGCGTCGCGCTGAACGATCGGCGAGCGCCGCTCGTCGCCGTAGACTTTCGCGTCCTCACGCATTTCCTTTTTGACCAGCGTCTTCATACGGCGCTCGGAGCCGAGCGTCTTTTCAAGCTGATCGCGCTCTTTCTCCAGCTCTTCCTGCTCGGCGCGAATTTTCATCTCTTCGAGTTTTGCCAGATGCCGCAGCTTGAGCTCCAGAATCGCCTCGGCCTGCTCGTCAGACAGCGAGAAGCGCTTCATCAACACCGGTTTAGGTTCATCGTTGTTGCGAATAATCGCGATGACTTCGTCGATGTTCAGATAGGCGATCAACAAACCGGCCAGCAAATGCAGGCGCTTGTTGACCTTGTCGAGTCGCCAGGTCAGACGGCGGCGAACAGTTTCGAGTCGAAACTGCAGCCACTCGCCCAACATCACACGCAGGTTCTTGACCTGCGGTCGGCCGTTAATGCCGATCACGTTCAGGTTGACGCGATAGCTGCGCTCAAGATCTGTAGTGGCAAAAAGATGCTGCATCAGAGAATCGGCGACTACGCGACTGCTGCGCGGCACTATTACCAGCCGCGTCGGGTGCTCGTGATCCGATTCATCGCGCAGATCTTCCACCATAGGCAGCTTCTTGGCCTGCATCTGCTGAGCAATTTGCTCCATCACGCGCGCACCGGAGACCTGATGTGGCAGCGAATTGATTACGATGTTGCCGTCTTCCACCCGATAGATGGCGCGCATTCGCACGCTGCCATTGCCGGTCTCGTAGATACGTGAGAGATCCTCTTTTGAGCTGATGATTTCTGCGGCTGTCGGGTAATCCGGGCCGGGCAGATGTTCCATCAGTTCGGCGACTGTCGCCTTCGGTTTGTCGAGCAGGTGCACACACGCCTCGACCAGCTCGTTGAGATTGTGCGGCGGAATGTCGGTGGCCATACCCACCGCGATGCCGGTGGTGCCGTTCAGCAGCACATTCGGCAGTCGCGCCGGCAACTGCGCGGGTTCATTCAGCGTGCCGTCAAAGTTCGGCGTCCAGTCGACAGTTCCCTGCCCCAGCTCCTGCAGCAGCACCTTCGAGATTCGCGCCAGGCGCGCCTCGGTATATCGCATGGCGGCGAAGGACTTGGGATCATCGGGTGCCCCCCAGTTGCCCTGACCATCGATCAGCGGATAGCGATAAGAAAACGGCTGCGCCATCAGCACCATCGCCTCATAACAGGCGGAATCGCCGTGCGGGTGGTACTTACCCAATACATCGCCCACGGTGCGCGCGGACTTCTTGTGTTTCGAGGTAGCGGAGAGACCGAGCTCCGACATCGCATAGATGATGCGCCGCTGTACCGGCTTCAGCCCGTCACCGATATGGGGCAGTGCTCGATCCAGAATGACATACATCGAATAGTCGAGATAGGCCTTCTCGGTAAACTCCATCAACGGCTGCTGTTCGCCGCCGTCAGGGCCCAGTTCGTCGTCACTCATTATTAATGTGGTCCAATTCAGAAGCGGATCGCCGCGAACCGTGTGTGACAAGCGCCGCGCGATGCAAAACGCGGCATTGTAAACCGCCAGCCGAACGCTTTGAAAGGTGCGCGGTTACAGATAGGGCAAGCCCGGCAAACGCCAGTGACTCAGCGCGAAGCAGGCAGATTCTGGCTTTTTCCGACTATGGGAACCAGTACCAAAATGCCCCCTGGTTTAAAGCAAATTCTGCCAGTGCGACGCTAACTGTTGAATTTTCATCGCTTTGTCGCGGTCGTCCTGCCCGCACAAACCAGCCCCACACCAATCCGGCGCCGAGCAGACAAAAAAATGCTCAAGAGCTGGCGGCTGCAGTCGTTACACAACGCAACATGCAGCAGCGGAACACTGACTGTTGCAGATAAATAATAAAAATAACAATTATTTTCAGGGGGTAGAATATGCACGGTACTACCAACCGTAGGCTCGGTCACTCACGCGGATATACCCGTCTTGGCCTGGCCACCACCGCAACACTATTGTTACTGACTGGCTGTGGCGGAGGTGGAGGCGACTCCGAACTCTCTGTTACCGGTCAAATCGCAGTCCCACCCGAGTTCGCCGCTGCACAGGCAGGGCCTCTCACCGCCTCGACCGACATCAAAGAGATCGTCGCCGGTCAGGCCACCACCATCAACCTGTTGAGCAACGACTCGTTCGCCGATCAGGAGACCGAACTGCAACTCCTGGGCTCACCCGACTTTGGCACCGTTGAACTGTTGGACAATGGTGAAATCAGCTACACGGCTAACGCCGACTTCGAAGGCACAGACAAAATCACTTACCGACTTGTCGACAGCGCCGGCGGTTCCTCAACCAGCACCGTATTCCTGTCAGTGGCCTGTGCCGGCTGTTCGCTCGATGGTGAAGGCGATCAATCCCGCCTGCAGGCCAACACTGACACTGTCGATGTCAATGCCGGTCAGTACGCAGCCATCGCACCGATGCGCAACGATCAGATTCCCGATCGCGACAACGTCACTTTCCGGGTCGACGCCGATCCCGCCGAGGGCGCTATCGAGGCGCGCGCCGGAGGAGTTGTGGTGTACAAGGCGCCAGCCAACTTCGACGGCAGCGACACCATTGTATACAGCATCAGTGACAGCAACGGCAACCAGTCGGTAGCGAGCATCGAGCTCAACGTTGCCTGCCCGCTGTGCGGTGTAGCCGGCATCGAGCTGGCCTGGCCCGCCAACGCGGCTGAAGAGAACATTTCCGGCTACCGCATCTACTTTGGTCCGGACGAAAACGAACACACCAGCACCATGCTGCGCGAAGTTCGCGTCACATCGCTGGGCTTTGACGAGAGCGAGCCGAAGCTGACTTTCAATCCGGCGACCGATCTCAACCTGGGCGGCCGCGACAGTGGCTGTTTCCGAATCTCGGCGATCCGGGGGAATGAAGAGTCTGAGCAGTCGACTGCAGCCTGCTTCACACTCGGTTGATCACCTGATCGCTGTATTTTGTACCGATATAATAAAAAGTAAGTCCATAAATATAAGGTATGAGCACCGGCCAGGGTGCAAGACTACCAACATAAGCTGTCAATAAAAAAACGACAGTATTCTCCGCCAGCGCTTAGCAGCGCACTTAACGGGGTGATATCCGTATCACCCCGTCTTTTTATGCAAAACTTTTTCAGCGACTGCCGCCAACTGCTGTAACCTCTCCGGATTTGTCGCCGTCCCTCACCCATGACCTGCATGCCATCCAGCCCGTTGCCTGAGCGCAACACCGACTACCTGCATCGCGTACAGCAGAGTGTCGGCAGCCTCGATTCCTGGGGCACCAAGCTGGCAGAGCGGGTGCTTGCCCATCACACCATCGCGCAATTGAGCCGCACCACTACGTTTGTGTCCATGCCGGCGGACAAAACTCTGGAGTTACCGACGATTAGCAATGGTCTGGAATGTCTGGTCATCGCCGGGTCCATTGCAGACGGTCACAGCGAGTATCCCGAGGGTTTCTATTTGCGATTTCCAGCTGACAGCGCACCGTGGAGACTGTACTCAGAGAGCGGTTGCACCTTGTTGCTGAAGGTCAATGGATTTCCCGACAATGACGATGGCAATCGCAGCATTGACAGCCGCGACCCGGATCAATGGCTATCCAACGCCGATGGCATCTGTGATATCTGCCCGCTACACGCATTCGGCGGCGACACCACCATGCTGGTGCGATGGCAGCTCGATGGCAGCTTCAAGCCTGGCCTCGACCCACAGGGCGAGGAAATTCTGGTGCTGAGCGGCACGCTAAGCGACCATCTGGGCCAGTACGCTGCGGGCACCTGGCTGCGCGAACCCGTTGCGCAATGGCACCATTGGCAGGCCCGCGCCGGCAGCCTGATATACTACAAGAGCGGTCACTTTCCAAAGTGACAGTGCACTGATGGCCGCTTGTATCCACGCGACCGGTTACCGCCCGACTGCCGCAGCCGATCCACCTTCAACTTATGCCAACCAGCCCCACCGCTGACCTGCCCGACCGCATCAATCGCATCGCCCTGGAACTGGGTTTCAGTCAGGTGGGCTACAGCTGCACCAATATCGATGAGCACCAGCGCCACTTTCTAAACTGGCTGGACAACGGCCATCACGGCGAAATGGACTACATGCAGCGCCATGCCGACTTGCGCTGCCATCCCGACAAGCTTCACGATGGCACAGTGACCGTGATCTCGGTCAGACTCGACTACCTGCCACCCCAAGCGGCTGATTCATGGTCAATCATTGACGACGACAGCAAGGCTTTTGTCTCCCGCTACGCGCTGGGTCGTGACTATCACAAATTGATGCGACGCCGATTGCAAAAAATGGCCAATGCACTGGCTGAAGAGATCGGGCCTTTTGGCTACCGGGCATTCGTCGACAGTGCACCGGTACTGGAAAAGGCATTCGCACAATCGGCAGGGCTTGGCTGGATTGGCAAGCACACCAACCTGCTCAACCGCGAGGCGGGATCATGGTTTTTTCTGGGTGAGCTCTATACCGATCTGCCAATGCCAGAATCAACGGCTGCACAGATCAATCACTGTGGAAGCTGCCAGGCCTGTATCGACATCTGTCCGACCCAGGCCATCGTGGCCCCTTATCAGCTGGACGCGCGCCGCTGCATTTCCTATTTGACCATTGAATTGCGTGGCAGTATCCCAATCGAACTACGCCCGTTGATTGGAAACCGTATATACGGCTGCGATGACTGCCAGCTGGTTTGCCCGTGGAACAAGTTTGCCCAGGTGACAACCGAACCCGACTTCGCGATTCGCCACCAACTCGATCACGCCGATCTTATCGACCTGTTTGGCTGGACTGAGGACGAATTTCTCGATCGCACGGCGGGCTCTGCCATACGTCGAATCGGCCATGAGTGCTGGCTTAGAAACATCGCCGTGGCCATGGGAAATGCCAGGCCTAACCCTGGTATTGTGACCGCACTGAAATCGCGCACCGATCATCCTTCTGCCATGGTGCGCGAACATATCGAATGGGCGTTGTCACAGCAGCTTGCCGCAGTATAGGGGCCAAATTGTTTACCACCGCAAATATTCGCCGACTGCATCCGTAACACCAGTGATCAAGCGCGCCATTCAATCACTCAAGGCATGGGCCAAACGCGTCAAGTCTGAAATCTACGCGCTCTATATCGCCATGCACGATCAACGCACACCGGCATACGCAAAATACTTTGCGATGCTGGTGATCGGCTATGCGTTGAGTCCCATCGATCTAATTCCGGATTTCATACCCGTACTCGGCCTGCTCGATGACCTGATACTGCTGCCGTTGGGTATCGTCGCACTGGAAAAGATGATTCCGCTGGAAGTCATGGCACACGCGCGACGCCAGGCGCACAAACTGGTGAGATCCGGACTGCCCGCCAGCCAGACAGCTGCGATGATCGTCGTTGGAATCTGGGCGCTGGTGCTGAGCAGCAGCATCTGGTGGGCCGTTAACCGGCTGATGTTTGATGACCCCGATGTCCGACGAGCCACCTCAACGCCCGCCAACATCATCGAACCACACGAGCGCAGCGACCGGCAAAACACCAGCCCCGCCAGAGACGCAGACAGAGATCGAAGTCGCGATCGCTAGCGTAGCGTTGCAAGATAGTAGTGATCGGATGCGAGGCCGACCTCGCTCACGCTGCGGGCTTC
>CAZNIS010000011.1:110527-119601 GCA_964573105.1 uncultured Granulosicoccaceae bacterium
GCGGGCTTCGAATTCGCTGGCTTTGGAACACAAAGGCAACCCGACGCGTCAGCGAGGCAACACAAAGCCATACTCACCTCCCACGCCGCGGGGTTACCACGTCGCTGGAGTTAAAACACAAAGGCAACCCGACGCGTCAGCGAGGCAACGCAAAGCCATACTTGCCTTGCTAACCCTGCGGGCTTCCAATTCGCTGGAGACTGACACCAACCCAGTCAGTCACCCCCATTCCTGTTCCGCAGATATTCAAGCTTACTGCGAATCTGGCTCTCCAGACCACGATCGACTGGCTCATAAAAAGGTGCCGGATCAACACCATCGGGGAAGTACCGCTGGCCGGCGCTGAACGCGCCTTCTTCATCGTGCGAATAGCGATACTCTGCGCCGTGCCCGAGTGACTTCATCAGTTGAGTCGGTGCGTTGCGAAGGTGCTCGGGCACCTCGGCGTTGCCGCTTTGGCCCACCTGTTCCATTGCGCGCTTATAGGCGACGTAGGCGGCATTACTTTTGGCGGCTGCGGCCAGGTACAACACAGCCTGCGCGAGCATCAATTCACCCTCCGGGCTGCCGAGTCGCTCGAAGGAAGACCAGGCGTCCAGCGCCAGATGCAACGCACGCGGATCGGCGTTGCCAATGTCTTCGGAGGCGATGCGAACGATCCGTCGCGCGAGATACGCCGGATCGCAACCGCCGTCGATCATGCGGCAAAACCAGTACAGCGCGGCGTCCGGATCGCTGCCGCGCACTGACTTGTGCATGGCTGAAATCTGATCGTAAAAAATATCGCCGCCGCGATCGAAGTGTCGCAGCGAATCGCGCGTCACCTCAGCCAGTATCTGTGTATTGATCGTCGGCTGTTGCTCTGACTCGGACAACGCCAGATCGCTCGCCAGTTCCAGCAGCACCAATGATCGACGCGCATCGCCATCGGCGGTGATTGCCAGTTGATTGATAATCTCGTCGCTGGCTGCGATGCGGCCGGCGAGCCCGCGCGACTCGTCATTGAGCGCGCGGCGTATGACGCTGCAAACGTCCTCTGTCTCCAAAAGTTTCAGGATGTAGACACGCACTCTGGAAAGCAACGCATTGTTAAGCGCAAAGGAAGGGTTTTCGGTGGTGGCACCCACAAAATAAAAAGTGCCATCTTCGATATGAGGCAAAAACGCATCCTGTTGCGCCTTGTTGAACCGGTGCACCTCGTCGACGAACAATAGCGTGCGGCGACCCGATTCTGCAAAGTTGCGGTTCGCAGTGTCGACAGCGGCGCGAATGTCTTTAACGCCAGCCAGCACGGCTGAAAGGCTGACAAAACCACTGTCGCTGACACCTGCCAGCATACGGGCCAGAGTGGTTTTGCCGGTGCCAGGCGGCCCCCAGAAAATCATCGAGTGCAGCGCCTGGTGCTCAATTGCGTTGCGTAGCGTTGCGCGCTCTCCGAGCAGGTGACGCTGACCGAAAAACTCAGTAAGCGTTGCCGGACGCATGCGATCCGCCAGCGGTGCCGTGTGCGTGGGCTCGGGCAACAGGGACTGCTGATCGCTCATGCGGCAGACTCGCGGGCTTATTCTGCCGGCGACTCGACTGGCGTGGTCTTGATGACCTCGAGGGTGATTTCACTGCCTTGCTGCAGCACCCGTCCCTCATCGTCGTTCGCATCGGGTGCAGCAGCCTGTTCTGCGGCTGGCGGTGGTGGTGGCGGCGGAGGCGGCGGGGGTGCTGCAGCTGGACTATCCGAAACCGGTTCTGATTCGAGCAACAGATCATCGGTCACAGGTGCAGGCTGAGGGCTTGCGATTGCCGGCTGATCGGTTGTTTCTTCCAATAGGGGGTCGGCCTCTTCTAACAACGGATCAGTGTTGACAGGGGCGATATCGTTGACGTTGTCCTCGGGCGAGCGCAACAATTCAACCGGTTGCTCACCGGCCTCACCCACGACGTCTACACCCTCCGGCGGCACAAACAAAAAATTCGACTCATCGAGCGCAACGTTCTTGCGGAAATTATCGAATCGGATCTGCGTGGCCTGTTCGAAGTTGTCGCGCAGTTCCATGGCTTTCAGGCCATTGCTGTCGAGCGCCAGAAACACGCGGTTGAAATCGGTATCCTGCACCAGCGGATCGAGCTGAAACCACTGTAGCCCCTGATCGGTCCCTAATTCGGTGATAGTAAATTCACGCTGCAACGATCGCTGACCACTCAACAGACCAATCGGCGCACTGCCAAGCGTGGTGGCCTGTGGTTGCATGGTGACCTGCTGAATATCTTCGTCATAGATCCACAGTGTCGCACCGTCCGCCACGATCACTTGTGGTGCCGGATCGGTATAGGTCCAGCGAAACTTGCCGGGGCGCAGCAGCTCTACGTTGCCACTGGATTCCTGCAGCGGCACCGAGTCACTGTCGTAGACAGTCTGCGTAAACGCAGCGCTGAACGAGCGCAGGTTGGCTGTGAAATCCAGCAGATCGGAAGCAGCGATGGCGCTTTGACCAAACGCGGTCAGCACAATAACCAAACCGGCCGACAACGATTTTTTCATTCTGATCATAACAGTGCAATATTCCCTGAAGCGCTCGTATGCAAAGCGTGCGCAGTAGCTGATCTAATCGACGAAACGCAGTCTTTAAATCTGTGGTTCAAGCTGGCTTTGACAAGCGCGCAGTGGACTCATTCAGACAATGTGGCAGAACTTTTACTAAACCGGTGGCGGCGCCAGGACTTCACGCGATCCGTTGTGCTGCACCGCACTGACAACACCGGCGGCCTCCATTTCCTCAACCATTCTCGCCGCCCGGTTATAGCCGATTTTCAGCCGCCGCTGCACGTAGGAGATCGATGCCTTGCGAGATTCGGTAACGATCGCAACCGCCTGATCGTAGAGCGCATCTTTCTCACCGCCTTCATCGGTGTTCTCACTGGCAAGGCCCGGCAATGGTGTCGTGGACTCTTCCAGAATCTCATCGACGTAGACCGCAGTACCCGACTCTTTCAACCAGGCGACGACACTGTGTACTTCATGATCATCGACAAACGCACCATGCACGCGCTCCGGATGTGCGGTGCCCGGGGGCAAGTACAACATATCGCCGTGACCCAGCAGCGCCTCGGCTCCGCCCTGATCGAGAATGGTGCGCGAATCGATTTTTGACGAGACCTGAAATGCCATGCGGGTGGGAATATTGGCCTTGATCAGGCCCGTGATCACATCTACCGATGGTCGTTGCGTGGCGAGCACCAGATGGATGCCGGCGGCGCGCGCCTTCTGCGCGATACGGGCAATCAGTTCCTCTACCTTTTTGCCCACCACCATCATCATGTCAGCGAATTCGTCGACTACCACCACGATAAACGGCAAGGGTTCCAGAGTCGGTGGTGGTGCCGATGGATCAAACGCCTCTTCAGGTTTGTAGAGCGGATCGACAATCGGCTCGCCGCTCTCAATCGCATCGTTGACCTTTTTGTTGAAGCCGCCAATGTTGCGAACCCCAAGTGCCGCCATCAGCCGGTAGCGTCGCTCCATTTCCCCGACACACCAGCGCAACGCGTTGGCCGCTTCTTTCATGTCGGTAACCACTGGCGCAAGCAGATGCGGAATGCCCTCGTAGACGTTCAATTCCAGCATCTTTGGATCGATCAGGATCAACCTGACCTGATCCGCCGTGGCCTTGTACAACAGACTGATCAGCATGGAGTTGACCGCCACCGATTTTCCCGACCCGGTGGTACCGGCCACCAGCAGGTGTGGCATGCGCGCCAGATCTGCAACCACCGGCATACCGCTGATGTCCTTACCAAGCGCGATCGCCAGTGGCGATTTTGTCTGCGCGTATTTAGCTGATTGCAGAATTTCGGTGAGCTGCACGATCTCCCGATCGTCATTCGGTATTTCCAGGCCAATCGTCGACTTGCCTGCGATTACCTCGACCACGCGCACACTCATCACCGACAGCGAGCGGGCGATGTCTTTGGAAATATTGGTGATCTTGCTGACCTTCAGGCCCGGCGCCGGCAACACCTCGAAGCGCGTAATGACCGGCCCGGGATGCACCGCCACCACCTCAACTGTGATGTTGAATTCCGCAAGCTTGGTTTCCAGCAGGGTCGACAACTGCTGCAGCGATTCTTCCGAGTAGCCAGACTGAACCTGAGCGATCGCATCGAGCAGATTGACCGGCGGAATCTCCGACTGCACGCGCATTGCGTTGTTCAGCGCACTGAGCGCGTCGCCGCCCTCTTCTACCACTGGCGCCGCCTCGGGCGGCGCCGGTGGCGGCACGACGATCGGTCCACTGGCTTTTTCAACGGGTGCGGCAGGTGCCGGTGGGGCGGACTCTGGCTTGGCCGGCACAGGCTGAGCCTTCGCGGCCTTGAGGGGTGGGGTGTCAGCAGCAGGCTCGGGCGGGACGATTTCCACGCGCGGCTTGACCAGCGCTGCCTGCTTTTCCGGTTGACCCAGGGCCTCGCGTTCGAGTTCTTCCTGCCGTTTGTTCAGCAGTTGGCGTGCACGCTGCCTGCGCGCCTCGCGATATTCGATATAGTCGCGGATGCGCTGCATCAGATCGACCGAGGCGCCACGCAGCCACATCGCGGCCTTCAGTGTATAGGTGCCGGTCTGCTCCACGATGCGAAACCACGAGACGCCGGTCATGAAGGTGACCGAGGCCAAAAACAACGTCAGCAGCAACAGCGTGCTGCCCAGGGTGTTGACGACGCGAACCATATTGCCGGCCAGCCAGGTGCCGAGCACACCGCCACCGCCTGCGCCGATCGGCAAATCGCCGCGATGAACAAAGAAGTGCAGATCGGCCAGCCCGCAGGCGGTCGCGATCAACAGCGCCGCACCGGTTACGCGGGCAAACAGCAACACAGGTGCACTGACACTGCGTTCATCGCGAAAGGCGATCCAGCCGAGCCAGCCGATCGCAACGGGCAGCAGATAGGCCACATAGCCGAACAAAAACATAGTGATATCGGCGAACCAGGCACCGAGGATGCCGCAGGCATTGTTGACCACACCACCGCTGCCGGTGTGTGACCAGCCTGGATCGTTGCCATGAAAGGTCAACAGCGACAACAGCATCAGTACCGCGACCACGGCGACGAATATCGCCGATACCTCGCGCACCCCGCGATGCAGCAATGCCAGCGCCCGCGCGGTCAGCTCGGCATCCATTGGCGTTTGTATGGACTTGCCGTTGTATTTGGGTGTTTTGGCCGCTGCTTTTGGCGCGGCCTTTGTCGCCGTCCTGGGCGCTGCCTTGGCAGCTGGCGCTTTAGTCGCACGGGTAGCGGTCTTTTTGCCTTTCGCCGCACGCGTCTTGCCGCCGCCAGTGGCACGACTTGAACGAGAGGCAGAGCTTGCGGCTTTGGTCGTCAACGGTTATCCAATATCGGCGGGCAACGGCACTGAAAGCGACAGCTGTAACCCGTTAAATTCACTTGATTCGGCGATTTTCGCGACCGCGCAAAGCGTAACACCGCCGCCTGGCCCGCTTTGCGCACATCGGTAGCACGGCTGCATCGCGGCGCCTCACAGCGGCCCGAATTCGACCCGACTGCGCGCGATGGAACGAACGACTGGCCTGACAATCAAATACCAATCTGCGGGGGTGCGGGATGTATAATCGTCGCAGCGCTATGGTAGGCCGAAGCGCCCGCCGGACCCATGATCATTTTTAGATTGTCATGAACAATCGGACAGTCTCAACCGCTGGAAATTGCCGGAAAAATCGATGTCAGACCAGACCCGCCACTGCAAACTACTGATTCTGGGCTCAGGCCCGGCCGGCTACACCGCAGCAGTGTACGCCGCCCGCGCCAACCTAAACCCGGTGTTGATTACCGGTGTAGAACAGGGCGGCCAGCTGATGACCACCACTGATGTCGACAACTGGCCGGCGGACGATCAGGGCGTACTCGGGCCCGACCTGATGGCCCGATTCCAGAAACACGCCGAGCGCTTCGAGACCGAACTCGTCTTCGATCACATCCACACCGTTGAACTGGGCTCACGCCCCTTCACACTGCACGGCGATTCCGGCAGCTATACCTGTGATGCACTGATCATCTGCACTGGCGCCAGTGCACGCTATCTGGGGCTGCCCTCTGAAGAGAAATTTAAAGGCAAGGGCGTGTCGGCCTGCGCCACCTGCGATGGCTTTTTCTATCGCAATCAGCGCGTCGCCGTGGTCGGCGGCGGCAACACAGCTGTGGAAGAGGCGCTCTATCTGTCGAATATCGCTAGCGAAGTCGTACTGGTGCATCGCCGCGATGCGCTGCGCGCTGAAAAGATCATGCAGGACAAACTCTTCGATAAAGCCGAAAACGGCAACGTCACCTTAAAGTGGAACAACACGCTGGATGAAGTCCTCGGTGACGACAGCGGCGTCACCGGCATGCGACTGCGCAGCACCGCCGACGACAGCACCGAAGACCTCGATCTGCACGGTGTGTTTATCGCGATCGGTCACACGCCCAACACCGGTATCTTCGAGGGCCAGCTCGACATGGCGGGTGGCTACATAAAAGTACAAAGCGGCTTGAATGGCAATGCCACGGCCACCAGTGTCGAGGGCGTTTTCGCCGCCGGCGATGTGATGGACCATATCTACCGCCAGGCGATTACCTCGGCGGGCTCTGGTTGTATGGCGGCGCTGGATGCCGAGAAATTTCTGGAATCTGCCACGTCCTGAACACACAAACCGACAAGCCGGAACAGGAAACGCTTCGGGTAGAGGTGTGCCACTCGCTGGCCGAAGTCGACGCCGACGAGTGGAATGCACTCGACAGCAGCGGCTACCCGTTCACGCGCCACGAATTTCTGGTGGCGCTGGAAGAAAACGGCTGCGTGGCGCCAGAACATGGCTGGCACCCGTTTCATTTGCTGCTGCGCGAAGACGACGGCGGCAAACTGCTTGCCGCGGCTCCCGCCTATGTGAAAACCAACTCCTATGGCGAATTCGTGTTCGACTGGGCCTGGGCCGATGCCTTTGAACGCAGCGGCAACCACTATTACCCCAAGCTGATCTGCGCCATGCCGTTCACGCCGGCGCCCGGCCCGCGCCTGCTCGCCCATCCCGAACAAAATTACGCCACCTGTGCGAAAGCGCTTTACCACGCCGCGATCGCCGTGTGCGAACAACAGAAACTCTCCAGCGTGCACTGGCTGTTCACCCTGGAAAGCGAAGCACAGATGCTAAAAGACGTTGGCTATTCGCTGCGGCTTGGCTGCCAGTATCACTGGCAGAATCAAGGCTATTCCAGCTTCGATGATTTTCTCGCGCTGTGCACATCCAAAAAGCGCAAGAATCTTCGGCGCGAACGCCGCCGGGTAGAGGAACAGCAAATTGAAATGCAGTGTCTGCACGGCAATGAGCTCAACCACGATGACTGGCAGGCAGTAACACGCTTTTATCTGGATACCTTCAGCCGCAAGTGGGGCAACCCGACGCTCAACACCGCTTTTTTTGCCCAGATCGGCAAAACCATGGGCGAAGATGTGATTATTGTTTTTGCCATCAAGGATGGTGAACGGGTGGCCTGCGCGGTCATGCTCAAAGGCGGCGACACCCTTTACGGGCGCTACTGGGGCTGCAGCGAGGATTATCACAGCCTGCATTTCGAGGCCTGCTACTACCAGGGTATCGACTATTGCATCGAGCACGGCTTGCAAACGTTTCAGCCTGGCGCTCAGGGTGAGCACAAGATCGCGCGCGGCTTTGTACCCACGCTGACTTGGTCGGCACATCACATCGTGCATCAGGGCTTTCGCGACGCAGTGGATCAATTTCTCGCACAGGAAACCCCGCTGATTCGTGAGCGCTGCGACGAGCTACAGTCGCTGCTGCCATTTCGCACCGACTCATGAGCGGAATCGCGATCGCGTTTCTCGCAGAAGACGATGATCTGACCCCTTTCCCCGATCCCCGCGAGGCGATGACCGAGCCCAACGGCCTGCTGATGGCCGGCGCCAACCTGAAACCGGCGCGTCTGGTCGACGCCTATCGCCGCGGCATCTTCCCGTGGTACTCGGAGGGTGAACCGATACTCTGGTGGTCACCGGATCCGCGCTGCATCATCTGGCCCGATGAAATAAAAATCAGCCGCAGCCTGCGCAAAACCCTGCGTCAGGAGCGCTACACCGTCAGCCACAGCCGCTGTTTTCGCGAGGTGATAAGGCAGTGTTCGGCGCCGCGCGCCAGCGGCGATGGCACTTGGATTACCGAACAAATGATCGACGCCTACTGCGAGCTGGCACGCCTCGGCCACGCCGAGTCGATCGAAGTATGGGAGGGAGAGGAATTGGTCGGCGGGCTCTACGGCGTGGTCAACGGAAAGGTCTTTGTTGGCGAGTCCATGTTCAGTCGCCGTCCGAGCGCTTCAAAGATCGCGCTGGTCTCACTGGCTGTATCGCAACGCTTTGCTATGCTTGATTGTCAACTGCCGACCGAGCACCTGATGTCGATGGGTGCGGTGTGCATCAGTCGCGAAGACTACCTGCACGCACTCGGCACCTTCGGCGCCTGAAGCGCCGCAACGTACACCCCATAGCAGCTGTGCCGAGGAGCCAAACCCCATGGCGGATAGCCAGAACAACGATCAATCGGACGCATCCTCATCGCGCCGAAAATCCAGGTCACGCTCAGACGGCAGGCTCGGCAACGGCTGGATCGGTGTCGATCTGGACGGCACCCTGGCGCAGTGGGAGACCGGCCACAGCTCAAAGCACATTGGCCCGCCGGTGCAATCGATGCTCGATCGCGTCAAACGCTGGATCACAATGGGCATCGAGGTGCGAATCTTTACCGCGCGAGCATCCGTTGAATCACACATTCCACCGGTCGAGGAATGGCTGAAGACCCACGGCCTGGAAGGGCTTAAAGTCACCAACGTCAAAGACTACCGAATGCTGCAACTCTGGGACGACCGCGCGATTCAGGTGATCCCGAACACCGGCGAGCTGTTCAAGAACAGCGTATGGGTAGACGAGCGCAAGCGCATACTCGACAACAAAGAAGCTGCTGAAGCTGCTGAAGCTGCTGAAGCTGCTGAAGCTGCTGAAGCTGCTGAAGCTGCTG
>CAZNIS010000012.1:0-27423 GCA_964573105.1 uncultured Granulosicoccaceae bacterium
TGCCTTCCTGAAAAATAAGCATCGGCAATTGATATAGTTTCAACTGGCCGGCGAGAGCGCCCAGTTTGTCGACATCTTCTTCCATCGAATCGCCGACGTAGACCAGCGCATCGACTTCGCCTCTGCGGGCTTCTGTGAGTACGTGCTTTAGCACGCGTTCTATTTGCGTGCGGCCGGCCTGACACTGAACTGAGCTCATCAGGCGGACGAGTTTGTCGGAGCTTGTGAGCCAGGGAGATGACTTGCATTCCTGGTAGCCGCGAAAAAACACCAGTTGCAGATGTAGCTCACCGATCTTTTTGGTCTTTTTGAACATGTCGCCCTGTAGTTGACAGGCCATGTCCCAGGTGGGTGCGCGACTGGCGGTGGCGTCCATGGCGAAAATCAGTCGCCCGGCCCGGCTGCCATCGGCGTTGCGCGCCGGCAGCTGGTCGACCTTTTCCAGGAACTCGGCAACCGAGGTCGAGCTGCCAGACTTGTCGAGCGCGTTTTTGTTCTTACTCACTGTATCTACGCTGCATCCAGAGGCGTGACGGGCTCAACACCAGGTACACGAATGCCGCCGCGTATCTGGCCAGGCACAATTTCGCCATAGCGTTCTTCATAGGCTTTGGGCAGCTCGCGCGGCTCGTGCGCGGACAACCACAGGCGAATCAGGTGGCGCTTTTTTTCCGGCTCGTCAAAGTCTTCATAGCTGGTTCTGGCGTGCAGGATCTGGTGGTTGTGCAGCAGTTGAATATCGCCCTGTTGAAAATCCATCTCCAGTTTGAATTCATCGCTGTGGGCGAGGCGATCGAATTCATCCAGTGCCTCGATTTGCAACGGTGTGGTGGTGACCTGGTCTGGAAATCGCGCCATCGCGGCATCGATGAAGTCGCGCGCGTAGATCACGTTGATTACACCGTTGTGTTCATGCACTACGGGCATTGGGTAGGTGGCTTGCTTGCCGGCCGGCACTTCGCCCTTGCGATCATAGGTATAGGGAATTTTGAGTTGATCGGCCAGTTCGGGCGTGTGTTCTCGCATGTGCAAATAGATGGCGGTTGAGCTGGCGATTGCACTCTGACCACCGCTGCGTGCCGGCTGCAGGCACAACAGGCCCACAATATCGCAGCTATCGGTGTGAAACGGCTGGCGATACGATGTGGTGTAGATGCGGGTGGCGGGGTCGGTGGGGTCGTTGCCAATGTCTTTGACGTGGCCGACCAGATGACCCAGGCCATTTTGCGATACGGCGGTGCCGAACCAGGCACCTACACCGGCATAGGCCCTGATAATTTCTTCACGATTGAGCGTTGACACCGGCATACCGCGCAGCAGTACAAAACCGCGCCCGTGTATGACTTCGCGGTGAATCGCCGCAAGCTTTTCACCCAGTGTTGGCAGCTTGAAATTGTCGCGACTGATCGCGCTGATGGCCTGCTGCTGCTCCATCGAGCGGTTGACGGCAGCACAGATCTCTGCAACGTCTGTCGCATCGAGCGGGACCATCCAGTCGATGCGCTGGCGCATTTGGGTGGCGGTCCAGGCCGCCGGATTGTTAGTGGCCATGACTGTCGGCTCAATATTCCTCGTTTAGATAGCGCGCGCGAAGGTGCTGTAGAAAATACTCGGCGTTGGTGCCCTCGCCGGTCGCGTTGATCATCAGTTGCTGCGAGTCGTGCAGACAACCCTGGCTCCAGATGTTGTCGGCCAGCCATTCGCGAACGAAGGCGACATCGCCGCTGCGCAATGACTGTTGCCAGTCTGGATACTGACTGCGAATGGTGGCAAACAATTGTGCGCCGTTCAGTGCGCCGAGTGTATAGGACGGAAAGTACCCAAACGCACCGTCTGTCCAGTGTATGTCCTGCATACAGCCACGGGTATAGTCGTCCTTGGTGGACAGGCCCAGATACGACTGCATGCGTTCATGCCACATGTCGGGTATGGCGTCGGCCTCGGCATCGCCGTTGATCAGTGCGCTTTCGATTTCATAACGCAACATCACGTGCAGCGGATAGGAGACTTCATCGGCCTCTACCCGAATGTAGCCCGGTTCAACCACGGTGTAGGCGCGCCACAGATCATCGGCACCAAACTGACTGGCTGCCGGTAGTTCACGATGCACGGTGGCGGTGAAGTATTCGGTAAAGGCACGCGATAAAAACAACTGTTTTTCAAACAGCAGGCTTTGGCTTTCATGAATGCTCATGTTGCGATGCTGCCCGACTGGCAGGCCGCGCCACTGCGCTGGTAAGCCGCCTTCATAACTGGCGTGCCCGGTTTCGTGTGCGGTCGCCAGCATTGCCTCGGCAAATTCGTTTTCACTGTAGCGTGTGGTGATGCGCAGATCACCGGATTCACCGGTGCTAAACGGATGCATACTGACATCCAGCCGACCTTCGTTGAAATCAAAACCCAGCGCTGCCATCAGTGCTTCGCTGAGGCTTTTTTGTTCTGCCACCGGATACACGCCCTGCATCGACTGCGCTGGACGCGAGGCCTGTTTTTCCATCACCTGTTGCAAAAGCTCCGGCAACTGTTGCCGCAGGCCATTGAACAGATCATCGATCATCTGCTGCTTGTCGCCGGCGCAGTGCAGATCGAGCAGCGCTTCGTACGGGGTGGCAAATTCCCCGTTGGCAGCTTCGGCACGCAGCTGCGCCTCTTCGCGCGAGAGCTTCAATACTTCGCGAAAGTTGGCCAGAAAACCACTCCAGTCGTTGTCGCCGCGCTGCGTTCGCCAGCCGTGCTCACAATGCGAGCCCGCCATGATTTTCGCCTTCACCAGATCGGCCGGCAGGCAATTGGATTCGCGCCAGCGGCGACGCATCTCGTGCAGGCTTCGCCCCTGCGACGCCTGTTGCGCCGGTTCCAGATCGGCAAGCTCGGCGTCGGCAGCGTCGAGCCAGTCCTGCAGTTCGGATGCGGTTAGCAGTCCGTGGCGAATGCCGGCGATTTCAGCCAGACTGGCCGAGCGCAACTGATTGCCGTTTGGCGGCATCATCACCATTTGGTCCCAGCTCAGGTAGGTGGCGGCGTGATCGAGACGACTGAGTTGTTGAAAGCGATCGGCGAGTTTCTGGTAAGCGGTCAATGGCAATGCTCTGGGTAGACTGAAAAAAGAATAATGGCGCGTGTCAGATCTCGTTTACCGTCAGTTCATATCGGCGTGAATCTGAATAGAAACACAACCCACTCTCGGCGAAATCGAACTCGTCCTGAATTTCGACGAACAGCGTGAATACAAACGAGCCGGACTCGATCGGCGTGCCGCTGAAAATAAAGTCACGTCCGCTGGATGCAGTTGATATACCTTCCGGCAAAGCTCCGCTGATCTCAAAATCGTAGCTGAAATTGTCGTCTCTGGGCTCGTTGTTGATGCTGACTCTAACGGTTTCCGAATAGACCTGGTTCAGTATCGCCGGTTCGAGCGTGACTGACGGAAAACGCGGACCGTCATCGTCCAGACAATCGATCACGGTGTCGCAACCACTCATCAGTACACTGGCTACGGCGAGGCATAGGACACGGTAGGTAGGCATTGCGGTGTTACCTGTTTGATGCACAAACTGAAACTATATCGCAAGCTGTAGGGTGGCGCGATGTTACTTCAGCGAGTGCCCAGCAGGCCGCGCATTACGCGTCGTTGCATGAATTCATATCGATTGACCGCCCGAAAAGCATTTTGCACAGCGCCGCGCAGCAGGCGATTCCGGCTCATCAATAACTTGCGCGTTCGCTCACTGTCGGCAATGGTTGCCCGCCCTGCCGCATGGCGCGCTCGGTGGTAGCCGTCAGCCTGATCCACCGATAACCGCGCGGCGAGATCGGCGGCATCTGCAATCCCCAGATTCATCCCCCGACCGCCGACCGGCGAGTGGCAGTGCGCGGCATCGCCGGCCAGGAAAACGCGGCCAACAGCATACTCAGACACCTGCCGGACCGCGATATTGAAGGTGCTTTCGCGCCGAATACCAACCACTTTCAGCGGCACTGGCAAGGTGTCGAGTGCGCGCTCGGTGTTGGCCACCACCCGCACCCGATTGCGCTCCATCGGCGCGACTACCGCCATTGTGCCGGTATCACCAAGGTAGAGACTCAGTCGCGAGGTATCCCAGCCGTCGCAATCGACATCGGCAATCGACCAGCGCCGATCCAGCTCATAACCCTTGAAGTCGAGTGACAACTGCCCACGCACCGTGCTGTGCACCCCGTCGGCCCCGACCAGGTAGTCGAATTCGTCACTGACCGCATGATCGCTGCCTGTCGACCTGATGCCAGCCACCACTCGACCGGCCATCTGCCGCAGTGAGATTAGCTCGTGGCTATAATCGAGTTGCGCGCCGAACGATTCCAGCGTCCCACGCAGATGATGCTCTGTGCGATCCTGCGCCAGACCATGAATGGTCATGTGCGGATCGTGTTGAGGAAAGGCCACCTCGGCCAGCAGCGCGTCGTCGTGATGAATGACAACGGACCGATAGGCGATGGCCTCAGCGCGAACGCCATGTGCAGCACCGCTGGGCTGCAGCAAGGCAAGACTCGACGGCAGCAAGCCGACTGCTCTGGACAAGCCGGATCCCGTTTTGCGTCGTTCGATGAGCCTGACCTCGATACCGCGGCGAGCAAGCTCTATCGCCGCAGTCAATCCGGTGGGCCCGGCACCTACAACAAGAACTCTCAGGGCAGATCGCATGGCGTTGCTCCAGGGCAGTCACGGCGCTGTTTAGTTGTCTTGTCCTCTTGAGTTGACTATCGGTATACCCGTAGGTGGCTGAATGCAAAGTCAGCGCAACGCGATGTCGTTCACGCCAAATTGTGATTGACTTGACAAATACTTGCCGACTACAGCGCCTAAGCAGCACGACCTGACAGCATGCGGTCCCTACGCGTAAGGCAGTTTCATCACCACGCCCATCTCACGCCCACGCTCCAGCATGGTCGCCGCCAGCGCGATATCGCTGGTGGATAAGCCGCGGTGCCAGAACAGAATGGTTTCATCATCGCGCTGCCGGCCGGGTTTTACGCCCGCGGCGATCTGCCCTATCTCGGCTGCAAACGATTCGCGCGTGATCTTGCCGGCATTGATTTGGGGCCGCAACGCGCCGAACGGGCCGGCATTCATCTGGCCCAAATCATCCATGACAAAGGTGTCAAAGTGGTCTGTGAAGTCCAGCGGCAGCGTGCTCATGGTGCCGTAGGGGATCACCAGTGCACCTTTTCTCACCCAGTTGCTGTCAAAAAGGGGCTCGGGTTCGTTTAATCTAGACGCCTCGATCTGTATGTCTGCACCCTGCAGGCAAGTCTGCCAATCGTCGGTCGCTACCACCGGCTTGCCCAAATCCTGTGTCAGCCGCTCGGCGAATGCATTGCGGCTTTCCGGGCGGCGCGAGTGCACGCGAATTTCATCGAAGTCGAACAGGTGATCGAGCAGCCTGACATTCCAGTAGGCAGTGCCGCGCGCGCCAATGTGACCCAGCACTTTGGGATTGGGCGGCGCGAGGTACTTCGCACCAATCGCGCTGACCGCACCGGTTCGCATATCGGTGATGCCGGCGGCGTCGACGACCGCCTTCGGTGTACCGGTTTCCGGGCAAAAAAGATTGATCAAACCCATCTCTGATGGCAGGCCCTGTTGGTAATTGTCAACAAAGTCGCCCACCACCTTGATGCCCGCATAATTCAACGGTTCGACATAACCTCGCAAGACATTGAAGTGACCGTTGGCGGCACCGGGATTTAGATGCATGCGCGGCTCGATCACCGTCTGCCCCTGCCCGGCCGCCACCAGTGCCGACTCTACGGCATTCAAAATGGCATCGTTGTCCAATGCGATCTGAGCGACCTGCGGGCCACCGAGATATTCGATTTCTATGTTGTTCAACGGGGGATCCGGTGTTGACTGACGGTCCAACATACCACCGCCGCCATCACCCTGCCAACAGCGAAAAACTACGCCGAGCCAGACAACGGAATCGAGTAACGCTGCACCATGTGATCGTTAATCAACGCTTCGCTGTCAAGCACTCCGCCATTGGCGACTATGACGGCGGCCGATGCAACATTGTCCTTATCGCAGGTAATACGCGCGCGCTCGACACCGAACTTTCGCAACCGTTCAAGCGTCAGCCGTAGAATCAGTTTGGCGAATCCCCGGCCGCGTCTCGATGGCCGTACCGAATAGCCGATGTGTCCGCCATATTCCAGCAGTGCCGGTGTCAGTTGGTGCCGCATGTTTGACACGGCGACGATCTGCGTGCCATCCAGCAGCCAGAAGCTGCTGTTGGCAACGCGGCCCTGATCATTTCCAACGTCAACTGCCAGACTGTTCAGACGCTCAACGTAAGCGCTGAAATCGTCCTCCACGCTCTCAAGAATCCACGGCACCAGCGCTTCGCCGCTGGCGTTGAATTCTTCAATGTATGCCGCGTGGCTAGCGGAATAGCGAATATCGGGTTCGATCAGACGCGGTTCCACAGTTTGCCTGCTCCATGGGACGGACCCGCCGTGGGTCCGTCACTGGTTAAAAACTTCTAATTTAAGCGCTCAAACACCGTACTAATCCCTTGTCCCATGCCGATGCACATGGTTGCCAGACCAAACTGCCCGTCATTCTGGCGCATCACGTTTAGCAGTGTAGTGCTGATGCGCGTACCAGAACAACCAAACGGATGACCCAGCGCGATGGCACCGCCGTGCAGATTGACTTTTTCGTCCATATCGTCGAGCAGCCGCAGGTCTTTTAAGACTGGAATGGCCTGGGCGGCGAATGCTTCGTTGAGCTCGATGTGGGAGATGTCTTCAATCGCAAGCCCGGCACGCTCCAGTGCCTTGTGTGTCGCGGGCACCGGGCCATAACCCATGATCGCCGCCGGGCAACCGGCCACCGCCATGCTGCGAATGCGTGCGATGGGCTGCGCGCCGGTCTTGCGCGCATGCGCACCTGACATCACCAGCATGGCCGATGCACCATCCGATATCGCAGATGAACTGCCGGCTGTGACGGTGCCAACCTTGGGCAGAAACGCTGGCGGCAACGACGACAGGGATTCAGCGGTCACGTTGTCGCGGATCACTTCATCCACTTCAATCAACTGCTTGAAACCGTTTTGATCGTGACCCTCAATGGGAATGATCTCGTCGGCAAAGCCACCGCTTGTTGTGGCCGCGTGCGCGCGTTGATGGGAACGCGCGGCGAATGCATCCTGCTGAGCGCGATCGACACCGTGTATCTTTGCCAGCATTTCAGCGGTGACGCCCATCATCATCGAGGCCTTGGCCGCGTGTTTACTCATCGCCGGATTCAGATCGACACCGTGCAGCATCTGTACATGCTGCATGTGCTCGACACCACCGACGACAAAGACATCGCCGTAGCCGGTCATGATGCCCTGCGCTGCGGTGTGCAGTGCAGCCATTGACGAGCCACACAAACGGCTGACCGTCTGCGCGGCCACTGTCTCTGGAAGGTCAGCCAGCATCGCAACCCCACGCGCGACGTTAAAACCCTGTTCCAGTGTCTGGTTGACACAGCCCCAGATCAGATCCTCGACATCATTGGGGTCAACTTCCGGATGCCGTTCAAACAATGCCCGAACCAGTTGCGCGGAGAGATCTTCGGCGCGTACATTGATGAAACCACCCTTTTTCGAGCGACCCATCGGTGAGCGCACGCAATCGACAATGACAACGTCTTTATCTGTGAAATTCATTTTGCTTCGACCCTCGCTCAGGCTGCCGACGGAAAGAAACGCGCACCATCACTGGCCATTTTGCGCATGCCATCGGTGGGTATGTAAAGGTTGCCAAGTGCCTCGTATTGATCACACATCGCACAGAATTTATCCATGCCGATCGAATCCATATAGTGCAACCCCCCTCCGCGGAATGGCGGAAAACCGATGCCATAGACCAGCCCCATATCGGCATCGGCAGGCCCGCTGACAATGCCCTCTTCCAGGCAGCGCACGGTCTCGATGCACATCGGTATCATCATCCGCTGAATGATCTGCTCATCGGATAGCTCATGCACCTCGACAATCGCAGGCGCCAGCATAGCCGGCACATCCGGATCTACCACCTTTTTCGGCTTGCCGCGTCGATCCATCTCGTAGCGATAGAATCCAGCGCCGTTCTTCTGACCATAGCGCTCGGCTTCATAGAGTATGTTCGACGCCACCACGCCATCGACACTCATGCGATCGGGAAAACCCTCTGCCATTACCTGGCCGGCGTGATGCCCGGTATCCAGCCCAACCACATCGAGCAGATAGGCGGGTCCCATCGGCCAGCCCCAGCGCTCCATCAGTTTGTCGACACGGGTAAAGTCTGCACCATGTGACAGCAGCTTGTTAAATCCGCCAAAGTACGGGAAGAGCACCCGATTGACAAAAAATCCCGGGCAATCGCGCACCACGATTGGCGTCTTGCCCAGAGATCTGGCGTAGGCGACCGTGGTGGCAATGGCGACGTCGCCGCTTTTCTCGCCCTTAATCACTTCGACCAGCGGCATGCGATGTACCGGATTGAAAAAGTGCATGCCACAGAAAAGCTCCGGACGCGCAAGGTCGGTGGCCAGCAGATCGATTGAAATAGTCGACGTGTTCGAGGTCAGCACCGAGGTGTCGGGAATCTTCTGCTCTACTTCAGCAAGGACCGCCTTTTTGATTTTCGGGTTTTCAACGACCGCCTCGACCACCAGATCCACATCGCCAAAGTCACCGTAGCTTAACGTGGGCACAATGTTGTGCATTGCCTTGGCGGCTGCGTCCTGCTTCAGGCGTCCACGTGCGACCTGTTTGAAAAACAGCTTGTCAGACTCGGCCAGCCCATCATCCAGCGCCTGCTGATTGATGTCTTTCATGATAATCGGCGTACCGGTCGATGCTGACTGGTAGGCGATGCCACCACCCATGATACCGGCACCAAGCACGGCTGCCTTTTTCACCTCGCTGGCGGCCTCGCTGTACTGGCGACTCTGCTTTTTCAGATACTGGTCTTTCAGGAAAATACCAATCAGCGCTTCGGTGACGGGCGATTGAGCAAGTTTGGCAAACGCCGCCGCCTCTACCTTGAAGGCGTCGTCGCGATGCAGCGAGGCGTGCTTTTCAATGGTGCCGATGATCGTCATCGGTGAGGGATAATGCGGCCCTGCCTTTGCACCCACCACGCCGCGTGCCGATTCAAACGCCATCGTCTTTTCAATCGCGGGCAGCGTCAGTGGCGATGTTTTTTCTACCCGACGCCCGCGATAGTCAAACTTGCCCTCGACACACTGACGCAACAGATCAAGTGCCGCATCGGCCAGCATCTCGTTACTGACAACGGCATCCACAGCACCGTCTTTCAGTGCGGCGGCAGCGCGCTTGTTAGAACCGGTGGCGATCCACTCGATCGCGTTGTCCACACCGATCAGGCGCGGCAGGCGAACCGTGCCGCCCCAGCCAGGCAGAATACCGAGTTTGACTTCGGGCAGGCCGATCTTCGCAGACTTTGCCATCACGCGATAATCGCAGCACAGACAAATCTCCAGACCACCGCCAAACGCATCGCCATTGATGGCAGCGACGGTGGGAACCGGCAGATCCTCGATTGACGAAAAGAGCGCATCAATCTCGAGAATACCGGCCATCAGTTCGTCGCTGCTGCTGCGAAACAGCGCGCCAAACTCGGTGACATCCGCGCCGACGATAAAGCCTTTTTTACCACTGGTGAGCATCAGCCCTTTCATGTTGCCATCACGCTGCAACACGGTGATCGCCTCGCGCAACTCGGCGATGGTGGCCTGATTGAACTTGTTGACACTGTCGCCCTTCAAGTCAAAGCACAGTTCATAGAAACCGTCAGCCTTGTCGACGACGGTAAGCGATTGACCTTCAAATATCATTCGTCGAGCCCCTAGAAACTAAAATGTTCGGCATCGAGTGCCATCAGCGAATCGGCACCGGCTTCCATCGTCTCAAGCAAGGTACGTGTGCGCGGCAATAGACGCTTATAGTAGAAATCTGCAGTGCTGAGCTTGGCGCGGTAGAAATCGGGTTCGGCGCAATCGTCGGCCGCGAGTTTCTGCAGGGCAACTGCCTGCGATCGTGCCCACAGGTATGCCAGTACCACATAGCCGGAATACATTAAATAGTCGACAGAAGCGGCGCCGATTTCGTCGGCATCGGCCATCGCACGCATACCCAGGCGACTGGTCAGCTGCTCCCACTCATTGGCATGTTGACGCAATGTGGCAACGGTGTTGGCCATGTCGCGATTGTCTTCGTGTTGCTCACAAAAACTCATGATCTGTTCGAGGAACGGACGCAGCAGCGAACCCTGTGATCCGACCACCTTACGGCCGAGCAGATCGAGCGCCTGAATACCGGTTGTCCCTTCATAGAGCATGGAGATGCGGCAGTCGCGAACGTTTTGCTCCATGCCCCACTCTTTGATAAAGCCGTGGCCACCAAAAATCTGCAAACCCAGATTGGCCGATTCGAATCCGGTTTCCGTCAGGAACGCTTTGGCGATCGGTGTCAGTAGCGCCAGACGCATATCGGCCAGCCCCTTGTCCTGATCGCTGGCATCAGACTGGGTGATATCAACGTCCATCGCCAGTGAATAGATAAACAGACGCCCGGCTTCGGCAAAGGCTTTTTGCGTCAACAGCATGCGCCGGACATCCGGGTGTACGATGATCGGGTCGGCTGGCTTGTCCGGTGTCTTCATGCCTGACAATGATCGCATCTGCAATCGATCGCGCGCGTAGGCCAGCGACTTTTGAAAACCGACTTCAGCGTGTGCCAGTCCCTGAACCGCAGTACCAAGGCGCGCAATATTCATGAATGTGAACATGCAGTTGAGCCCGCGATTGGGCGGACCGATCAGAAAGCCCTTGGCACCATCAAAGTTCAATACGCAAGTGGCATTGCCGTGAATACCCATCTTGTGTTCAATCGAACCACAGTTGACGCCGTTGCGCTCACCCACGCCACCGTCGGCATTGACCAGATATTTGGGCACGATGAATAGCGATATACCACGCGTACCTTTGGGTGCATCGGGCAGCCGGGCCAACACGATGTGCACGATATTTTCGGTCATGTCGTGCTCACCGGCCGAGATAAAGATTTTTGTACCGTGCAGTGCGTAGCTGCCGTCGTCGTTGGGCTCGGCGCGGGTGCGCAACATGCCCAAATCGGTGCCACAATGCGATTCAGTCAGGCACATGGTGCCGGTCCACTGTCCGCTGGTCAGGTGGTTGAGATAGGTGTTTTTCTGTTCTTCGGTGCCATGTGCGTCAATCGTACTGTGCGCGCCGTGGCTCAAACCCGGATACATGGCCCAGGCCCAGTTGGCACTGCCCGACATCTCGTTGACCAGTGTCGACATCGATGGTGGCAGGCCCTGCCCGCCGAATTCAGGATCGGCGGAAAGCGATGCCCAGCCGCCCTCAACATAATTGGCGTAGGCCTCTTTGAAACCATCCGGCGTGGTGACGACACCGTCGTTCCAGACACAGCCCTGTTGATCACCCGGCTGGTTCAGTGGAGCCAGTTCGCGTTCACAGAACTTGGCGGCCTCGTCGATGATGGCGTCGACCAGCTCTTCGCCGGTCTCTTCAAAACCGCCAATCGCCGCGGTTCGCGCCGAGTAATCGAGCACCTCGTGGAGACAGAAACGTATATCCCGGACCGGGACTTTATAGTCACTCATTTATCCAACCCGTGTAGTTTTGAATCTTCATAAAAATCGCCTGCTGCTATGACTTTTCGTAGCAGCTGGCGGTTCACTTTGCCAATGTGTCCGGCGCCGGCGCGCGCTCAAACCGTTTCAGGGAAAAGCCCTCGGTCAGCCGTTTCACCGCGTTGGCCGATTGTGCGATCTGCTCTAGCGTGTAGCCGTCAAACTGCAGCCCGATGTGGCCACCGAGTGAGTTATAGATTTTCTCGGCGCGCTCGGCGAAGTTGGGATCCAGCGATATCTCGACCTGACGCTTGTCAACGGCACTCACCGCGCGCACGGCATAACCCGCCTTGACCAGGCGATTGACCAGTGCGGTGACCGTTCCGGTGCTCAAACCGAGCCGGGTGGAGATTTCACCGGCCGTCATCTTGCCGTCGATCAGCGCGTTCAGGCAGCGGATGTCGCTGGGATGCACACCGAGTGCTTTGGCGGTGTAGGCATCAAAGCGGTTCATCGCCTCGTACAGGGCCCGGGAATTGGCCAGTAGTTCATGGAATTCTTTTGACATGCGACGAAAGCTACGCGAATTTATCTCGATGGTCAAGATATAATTCCACAATGAGTGCCGAGACAGCCGCCGTGGTTTACGGCGTCGCTGTGAAGACTGGGTGTAACGGCAGGCCAGGCCGATTCTTGCTGCCGTGGTTCACAAGTTGCCGGCGTGATCGCGCCGCGCCCAGCAGCGCCAGGTCGACACGGCGTACTTGCCAGGATTGATTTATCACCGTACTGTCATCCAATCCAGCAACCGGCGGACCATCAATGACGCACCAGGACATCATTCGATTCTGGTTTTCCGAGATCGACAAGAAAGCCCATTTCACCAAGGATCCCGAGTTCGACCAGCTTCTGGCCCAGAGGTTCGGGACTACGCACACGCGCGCCACGCGCTGCGAGTTGTTCGACTGGCGCGTCAGCGCCGAAGGACGTCTGGCCGAGGTGATCGTGCTGGATCAGTTTTCACGCAATCTGTTTCGCGATTCACCGCTGGCGTTCGCAAGCGATTCACTGGCACTGGCGCTGGCGCAGGAGGCAGTGGCGGCAGGCCTTGATCAGCAACTACCCGCGGAGCAGCGGATCTTTCTCTACATGCCCTACATGCACAGCGAATCGCTGGCGATCCACGATGCAGGCATGCCGCTATTCGAGAGCACTGGCAACGAGAACACGATTAAATACGAAGTGATGCACCGGGATATAATCGCGCGGTTTGGGCGCTACCCGCACCGCAACGAGTGCCTGGGCCGTGAGTCGACCCCTGACGAGATAGAATTTCTGACCCAGCCAGGGTCGTCTTTTTAGCGGCCTTGCCTGCTACAGCCCGCTAGTCGTAGACAATCACACCGCGCGCGTTGCCGCCGCTTTTCAAATCGGCGAAGGCCTGTGGTGCCTCATCGATGCTGTAGGTACGGGTCACCAGGCGATCGAGGTCGAGCTTGCCCTGCTGGTACAGGCTGAGATATTTCGGAAAATCGACCTTGAAGTTGCAACTGCCGTACATGCAGCCAATGATTTTCTTCGACATCAGCGGCATCACCATCGCGTTGACTGAGAAGCGATCATCGGCGCGCCCCACACCCACCAGCACGGCAGTGCCGTTCTTGCGAATACTCTTGATTGCGGTTTCAACCAGCTTGCCGTTGCCGACCACCTCGAACGCATAGTCCGCGCCGATGCCGTTGGTCATCTCGAAGATCTCAGCCACCGGATTGCCACCCGGTGTGACGGTATGGGTGGCGCCGAATTCGCGCGCCATCTGCATTTTCTCGGCGGATAGATCAACGGCAATGATTTTGCCGGCACCTGCAATGCGCGCGCCCTGCACCACGTTCAAGCCAACGCCACCGCAACCAAAGACGACGACGGTCGAGCCCGGCTCGACCTGCGCGGTGCGCACTGCAGCGCCAACACCGGTAGTGACACCACAGCCGACGAGTGCGGCCGCCTTGAAATCGATGGATTTGTCGATCGCCACCACACAGACCGAGGGCACAACCGCCACCTCAGCCATATTGCCCAGATACGTCATCACCGCCACCCGTTCGCCGTCGCGATGCACGCGGGTGGTGCCATCGAGCAACATGCCGTCGGGTTTGGTTACGGTGCACAGATAGGGTTCGTGATTTTCGCAGTAGAAGCACTCGCCACAGTTGGGTACGAACGACATCGCCACGTGATCACCGGGGGCTACATTGGTGACGCCCTCTCCCACGGCCTCGACAACACCTGCACCCTCATGGCCGACAACGGTCGGGAAAACCCAGGGGATCGTGCCGTTGATCACTGAGAGGTCAGAGTGGCATACACCGGTGGCCTTCATGCGGACCATGACCTCACCCGGACCGGGTTTGTCAATCTCGACACTTTGAACCGAAAACTGATCAACCGCATCGACGACGAGAGCTTTCATTGTTGCACCAGGCTATAGACGATGGATCACCTTAATGCCCCGCGCGGCAGATTTCCACCCGTGCGCATTTGCCGGCACGATATTGATCAATCCGCCGCCAGACCTCACACTGGCCGTTTGCAACCTTCCGGTGCCTCATGGCTACAGACCGCTTTCAGCACGATGATCAACTGCGGCGACAGATTGCAGCCAATCTGGATCAATTCGAGCACCAGCACCCGCCGGGCGAGACGCTGGCCGGTGCCGCGGTTGCGCTGGTGGTGTCAGCATCTGAAGAAAGCGAAGCCTGTCTGTTGCTGACGATGCGCAGCGCGAAACTGAAAAAACACCCCAATCAGTTTGCCCTGCCCGGCGGCAAGATCGACAGCGGCGAGACAATAGATCAGACGGCATTGCGCGAACTCCATGAAGAGCTTGGCATCGTGCTGTCACCCGACAACATTCTGGGCCGACTCGACGATTTCGCCACGCGTTCGGGGTTTCGTATCTCGCCGGTCGTGGTGTGGAACGACAGCGATCAGGCGGTGGTGCCGAATCCGGATGAAGTGGCATCGGTCTATCGCATACCGTTGCACGAGTTGCTGTTACCGCAGGTGACCGACATCATCACCGAAGACGGTGGCGACCCGATACTGACACTGACCCTGCCATCGGTCGGGCACCGCATGTATACCCCAACCGCCTCAATCATCTACCAGTTTCGCGAGGTTGCGCTGCTGGCCCAATCAACGCGCGTATCGCACTACGAACAACCGAAGTTTGCATGGAAATAATTCACGCGAACCCGGTAGCAGGCGGCCGGCATGGATAGCGCCTATTGTTCGTCCGTCAGGTCCAGATCGCTGCGCTCATAAAAGTGCCTGCCCGAGTCAGAGGGCAGCGCGCGTTTCAACGCCCAGAAGCGCCGCGCCTCACGCATGCCCAGTTCGGGATTGTCTGCGATGAAATCCCTTGCATACCGATTGAATTGATTGTGCGGTTTGATGACCGACTCAGTCGCCAACGCCTGGTGTTGCAGCCAGAAGTCGCCCGCCTCGCCAAGGGTATTGCCAACGTTATCGCGCATCCAGTCCATCAATGCAATATTGAATTTGAACGCCGGGTCGATGTGCTGAATGAAGTACTGCCTGACGTTTTGCGTGTTGCGGTAGTTATCGGTAATCAGCGTGTCGTGACTCAACGGTGCCGAACGCCAGTCGAATGTTGAGGCCGCTTTTGCGGGTTTATCACCGGGCCAGTGGCGCTCACCCGTCTCGTGAAAATGGCACAAGCGCTCCAGCAGCGTAAACTTGGCCCCACTGACTTTAAGCTTGAGCCGCCGCGCCTCGGCTGCCAACTCGGATTTCAGCCAATACCAGCGCCGCAGCTCATCCGCGCTCTTGATGCTGGCAATATCAGGGCGTTGGCGCGAGGGGCTCATTGGTATTTGCCAACCGTATTACGATTGCAACTCATCGATTGAGGTGACATCGGCGACGCCGAGCTCGCGCTTCCAGCCACACAGTCGCTCCACTGCTGCGATCATCACACCAGCCATATCCTTGCCGGTTGCCGCTTCAATGCCTTCAAGCCCCGGGGATGAATTGACTTCCAACAGCAACGGGCCGCTGCGCGAACGAATAATATCGACACCCGCGACAGCCAGCCCCATGACGCGCGCGGCGCGAACGGCAAGCCTGCGTTCATCGCTGGTGGGTTTGATTTTAGTCGCCGTGCCACCCTGATGCATATTCGCTCTGAATTCACCGGGTGCGGCCTCGCGCTGCATCGCCGCGACGACTTTGCCATCGACGACAAACAGACGCAGGTCGCGCCCTTCGGCTTCAGAGACAAATTCCTGCACCAGCAAGTTGGCCTTCAGCGACTTGAACGCGTTGATCACACTCTCTGCCGCCTTGCGCGTTTCAGCCAGCACGACACCGCGCCCCTGGGTGCCTTCCAGCAGTTTCACAATCAGCGGCGCACCGCCGACCATCTCGATCAGATCGTCGGTGTCCATCGGTGAATTGGCAAAGCCGGTGGTGGGAATATCGAGCTTGTTTTTCTGCATTAGCTGCAGCGAATAGAGTTTATCGCGGGAGCGACTGATGGCTTCAGAGGTGTTGAGCGTTGCAATACCGAGGCTTTCAAAGTGGCGTGTCAGCGCACAGCCATAAAATGTAATACTCGGCCGAATACGCGGGATCACCGCATCGAGATCGTTCAGAATAATGCCACCGCGGGTGTGCACTTCCGGTGTATCGGCATCGAGCTTCATGTAACACTGGCGAATGTCGAAAAAGTTGATCTCGTGGCCGCGCTCGCGCCCGGCCTGAATGATGCGCTCATTACTGTAGAGATCCGGGTTGCTGGCCAGCAGGCCAATCTTCAAACCATCGCGACGCTGATCGTGCCGGGCATAGAACGCTGCGATCTCCATCGGGCTGCGATCGCCGAGGCTGAAACTCGCGGCCGGATCTACCAGCATGCGACCGGCCATCGCCTCGCGGCCAAGCAACATCCGATAGCCCATGCTGTCGCGGTTAGCGAGCGTCACTTCGGCCTCCCAGCTCTGCTCGCCAAAGCCGATCGTGGTGCGTACTACAAAGCGTTTTTCGCCAATACCGCTGGTGTTGCGCACGACTCTGCGATCGACCACCGGCGCCTCGCAACGCAACACTGTGGCGCGATCACTCTGCAGCGGGTGAACCTCGAACGATACCCAGCGCACACCGTTGCGGGTAAACGTTTTAATGTTGAAGGCGTGCAGCGATGACGTTTTGGCGCCCGAATCGACACGGACCTTGATCGCCGGAATGCCGAGGGCCGGCAGCGCGCACCACTCTTCACAGCCGGCGATTATGCGGGTATCCATCTGTAGTTCGATGTTCCATTGGGCCGGGCATTGCCACAGCCGGGGTTGACGGGCCACGGATTATGCCTGATACCGGGCCCCGGTGATGCGTAAACGCGAAAGTTATCGCGCGCAATTAGGCAGTCGGGCTCGTGTTAGTCTCTTGCCACTGCGGCCGCGACCAACCCGATAGTGCCCCACTCTCTCAACAACAGGCTACGCCACCTGTGTGCAACCGGTGCCGCACTGATGTGGCTTATCGTCTCCACTTGCATGGCCGCCGACAATACAGACTCACCCGCAGTCGGCACCAGCCGACTACCGGATCTGTTTTGGGGCAATCACACTATGGTCGGGGATCTGAGCGAGGACCGTTATTTTTTATCACCCGGCGGTGCCTATCGCAGGCGACAGTTGCTGGTGGGCACACTTGGCATGGTGGACAACCCGAATGGTATGTCCGTGGTGTCGCTCAACCATCACGCCGTGACCGCCGACACGGTCGTAGCACTGCCAATGCAGCATGGCGATCAATTTCCGATGGAACTTAAAATCGGTGACACACGCCGACAATTCACCGTGATCGTCACACCACTGCCGGTCTTTGCCATCGAGGCCGAGAAGATTGTCGATGAACCGAAATTACCCGGCCGCTATCAATGGATCGACGGCAATGCCCAAAAGCGCAATGGCTGGCAGAATCTCGCGATTGAACTACGTGGCGTGACCGCGCAGGTATTCCCGAAAAAGCCCTATGCAATCGAATTTCGCAAAGACAAAAAGCCGAAAAAGTCGCGCAATGTCCAGCTACTGAATCTGCGCACTGATGATGACTGGATCGCCGATGCCGCCTATCGCGATTTATCGTTCGCACGCAATCTGGTCAGCCACGATATCTATCGCGCCATGCGGCCGCAGGCTTTTGTGCACCTTGACAAACCCTATGGTCAGGCGACCATTGCCGGTAGTTTTGCTGAAATCATTCTCAACGGGCACTACCACGGTTTGTACGTCATTCACGAAAGAATGGATCGCAAACTACTGGATTTGAGAAAGGTATCAGTGCCGAGGGATGCCTCGCGCGCGCGTTGGGATCAGGTGGATTTTGATCTGCCGCAGAATGGCTCTGTGTTGTTTAAGGCCCAGTCCACTACAGCGGGCTTCTATCGCCCCGAACAAATCCGTCAGGACTTTGAACAAAAATACCCCGATCTGCAGGACGCCGACCGATACGATCAACTCGAGTCGTTATTCAGATTTGTGCACGACACGTCCGGCTGGACATTTTCACAACAGGTGGGTGAGATTATCGACCTGCCGTCAGTGGTTGATATGTGGCTGCTGCGCTTGCTGACCGCCAACACTGACACGCTCGGTAAAAACTACTATTTGGCCCGCAATCAAACCGGCAAATGGTTTTTTCAACCGTGGGATTACGATGCCACATTCGGCGTCGACTGGCGCGGCGGCGAAGCCTACCACCAGACCATCGAGTTCTTTCGACCCGAACAAAACCTGTTGATCCGACGCCTGTGGCGCATCCCGCAAACAGGATTCAATGAACTGGCCCGAAAGCGCTGGATGCAGCTTCGGCAAAGTCTCTTTACCGTTGATGCCATTGTTGCGCGCTTTGATGCCTACCATGATCTGATTGGCGCAGACACCAGCGGCGATGACGAGCATCCGCGCAACCGTAATCTGCGACGCTGGCCAGCGTCGGGCAACCGGGGTGCTGGCAGCCACGCACCCGGCAACAGCGCGTACATTGCAAGCTGGCTGACCGAGCGACTCGCGTTTCTGGATAAAAAAATTGCCGCACTGCCGCTGGAGTGAACCCCGACACCAGCGCGCCCGCGCGACAAACACCATTGCCCGCCTGCATCGGCTACACTGGATAGTCCGCCGTTGGAGTCCACCCTTGCCGTGAGCACAATCCGCAACATCATCACCATCGCTGCACTTGAGTTGCAGCGGGTATTCGTCACCCGCCGGGGTCTGTTGCTGGTCCTGGCCACCCTGCTGGTCTGGGCACTGGTCCTGCGCTATCTGATCTACAACGCCGCGGTATGGCTTGCCGATGGCAGCACGGGTCGGGCGATCGGCTCGATCTTCAATTCGCGCCTGATCGAATCTTTGCTGACCTGGCGCGTGGCAGAGTTTTCCGTCTACTGGGTGGTGGCACTGTACATTTTTCCGATCTTCTGCCTGACGATCGCCGCCGATCAGACCGCATCGGATCGAACCCGTGGCACACTGCGCCTGTTGAGCCTGCACACGACACGCAGCAGTCTGCTGTTCGGTCGTTTCACCGGCCTGATGCTGGTGCAGGCACTGCTGGTGGCGATCACTATTCTCGCCACCCTGGGACTGGCACTTTTTCGCGATCCAGCGCTATTGCCCTACGCGCTGGATACTGCGCTGATGGTGTTTGTCAATGTGATGTTGCTGCTTGGTGCCTACACCGCAGCCATGGCGCTGATATCGCTCTTTGCAGGATCCGCACGCCAGGCCACAACCTGGGCAATCATCTTGTGGATTGTGCTGACGGCACTGACGAGCTGGATCGCGCGTTACTATCCGGATGCTGCGGTGTTGAAGTGGTTTATCCCCGGTGCGCACATTTCCACCTTGCTGCAACTCAATGACTGGCAAACGTTGCAACTCGCACCTATACCGATACTGCAGGCGGCGATGTTACTTGGCATAGGCTACGGACTGATGCAGAGGCGCGACCTGTGAGCGACTACATAATCGATTGCCAGAGTCTAAGTAAGAATTACGGTAAAACGCAGGCACTGACTGACATCAACCTGCAGTTGCGCGCCGGCCCGCCAATCGCACTGATTGGACCCAACGGTGCTGGCAAGACTACTTTTCTAAGCCTGGTGTGCGGATTTATTCTGCCAAGTCAGGGCAGCGTCACGGTGCTGGGTCAACGCCCCGGTAGCAGGCAGGGTCTGAATCACATCTCGGCACTGCCGCAAGACGCCTGGATGGATCCGGCATTCAGCATCGAAAGACAGCTGCGCCACTACGCTCAGTTGCGCGGCATGGACAACAGGCGCGCACGCAGTGAAACATCGCGGGTGCTTGAGCTGGTACAACTGGCCGATCGTGGCCGCGACAAACCCGAAAGCCTGAGTCATGGTATGCGCAAACGCATCATGATCGCCCAGGCCCTGATCGGTGAACCGCAACTGGTCATGCTGGACGAACCGACCGCCGGTATAGATCCACCCAACGTCAGAATCATTCGCGAGCTGATTGCAAGCCAGGCTGCCAATGCGACTTTCATCATCAGTTCACACAACCTGGATGAACTGGAAAAAGTCTGCAGTACCGTGGTACACCTGAAAGAAGGCCGGTTACAGGGTACCGGCAATATCGACAGCGACAGTGACGCAGGCACCATCACACTCACGCTGCGGACCAGCGACTCAGGTGAACGATCGGCTGATAGTGTATTGCGCGCCGTGCCCGGCGTCACCGATGTTCAGGTGCGCTCCACCACCGATATCATAATCGAGTACGACCAGACCACACACCCCAATGTAGATATCGCTATCCTGCAGGCACTGGCTGACGCAGGCATACCGTACCGACGATTGATCCGGGGCAAGAGTCTGGAAGATCAACTGTTCGCTTGACTGAATGGCCGACTGGCACGCCGCGTCGCACGTGGCTGCCTGCCGGTCCAGATCGCGTAGGCGCGGACAAACGATTGCCGATTGGCAAAGCCCAGCAATTGCGCAATGTCAGCCAAGCCGATCGATGAACGAATCAGATAATGATCGGCGAGTTGCAAGCGCAACTTTTGTAGCAACTCCTGATAGCGCTCTCCCTCTTCATTCAGACGACGCTGGATCGTGCGCTTGCTGCTGTTCAAATCGACGGCCAGCTGCTCCATCGCAAATCTGCCGGCCGGCATTGATTCCAACAGTACGGCGCGAAGCCGATCGGCGTAGGAGGCACCGCTACCCAAATCCTGAAGGCGTATAAATTTACCCTCGAAAAAGTGCCACATACCTTCTACATCGGCAGTAAATGGCTGCTGCATTGTTCGACTGTCAAACCACACCCGAGCCTGACTGCCCTGCACAACCGGACAGCGAAATATCGGCTCCAGTCCATCGTAACTGGATGGCGGTTCAGACATTTCCACTTTGACTGGACGAATGCTATCGTCGCTCGCCAGTTGCAGCAGCCGGATCACGATCGTCATTTCACACAGCAGCGAGACGGCGGGGCACGACGCGTGGGTACCATCAAACCCTAACACGACCGCATCTCCATCCTCAGACAGGCTCAAGCCAAATGGACTGGTTTGCGCGCGAAACGCCGAGAGCCGATTCAATGCAGCCAGCGGGTGACCACTGCACATGAAAGCAAATACCGAGGAATCAAACTGGTCCAGTGACAGGTGTGCGGCAATTCGATGGGGAAATCCTCTGCCTCCCGCCACCGATGCGGCAATTTGCCAAAAACGGACGTAGTGGTCAGAGCGCAGGCCAGTGTCACTGTCAACCAGCGCACGAACTGGGAAATTTTTGTCGGCGGCGAGTAGTTGCGGATCAACCTGCATTGAGTCCAGCAGTGTTTTCCACAGGCGTGGTACCGCAAAGCGGTTGGATTTTTTCATCGAGTAAACGCTGCGCGCGTTGTGCGGCTAAAACGGTGCGCATCGCTTATTCAAACAAAGCGGCAATAGTCGATCGCGCGGTGGCTAATTGATTAACCGCAAAAGTCTACACAAGCTTGCGCGCTCGACAGATAGTCAAAAATACGTACGTGTCGCCATACAGCGTCTCACCCATCGGGTGCCTGTTCACAGTATCCCTGTACACCAGCCTGCTATGGCGTGAACAAGTACACTCGACGGGTGGTTGGTTAGTCTGGGCTAGGGTGCCGTCAGCCTGATCAGTTTGCCATCGCCGCTGTCGGTCAACAGCCAAACGGCGCCATCGGGCCCACTGCGTACATCGCGAATGCGGCCAAACTCTCCTTCGAGATAGCGCTCTTCGGTGATTGAGCCATCGCGATTGAAGATCAGTCGCGATAAGTGCTGAAATTTCAGCGCGCCTGCCAGCAGCGATCCGCTCCAGGCGGGAATCTTGGCAATGGATGCGTCAGGCGAGTAGAACGCGAGTCCGGACGGAGCGATAGATGGATCCCAGTAATAGGCGGGTTGCTCGAAGCCATCGGCTTGTACCCCTTTATCAAAGCCGCGACCCGAGTAATTGCTGCCGTATGAGATCACCGGCCAGCCGTAGTTGCGACCGGCTTGCGGCCGATTCAGCTCGTCACCACCGGCTGCACCGTGCGACAAGGTCCACAGCTCACCGGTCACCGGATGAATCGCGGCTCCCTGCGGATTGCGATGGCCAGTTGACCAGATCTCTGGCAATGCCTTATTGCCATCAGCGTACGGATTATCGCTCGGTACTGATCCGTCGCGATTGATGCGAACGACGGAGCCTGCGTGGTCAAATGGATCCTGCGCGCGCATCTGCGTACCGCGATCACCCACGGTGACGTAGAGTGTATTGTCGGGTGCAAATCTGAGCCTCGATCCAAAGTGACGCCCGCCGCTGCTCTTGTTGTTGGCGCTGAAGATTGTTTCAACATTCTGTAAACCAGTGTAGTCATCGTCGATTTGTGCACGCGCCACCGCGGTACTGGCACGACCCGTTTCATCTGGCTCGGCATAGGACAGATACAAGGTGCGGTTATCGCCGAAATCCGGATCGAGCGCGATATCGAGCAACCCGCCCTGCCCGGCAGCCTTCACAGTCGGCACTCCGGTGAGCGGCGCTGACAGGCTCCCGTCGACCACGCGGCGCATTGAACCGCCGCGCTCTGTGACGAGAATCGAGCCGTCGGGCAGAAACGCCATGCCCCACGGCCGCTGCAGGCCACTGACAATCACTTCGGCGTCGATTGAGGTGCTTGCCGGTTGTTCCTGACAGCACACTGCCGGCCCCGCCTGCGAGACGCGCGGTGATGCGCAGCCGGCGCACAGCAGTGACATCAGCAGGGAACAGCAAAGGGGTTTGAAGCTGGCCATTCAATCAGTCGCTCTGTTGGTTGCTGGGCACAGTGGCTTGATCAGGTTTCAGACAGATGACTATACTCGAAACCGTCATATCTTCTGACCAAAACAGTATGCCTTTTACTCCCGATACTACGCATAAACAACGCTTTGACGACGACGGTTTTGTTGTGGTCGACGCCCTGCTTGATCCTCAGGCGCTGGGCGGTCTGCATCGCGCATTTGACGATCTGTTCAACGGAATATTCGAAACTGGTGTCAGGCCAGATGAAGTCAACTGGCAAAACGGCACCAGCGATCCAACGCTGTCGCGGCAGATCTGCAACGGCTGGAAAGCCAATCGGGCAATCGCCCGTGTGGTGCTTGACGAATCACTTGGCCGCTCGATCGGTAAGCTAACGGGCTGGTCGGGCGTGCGAATTATGATCGACAACGTGATCTGGAAAGCGCCCGAAACCAAATCGCTGGGCTATCACCAGGACAACGCCTTCCTGAGCTGGTTCTCCCCCGGCGAGATTGCCACCTGCTGGATTGCGCTGGACGATACCACGGCAAGCGGCGGCACCATCGAATTCGCGCGTGGCTCACACTGCTGGGCGCTGGGCGAACCGATTGGCGAGTTTCACGCACCGGCCGATTACTTAAAACCGATGCGCGAGGCGGCCGCCAGAGCCGGCAGCGAGGCGGAGATTCACTACGTGGAAGTGGCCGCCGGCGGTGGCTCGTTTCACCACGGCAAAACCTGGCACGGATCCGGCGCCAACCCGGGCCCGAATCCGCGTCGATCACTGGTGTTGCATGCAATGCCGGCCGACGTGCAATACGTGCCGGAGCACTTTGGGCAGGGAATCGGCCCGATATACAGTCGCTACAAGCGGTTAAACGACAACACTCTGGATGAGAACTACTTTCCGATACTCTGGCGTGAGGATGGCTATCGCACCCCGCAAATCGCAGATTATCTGGAAAGTACCTAACGCTGCATCGAATCGATGACAAGCGAGGACGCGGCACAGGCTTATGAACGCAATGCGGCAGGCTTTCTGGCCGCACGCGATCGCTCCGCCGTTGGCACCAGGGTTATCGCGTCTTGGGCTGGCACCTTGCCACGCGGTGCATCGATTATCGAGCTGGGTTGCGGCGGCGGCTATCCGGTCAGCCAAACCCTGATTGACGCCGGACTGAAATTGCACGCGATCGATGGCTCTGCAACGCTGTGTAAGACGTTTGGCAACCGTTTCCCGACGGTACCGCTGCAATGCGCCCGGGTGCAGGATTGCGATTTTTTTGCTCGGCAGTTTGATGCGGCCATAGCGATTGGACTGCTTTTTCTTTTACAAGAAGATGAACAGGCAGATCTGATCAAACGTTTGTCTGGCGTGGTTCAACCGGGTGGACGACTGCTGATTACCGCACCACTTGAGACAGGCTGCTGGAACGATTTAAATACTGGTATCAGCTGCCAGTCGCTGGGGCAGCGGCGCTATGAGGCGATACTTGCCGACGCGGGCTTTGAGCAGATCGATCACTTCGATGACATTGGCGCCAACAACTACTACAACGCTGTGCGGGCAAAATAGATGAGAGGGGCCATCACATCATGGCCCCCTTTTTTCCAGTGTAAGACGCGTGTTAGCGAAACGCGCCCTGATCAATCCACTGCCGAATCGCATCCACTACATCGGTATCGAGTGGCGTACCACGAAATGGCATTTGCGAACCCGTTAGCTGCGTGCCCTCAAGCTTGTTGATCAGATAGCTGTTATCCGCATCGTTGGCCGAAACACGATCTTTGTCGGGCTCTTGCAAACTTAACGTATTGATCAGTGAATTGTAGCTGCCGTCAGCCGTGGTCAGATCCATGATACCCGGCAGACTCGATCCACCACCGGTGTGGCAGCCCGAACAAATAGGTGTGAACACCTTGGCCTGAATATCATCGAGGTTCGGCTGCACTGTTATATCAATCGGGTCGGTCGTGAGCTGTGCGCGGATTTCACCGTTTGGCCAGTCACTCGATTGCACACTGACATACATACCACCCGATTGGTATACAGCGATCTGCTGTTCGTTCAGCATGGTGCCGGACGGAACCTGAAACTCGTTAGTGGCCGTGGCCTCAAGCGTCACGATCACCGCACCGTTTTGCCCCACTGATCCAATATGCAATGTAGCACCACTGGCAGCAGCTACCGAATGCTCAAGCGTACCGGACAAATCGCCACTGACGGTATTGAGGTTCAGACTGACGGCACCGCGGGCGCGAGTCGGCACAGCGGGCACTACTTGCGTACCATCGAGCGAAAGACGCGCCAGTGCACTGGCAAAAGACGGATTGGCATTGGCCGTTTGATCCGTGCTATCGGGAAAGCTCGGCTGGTTGCTCGGCGAACTCGGCGCACCGGACTGAATAGTCGCACCACCATTGCCGCCACCACAGGCGGACAACAACAGGCTGGCGCCAAGCGCGCCGGTGGTGAGCAGTCTGCTTTTCATCTTTAACCCCTGTAGATAACGATAGCGCCGACCGAGTGCGGCGAAAACGGCGACCAGCATCAGCCAAAGGCTGCCAAATGCACCGCCACCACTGCCACCGTGGGCCGCCTGTGCGAAAGGCTCATCATTCGACGGAGTACTGGTCTGCTCTAACGTATAGCTCAACAGGCCAGTATCGGGGTGGAAGTCGACCGCATCGCCACCGAAGGCAGAGTTATCGCCCCGCAGCACCACATCGACGCCAGCAGTTACACCCAGCATCGACAGCGCAATACGACCTTCGGCACTGTCACCGGCGACAATCAGCTCAACGGTTTGCTCCGGCCCCCAGGACCATTCATTCTGTGTCGCGCCGGTGTATTCCAGCAGTTCTGTACCCTCGAGCAGAAAATCCGCCCCCACGGCCAGCTCATTGGCAAACCCTCTGAAGCCGGTACTCGCATCCTGATCCACATCGAGATACACACCCAGACCCCAGCCCAGTGTCAGCGGCTGATAGCCCTGGTAACCCAGGTAGAGATACTGTCCGTCGTTTGCCATCACCAGACGACGCCAGTCGAGCGCGTTTGGCGCGACCATATCTTGCGGGTCTTCACCACCGAGCTGTTGACTCTGCTCCCATTCCTGGAGGTTGCCATCCAGTGCAATCTCAATCGACGGCGCGGGCGGATCAACCGGCGTCTGTGGTTCAACCGTGCTGTAGCTAAAGCTTCGATCTGCTGCCCTGGCCGAGCGGTTGCTCACGGCATCGGGGTAGTAGTCGATTACCGTGCCGCCGGTCGCGTTATTGTTGCCAATGAAAAAGAGATCCATTGCCACCGGGTTGCCAAGACTCGCACGAGGCACGGACAACTCGACGTTATTGCCGGCAAAGACCGGCGCAATCGCGCCACCATCCGCCCACACCCAGTCGGTGCCGGCACCGGTGTAGCGGTGGATGGTGTCGGCTTCGAGCAGATAGTCCACGCCAATTGGCAGCTCGTTGCCGAAGCCTGTGAAACCGGTAGTGCGATCCTGATCGGTATCGATCATGATGCCGTTACCCCAGCTAAGCTGGGCCGCTTCGTCGTTGATCCAGCCGATATAGAAATTGCTGTCACTGTGCGCCAACCAGCCCTCTCGCCAGTCGATGACATTACCTTCACCGCTCGCATCATTCGGGTCGCCGCCGAAAGATGCCAGCTGGCCCCAGTCAGCCAGTTCGCCATCGACGCTCAGGCTCGTCACCGGGTTGTACAACACGGATGCCGGTTCAGTGGGCGCAGGCGGATCCACGATCACAGGGATCACCGGATCGGTACCGGCGTTGTAGGCAAAGCTTCGATCTTCCAGCGCCGCGTTGATGTCGGCCGCCGCATCGGGATAGAAATCCAGTGCATCACCATTTACGGCTGTGTTGTTGGCGTAGAAGAACAAACGCATCGCGGCCGGATTGCCCAGTGCCTCGCGCGGCACCTGCATTTCGAATTCAGCGCCGTTGGTTACAGCGGGCTGCAACTCACCTGGGGCCCAGCTAAAGTCGTTGCCGCTGCCGGTGTAGCGATGCAGGGTCTGACCCTCGATCATGTAATCGACGCCGATCGGCAGTTCGTTGCCAAAACCTCTAAAGCCGGTTGCCGGGTTGGCGTCAGTATCGATTTGCACACTCATACCCCAACTGATCTGGACTGCATCCGGCGCATGGTTGCTGTAGCGAAAGTAGAAGTAGTTGTCATCGTGTGCGATCGCGGCACTGGCAAAATCCAGCACGTTGGCAGGCCCGCTCACGTCATCCGGATCGGGGCCATAGTCGACCAGATCATTCCAGTCAGAGACATTGCCATCGACCAGTATGGATGCCGACGGATTGAAGCTGCCATCGGCCGGATTGACAGGATCAACGGGATCGACCGGGTCAACCGGGTCAACCGGGTCAACCGG
>CAZNIS010000012.1:27523-110649 GCA_964573105.1 uncultured Granulosicoccaceae bacterium
ACCGGGTCAACCGGGTCAACCGGGTCAACCGGATCGGTGGGACCGCCATCGCCAATCTGTCCATCGGCAACATCATCCCAACCGTCGTTGTCGATATCCACTCGACCATCGCCATTCAGCACACCATCGCCATCGGTATCCTCAGCCGCAAACGGTGTGGTGCTGATATCGGTCGGGCCCGTGCCGTCATTGGCGGCGTTGGTGCTCTCGGTATCGAGATAATCCGGCACGCCGTCGTTGTCGGTATCGGTCGGTTCGAGCAATGTGCCCTGCGCCGTCGACGCATTGTCGATGATGCCGTCATTGTCGGCATCGACACCACCGGCCTCGATCACATCAGCAATTGAATCGTTGTCGGAGTCGAGGTCAAGTTGATTGGGCTTGCCGTCGTTATCGGCATCGGCCAGTTGCAAATCATCGTCCTGCAATACGGGTACGGTAATGCCCTGCAGCGACCAGCCCCACGATGCAGTATCACCAGACGTGGTACTGCCGAGGCTGTAACTGCCCGATGTATTGTTCGCGCTGTAGTAGATCGATCGATTCTGATCGGTAGACAGGCCAATGTACTGTGGTTGATCGTAGACGGTCTGCTCTGCCCCTTTCAGGACAAAGAATTCCTCATTGCCATCGACTGCACCGTTTGGCAACGGCGTACCTACTGGATCGAACGCCGTGCCATCGGCATTGGCTGATAAGCGCACGATGTCATTGCCACCGACACTGGGCTCGCTGCTGCCACGCTTGAAGGCGACGACGTGAACATTGCCGGCAGATGGATTGCTGCGATGCACAAAGGTGTACATGGCATCGCCGCCAAAGTTACCCAGGATGCCGGTGCGGACATTCTCCTCAGCGGTGCCAAAGCGCGCGGCCCCGTTCAGATTCGCCGCCATGGCATCGTATTCGGCGCGGGTGACACTGACCCAGCTACCGTCTGCCGCCGCCTCAAACGAGGCCCGCGATGTGGTGAGCTGGCTGCCAATCGCTACGGCAAGCCCTGCCCCCGATTCCACTTCATTCGGAATACCGTCGTTATCGGCATCAGTGTCGGCATTGTCGCCAATGCCGTCGTCATCAGTATCGCGGAATTCATTCGGATCCAGCGGAAACGCATCGGCGTTGTCACCGACACCATCGGCGTCGGTATCGAATTGCTCGCTCGGGTCGTTCGGCAGTGCGTCGGCGTTGTCGCCGGTGCCGTCACCATCGCTGTCAGCGGTTTCAGCAGGATCGTTTGGAAAGGCATCGTTGATGTCATCGACGCCGTCGTTGTCATCGTCCGGATCGATGCTGTTGCTGATGCCATCGCCGTCAATATCGTTGATTGAGCTTGCGACCTGTTCACCGTCGTCAATTTGCAGCAGATAGGCCGCCAGATCATCCAGCGCATCGTCTGCCAGCGTACTGACATCGAAGTTCATGCCGTCGGTATGCGCAAGTACAGCCTGCTGCAGCGTTGCCGCAGCGCCGTCGTGTAAATAGGGGGCACCATGCCACAGGCCACGCAATGTGGGTGTATCCAGACCACCGTCGAGCAGAGCTTGCCCCAGTCGGCCGCCGGTGTCCTGATCGACGGTTCCGATGTTATGCCCGACTGCCGACGGGCTGTCGGTAAAATTAGTACCAGAGTGACACAGGGCGCAATCGGCCTGTCGGAAGACCTCTTTGCCACGCACTGCTGCAGCGCTCAGGCTGCCGTCTGCGTCGCGATACGGGCTGGTGCCGTGTGTGTTCAGTGTCGAGGCGTAGGCCGCCAGTGCATCGAGATCGGCGCTGCGCCCGGCTTTCGGATTCAGCGCATCGAGCGGCGCCGCTGAATCGGCAAAATCCGTATCGTCGAGCAGGCCGGTGCCGTCGAAGATCTCTCGAATGTCGTTTTCGAAATCGTGAAACTCATCGAAGTTGGCAGACCAGTGTACGTTGCCATCGCCGATGCCCGCGCGGCCACGCAGATCAATGGTGTTGCGCAAGCCCTCACCGGCATCACTAAAATCCCAGACCCGACCGTCGTGGCCGGCGTCATCGTGGCAACTTGCGCAACTGATGTACTTTTGCGCTGACAGCCTCAAGTCACTGGAGTCGTGAAACAATTGCTTGCCGCGCAGTACCAGTTCACTCAGCGCATCGTTAGTAACCGTGGTGACCGTATCGATCACATCGACGTTGGCGCTGGTGCCATCCATCAGACCGGATGAATCCAGAATGCTGACGCTGCGTGACAGGTAGTTGTGTACAAACACGCGGCGTCCATCATTGGACACAGTCAGGCCCTGTGGTGCAAAGCCCACTTCGGTCGAGAAAACAATCGTGTTGCTGTAGAAATCCAGCACTTCAAACGCGCGGCTGGCCTCGTGCACGGTAAACAGGTAGTTACCGGTAGGGCCAAAGGCCACGGCCGTCGGCTGGCTGTTGTTGTCGAAGTGAAAGCGCGAATCGATGATCTCTGCGTCGGCCGTCAAATCGATACGCGACAACATACCGCGCACCAGCATATCGTGTTCGCGAGCGTTGCCGTCACGCATTGAACCGCGATAGATGTTGTCGACCTTGGAAGGCAATATCGCACTCAAACCACTGGGCGACATCGCCGGTGCTCGCAGATAATTTGGAATGCCCCGGTTCTCGACATTGGTATCCAGATCGTTGGCCGGTTCATTGTAAGGAATGGCGATGGTGTCGAGCACGGCCATCGCCGCAGTATCGATCACCAGCACTTCGCCACCGCCGGCCGCGGGTGAGCGGCTACTTTCGCCGGCAGTCGGCGGGCTGATGAATCTAGGCGCGTAGAGCTTGCTGCCGTCTGCACTTAAACCCAGTTCACGTGGATGCTCGCCAGTCGCTACTTCAGCTACAATCTGCTGGCTTGAGAAATCCACCTTGACAATTTTGCCGGCAGCTTCCAGTGCAACATAGGCGTAGAGCTTGTCAGCATCGAATACGATGCCGTGCGGCTTCGATGCTGTCGGCAAGATCAGCGTGCCGGCTGCACTGAGCGAATTGGTATCCACCTGAGTGACGGTCGCATCGTCTTTGTTCACCACGCGCAGCACACCGGGATCATCCAGCGCCAGACTGCGCGGGTTGTCGCCGACGGCAATTTCAGCCAGCAACGCGCCACTGGCAGCGTCGATCACGCTGACACTGTCATTGTCCGGATTGACCACATAGACGCGATCACCGTCAGCGCGCGCCTCGAACACAATATCCATCGACGACGAGGGTGCTGTCGCCTGCAGCGGTTCGTGAACGCGCTGTGTAAACACCTGCTGGTCACTGCCATCGCTACCAGTCACCGTTACCACAACCTGATAACGACCAGGCTCGGCGTAGGTATGACTGATAGTGGGACCATTGCCAGTCGCGCTCTGGCCATCGCCAAAATCCCAGTCATAGACCAGGTTGTTGCCGAACTGGACCGACGCACTCATGGTAACTTCACTGCCCGCCTGCACCGGCGCAGAGGTTACCGATTCGATCTCAACCAAGCGCGGTGCGGCGTTGTTAATATAGACCGCATAGCGATTCTGATGGCCAATAAACATATCCAGATTGCCGTCGAGGTTGACGTCAATCATCTTCATGTCATACGACTCTTCATTGGCCCAGGCCGGCGCGACAAACGTAGTGAACACGCCTGAGTTCACCCCCTGGTTTAATACCATCTCGGTGCGCATGCCCTCGGTGGTATTGGTCAGGCCACCGAAGTTTCGCAGCATACTGGACAGCACGTAGTCCATGTCGCCATCAGCATCGAAATCGCGCATATGTACAAAGCCATGCTTTCGGTTGCCGCGCAGCATGGGGCCGTCCTGGCGGATTTCGTATTCCGGAATGCCGTTGCTGTCGAAGGTGCCAGTAGACATTTCCGCCATCGGTGCCGGGTTCGAATACTGGCGATAGTCGAATATGCCATCGCCATTGAAATCCGCTGCACCAAAGATGTAGGCGAAGTTATCGGGATTGCGAAATGTGCTTCGGCGACTATTGGCAAAGTTGCCCTCGCCGTCGTTGTAGTAAATATGCAGAAAAAGATCAGACTCGATGTAAACCACATCGTTGTCACCGTCACCCTCGACGTCGGCAATCAGCGCCGCGTGCCCGCGCGTGAGATTACCCAGACCACCCAGTTTGGCATTCTGCGCGGTGAAGTTTCCATCGCCATCGTTGACCAGCAGACGGTTGGTGGCGAACTCGACCTGAATCACGAAAAGATCCGGCGAGCCATCGCCGGTCATATCACCGGACTCGACCACCAGAATATCGCTGGCGCCGCTTATGTTAGTGCCACTATCAAAACCCAGCCAGTCGCCGTTTCCATCGACGCCGAGGTTGCGATACAACCGCAGTGTTCGGCCCAGTCGTCCAAACACAATATCGGTCAAGCCATCGCCGTTGGCGTCGAAGGCTTCCGCGTAGTTGGAATTAGATGCTTGTCCAGCCGAGGGCAGCCACTCGCTGGTTCGATTCACCAGCACGCCGGATTCGTTGAGCAGCAATATCGGGTTGGCATCGCGACGACTGATGACCAGATCTTCTGCACCGTCGCCGTTGAAGTCGCCAAGCTCAACCGCTTTAGCTCTGGAATCATTGCCAAGGCCGCTCAGGTGCTGTGCGGTTCTGTCGGACAGATCGGGGGTCACGTCCTGAGCCATTGCACCTGGCGATGCAAAGTGGAAAACCAGGGCCAGCGCAATTATTGAAAAACGGGCTAGAGCGCTGGACTTGCGTCGCCAACTGAAAACCATACGTAGGTCCGGAGAAGTTGCAGAATCTACGCAAAAACGCACAAGCTGTGCCACGAGCCGAATTTCTGTCAATTCGCGCCAATAACCGGCAACGGTGTCAATCCCCAGTCAATTCAGAACCAACAACACCTAAACTGTGTCTCAGCCCGCCAGTTTACGGCGGACGATTTCGGCCACATCATAGTTGATGATGTCGGCGCTTTCGCACGGCACGGCAGCGTCTGCGACCAACTGCGATAGATTCAGTGTCGGAAAATCGTCATCGGGAAAGACAACTGTAATCAGGCGGTTTCTAATCTCGCCCGCGATCTGCAATTGATGGTCATCAGAGAATTCGCTAAAGCGCTGCACACGCGGCACGAAGATGGTGCGCTTTCGGTACTGGAGCATCTGATTCAGGCTGCCTATGCCACAGTGGCTGACAACCAGCGCTGCGCGTTGAATTAAATCATCCATTTGCTTGCGCGATACCAGTGCTGTGACCGTGCCATTGGCGGGCGGGCGCTCAACCACACAGCTACCGCATTGAATAAACCATTCGACTTCGTGCGATGCGAAAAGCGGATCGGCGGCAATGAAGTTATACAAGCGGTTGAAGGGGTAGTCATTGGTGCCCATCGTCACCAGAATCAGCGGCTTTTCCATCAATGTGTTGCTCAGACGTTACGGCTAGTCTGCCATCCTGAATACTGTGCCACAGTACTCAACCGATTCATGCTGCTCGGCAATTGCCTGCCACTGACACAGGAAGACATCGCAAAGGCTGTATTTCTCGATGATCCTGCCGGTGTTCGACAAGCTGGTGACCCGCGCCATGGTATCGAGGTAGACAAACCGGGTGCCGGTGAGTTTTGCCACCAACGCAAACGGCAGACAGATCGGCCCGCCTGTGCTGAACATCGAATCGGGACGCACCCTGATAAACAACCACAGTGCGCGCAACAGGTTGACAGCGTGGATCAACGCGTTGTACTGCGAATCACGAATGGTATAGATGCGTTTGAAGCGCGCATTCTCGAGCATGTTCTTGTTGCACACCAGATGCAGCTCGGACTCTACCAGGCTTAGCGCACACAGCGCTTCGCTCAGGTGCCCGCCGGCAGAAGCAACGACAAGCACAACGTCTTTTTTTTTAGGACAGCTTGAAGAGTTCAATTGCGGCGCTCAAATCGGTTCCGTGTGAAGACCGACGTCAACGCATGCCCGCCCGGGCATTGCCGACGCATAGCGTTTGGCAACCTTGCCGAACACTGCGTGGCGCGCAACAGCTATGCCAGTGAAAGCGGCAAACACAATCTGCTTGGCCATTGCGGCCAACCGGTCACATCTTACTCACCCATCACCGCCGTTAACTATGGGCCACACACGATCGCGCCGCAGGCGGTAGTGAGCCGCTAAAAGTCGGTGGTGACGCCGCCCGCTTCCTTGCGACGTGCAACAAAATCGCTCAGCGCTTCGCGAATCGACGGGTCCATCGCCGGGGCCTGATATTCACCCAGGCGCTGCTGCCATAGCTGGTTGGCCTTTTTCATCGCATCCGGGCTGCCGGCTTCCTGCCAGCTTTCAAAGTTTCGCCAATCGCTCAGGATCGGTGCATAGAATGCGTCCTTGAATCGATCCTGGGTGTGTTGCGTACCGAAGAAGTGGCCACCTGGACCCACTTCGGCGATGGCGTCCAGCGCCAGCTCATCGGCCGAGAAATCAAGCGGTGTCAGAAATTCTGCGACCATTTGCAACAGATCGATATCGAGAATGGTTTTCTCATACGAACAACACAGTCCACCTTCCATCCAGCCGGCGCCATGCATCAGCAGGTTGCCGCCCGAGTTCACCGCACCCCACAGGGAAAACACACTCTCGTAGGCCGCCTGCGCATCGACAGTGTTCGCAGCGCAGACGTTGGAGGTTCGATAGGGCACGTTGTAGCGACGCGCCAACTGCCCGCCGATATGTTGCGCCTTCATATATTCAGGTGTGCCAAAAGCCGGCGAGCCAGACTGCATATCCACATTCGAGGTAAAGCCACCGTACATCGCAGGACACCCGGGATTGACCATCTGTGAAAACGCCAGCCCGGCCAGCGCCTCGGCGTTTTGCAGCACCAGCGCGCCAGGTATCGTAACCGGCGCCATCGCACCTGACAGCGTGAACGGGGTAATCACCACGGGCTGCCCGACCGACGCCATGTCGATAATGCCCTGCATCATCGGGATATCGAGCTGCAGTGGCGAGTTGGTGTTGATAATGGTGAAAAGACTTGGCTCGGCGGCCAGTTGCTCACGGCTGATGCCGCGCGCGATGCGAGTCATCTCGATCGCGTCGGTGACGCGCTCGTGCCCGAGCGAATAGATACAGTAGGCTTTGTCGGTCAGGGTGAGAAAGTCGTCGATGCAGTCAAGGTGTCGGACCGACGGATGCAGATCGACCGGCTCCACCGGATAGCCGCCAAGCACTTGTATTATGTTGTGCATCTGCGCGAGTTTCAGAAAGTTCTGATAATCCGTCCGATTGCCAGTGCGCCTGCCATGCTGCAGACAAGAGCAGTTTGGCGCGCTGGCCATCATCGCGAAGACAATAGAATCACCGCCCATGACCACGTTGTGATCCGGGTTGCGCGCGTGCAGTGTGAACTGCGCCGGGATCGAACTGATCAGAGAGCCAATCAATGCCGGATCAAATCGCACGCGATTGTCGGGACCAACACTCGCCCCGGCATCCTGCATGATCTGCCGGGCGCGATCGTGCAGTACTGCAATACCGGTTTCTGATAACACCTGCAGCGAGGCCTGATGAATCTGTTCCACCGCCTCTGCCGATGCCAGATCAATCGGCGCGGTGATGCGACGCAACTGCCGGAACGGCTTTTGCGCCAATCCGCCAGCGGCGACGCGGCGGCCTCGGCGACGCCTGCGTGCGGGCCTTTCACTGCTTGAAGTAGAGTCGGTCATGGCTGCTCAGATTATTGAAACCGATTGAAACAACAACATCATTCACCGGCGTAACGGGTACACTATCGGATCAGTCGGCCAGTGGCACCCAACGACTGTCCAACAGCAGCCAGCAGGCTGCCCATCAACGACGTATCAGCGACGGTAAAAGAGAAAAAGCGGTGAATTACACCAGTACGCGCGGTGACAATCAATCACTCAGCCTGGCCGATATCGTCAGCCGGGGAACCGCGGCCGACGGCGGGCTTTTCGTCCCGTCCGAGTGGCCGCAACCCAGTAGTGACCAACTCGAAGCGCTGCTGCAGGGCTCCTACGCTGACACCGCAATCGCGGTCCTCAATCTCTTTGGCGGCGACTCCTTCGAGCCAGACCTGCTCAATCAGGCGATCCCGAAAGCGATGGAGGCATTTGGCCCGGCCGCCAATCCACCACTCAAGCCGATCACTGATCACCTCTGGAGTCTGGAGCTTTTTCGCGGCCCGACCTTCGCCTTTAAGGACTATGCGCTGGCACCACTGGCAGAAATCCTGGATGCCCGGCTCGCCAGAGAGCAACGCCGTGCCACCGTGCTTTGCGCTACCTCGGGCGACACCGGCGCCGCCACTGTATCGGCGTTCGCCAATCGCCAGCGGCTGAACGTGGTGGTCTTGTTCCCGAATGGCGGCGTGTCAGAGTTTCAGCGTCGACAGATGACAACACTGGGGGCTGGCAATGTTCTGCCGCTGTGCGTCGATGGCGATTTCGACGACTGCCAGCGTATCGTCAAAGCGCTCTACCAGACCCCTCAGGCTGACGAGTTCGGTTTCACCGCTGTCAACTCGATCAATCTTGTTCGCATCCTGCTGCAGTCGGCTTACTACTTTCACAGCGCTGGCAGCATCCACCGGCAAACCGGTCGCAACGCGAGCTTTATCGTGCCAACCGGCAACTTCGGCAATGTGTATGCCGCCTATATTGCGCGTCAGCTGGGCGCACCGATCAACCGCCTGGTGGTCACCTCGAACGAGAATGACGTGCTGCCACGCCTGTTCGAGTGCGGCAAAATGGAGGCGACTCAGACACACAAAACCATCTCCCCGAGCATGGATATTCAAGTGTCGAGCAATTTCGAGCGTTTCCTGTGGCACCTGAAAGGCAAATCGGGCGAGTCAGTGAGGCAGGCGCAAAAACAGTTGGCCGAGCAGCGCTGCTATGCATTGGATAACAAAGAGCTCGAAGCGCTGCACGAAGACTTTTCCGCCCACCGATGCAGTACCGAACAGGCCAACGACGCGATGCGCTGGATGTGGAGCGAATTTAGCAAGATCGTCTGCCCGCACTCGGCGACGGCTGTACACGCGGCGCGCCAGATGCAGGGCAACAGCGGTGATCAACTGGTGCTGGTCGAGACTGCAGATCCGGCGAAGTTCTCCGCCGCGGTGCACAACGCCATCGGCCAGCAACCGCCCCTGCCAGTCGGCGCAGAGTCCCTGTTGAGCGCAGACGAGCAATACACCTCGGTGGCGGCGACGGTAGAGGCAGTCATGGCTTCAATCGAGGCTCGCCTGCGCTAGCAAGGCCACTTCTCTCAACTCGGTTAGCGCGGCAAAAGAACACCCCGCACCCCGCCCGGGCCCGCGCGCACCGGTGCCCGGCGCGCGACCGTCGCACCACCCTCCCAGTCTGTCAGCCAGTTCTCCTAAACTGATTCAATATCAACGTCATCCGGCCGATTCCTACAGTTACGACTGAACTTTAAGGCTTCGCCGTCCGCCACCTCAATCACGCCGGCGGCCAGGCCAAGGACTCTATGCCGGCGAACAAGCGCGAAAAATCCAAACGCCAGCTATCCGATTCGCGAACCGGCAACCAGCGCAGAGAGTGCGTCGCTGAACCTGTGGTGGAGGCCCTTGAGCCGCGAACCCTGTTTTCGGCTGACCTGCTCGGCGTGCCCGATATTGACGCGCAGTTACTGCAACCGGCCGATGACCCATCACCCACACTGACAGCCGGCCACACCGCACTTGAGTTGGTGGTGATCGATCCCACCGTCGCCAACCACGAACAGTTGCTTGCCGACTTCAACCGCCAGCACGAGGCCGGGCGAAATCTGCAGGTTCACGTCCTCGATCCACAACGCGATGGCATCGAGCAGCTCTCTGCAATTTTTGCCACCAGCGACAACGTGTCGGCAGTGCATCTATTCTCCCATGGCAGCAGCGCGGGCCTGCAACTGGGTGATAGCTGGCTGACGCAGCACCAGATCGAATCGGCCCAGCCAGCGATGGCACAGTGGCAGCAGGCACTGGTCAACGATGCAGACTTTCTGCTGTACGGGTGCGATCTGGCTGCCGACAATGAAGGCCTGGCACTGCTACAGCTCTGGGCCGACGCCACGGCCAGCAACGTGGCAGCAAGCATCGACACAACAGGGCATTTGTCTCGTGGCGGCGACTGGGCACTGGAACATACGATCGGTGACGTCGATACGGCCATCGCGCTTTCAGACCAGGCGCAGGATGACTGGCTCGACGAACTGGCAGCGTTTGCACCGCTGACCGTCACCACCGAGCTTGATCATAGCGACGGCGATACCTCGGGGATTCAGGCACTCGTCGACAACCCCGGTGCCGATGGTGAAATCTCACTGCGAGAGGCGATCGAGGCGGCAGACAACGAAGCCGGGCACAATGAGATCTACCTGCCCGATGGCCACTACCAGCGCAGTGGTGCCGGCGAGTTGTCAATCGACAGTGGCATGACACTGCGCGGTGAGAGTCAGGATGGCACCATCATCGACGCCGAATCGAAAAGCCGGGTGATACAGATCCCGGGCGCCCACACTGTCGTATTCGACAATCTGCAGCTGGTGAACGGATATCACGTCACCACCGGTGGAGGCGTTGAGGCGCATGCCAATTCAGACGTCACCTTTACCAACGTAACGCTAAGCGGCAATACCTCTGGTGACCGAGGTGGCGCGGTTTTATCTGATGGCGGCACCGTACGCTTCGACCACGTAGTAGCGCACGGCAATAGCGCGGCCGAAGGTGGTGCGGTTGAACTAAAAGGGGCCACTTTACTTGCCAATAACTCTACGTTCTACAACAACACCGCGACCGTCAAGGGAGGCGCGGTAAGCGGTGAGGAGGCGATACAGACCTATAACGATGTCACCATGTACGCCAACAACGCAGCGCAGGCGGGGGCAATTTCTTCGGTGGGTTCAGGCGCGTCACTCACACTGAACAACACCACGCTGAGCGGCAACCGTGCGTCCGATGATGGCGGCGCTATCAGATCGGCCCAAGCAGTTTTTATCAACAACAGCACGATCGCATTTAATGAAGCAGGCACCGACGGCAGCGGTGCCGGTGGCGGGTTACACCTCAGTGGCAGCGCATCTGTCGATATTTCAAACTCGATTCTCGAAGCCAACACCGCCGCATCCAGCAACACCGGCAACGTCAAAGGCGCCAGCAAGATAACAAGCCTTGGCAACAACCTGGACAGCGATGGCACCGCTTCACTATCCGGCGCGGGCGATATCAGCAATATCAGCGCACTGTTGTCACCCCTTGCCACTGGCAGCAGTGGATTGCTGACCCACGCGCTGTTGGCGGACAGCCCGGCCATCGATGCCGGCGATACTACGACTGCAGAACCACGTGATGCGCACCATTTACTGCGATCGTCCGATCCGGATATGGGTGCCAGCGAAGCGAGCAGTATTGCGCTGACCGGCACCCCTGCCACTATCGCCATTGACGGTCTCAGAGATGTCTTGTGGGAGACGCGCGAACTGCACGATATCATTCGCGTATCAACAGCAGCTAACCCCCCTTCCGGTAGTAGCGACCTGTCCGCCGAGTGGCAGGCCACCTGGAATGCGCAGTATTTGTATCTGTTTGTCGATGTAACCGACGATACGAACATCTCTACTGAACCCGGGACCACCAGACTGTTCAATGATGATTCGATCGAGATTTTTCTCGACCCCAACTACAGCCGTGGCAGCAGTTACGATGGTGTAGACGATATTCAACTGTTGATCAGCCGCGACGCTGACACCGCTATTGCACTGGGCAGGCACAGCTCACCACTTAATACCAGCCTGGTACAAAGTGCGGTTAACGAAAACAACAGCGGTTATACGGTTGAGGTTGCAGTGCCCTGGAGTGAGTTAGGTATTTCTCCAGCCGCCAGTGACATCATCGGGATTGATATCGGCATTAATGACGATGATGATGGCGCCGGCCGTGATACTCGCCTGGAGTGGGGTGATGGCGACAACCTTGCCGCATCACAGGCCGATGCATTTGGCACCGCCGAGTTAGTCGCTGTAGCTAACAACGCCGCACCGACCCATCTGCACTCGGGCCTTAAACTCAACGCAGACGGTGGAAACAATCAGTACCTGGAGATGGATGGCGGTACCGCCATCGATTTATCGCGCTTCACATTCGAAGTCACTTTCACTGCCACACAAACAGGCACCATCGCTTCACTGCCACTGCCGGGCTTGTCGCAACCAATCAATATCGGTATCGACAGTTCACTGGCTGATGGCCAATTACACACCATCAGTGTCAGCTGGGACAGCAGCAACGGAGAAATCAATACTTATCATGACGGCCTGTTAATCGGTGTGGTGAACACCGGGCTGACCGGTGTGCCGATGCCTCAGGGCAGCCAGATTATCATCGGCCATCACTTTGATGGTACGACAGTCGACCCGGATCAAATTTTCTCCGGCTCGTTGCTCGATGTACGGTTGTGGGAAAGCATACGCACGGCACCACAAATTGCACATACTCTGGGCTATCAGCTCGACGCAGAACACGCACCAACTGATCTGCTGACGAACTGGCAAATGAGAGCGCTGCAGGGCCCTGACAGCAGCACCGTGTTTAACGCAATAGCACCTGGCACCGATGACCTCATCCTGAAGTCAATTGCGCCCTCGCCCCAGTGGTCGAGCAGTGTGGCCAGCACCTCGCTAAACGTTACAGAGCATAGCCCGAACACCACGCCAATTGGGCATATCTATCCCACTGACCCGGAAACAGAAGCGAACGCTTTTAGTTTTACACTAACGGATGATGCGTCGGGCCGGTTTGCCATTGACCCGGTGTCAGGCCTGTTGAGCGTTGCAGACAGTATCAATCTGGACTTTGAGGCCAGTTCCGTCTACGAAATATCGGTCAGAGTCACCGACGATACCGGCAGCGCGCACGAGCAAAAATTTGAGATCGATCTCTCGGCGATCAACGAAGCCCCTGCCCTTCAGAATGCGGACGGGGGGGCTACCATCTACATACTGGGTCAGCCCGCTGTGGCGATTGCCCCGAATGTGCAAGCCACTGATCCCGAGCTGTCGAACGCCAATAACTACAGTGGCGCCACGCTAAACATCACACGACTGGGCGGCGCTCAGGCGGCAGACGAATTTTCGGCACTGGGCAATCTGTCCAACCTGAATCAAGGCTCCCCGTTGACGTTGAGCGGTGTGGGGATCGTCGGGTCAGTTATCACCAATGGCGGCGGCCAGCTGGAAATCGAATTCAATGGCAACGCAACGCAGGCTGTGACCACACAGGTAATGCAGTCAATCGGGTATCGAAACACCGATACCCACACGCTGCCCACCAATATCCCACTAGTGTGGACGTTTAATGACCAGAATGACGGCAGTCAGGGAGACAACGGCACGTTATTCACCACTGAAATAATCAACGTTACTGCCACACCCCATTTATTGAATGCAGTCGACGATGATCTCGGCACCCATATCAGCGGCTCTACCCTGACGATCACTACTGACCAGCTTCTGAATAATGACGTCAGCGCCTTTGACGCTGACCCCAACCTTACTGATATTCAAGCGCCATCAATCGGCTCGCTCGCAGACAATGCAGATGGCATCTACACCTTTCAGTCCGCCGCAGGCACCAGTGGTGATGCGACGATCATCTATGACATCGAAACACCTGACACACGAGTGCATCCCGATACGCAACATCTGTGGACACTCGAATCCGGCGCAGACGACAGCGTCGGCGTAAACAACGGGACTCTGCACGGCGCTACCGTGACACCGGATGGCATACATTTCGACGGCGTGGATGACTACATCGAGCTGTCGCCAATCAACTATGCAGACAACTTTTCCGTATCCATTGACTTTCAGGTGCTGGATCTACCTTCCTCAACGGCGTTCGAGCCCCTGTTCGACGATGCGAATGGAGTGGACGATGGAATAACAGTGACACTGGTGACCACAGTTTCCGGGGGCAACGCAACCATCGAGCTCGCCACCTGGGTCAGAGACACCGGGGATAACCTGTATACAGGTGTATACAAAGACATTACATCACTTGTCGCAGACGGGGACTGGCATAGATATACACTGACTATAGAGCGGGGTGTCGGCCACAAAGTCTACCTTGACGGCGATCTGATCAGTTCAGACACCCGAGGCAACGACCCTTTCATCACCAGCGCAACACCTTTTATTGGTCGCAATTCATTGTTGTCAGATCGCCTGGATTCCTCAGTCATCTCGATTCGAAATCTGCAGATCTACGACACCACCCTGGCACAGGATGACACGGCTATTCCGCCGCCTGTCACCAGTTCGGCCAGTGCAACGATCTCACTTAGAAACGAAGAGTCGCTATCGACAAATTTGCCGCAACCGGTCAATGAGGGGCTACTGACCACGATCGGTCGTTCATTCCTGGAAACAACCGATGACGATCCAGCCAACACAACGGATCAACTGATTTACACACTGGCAACAACACCGTTGCACGGGGAACTTAGACTACAAAATACAGCACTGAATGCCAACGACACATTCAGCCAGGCAGACATCGATGGCAATCGTCTGCACTACCTGCACGACGGCAGTGAGTCACCAGCCAGTGACAGCTTTGACTTCATTGTTGACGATGGCGAAGGCAGCACCACCAGTGCAACCTTTACCCTGAGCATCACCGCGGTAAACGATTCACCGCAATTGGTGAACAACAATACACTGACCGTAGCTGAGGGTAGCACCAACGCTATCAGTGTCGCGAATTTGCTCGTCACCGACGAAGACGATAACGCAACCGAGTTGTTCTACACCATCACGACACCGCCGACAAACGGACATCTGGCCTACCTTGGAGCTCCAGAGACACCGATCACATCTTTCAATCAGGAGTTCGTCGATCAAGGTCGAATTGTGTATCGCCACCACGGTGGCAGCAACACAATGGACAGTTTTGAATTCTCCGTTGTGGATGGTGGAGAGGCACCAGCCACACCGGCGACAGGTACATTCAATATCTCGATAGCGCCAGTAAACGATACGCCGGTTTTCCAGAATATCGCTGGCGACTACACATTACTCAACAGTCCAACTTACCGGATTGGTGATGCACCAGTCGTCATAGATTCAGGTGTCGAGATCTTCGATGAGGATTTGCTCAGCACCGACAACTACGATAGCACGCAGCTGATTTTGTCCCGATCCGGCACACCGAACAGCAATGATGTGTTCGCTGCCAGCGGCTCGCTGTCGGCGCTGACAGAGTCTGCGGATCTGATCTACGGCGGCACAACGATTGGCGTCGTCAGCAGCAACAGCAACGGCGTTCTGACACTTGATTTCAATTCCTCCGCCACACGGGCACTGGTCAACGCCACTTTGCAATCGCTGACTTATGCCCATACTGCGGACTCTCCGTCAGGCAATATTCTTCTGGAGTGGCAGTTTAGCGACGGCACCGATTCGACCAGCGGCACCAGCCTGGTCTATCTGCTAAGGGTGCCGACTCTCAACATCATCACCCCCGGCCCGCTGAGCACGAACGAAGATAGCGACCTTGTGCTGTCGGGCAGTACCGCTATCACCACCAGTGACAACACGGTGCAGGACACACCACTGCAAATTCACCTGCAGGTGGATAACGGCACACTCGCTGTCAATTCGACTAGCGGCCTTACCGCAATCGAAAACAACCCGGGCGCGATGGTGCTTGAGGGATTGCAGAGCGATATAGCCGCAGTCCTGGCTTCAGGCGTTGTGTACTCCCCTGCTGCCGATTTCACCGGCATCGACAGCCTGGATATTCAGCTGGCATTTGAAGCAGGCTTACAGGGACACTATCTGTTCGAGGGCACTGGTCGCGACAGCAGCGCAGGTGCTGCACACGACGCTACCTTGATCGGTGCAGGCTTTGTCAATGACCCCGATCGGCAATCCGTTTTACAACTGGCTGCAGCAGGTGACCACGCACAAGTTGCGGGCGTATTTGGCCAATCGAGCAATCTTACTCTCGCGGGTTGGATCAACCTCCGTGCCACAGACACCAATGGCGCCGAGGTGATCAGTATCGGCAACAGCGTCGCATTGCGCATGGACCAGGCCACTGGCGGTGTGACCGGCTTGTTCAACGATGGCACAACCTGGCACGAGACAACCACGAACAAGTATGTAGAGGGCACGGGCTGGCGCCATGTGGTGTATACACTAGACAGCGACAACGCCCGCCAATCCATCTACCTGGATGGCGTACAGATCGCGCAGACGGCCCACGCGGCCTTGCCTGAATACCACCTTGCTGAGCACACCCGATTCGGTAACAGTGCCGGCACCGTGAATAACGTCGACTTTCAGGGTCTACTCGATGGCATCAGGATCTACGACCGACCATTGACTGAGCCCGAAGTCGCGGCGATCTTCGCTGACAATGCCAGCATCGATGGCCAGGTTTCACTGACGGTGGGGGCGGTCAATGATGCCCCGGTATTCAACGGTACGCCTCCGGTCACGATCAGTGTGCTGGAAGATTTGGCAAGCCCGGTCAATCTCACCTCGCTGTCGATTGCAGATGTGGATGCCGGTGGTGCGAACCTGCAACTGACAATCGCAAGCGACAACCCGCTTGATACGCTCAGTGCCGCGAACATCAGTGCACTGAGCCCCAGCGGGCAAAACAGCTCAACCCTCGTTTTAACCGGTACAGCTAACGCTCTGAACAGTTGGCTTGCCAATGCCGGCTCCCTGTATTTCACCGGACCTGCCAACATAAACGGTAGCGCTGCGTCTTCATTGTCGCTGCAAATCAACGATCTGGGCAATACCGGAGCAGGTGCTGCCAATGTGGTTAATCTAGTCCCTGTTCCAATCGACATTATCGCTGTCAACGATCCCCCGACGGGGACCGACAATAGTATTGATATTGCAGAAGATCAGCCCTACACGCTGACAGCAGCGGACTTCGGATTCTCCGATGCATCGGACGCCGACACCGGCATACTCAAGGCAGTGGTGATCAGCAGCACACCGACGAACGGTGTATTGAGACTCGCGGAGGCCGCCGTAGGCGACGGCGACATCATTTCAGTCGCAGCTGTTGATAGTGGCGACGTGGTGTTTCATCCCGCGCTGGATGAATTCGGCAACAGCTACGCCACAATGACGTTCCGGCTCGTTGATGACGGAGGCACTGATAACGGCGGCATCGACACGGACGATACACCGCGAAACCTGGTTTTCAACGTAGCCGCAGTCAATGATCCACCAACCGGGCAGGACACAGGCGTAACGATTGCCGAAGATGACATTCACACGTTCACGGTCAATGATTTTGGATTTAGCGACACGGCCGATGGCGACGACCTGTACGGGGTGCGAATCGACACTCTGCCATCGACAGGTCAGTTCCAGCTAAACGGCGCGGCGGTCGTGCAGGCACAGATCATCCGGGCAGCCGATCTCAGTGCCGGTCTGCTGACATTTGCCCCACTGCAGGACGAGCACGGCACAAGCTACAGCACGATAGGATTCTCGGTAGTTGACGATGGAGCGAACTCCACCGGTGTCAATGCCACGGACGACACGCAACGCTTCATCACAATCGACATCACGCCAGTCAATGACCTGCCAACGGTACTGGCGAATCAAATTTCCATTGACGAGTCGGATTTAGACACCGTCATATCCTCAGCCGCACTCTACGCCAGTGACGCCGATCACTCTGCCAGTGCCATCAGCTACGTGCTGACAAGGCAGCCGCAATTCGGCTATCTCGAACTCGACTTCGCACCCGGTCAGCTCGTTTCAACATTCACCCAGGAAGACATTGACACTGGCCGCCTGCACTATCATGCAAACGGTCATGGTGCATCGGATGACTCATTCGAATTTCGCATCAAGGACGCGGTGTCAGCCTTGTCAGCCCCGCAGCAATTTACCATCACCGTCGCCGAGACAAACGACGCACCGAGTTTTGCCGCCAGCAGCGCATACACATCGCTTGCATTCGACGCAACAGACGTGCTGGCGAGAGATGCGGTTACCCAACCGGATGGCAAGACGATTATCACCGGCACTGTCGGCAGTGGTGACGCCGTCTATTACGACACGCTGATCGCCCGCTTCAACGTGGATGGCACACTCGACACCAGCTTCGGCACGAATGGAATCGCGACGTTTGATATTTACGGTACCCACGACGAGGCGGTGGAAGTCGCTGTGCTATCGGATGGGAAAATCGTCGTAGCAGGTTCAAGCTACCGTCCATCGACAGGGTATGCGGTCACCGTCCATCAACTCAACACCGATGGCACGCCCGACACCGGGTTCAACGGAACCGGCAGGGGCATCTATCTCTTTAACAGTTCAGGCCACGATTGGGCCTGGCGATTGACGACGCAGGCCGATGACAAGATTGTCGTAGCGGGCGCGACTGATTTCGAATCGAGTACCAATCACGAATTTGGTCTAATTCGCATCAATACCGACGGCACACCTGACACGACCTGGTCCAGCGGCGGTCTAATCGCTATCGACCACAACGGCGGTTTCAATCGCGTATCGGGTCTGGACCTGCAAAGCGATAATTCAGTGTTAGTCGCGTTGCGTGACAGCAGTGAGGTTTTGAGAATTGGCTCCAACGGCACACTCGACACCAGCTTCGGCAGCGGGGGCGCGAGCAGCGCACCGTTGATCATTCAAAACGTACTGGTTGAATCAGATGACAGCGTTCTCCTGGCCGGTCACATCAATGACAATGCCGCACTCTACCGTCTGCTGCCGAATGGCGCCGTCGATACCTCATTCGGTATTGGCGGGCTGGTGGAGACGGATTTCGGCGGGACCGAACGCTTCTACGAAGTCAAACAACAAAGTGACGGCAAAATACTGATCGGTGGCCGCCAGGAGATCGCGGGCGAGCACTATGGGATCGTCGCGCGATATCACGCCGATGGCACGCTGGATACCTCCTTTGCCGACAATGGCTATGCATTGTCCCATCACGCGGTGACGCTGCTACACAATTTTTTCCAGTTATCCGTGGCACCGGATGATTCATTTACGATGGTTCTGGTGCGCGAGATCGATGGCTATCAAACCACAGAGCTGCATAAATTCAATGCCAACGGCAACCCGGACTACCGATTCAATCCGGCAACCGTTGCAGACACACTCGGATCAACGGTCGCCATCACCGAGGGCGACGCCGCCATCGTGCTGGATGACGATATCCAGATTTTTGACCACGAACTCAGTCAACGCAACGATTTTGGCAACGCGACCCTGACACTGCAACGCGCAACCGGTGCCAGCAGCGCCGATGAATTTTCCGCAAGCGGCCTCCTCGGGCCACTGGTGGAAGGTGACCCCCTGATTCTACAGGGCACCACTATCGGTACTATCGGGCAAAACTCGGCGGGAATACTGTCCATCGAATTCGCTGCGGGCACGACGGATACCGTTGTCAGCCGCGTCATGCAATCGATTGCCTATCGCAACCTGAGCCAGGATCCCGAATCGCTGATCGATTTGCAATGGCACTTCGGTGACGGCAACGATGATGGCAGCCAGGGTATGGGTGGCGTACTGAGCGCTACTGGCACGACCACGATCGCTATCACACCGATCAATCAAGCCCCGTCAATCACCGATCATCAATTAACGATGATCAACGGCGACTCGGGTCATCTGCTAACCGCCGCCGATCTACATACCTCGGACGTCGACAACGCCGACAGCGAGTTGACCTATACACTCAATGTAATCACCGACCATATTGTGCTGCGATTGGACGGAGTCGCACTGAACACCGGCGATACTTTCACCCAGCAGGATATCACTGACAGCAAAATGACTGTCGATCACGACGGTGACGCCAGCGCCAGTGCAAGTTTTGATATTAGCGTCAGTGACGGCGAATTCACCCTCGACACCACCGTATCACTGACTGTTGAAAACAACACGCCACATGATCTGGCACCCGGTGTTTCACTCAATCGCGACGGCGGCAACGACAACTACCTGCTGGATACCAGCAACTACAACTACATTAATGGCCTGTCTGCAGCCACCTGGGAATTTTCTTTCTCGGCACTGGGGCAAAACGCCAATGGATCCAGCACCCTGTATTCGGCTGCCGATAACTCGGGACACACCGAATATCTCGCGGTACATCCGGATGGACAAGTCGAGTGGTTTATCGATTCGTTGCCGGGACAAGGGATCGTTTCCGGCACCAGCTACCTCAATCCCGCAATAGCATTTCCCGATCTATTCGACGGTCGTCTGCACAGCATTGCGATAAGTCTAGATATGGCTGCCAGCAGCGACAATCTCAGGCTGTATATCGATGGTGAGCTCGCCGCCAGCAACAGCGTATCCATGACCGGTATCACTGCCGGTGACGATATGTCCTGGGTACTCGGTCAGCGGCAAACCGCAGCCCTCCTGTTTGACCCGGCCCACGTATTCTCTGGCACCCTGCATGATGTAAGAGTGTGGGATCACGTGCGCTCGCAAACTCAGCTCAACGACAATCGACTCGCACGATTCGACAACGACGATTTACCCGACGGCCTCTATGTCAACTGGCAAATGGAATCGCTCAATGGCGACAATACCGTTAGCAACAGCAGCAACCGGACGGGCGCCGATGGCAACCCGGTTACGCTCCTGGTGCAACACGCTGCCGGTGACGACTTCATTAACTCCACAGCAAGTGATCAACTGCAAATCGACGACGATGCAGCCAGCGGTACCCTGATTGGCACGGTCACCGCGCGCGACCTGACGCCCGATGCCGGCGGCTATCACTACCAGCTCGACGATGACATGGGCGGCTTATTCACCATCGAGCCATCGACAGGCGCGATCAGTGTGGGGGATACGTCGCTATTGAATGCGACCGCACAGGATCACTATAACCTGATTGTGCTTGTATCCGGCTCTGACACGCCGGCCAGAAGCTACAGCGAGACAATGCCAGTCACTGTCCACGCCATCAATGAAGCACCGCAAATTACCCTGCCCTCGGGCCCGTTAAATACGAGTGAACAGACAGTCAGCGCAGCCCTGGACAGCGCAATCTCAATTGTCGATGAAGAGCTTGACGCCAGCGATTACGGTGGCAGTTCACTCACATTGCAGCGCGCGGGCGGCGCCAATGGCGAAGACGAATTCCATGCCATTGGCAATCTGGCACAGCTGCAGTCAGGCGATCCGATCGACATCGGCGGCGTGCAGATCGGGCAGGTAACGACAAACGATGGCGGCATACTAACGCTGACTTTCAATACCGACGCAACGGCTGCGCTGGTCAATCAGGCTGCCCGGCTAATCGCGTATCGCAATACCAGCGATACACCACCCGATTTGCTGTCGGTACAATGGATATTCGAAGACGGAAACTCAGGTGCTCAGGGGGCAGGTGGCGCACTGTCAACAACGGCGACAACACAGATCGCGATCGCCACTGCCAACGATGCACCGTCGATTGCGAATTTACAGCAAGCACCAATCTACTCCGAGAATGCGGCGCCCGTCATCCTCGGCAGCGCGATCCAGATCATCGATCCTGAACTCGACATCAACAACTATCAGAATGCCAGTCTGATCATCGAAAGAGCTGGCGGCGCACACATCGAGGATATTTTCTCGCCCACGGGATTACTTGGACCTCTGATCGAAGGAAGCAACTTTACCTACAATGGCAGCATGACCGGTTCGGTCGTCAGTAACAGCGACGGTACGTTGCATCTTTTGTTTGATGACATAACCAATAACACGGTTAACGACATTCTGCGATCGCTTGGCTATCAGAACACGAGCGAGCACCCGCCGACGCAAATAACCCTCGACTGGACATTCAATGACGGCAATGCCGCCATACAAGGCAGCGGCGGATCGCTAAGCGTATCTCAAAGCCAGCTGGTACCGATCGATCCAGTCAACGACGCCCCGGTCATCAGCATGATGAACACGAGCGATCTCATTTTCGCCGAAGGCGACCCGGCGCTGGACATTATCGACGCGCTGCAGATCAATGATCTCGATGACAACGCATTGATGTCGGCCACGGTCAGTATTGCCGCAGGCTACGTCGCCACCGAAGATGAACTGTTGTTTAGCGACACCGCTGCTATCTTCGGTCACTGGAATCCCACCGCGGGATCGCTCACCCTCAGCGGTAACGCAAGTATTTCAGACTTTGTATTGGCACTGCAGAGCGTGCAGTACATTAACCACAACACCGACAATCCGACAACGACCAGTCGCGAGATCACGGTTGTTGTTTCCGATTCGACACAGACATCGGCTGTAGCGTCTCGCTCGATAGGTATTTTGCCTGTCAATGATGCCCCGACGCTAAGCGTTTCGGATACCACCATCCGAACCTATACCGAGAACGACGAAGCCCGGATCATCGCGCCTGAACTGCTACTTGAAGATGTCGACAACGCCATCCTGTCGGGTGCGACCATTTCGATCGGCGGGAACTATCGAGCCGGTGAAGATCAACTGCTTTTCACCTCTGACGGTGTAATTTCCAGTAGCTGGGACAACACAAACGGTGTATTGACACTCACCGGAAACGCCAGTGTGGCCGACTATCAACAGGCACTGCGAACGATCAGCTACCAAAACAGCAGCGACAACCCGGATACCGCGACACGCAGCGTCAGTTTCACTACCAGCGATGGCATTGACGTATCTGCCCAATTAGACATATCGCTGCGCCCGCTGGCAATCAATGACGCGCCGCAGATCACGCTGCCCGATTCCATTGTGCCCTACCAGGAGTCGGGCGCACCAACCCCGATCGCAGCCAGTGTGTCACTACAGGATCTCGACTCCCCGAACCTGGCGCAGGCCACCATCAGTATCCAGAGCAACTACTGGCCGAGCGAGGATCTTCTCGAATTCGCCAACAGCGACAACATCACCACACTCTGGGATGTCGGCACCGGCAGCCTGATACTTCAAGGCAACGCGTCGGTCGCCGAGTACCAGGCCGCTTTGCGTGCAGTCACCTACGTCAACAATAATGACGACAACCCCACTGCAGGCGACCGCACCATCGCCATCACTGTAAGTGACGGCGAGCACGACTCCGCCCCCGTAACCAGCACGCTGACAGTGTCACCCACTAACGATGCACCGGTATTGTCGTTGACACCTCCGCTCGATGTGGCATTCATCGAAGGCGGTGCCGCGCTAGTGCCGATCGCATCGGCCACGCTGAACGATCCGGATAACGCCGCATTGCAATCGGCAACGGTTTACATCAGCGAAAACTATGTGGCTGGCGAAGACGCCCTTTCATCTACTAATACCGATAAGATCAGCGCCGTTTGGGATCAGGATATCGGCGCATTGCTGTTGTCAGGTGCAGCAACAGTGGATGACTATCGCAGCGCACTTGAGGCTGTGGGCTATAGCAACAGCAGCGACAACCCGACCACCGGGGCTCGCACCCTATCGTACAGCGTTCACGATGGCTCCCTGCAATCCAACAGCGCTACTGCGATGCTTCAGGTAGTCGGGGTCAATGACCCGCCCAGTGCCGCGGACAACAGCATCCGACTCGCTGAAGACACGCCCCATGTGTTCAGCACAGCTGACTTCGGCTTTACCGACCCGCTCGATCACAACGACCTGCTGGCAATACAAATCGACCGTATACCCGACAAGGGGCACCTGCGATTAGGCAATCTCATAATCACCGAAGGCCAGCAGGTTGCTGCTATCGACATCGCCGATGGAAGGCTGACATTTGTGCCAGCTCTCGATGAGCACGGAGAGGACTACGCAAGTATCGAATTTCGCGTATTGGACGACGGTGGCACCGCCAACGCTGGAATCGATCTGTCGTTGGACGCGTATACGATCAGCCTTGCAGTCGACTCAGTTGATGACGCACCCACTGCGATTGAGCCGTTAGACGGCATGCAGTTTCAGGTGGCAGAAAACAGCGCACCGGGTACTGTGATCGGCAGGCTGACCAGCGTTGACCCAGACCTGGTCAGCAACGCTATCGACGACGGCGGATTCCTGGAAATACCAACGCCCGACACCGACGCCAATACCCTACTGGCTGGCGATAGGGTGGGTAACTGGCTGGTACGCACAGGCAGTGTCGACGTCAGAGGATCGGACTGGCAACTGGCACCAGAGGGTGGCGTGGGAGTTGATCTAAACGGAAGAGAACCCGGATCAATCGAGCAAACCTTTCAAACCGTCCCAGGCGCACAATACGAATTCAGCCTGGCGCTTGCCGGCAACTTCAAAACCGGTGCCCCGGATGCCGTATCCATGCAGATCGAGTTGGCTGATAAAACAGTTGAACTCAATGTCAGCCACTCCGAGGATTGGGACAAGCAAAACCTGAGCTGGCAACAGCATGCCTTATCATTCACGGCTACGCACACTGAAACAACCATCGTAATCTCGTCCACCACACCTGGTATGTTTGGCGCGTTAATCTCCGACCTGGCGTTGACCAATAGTCATCGCTACGAATTGTCGGAAGCTGTCGATACCAACTTCGATGTCACGGCCAGCGGCATACTCATGGTCGGTGATACACCGCCCGACTATGAATCATCGGATACTCTGCAGATCGTGGTTAGCTCGACCGGTACCGATGGTTTGTCGTCCACCGATACCATCGACGTGGCGGTTCTGGATATCAACGAATCACCGAGCGCGATCATGAGCGCACCGCTGATTGTGGAAGATGGCCTGAGCGAAGTCATCACCAGCGATCATCTTCAAGCCACAGATCCGGACCAGGCTGATTCTACATCCGATGATGTGTTCTTCACGATCCAAAGACTGCCAATACACGGGACGCTTTTACTAGACGGTATTGAATTGACGGTCGGCGACACCTTTAGCCAAACGGCAATAGACAATCATCTGTTGCACTATACGCATGGCGGAGGCCTCACTGCTGATGATTCGATAGGCCTTGTCGTCGCCGATGGCGGTGAAGACAACGCGGCGCCAGCGGTGGTGGAGCTCCCGATAACAATCGATCATGTGAATGAATCACCGATACTCCAAACAGTAGATAACATCAGTCTACTGGAGGGAGATACGGTGACATTGACAACAGACCACCTGAATGCAACCGACGGAGATTCCAAGCCGGCGCAACTCTACTACATTGTTGCAGCCGCTCCGCAACACGGCCAGTTCTTTTCACTTGACGCCCCTTCAGAGGCGCTTACTCGATTCACCCAGCAAGACATAATCGACGGCAAAATTCAGTATCGCCACGGTGATGGCAACCATCCATCCGACACCTTCGCGTATGAGTTTTACGATCAACTGGATGACGACGGAGCGATGACCGCCAGCGGGACAATCCAGTTTGACATCATTGACGTAGCGGATGCACCAGTAGGTACAGATAGCCAGATCCACACGCTGGAACAAAGCCCTGTCACCCTGTCAATCAGCGATTTTGGCTATAGCGATCAGGGCGATGGGGACAATTTCGTATCGACCGAGATCGTCACCCTGCCCGGCAACGGTACCCTCTTGCTGCAGGGAGAATCGGTCATTGGCGGCCAGCGAATTTTGACCGTTGCTATCGAGCGTGGTGATCTCACTTATCAACCCGACGACGTTACATCGGTTGGAGATATCGATTACCTGACTTTTCGCGTAAGCGATGACGGAAGCCTTGACAACGGTGGCATCAATACGGCCCTCACAACCAATACGCTTACTATCCACATTAGCGACAGCGCAGCGCCGGTTGCGATCAATGACAGTATTTATGCAGTACAGCGCGGCAGTATTTCGTCTCTCGCCACTGGCGCCGACAGCGTGCTCGATAACGATACAGACACCGATACTGATCCGTCCCGGCTAAAAGCCGTTATCGTTAATGCTACCCAACACGGCAGTATCGAACTGTACGAAGACGGCACCTTCCTATACACACACGATGGGTCGAGTAATTTCGAAGACAGCTTCAGCTATCGAGTCATCGATGGCAACCCTGACAGCGACAGCAGCATCAGTAACCTGGGATTTGTCGAAATCGCGATTGAGCCACTGCCGCCAGCACCGATTGCCGGCACCCTGCCTGACCAGTTTATTGCCACCTACGATCAGCTCGAAATACCGATACCGGCGACGCTGTTTCAAAGCAACGCCGAAAACAATCAGCTCACCTACCACGCGACCCTCGCCAATGGCGACCCCCTGCCCGCCTGGCTGACATTCGACCCGGACAGCGGCTTGTTCAGCGGCAAACCGGGCATTACCGACATTGGTGAGCTCGATATCGAGATCACAGCATCTGATGTCAACGACAAATCGACCAGCACCGTTTTCCGGTTGATGATTGAACCTTCGCTCGATCCTGCGCTGGAAGCCCCCGAATCGGGACAGGAATTCCCGGTTGCCGACAACAAGCCCGACGACTCACCGGTTGAGGCACCGACGATAGCCCAGGGCCAGCCTGAGCAGACTCAGGCAACAACATCTGATACCTCACAGTCGGAACTCGACGACAGCAGTCAGATCACCGATAGCGAGCCACTGTTTGCCGCCGCGTCAACTTTAGACCTGGAACGCAAATCGAGCACTTTTGTTGACACAGTTGTCAAGAATCAGGTGACCAATAAAAAGATCGATGCGCAAAAAGTGGTGGAAGCATCTGCCGAGGACCCGATATTTACCGTTAGCCTCGAACGTCTTTTCTTCAGCGGCGGTGAAGCCACACTTCAATCAGCAAAGAACTTGATTGAACGTCTCGATCGCGAGCGCGAGGCCGAGCAGGAACTGGCCGAGCTTGATACGCAGGTAGTCGCCAGCGCCATTACGGTATCAACCGGGTTGTCGATCGGATACATCGTTTGGCTGGTCCGAGGCGGTTTGCTGGTCGGCAGTGTGCTGTCCTCCATGCCGGCCTGGCGATGGATAGATCCGCTACCGGTTTTATCCAACCTTGACGGCAGCCTGGATGACGATGACGAATCTCTGCAGAGTATGGTCGAGAAAAACGCTGCAGCTACAGATGGACAGAATAATGTGCCATCACCACCAGACACTGGAGTCGAGCGCGATGAGTAATCGATCAGAACACGCACTGAGCGAACGCGCCTCGAGCAACCTCTATCAGATCCGGACGCGATCGAAATGAAAAAACTATCCGCCAAATTTCACCTGGCGATGGGATTGACGTCCATCGTTTTGAGTTTGATGCTGATTGCCATTTTCCTGAATCTCATACCCGACAGGCGGCAGGCAGTGATTGACGGACGGGCATCCCTGTCTGAATCCATCGCCGCCAGCAGTTCCCTGTTTCTGCAAAATCGCGATCTACCCAGCATTCGGAAAAATCTCGAATTTATTCTACAGCGCAACGATGAACTGCTGGCAGCGTGGATCAAGCGCGAGACCGATCGAGCCGGAGTCATTGTTGGAGACAGTGCGGTGATCGACGAGGATTCGACCCATACCGAATCGACCGACTCAGTCATTGTATTGCCGATTCTGCAACGCCAGCGCCAGTGGGGCACGATCACGCTCTACTTTGCCCCGGTCGACGGTGTGACGTGGCTTGACAAGGTCCGAAATTCTCGGCTGTCGCTGGTTGCACTGTGCGCACTCGCAGGCTTTGGCCTGTTCTACATCTACCTTGGCAAGATGCTAAAGGAACTCAATCCCTCACAGGCGGTGCCAGGTAGAGTACGCGCGGCACTCGACACACTGGCCGAAGCGTTGCTGGTGGTCGACAAGAAAAGCAATGTCGTACTGGCCAACCTCGCCTTTCAGGACATTACCGGTAATCCGGTGGAAAAGCTGATCGGTCGCAAGGCCAGTTCCTTTGACTGGCACATTGGCGAAGCCATGCCACAAGACGGAGAGAGCGGAAATACCAATCAGGATTTCCCCTGGCAGACCGCACTGAAAACAGGCGACGCGCTGTTTCGGCAGATGATCTGGCTGCGTGACAAAGACTCCCAGTGGCACAAGTTCATCGTCAATTGCTCCCCTATCATGTCGTCCGGATCAGCTGGCGGCGTGCTGATCAGTCTGGATGACGTGACAGAGCTGGAAGAGAAAGAGGCCCAACTGCGCATGGCACGCGATGACGCTGAGCAGGCCAACCGCGCAAAAAGTGAATTTCTCTCCAACATGAGCCATGAAATCCGTACACCGATGACGGCTATTCTGGGCTTTACCGAGGTACTAAAGCGCGGCACCGGCCGCGCGAGCAACGATTGGAAGAAACACCTCAACACTATTTCCAGCAGTGGCAATCATCTACTGGAACTGATCAACGACGTGCTCGATCTCTCAAAGGTAGAGTCCGGCGCACTTGAAGTCGAACAGATCGACTGCCGCCCCTACGCCGTAGCGAATGATGTGCTCCAGGTGTTGCGCGTCAAAGCGCAGGAAAAAGGTATTGATGCCAAACTGACGGTCGAGACCGAGCTGCCCGAAGTCATCCAGAGTGACAGCTCTCGACTGCGGCAGATCATTACCAACCTGACCGGCAACGCGATCAAGTTTACTGAACAGGGCGGAGTAACCATCGCGCTGCGCTTTATCGACGATGCCAACAAGCCGATGGTCGCCATTGATGTGAGCGATACCGGTATCGGCATGACCGATAAACAACAGGCCGCGGTCTTTGACCCGTTTGTACAGGCGGACGCATCGATCACACGTCGCTTTGGCGGCACCGGACTGGGACTGTCGATCAGTCGCAAGCTGGCGCGTGCCATGGGCGGTGATATCACCTTGCGCAGCGAGGCTGGCAAAGGCACGACGTTTACCGCATTGATCCCCACCGGCGCGATCGATGAAGTGTCGATGCTAAGCGCAGAAGAAGTGCTTGAGGCGATAGAAAACATCGAGACAACTGAACACCAAACGTGGGAATTTCCGCCCTCGAAAGTATTGGTCGTCGACGACGCAGCAGAGAACCGCGAGCTGCTGACGCTGGTATTGCAGGATCTTGGGATTGGTACCGAGACAGCCGAGAATGGTGCGATCGGCCTGGAGAAAGCACTCGAGGGCAACTACGACGTGATTTTGTCGGATATTCAGATGCCGGTTATGGATGGTTATCAGGCGACAGAAGCCATGCGCAAGGCCGGTCTGACACTGCCAATCGTCGCACTGACCGCGAATGCCATGCAGGGTTTTGAAGAGAAAATTCTGGCGGTCGGCTTTTCACACTACATGACCAAGCCGATCGATATCGATAAGCTCACGCAACTGTTGGCGAAACTGCTCAACGGCAAAGCTGTCGATACCCCCGCCGAAGCCGCCCCGGCCGTTGAAACAGTCGAGGCTGTGCAGACCGATGATGCATCGCCCATCTACAGCCGTCTGGCGAGCAAGCCGGCATTCGAGCCAATTATCACCCGCTTTGTCGAGCAACTGCCCGCCGATATAGCCGAGTTGCAACAGGCTGCGAGCAACGATGATCACGCGCAAATTGCAGCCACCGCTCACCGACTTAAAGGCTCCGGGGGCACCGTCGGCTTTGACGCCTTCTTCGAACCGGCAAAGCAACTTGAAAGCGCCGCCAAGGCACAGGACAACGAAGCAGTACGCCTGGCGATGACACAGTTAATCGATGTAGCCGGGCGGGCGCGTACCGGCTCGCCAGCAGAGATTGACGAAACATCGACTACCTCGACAGTGTCAGTGATCAGTGCTAAAGATGCCGTACTGGATGCCGATAAGCCTATTAGAAACACGCTATTGGAGAAAAATCCGCAAATGCGAGGCATCGTAGAGAAGTTTCTACCTCGCCTTGAAGAGCAATTGCGCAGCATGGAAAAGGCGCTGGGAGCGCGGGACTACCCTGAACTCGCTCAACTGGCCCACTGGTTGAAAGGGTCAGGTGGTACGGTGGGATACGATGTTTTCACCGAGCCTGCAGCCCAACTGGAGCAGTACGCGAAACTAGACGAACATGAGGGCGCCACAGCGGCGTTGGCCGAGATTAGGCGCTGTGCCTCGAAAATCCAGAGACCAGGGAACGACGAAAGCCCGGGGCAGTCTGCATCAGCCTAGCTGAGCAGCGACACCGGCACGCGGAAACCACTATGCAACAAGCAGCGCAAATCGCTACACCAGACAGTCGCGAGGAAAATGGCAACGAGTACGAGCCGTTAATCAGCAACGCCAAAATTATGCTGGTGGACGACGAGCCACTGAACACCGAGGTGTTGCAGACTTATCTGTCCGGCGAAGGTTACTCGAATTTTGTCACCGTCAGTGAATCTCAGGAAGCGCTGCAGATCATGCGCACTGAGTTGCCCGATGTCGTGTTACTCGATCTCATGATGCCCGTGGTGTCCGGCTTCGACATCCTTACCGCCATGCGCGATGACCAACGGCTGAAAACGATACCGGCCATTATCCTGACTTCATCCGATGACGCCGACACCAAGTTGTCTGCACTGAAACTGGGTGCCATGGACTTTTTGGCTAAACCGGTTGATGCCAGCGAACTTGCCCTGCGGCTGCGCAACACGATCGCTGCGAAGGCCTACCAGCATCATCTGATCAACTTCGATCAGCTGACAGGTCTTGCCAAACAGGAACAGTTCATCGACAACATTCACGCCGCGCTGCCGCAAATTCGCCACGCAGAAGGCGGTGCCGCCGTGATGATCGTGCGCATCGAGAACATGTCTCAGATCAATAACTCACTGGGCCGCGATCACGGCAACGAGTTGATTCTGGCCTTCTCACGAAAGCTGCAGACCTGCTCACAGCCGTCTGAGGCGCTGGGGCCGGATAACGGCGGTAACACACATTGCCACATCAGCCGAATAGGTGGTGACAAATTCGCATTGATGATCGGCCCTCTGAACAGTGCGCAGGAAGCCGCCCGACTGGCCAGACGAATAATCATTGAAACCGGCAAGCCGACGAAGATCGACGGCCAGGCCATGTTCACTACCACCCGCATCGGCATATCGTTTTTTCCGGAAGATGCCGAACAGGTGGAGACACTGATCAATCACGCCGAAACGGCACTGCAACATGCACGACGTGGCGGCGGCGAAGGCTATATGTTTTACGCCGACGAAATGAACGCAGAGTCGTCGCGGATTCTGGCGATGGAAAACGGCCTGCGCACCGCCATTGAAAAGAACGAACTGCTGGTTACGTTTCAACCCAAAGTGGACGTACCGACAGGGCGAGTTATCGGTGCCGAGGCGCTGCTTCGCTGGGTAAGCGAAGACCTTGGGTTTATACCGCCGGATGAATTTATCCCGGTGGCAGAGCGCACCGGCATGATCGTACCGATCGGCGCGTGGGTGCTTGAGCAAGCGTGCCAGCAAGCAGCCCAGTGGCGCGAGCAATACGGCTTTGATTTCTTGCTCGCCGTCAACGTATCGATTCGACAGCTGATCGATTCCGATATGGAGGCAACCGTTAACAGTGTGTTGAAACAAACCGGTTTGCCGGCCCATTGCCTGACCCTGGAACTGACCGAAAACATGGTGATGGAAAACGCCGAGGCCAATATCGAAAGACTGCACGGGCTAAAGAACATCGGCCTGAAGATTTCAATCGATGATTTCGGTACCGGCTATTCATCGCTAAGCTACCTGCAGCGCTTTCCCCTGGACGAGCTGAAGGTGGACCGATCGTTCATCAACGAACTGGAAGATGAAACGAGCGAGGCGCCGATCGTGCGCGCGATGGTGTCGCTGGCGCATGATCTGGGCATGCACGTAGTCGCCGAGGGGATCGAGACGCAGGTTCAGCTCGACTACATCAAAGAGCTCGACTGCGAGTTGTATCAGGGCTATCTTTGCAGCAAGCCACTGGTCGCCAAGGCATTCACCGATCTGCTCAATGCCCCGCCGGGGTAACTTTCGAGGCCGTCACTGAACAGCTGGCATAAATCTTGCGCTGATCCTGAACTGTGTACCGAATCGGCCAAAACGATGCGCGTTGATGCTCTGACAATGACGCTCGCTACCCTGCTGCTGTCAGCCTGTGTGGCGAGTACGGATTCACCCAACCTGGGTGCCGCCCTGACCGATGACGACACGGCGCGCAGTGCGATCGTCAAACTGACGACCGAATCGACTATCCCGGTCGATCTGTCCAACCGGCTGGTACACGCCTCGCCAATCACAACAACCACCCGAACCGTTGCCACAGCCGAGCAAACCATCGGCGCGGTGACCGCGACGCTGGTGGGCAGCAGTTGCAGTGAACTGCGGCAGAGCAACCCGACGATCGACAATTGCACCGAGTCACAAGAGCTGTTTTTTCGCTATGGTGAAGTGGAAACCAGCAATCTCACCGATTTCGAGAGTTCCACTTTACTTAACCTCGGCCAGGGTGATTACCAGATTACCGTCGAGTCGTGGCAGTCGGATGCAGATCCGGCTTGTGGCTGGAGTGGTTCGGAGACGCTGAACGCCGGCAACACCTATATCGAGATCTCACTGGTCCGGTTCTGCCAGTAAACAGGCACTGGCGTCAGTGATCTGACGGCTGGATAAATTTATCGGCGATTGAATCCGATGCCAGTGACAGGCGCGCCATCAGTTTGTCGCCGCCGCGCAATGCCACACCCACCGCCAGAATATCGAGCACCAGCATCTGCGCCAGTCGCGATTTCAACGGTGAAAAGATATCACTGTCTTCCACCACATCGACATTCAAATTGACATCGGCAAAGGTGCTGAGCGGCGATCCGGTGCAGGTCACGGTGACCACCGGCGCCCCTGCATCGCGCGCACGCTGAACGGCATCGAGCACATCGATGTTGCGCCCGGTGTAGGAGATTGCAATTGCCAGCGCATTCGCATCCAGCAAGCTGGCTGAGGCCTGTTGAATGTGTGGATCCGCATAGGCAATGGCAGGTTTGCCAAGACGAAAAAACTTCAGCTGGGCATCTTCGGCGACCAGCGCCGACCCGCCCGAACCATAGAACTCTACCCGCTGTGCCGCGCAGTACATCTCGATCGCCTGTTCCATTGCCACGTGATCGAGTTGCTCGCGGATGTGCAACATGGATGCAATGGCCGAGTCGATCAGCTTGTCGGACATTTGCCGCGCACTGTCGCCGGCGTCGACATCGCGAAAAAAGTATTTGTCCTGCCGAGCGACTGAGCGCGCGAGTTTCAATTTGAAATCGTGATACCCCGTGCAGCCAATCGCGTGACAGAACCGCACCACCGTAGGCTGACTGACGCCGGCCTGATCTGCCAGCTTTTGAATCGATGCCTCTATGCATTGATCCGGGTCGCCCAGCACCTGTTCGGCCACCTTGCGTTCGGAACGACTCAACTCAGCTATGGAGCGACGAATTTTCTCGAGCAATTCCCATGACCCCGAACAGTTGGTGATCGCGCGTGCAACCGTGCACGACACAGGTGGGGTACACGGCGAAACTGCTGATCAGGTAGTTGCTGTCGTGTGCCCCTGGCCGGCATCTGGCGCCCAATAGACGCGAGGTCGCGGTTCGCTGCGCATCAAGGTTGCCACCGGGTATTCAAGCGTATCACTATTGGCGAGCGCATCGAGAAGAACATTGCGCTTGCGCTCACCTGTAATATGCAGCATTAAATGCCTGCTGTGGCACAGTGCGGTGCGCGTCAGCGTCATGCGACCGATTGGAAAACCCGGAGGATCAATCGGCATACACAAATGCTGGTTGGTATCAGACAAGGCCACGTCGAGCCCGGCGGAATCCGGAAACAACGACGCCGTGTGTCCATCCTCGCCCATACCCAGTACCACCACATCAACCGGCCAACGCAGTTTTGCCAACGCCGCTTCACAAGCGTCCTTGCCTTCGTGTGCACTGGTATGCGCTGTTTTCAGCGGAACGAAGGTAGCGCTGGACGCTTTACCGGTAAGGAAATGCTGATGGACAAAGCGTTCATTACTATCCTTGTGATCGCTATCGACCCAGCGCTCATCGGCCAGTGTCACCGTCACGGCCGACCAATCGATGGCGCGCTGGGCCAGCGCTTCCAGAAACGGTTTTGGTGTGCTGCCACCCGAGACCACCAGAGTCGCGACACCACAGCTTTGAATCGCCTCGCCCAGTATCTGCGCGACATCGTCGGCCAGGCGCTCAGCCAGTGTGGCCGTCGATTCAGTCAGCACATCGGTATCAACAAAAGGGGCCAGCACGATCAGTTGTCCTCTTCAAACCAGCTGTAGCCTGCGCGTGCAATCAGCGCACTTGAGGCAGCCGGCCCCCAGCTACCGGCCGGATACTGTTGCGGAGTGGATTCGTATTTCTCCCAGCCGGCAATAATCGGATCGATCCACGCCCAGGCCGCTGTCACTTCATCGCGGTGATTAAACAGTGTTTGATTGCCGCGAATCATATCCAGCAGCAATCGCTCGTAGGCGATCATCTGCCGCTTTTTGAAGATCTTGTCGAAATCCAGATCGAGGTTGACCGCCTGCAGCCGCATTTCATCACCCCGACCCTTGGCAAAGATCGCAAGCTTGATACTCTCTTCGGGTTGCAGGCGAATCATCAGTCGATTCGGCTGCGCCGGCATATCGAAAATTGAGTGCGGAACGGTTTTGAAATTGATCACGATCTCGGTGCGCTTTTCCTGCAGGCGCTTGCCGGTGCGCAAAAAGAACGGCACACCCTTCCAGCGCCACGACTCAATTTCCGCCTTGATCGCAACAAAGGTCTCGGTGTGGCTGTCGTCCGGAACATCATCCGACTCAAGATAACCAGGTACTCGCTCGCCATCGATCACACCCGACTTATACTGACCGCGTACGGTGTATCGCTCGACGTCATTGCCGACGATCGGTTTCAGCGAGCGCAGCACTTTGATTTTTTCATCGCGGATGGCATCCGGGTCGATACTAACTGGCGGCTCCATCGCCAGAATGACCAGCAGTTGCAGAATATGGTTTTGCACCATGTCGCGCAGCGCGCCGGTCTGATCGTAAAACCCCGCCCTGCCCTCTACCCCGAGATCCTCGGCAATCGTGATCTGCACATCGCTGATCAGTTCGCGCCGCCACAAAGGCTCAAACAGCGAATTGCCAAAACGCAGCGCCATCAGGTTTTGCACTGTCTCCTTGCCAAGGTAGTGATCGATGCGATAGATCTGCCGCTCGGTAAAATACTCGGCCAGTCTGTCGTTGATGTCGATTGCACTGGCCGCATCCCGGCCCAGCGGCTTTTCCAGCGCGACGCGGCTTTGCTCGGTGATCAGACCCGCCTTGGCGACGCCCTCGCAGATACGCACAAACAGCGAAGGCGCGGTAGACAGATAAAACACCCTGACGCGCTCGGGATCTTCATTCAACAGCTCGACCAGCGCCCCGTATCGTGACTGATCATTGATGTCGAGGCTGATGTACTCGATGCGACTGCAAAACGAGCCCCAGCTCTCCTGATCGAATTCGCGCTCGTCGATGAAACCGGGCACCTTTTCGCTGATGCGCTCGACGAACGCCTCAGTGCTGAGATCGGTTCTGGCGATGCAGACAATTCGCCCGTGTTCTGGCAGTTGCGCTTCGCGATGCCGAAAGTACATAGCCGGCAGCAGTTTGCGCATCGTCAAATCGCCAGTGCCGCCAAAAATCACCAGATCAAACGGATCCAGAACGCGATCATTCCCATTAGTCATGGCTTAGCATTCCATTAAGAGGTGTCAGAAGGTGTATCGATTCATTCCTTTGCGATACGGGAATTTCGTAGTTTAACTACATATTGAGTCCTGACAAAGCCCTAAACCATTCGCAAGGCGCATCAATGCCTTGCATCAGGTAATGTTTGGTTGTGGGCACAAAACTTGTCACCAGTCTCAAATGTAGTATTATTACATTCTCATCGCTCAGTTATTAATACTGGGCGACTAAAGGACATTTGCCTTGAACCCCGTTATTCAAAGCGTCACGCGCCGGATTGTCGAACGAAGCAAACCCGGGCGAGACCAGTATCTGGATACTATCCAGAGCGCCAGACAGAATCAGCCGCACCGCACTCGGCTCTCCTGCACGAATTTTGCCCATGCGGTTGCGGCTGCTTCTGACCTAGACAAGATCACCCTGCATCAGGAGCGACCGGCCAATATCGGCATCGTCTCCGCCTACAACGACATGCTCTCGGCACATCAGCCGTTTGATCGTTTCCCTGAAATCATCCGTAAAGCCGCGCGACAGGCAGGTGCAACGGCACAGTTCGCCGGCGGCGTACCCGCGATGTGCGATGGCGTCACACAGGGCACGACCGGCATGGAGTTGTCGCTTTTTAGCCGCGATGTCATCGCCATGTCGACCGCGGTTGCCCTGTCGCACGACGTCTTCGACGCGGTGATTTGCCTGGGCGTTTGCGACAAGATCGTTCCCGGTCTGCTGATGGGAGCTCTGTCGTTCGGCCACCTGCCGACCATATTCGTACCCGCCGGCCCGATGACCAGCGGCATTCCCAACGCCGAGAAAGCGCGCGCCCGACAACAGTTTGCGCGCGGAGAAATCGGCCGCGATGAACTGATGAAAACCGAGTGCGCCTCGTATCACGGCCCGGGCACCTGCACCTTCTATGGCACTGCCAACAGCAACCAGATGATGATGGAAATCATGGGTCTGCATCTGCCCGGCAGTGCTTTTATCAACCCGGGCGACGAGCTGCGCGATCACCTGACGCACGAGGCGACCACACGCGCCCTGCAGATCACGGCGCTGGGTTCCGAGTACACGCCGATCGGCCAGGTGGTCGATGAAGCCTGCATTGTCAATGCGATCGTCGGCCTGCTGGCCACCGGTGGCTCGACCAACCACACCATTCACCTGATCGCGATCGCACGTTGCGCCGGCATTACGATCGACTGGGATGACTTCAGCGAGTTGTCAGCAGTGGTGCCAAGCCTCACGCGGATCTATCCCAACGGCAGCGCTGACGTCAACCAATTCCACGCCGCCGGTGGTATGGCGCTGGTGATCAACGAACTATTGGATGCCGGCCTGCTGCACGACAAAGTCGCCACCGTAGCCGGTCGCGACGGACTGGCCGCTTACACCTGCGAGCCTCGCATGGGTGATGACGGCATCCAATGGGAGAAAGGTGCCACAGCCAGTGCAGACGCCGATATCATCGCCAATCACCATGACCCCTTTAGTAAAACCGGTGGCATCACCGTACTCGACGGCAATCTGGGCAGGGCTATCATTAAAGTATCGGCAGTCGCCCCGGAACATCAGATCGTCGAGGCGCCGGCGCAAGTTTTTTCCGGCCAACGCGAGTTCCTGGATGCTTTCGAGGCCGGTCAACTCGAGCGCGATTTTATCGCCGTGGTTATCAATCAGGGACCGAGCGCCAACGGCATGCCGGAACTGCACAAACTGACACCGGCGCTCGGCGTGCTACAGGACAAGGGTTTTCGCGTAGCACTCGTCACCGACGGGCGTATGTCGGGCGCATCCGGCAAGGTGCCAGCAGCCATTCACGTGACACCTGAATGCGCCTGTGGCGGCGCTCTGTCGAAGGTGCAAAACGATGACATCATTCTGCTTGACGCAGTAGCCGGCACACTGGAAGTAAAGGTGGCTGCAGCCGTCTGGCAGGCGCGACCCAATGCACCGGGCGCAAGCCCTCCGCGTGGCGGCGGGCGTGAGATTTTTGGCGGCTTTCGATCACTGGTGGGCAGCGCCGAGACAGGCGCCGTATCGGTATACGCCCGCGAACAGCAGGAGGCTGCATCATGAACATTCGGCAAATCATGCAAGCCGCCCCTGTCATTCCGGTGCTGGTGATCGACGATCCGCAAACTGCCGTGCCGCTGTGCAAGGCGCTGGTCGAAGGCGGGCTGAAAGTACTGGAGATAACGCTGCGCACCGACAGCGCGATGCAATCAATCGGCCTGATCAAAAATGCTCTGCCCGACGCGATTGTCGGTGCCGGTACGGTCAATACACTGGAACAGCTGCAACAGTGTGCTGATGCAAAGGTCGATTTTCTGGTCAGTCCCGGCTTCCACGAGCCGCTGTTGCATGCCGCGACGGCAGCCAAAATCCCCTACTTGCCTGCCGCCGCAACAGCGGGCGAAGTACTGCGCGCACTCAATGCGGGACTGGATTCTTTGAAGTTCTTTCCGGCCGAAGCCGCAGGCGGGATACCGATGCTGAAATCACTGGCCGGACCTTACACTGAAATACAGTTTTGCCCGACCGGCGGGATCAATGAGGGAAATGTCAGAGATTACCTGAAGCTGTCAAATGTCACTTGCGTTGGTGGGTCCTGGGTGGCGCCGGGCAATCTTATCAAGGCGGCGGACTGGGATCAGATCAGGCAACTGGCACAGGCGGCAAGCGCGCCCGGCTGAGGGTATGAAATTGGGGTCAGGGTGCAGCCTTGATCCGGCGATCAGCTTTGCCGAAACCGCGCGAGGCGCGCGCCATCAGTACCATCAGGCCGAAAATACCCGCTGCCACGATCACCAATGCCAGCATCAACAGCGCGATCGAGCTGCGAAACCCGCTTCGTATCAGCAGACGGATGGCGACGGACGGACTGATCCGCCGTACGCGCAATCTGCGCCAGATGCGTTTGAGCAACAATTGCTGGCGACCAACATTGATCATTGCCATTGGTTTTCGCTCCATTGATGTTCCGAACGATGGGCAAATCCGTTATCACCCCGGTGATACTTACCACAGGCGACTTCCAATCTACGGCCCTCTAGCGGCAACGTATGTGAGACAGGTCTGAAAAACGCCAACTGGGCCGCTGAATCGCCGGCGAAGCTGTTCGCGCATTTCTCAAATCCACTCAAACAAATTACAGCTTGCTAACTTATCTTGAATTAGTGGACCATCTTAACGGTCGGAAGTGCCTGAAACTTGAGCCAAAATTCGCGCACAGAGCAGCCATCAGCCCATCAATACAGCCTGGTTCACACTCAAGTAATACTGTTTAACTGATTTATTTTCAAATAGTTAGAGCTGACTACCAGAAACAGAGAACGAGACCACAGCCAGCATTCGCAAGCGGTTGTTAAAGCGCAGCACACCCTCGCAGTCCAAAAATCCGCCACTGCGCGCGCGCCCACCGGGTCTTGGCAGCCCGGCGCCAGATAGCCTATACCATTGTTTAACTTCAGGTATTCGCGGCCGAAAGCTGTATTAACAGCAGCCGTTGCGCAAACCGGGATTGGCTATGAACGACAAAATCGAGTCTGCTCAGTACACCTGCAAAGGCTTGTTGCGACTGCTCAATCGGCTGAACATGGCTGCGGTCGACCTCGACAAGGGCGGCGGCAGTATCTACGAACTCTCAGGCCTGCTGGCAGCCGCTAACAATTGTGCCGATACACTCGAAGCGCAACTGGATTCACTCAGCGCCGAAGACGACGCACAATCCGGGATTCGCCAACCCGAGACTCAGGAAAGCTAGTAACCCGTCAGCTCCAGATAGCCCCGCCCCGTCTCCCTGCCCGACGCATCACTAAGCCGTATCGCCCCTTCCCAGTACCGCACCGTCAGCAATAGCTCCTGATCAGCTATCAGCGGCGCGTAGTAGATCTTCCCCAAATCCGAACCGGCAATGTCCAGACTGCCTTCGACCGGATACTCAGCCCCCTGATCACTGCGCCACCAGCGCGAGACCTCGTGCGTGATGTCACCGGCGTCGAAGATTCGCTTGCCGCCATCGCGTTCAATCAATACGGCATAGCTGTGCTCATCGGTGCGACCTGTCTTGCTGCGCAATCGGTAGTACATGAACTCCCGACCATCGTCCATTTGCAGTGCAAACCAGTCCCAGCCCGCTTGATCATCAGACAAGGCACTGCTGCTCCACTCGCGATCGAGCCAGGCACTGCCAGTGACCTGATAGGACTGACCGCCGACAGTCAGCTCACCAGACGTTGCCAGCCGCGTGAACGAATAATAGTAAGACGCATTGCAAGGGTCATCGCTTTTGCGGCTGTGGCCACGATCGCCTTGTAACACCAGTGGTTTTAATGGTGCCAGATCGAGTGACACGCGCTCGTCACCCTGCGATACATCGACCGACCAGCGCGCTGATTCGTCATCGTGCAGTGTCAGTTGCCAATCTTCAAGCCAAACCCTGACCGGCCTCTCTGCAGCACCAGCTAGACCGGCCGCTGCTCGTGCGAATCGCTCGTGATACGCAATCGAATCGCGCCCGGCGGCGCTAATGGCAAAATGCCCCATGTAGAACTGTTGCGTACTCCAGCGGGAGTCGCTGGTCACTTCATCGGCGCCGTTAGCGATGCGAAAAAGCGTCACTTGAAAGCCGAATCTGGCCCCTTTATCGTCCTGCAGATTGCCCGTTAGATACCACCACTCATTGCGAAAGGCCGGATGGTCGAGGTGATCGCGCGGAAACTCAAACTCGCGCGGCGCACAGGCGCGCTCAAACTCGCTGGCATCGCCACCCAGTTCAGCCAGAAAGCTGATCGGCTGATCATCACCGGGCGGAGCACTCTCGTCACTACAAGCCACCAGTGCCACCAGTGCCACCAGCACAACCCACAGCCACACGCGACTCATGTCGAACCCCTTGCATCGGTGTGACGTGCGCGCGCAATGCGGTAGGCCGGGTACAAACCGGCCACCACCGCCGCAAGCAAAGCCAGCGCCAGCGTTTCGATCAACACCTGACCCGGCACATGAAACTGCATAGTCCAGCCAAACGACCGGCGATTAATGACATCGACCAGTAAACGCGACATCACAAACCCGAGTGGAAGCGCCAGCACCCCGGCGATGCATCCGATCAGGAACGTCTGGCGCACCACCAGCAAACGCAGCTCAGCGCGCGTCACACCCAACGCGTGCAAAACGGAGAACTCTCTGCTGCGCTCGAGCATTTGTGCCATCAGCGCACTGAGGATGCCGATAAAGGCCACCAGAATAGTCAGCCAGCGCAACACGCTTGTCACGGCAAACGTCCGGTCAAAAATCTCAAGCGATGCCTGCTTGATTTCACCGGTGGCGCGCACGCTGAAAGGCGCCGACTGCGCGCGACCGATCTCCCGCAAGGACTCTACAACCGAGTCAACAGACGCATCGTCGCGCAAATAAATCCCCACCGACGAGAGATTGCTGTCACGCCAGTGCTCGCGGTATTGCGAAAGGTCCAGCACCACGGTGCCAGGTCCCGTCCCGTAATCGATAAAGATGGCCGCCACCTCTACGGCAAGTGGCCCGGTCTCCGCCGACAGCACCAGTGTGTCACCCACCGCAAGGCCCGCTTTCCAGCTCAGCGGCTCTGACACCATCACGGCTGTTCCGTTTTCCAACTGCGCCTGATAATCCACCGCCGCGCCCGGTTTGATGGTGAACCGCCGCATCGCATCGACCTGTGTTTCAATCGCAAGCAATCGCATCGGCTGACGATCGGTCTCGACGGTGACAGCGCGCGCCACAATTCGCGATTCAATGCCCTCAACTTTGCCGATGTCAGAGATGAGCCGCTCGTCAAATCCACTCTCGCTGTCGCTGATGTAGACATCGGCTTCTAAGGTCGAATCGAGCCACTCGGCCACCGATATGCGAAAGCTGCCAATCATGATGCCAACGCCTGCAGTGGCAGACAGCGCGACGGCGAGCGACGCGACGGCCACCGACGAGCGACTGAGGTTTGCGGTCAGAGACCGAACCGGATAAAGGCCCAGCGCACTGCTGCCAGTGCGCGACATGCGTTCGAACCATTGCACACAAACCTTCATTGCACCGGGGATCAGCAGTGTGTAGCCAAATACAATGACGAACAGCGCAGTAAATCCTATGATCAGGCTGCGTGTAGTCAGTAAGGTCAAACCCCAACCCAGTAGCAGTAACAGGCAACCACAGACAAACAGCCACAGCAACACACCGCTGGTTTTTCGCTCGATCACAGATCGTTGCAGCACGGTTGCTGGCTGACTGCGAGATGCTTCAAGCGCCGGGGCCAGCGCTGCAATAAGGGCCGCTGCAATACCCAGTAAAATAGCCCGCACAACCACAAACGCTTCGATCTCGATTCGTTTAACACCAAGAGCAAAATACAAATCATTGATGGTGCGGGTAATCAGTGTCAGCAAGCCATTGCCAATGACGTAGCCCAGCAACAGACCCAGCACGGTTGCGATAATGGCAAAGAACAACACTTCGGCAATAATTGCCATTCCCAATTCACGACGCGTCACCCCCGCCACTCGCAACAAGCCGAACAAACGACGCCGCTGCAATACCGACAGGGTTACGGTGTTATAGATCAGGAACCCGCCGACCAGTAGCGCCAACAGGCTCATGGCCTGCAGGTTGGTGTGAAACGCCGCCGTCATTTGCATCACTGCATTATTGCGCCGCGCCGCATCGCTAAGCGTATACTGTGGCACCATTTCCGCAATGCGACTCAATTGCGCATCGTCTTCTACTATCAGATCGATCTGACTGAGTTTGCCCTGCATACCCAAAAGCGACTGGGCAACGGCGATATCAACAAACAACAGATTATCCATCGCCGCCTGCTGCGTACCACCCAGCACACCGGCGATGGTAAATTCAGCCACGCGGCCCTGCCAGTTCAGCTCCAGCCGATCACCCACTGCAAGCTCGAATCGATCGGCCGTGCGCCGCGCGATCAACAGCGAATCGGGATCCATCAATCGCAACAGACCACGCCCGGCCACACTGCCATCTCCCGAGACAAACTGATCGCGCACAGCACTTTCGGCAAACAGATCAACGCCCATGAGTTGAAACGATTCACCGCGCACATCGACGTTGCCTGTCACCAGCGGTGCGATCTGTCGCAGCCCGTGTTGCACGCGAAGGCGTGTGTAAACCGCCTCATCAACACCACCCTGTGCAATGATCTGATGGGTTGTTCTGCCGGTTACCGCGTCGAGCGACATCGCCATGGCCCGTTTGGCGCTGCTGTTGGCAATATCAACGGCAAAGACAACCGCCACGCCAATGGCCATGCCGAGCACCAGCAACGCCAGTTGCCACCGATGGCTCGACCAGTATCGCCACGCGCAGCGATACAACGCGACGACATTACCAGGCAAAATCATCTCCGCCTGGCACCAGTGATCCGTCGCGCAGCGTCAGCACCCGATCCGCAGTCTGCGCCACTGAGCGGCTGTGGGTGACCATCAGCACCGACTGATTCAGCGCGTCGGCCATCTCGCCAAACAGTACCGCGATAGAATCACCCGTCGTCGCATCGAGGTTACCGGTGTGTTCATCGGCCAGGACCAGCGCTGGCTCGTGCACCATGGCGCGCGCGATGGCCACACGCTGTTGTTCGCCACCAGACAGTTGATCGGGAAATGCGCTGGCCCGTCCGGCAAGCCCGATCCGTTGCAGCATGTCTGCCGCGCGCTCGGCACATTCCGCTGCGGGCACGCGATTCAACTGCAGCGGCAGCTGAATGTTCTCGATTGCGCTGAGGGTATCGATCAGGTTGAAGGTTTGATAGACAAAGCCGATGTGACGCCGCCTGAACAAGGTGCGCTCGCGGTCGGGCAGGCTGGACAGCGTGACACCGTCAATTTCAATCTGGCCCCTATCCAGTTGATCGATACCTGCGATCAGATTCAACAGCGTGCTCTTGCCCGAGCCGCTGCGCCCCAGCAATGCCACGCGCTCGCCGCGCGCGATGGACAGATCGACATCGCGCAGGATGGGCGGCTGCGAGCCATGAGATTTTCCCACACCGCGCACGTCGACATGCTTAGTCATGCAAATGAGTTCCAGCGTGCTGGCAACGAGTGATGCGACTGGCATCGACCAGCGTTATAGTGGGTGGCAACAGAAATCTGCAGGCAGTTCCTGGACGATTGATTTGAGCTATCCGGTTCCCACAGACAGCGTCCGTTACGACACCGTGATTCGCAAAAGTCGGTTCATCGCGATTACCGGACCGGCCAGCGACATTGAGGCGGTGCGCGCTTTCGTGCGCAATGTTAGCGTGGAATTCGACGACGCGCGGCACATTTGCTACGCCCATATCACAGGCTCTCCCGACGCTGGCGTACGCGCCAGCAGTGACGACGGCGAACCCCAGGGCACGGCCGGCAAACCGATCCTGAACGTGCTGCAGCACAGTGGCATCGGTGACATCGTGGCCGTGGTGGTTCGCTATTTCGGTGGTGTAAAGCTCGGTGCGGGTGGCCTTGCGAGGGCCTATGGCGGCAGCGTGGCACAGACGATCAAGCTGCTACCGGTGACCACGCCGATTGCCAGCACCGAGATCAGCATCACCGCGCCGTTTGCACTGGAAAATGATGTCCGCCACCTGCTTAATCAATACCGTGCAGTGCAAACTGATAGCAGCTATGCCAATGCCTGGCAGATCCACTGCCGTATCGCAACGTCAGATATCGACGCCCTGAGCACCACACTTGCGACTTTGGGGCGCGGCAAAATCAAACTGACGGTGCCAGACTAGCGCGGCAACAGGTCGGTCGACGGTTTTCGCTGGAATTCCGTCAAGCACAACCAAAACTTTGGCGCATTCAGCGCCAACGGTCAGCCGTCAGGTCGGAAACAACACAATCTTGGGCGAAGGCGTGGTGCCGTTGTGAACATCGGCAAACGCACTGGCCCCCTCAGACAGGGCGCGCCGCTCAACCCAGTCAAGGCTGCCCATCTTGCCGCTCTGCAGGGCTTTGGTCGCAGCGTACAGGTCCGGCACTGTGTAGGTGTAATTGCCGATGACCGTAACCTCCTGCAGCGTGATCTTGCGTGTATCCAGACCGGGCTTCTCATCCTGCAGACCCGCATGACAAATCACCCCGCCGGGCTTGACCAGACGCGAGGCAGCCTGTCGCGTCAGACCGCTGCCCACGGCATCGATAACGAGATCGAAGGAGTCGGCATCTGGCTCGGTGGCGATCGGATCGTAGACATTGCCCCAGTTGTTCTGCTCGGCGGTGGAGCGTCTCAGGGCATTGGTATCGCCAATGTAGATGTCATCGCAACCCTTGCCGGCCAGCACCAGCGCGGCCAGCACGCCAATCGCCCCCGCACCAATCACCACAGCGCGGCTTTCCGATATCGGGCGCTGCAACACGCGCTCTGCCAGCCTGACGGAGTGCAGGCTGACCGCCGTGGGTTCGGTCAGGCTGGCGTCGCCAACATCCATACCGGCCGGCAACGGCATCAGGTTTTTCTCCGGGATGAGCACTTGCTCGGCGAACGCACCGGCCATTCGCATACCAATCAGTTCACGCTGCCCGCACAGATTGGTGCTACCGGCGAGACAGAATTCACAGTGGCCACAACTGATCAGCGGATTGAGAATCACACGCTCACCAGTGCGACTGCCACTGCGCACCACACCGGTGGCCTCATGTCCAAGGATTAGCGGTGGTACGCGGCGTGCATCGTGTCCGTGATAGGCGTGCATATCCGAACCGCAAAGGCCGCAGGCATCCACTGAAACCAGCACCAGTGCATCGTTATCGGGAGTCGGATCGGGTTCATCGCGATAGACAACTTCGTGCGTGGCTGTGTAGACAAGTGCTTTCATGAACGCTCCGGTTTGGGCGGTGGATTATAGCGCCATTAAATGGAACTGCGGACAGATTCTCAGATGTGAGGAACGACCGAAAAGATTGGCGAAATAATTGCCAGATCGTAGGGACAACAACCAACTAACAGCCCGAAGTAGTCTAATCGAACTGAATGCGATCAACTAATGTAGCACTACTGTTCGCGCTGTTGGCCATCACGTACCTGATTGGTACCACTTTATATGTCGATCGGATTGAACAGGATATCCTCAACAGAGCCAACACAGCTGCTGCACCTTACCGCCCGAGTGTCAATGTGAGCGTGGAGGGTCGCGATATCACGCTGTCGGGCTCGGTCAACAGCCTCTGGCAAAAGGCTGCTATCGGCAATCATATAGCAGACGTGGCCGGTGCGCGCGCAACACAAAACCTGTTGCAGCTCGAGCCGACACAATTTCGTTTTAGCGCTGAGTTCAGAGGCTCGGAACTCACACTCACCGGTGCACTCGACAGCGACGAATCGATCGATGCACTAAAGCGCATTCGCGCGCAGCTTGATCCGTCTATCCGGGTACACCAGCTTGTTAACGCAGGCGCACCTGCAATACACAACACGCGCGAGAAGCTCGACACCGGAATTGAATCACTGACGCAACTTATCGAAGGCAGCCTGCAAATCGACGATCGGCACTGGCGATTGCAGGGACTGGCCGCAGACCCGACTACCCGGGCCCGAATAGAAGCGCTGGTCGAGGCCCGACGCGAATCGCTAAAGCCACTGACGGTGACGATGGATCTGGACATTCACAGTCTGATCAGTGAAGCGTGCAAGCGCTACCTGCATCAGGATACCAGTGGCACCCAGGTAAAGTTTTCCTCTGGCAGCATCGAGGTCAAGCCCGAGTACATGGCACGACTGCGACAGTACGCCGCCCTGCCCGGTAAATGCTCTGGCCGTTTGTTGATCGAGGCCCACAGTGACAATGAGGGCGACGAACAATACAACCTGATGCTGAGTAAGCAGCGGGCTGCCGCCATCAAGCAATACCTGATCAAGCTCGGCGCCGATCCGCGCACGATCCATTCGTTTGCCTACGGTGAAATGCGCGCTGCGGCGTCAAACGAATCGAGAAATGGAAAATCGGCAAATCGCCGGGTTGACCTGCATTTTATTCAGTCGTTGACCGCGATACCACTTAAAAACAATTCTTCTATCAATATCAGCCAAAATAGCGCGGAGTAGCCATGTTTTATCTCATATCACAGGTGTTGCTGATTCTTCTGATCGCCACGGTACTAGGCGTACTGATTGGCTGGATTCTACGCAAGATAAAAGCGTTGAGAACAGAAGAAAAACTCAAAGAGCGACTACGCCAGGCCGAGAGCACAATCGACCCGATCAAGCAGGCACTGTCACAGGCACAAGGTGACATCGCCGGTCGCGACAGCAGCATTGCTGCACTGCAGACCAAGATCGATTCGATGTCGAAAGAAGTGCCGCCGCTGAAGGCTGAACTGAACTCGATCAAATCCGACGCGGGCGAGCAACAGGCTACTATCGCGAGCCTCAAGGCGATGGTCAACGACAAGGAAGACAAACTGTCGAAACTTGCCGACGATCTGAACCAGGAAAAATCTTCCGTACGTGAAGTCGATGCCGCGCTGGCTGACGCAAACGGTCGACGTATCGAACTGGAGAACCGGCTGGCTGAGACCCGCGTGCAGCTGGAAAACAACGATGCCGCCGCACAGCGTGCACGCGCAGACAGTGCGAAACTGCAAAAAGAAATCAACGCGCTGCAGATCAAGCTGAACGATGCTGCCAATACCAGCGAATCGAAGCTCAACGAGCTCAAACGCAATCTCGATCAGGAGTCAAAAGGGCATTCAGACGCCTCACAGGCGCTGAAGGCCAAACAGGCTGAAGCGGCGGGTTACCGAGCCGAGATTGAAAAACTCAAAGAGCAGCTGCGCGAGAAAACCACCGACTACAAACTGGCGATGGCTGATCGCACCGCGCTTGAGCGTCAGCTGGAGACCTTGCAGAACCAACTTGATCGCGCTCAGGAAGCACACGATCGAAAAGTTGCCGATCTGGAAAAAGCACTGGCCGCAAGACAGGCAATCTCCGATGAGGCCAACCGCCAGCTGACCGCAGGTGCTGCGAACCAGGCACGCCTGGAAGGTGAAATTGACCGTCTTCGCGACAAGCTCAACACCGGTGAAAAGCAGAACACCGAAGTCGCCTCTGATCGCGACGGACTAAAAAGCGAAATTGCCGCGCTGCAAACACAACTCGAAGAGTCTACCGGTGCAGTAGAAGCGCAACAGGCTGAAAAGGAAGCCGAGATCGCACAACAACGCGAGTCGATCGACGCACTGAATCGAGATCTGTTGGATGCAAAGAAAGAGCGCGCCGCATTCAGCGCCGAAGTCAACGACGCCAAAGCCAAACTCAAAGATACTGAAGCCCGCGCTGCCGGTTCGGAGAAAGAGCGAATCGCACTGGAAAAGCGCATTGATTCGCTTGAGCTCAAGATGCGTGAGCAGGCGAAAGACGGGCAACAGCGCGTCAGCGAGCTGGAAAAGCAGCTCGAGCAAAATGCCGCCGAACTGTCACGCGCCGACGGCACCATCAAGTCGAGCGAGCAAAACAAACAGCAACTGGAAGAACGTATCCAGAAGCTGCGCGATGAACTGAACGAAAAAATTACTGACGTCAAACTGGCGGCACAGCAGCGCACGACGCTTGAAAAAGAAATCGAGCGACTTCAAGGCGAAGTGGCCACCTTGCAGGAAGCCGTCAAGAAGTTGCAGGCTGAGCTTGACAACAGCAAAGAGCAACATCAAAAGAAGATATCGGATCTCAAGACTGCGCTGTCTGAGCAGGAAGCGCTGGCGGCAGACGGCAGCAAAGCGGCCAAGTCTCTCGCTCAGTCCGAGGCACAAAACAAAAAGCAGCAGTCGGAAATCAAAGCCGCTGGCGACAAGATTGCCGAGCTTACCCGCAAGCTCGACAAGAACAGCAATGAGCTGGAACAGGCTAACTCACAGGTCGCGGCACTGCGTGCAGAGAGCGATAAACTGTCGCAGGCCAAAGCCGGTCTTGAGAAAGAGACAAAGGCCAACGCCGCTCAGCTGGCAGACGCGAAGAAGCAAAAAGAGCAATTTGCTGACGCTGCGGGCAAGTTGTCCGAGATGACCCAACGCGAAGAAGCCCTGCGCGAGAAACTCGAGGCGCTGCAGAATCGCCAACAGGAACAGGCGACCGACCTGAAACTGGCCAAATCAGAAGCCGATCGCGCCAATCGAGAACTTGAAAACGCGACTAAGAATGCAGCCAAAGCAGAGGAACTGCGTCGCGACAACGAGAAACTGACCACCGCGCGGGACGCTGCCGAGTCAAAGCAACAGCAAACAGCGGCACAACTCGACGCCTTGCAAAAAGAGGCGAAATCCCTGCGCGCAGACGCTGCCAAACTGGCCGCCCAAAGCACCGAACTTGCGAACGAAAAAACCGCCGGTGCACAAGCCAAGAAAGCCCTGGGTGCGGCAGAGCAGAAGGTCGCCGAACTCGCCGACAAACTGCAGGCGGCACAACAGCAAAGCACCCAGGATGCAACCGATGCCAAACTGGCAGTCTCAGCCAACGCAAACATGGAGCGCGAGCTCAATGCACTGCGCAGCGAACTGGCCGACCTGAAAGCACACTACGACAACAATCGCGTCAACCTCGAAAAGGACAACACCGATCTGCAAAAGCTCTTGCACGGTGCAACCGGCAACCTGGATCGAGCCAAGTCAGAGCAGTCGAAGCTGCAGGCCGAGCGCGATCAGTTGGCAGCAGAGGTAGATCAATTGGCGACACGAGTCAAATCGCTTGAATCTGCCGCCGCCAAGGCGGGCACCAGCAACGCCGAACTCAAACGCGAGCGCGAAGCACTGGCTGGCGCCAATGAGGCACTGGCGAAACTGGAAGCACAGAATGCCCGCCTGAGTGAAGAAATTCAAAAGCTCAAGGAAGGCGCTGTCGATGCAGCCACCAACGCAAAAGTGGCCGGTGTGGAAAAATCCACCCTCGAACGCGAAGTGGCCGACCTCAAAGCCAGGCTGCGCGATACCAGCGGCAGTGGCGAACAGAAGGTCGCCGCCCTGCAGGCAGAGATCGACAAGCTCAACAAGGCCGCCAACGACAACAAAACGCGTGCGGACCGTGGCGATGACGCCATGAAAGCACTCGAAAAGCAGCTGCAGCAACAAGCGGCTGCCGATGCCGAGCGCGCCGAGCAACTCACCGCCCAGCTCAAAGCCGAAAAGGCCGCCCGCGATAAAGCCACAGCGGCACTTGAAAAGAGCGAAAAGCAGGCAGCCCAGTTGCGCGACGATTTGAAAGAGCTCTCGACCGATCACAAGATCGCGACCAATCAGAGCAAATCACTGGAGCGTGAGACCGGCAAGCTTGAAAAAGGTCTGCAGACACTAAAAGCCGATCTGGAAAAAGCCGCCGCCACCGCTCTGCAGAACAGCAACGACGCGCAGAACAAGGCCGCCGAAGTCGATCGCTACAAGCAAATGCTGGAAGCGCGCGAAAAAGAGCTTGAGCTGATGGCCGGCAAGGTTCCGGCACTGGAGCAGGCGCTGCGCGAGAAAGAAAAAAGCGAGACTCGCCTTGAGAACGAACTCAATGGTCTGCTGTCCGAGCTGAATTCGGTCAACGGCAAGATTGAGGCAATGCAGGGCGATATCGCCAAGCGCGAGGCCGACAACGCTGACCTGAAAGGTGACTCTCAGGCTCTGCAGGAGCAACTGCTGCAATACCAGGAGATCGACCAGGATCTGCGCAGCCGCATTGCCAAGCTGGAGAAACAGCTGACCGAAGAGCGCAAGGCAGCCGGCAAGAATCTGCTGTCGCGCATCATGGAACTCGAAGCCATGCTCTCCGCCGAGCGACACAAGGCCGAATCCATGCGCGACTTTAGTGAGTTCTCCGGCATGTCGACCGTGCAGACCAGCGTCAAGACTTCTGTCAACGACAGCACTGGTTCACAAACCGACAAGAAAGGCAAAAAAGCAGGCTAGTTTCTGCGCAATGTCGCAACCCGCCCACGGGCGGGTGCTTTGTTTAGCTCCGATAGTCGATTTACAATCAGCAAGCTTGCACCGATCATTCGGATCGGTGCAGCGTCAACCGAATGTAACATTGGCTTTGAGGGGATGTTTCAGCGATGTCCAGAAGAAGAAAGTCGCGCTTTCGCCTGGGTCGCGCAGGCAGAAGTTACCTGAGCGATGCGATAAAAATGATTGTCACCGGCGCCGCCACTCTGGCGGTCATTGGGGGCTCGGTGTATCTCGCCATGCTGATCGGCAGCTGGTAGCGACCGCAGGGCTCAATCGGCACGCAGCACGGCCGTCGCCTCCCCCGCCTCTGCATAGACCAACTCACCATCGGCCCCGCTATTGAGTTCGGCTGCGTTCGCCTCGTCTGTGTCGATGTGCATTTCCAGGCGATATTTATCGCTCACCCTGACCAGCACATCGCCGAACGACAGATCTCTCGGCCCACCCGTCACCGCGATCTCAACTACATCCCGATCTGCCACGCCAAACGCTGCGGCATCGTCCGGATGCATGTGAATGTGTCGCCGTGCGCAGATCAGCCCTTGCTGTAAATGCACCGTGCCGGCCGGCCCCTCCAGGGTTATCGGTGCCGAGCCTTCTACCTTACCCGAATCGCGAATCGGCGCATCGACGCCGAGCCTGAACTCATCGGTGCGGGCCACTTCTATCTGATCGACACTGCGAAGCGGGCCGAGCAGGCGCACCCCGTCAATGCGGTTGCGCGGACCGATCAGGTTCACTTTCTCTTCACAGGCATATTGCCCGGGCTGGGAGATATCCTTGTAGTGCGTCGGCTTTGCCCCTTTGCCGAATAATTTTTCAAAAGTCTCTGCAGTCAGGTGCAAATGTCTGGCGCTGACCGCGATCGGGATACCGCGCGCCGGCGTCGGTTTTGCCTGTCGCTCAACCGTGTTGGCCGACTGGCGCGCGATCATCAGTTCCTCGTCGGTCTTCACCACGACTGCTGCGACGCGCGAGCCGCGCTGCGAAATGATGGCCCGGTTGTGCTCTGTGCTGAGTTCGACATCGTGATTGGCATCGTCGTCGAGCAACAGACCCAGAAATTCCAGCCGCTGCAAAATGCGTCGCCGCATGGTGGCACTGTTTTCACCGATACCACCGGTGAACACCACGGCATCCAGGCCGCCCATCACAGCGGCGTAGCTGCCAATATACTTGCGCGCGCGATGGGCAAAAACATTGATCGCAAGCCGCGACGCATCGTGGCCCTGCTCTGCCTTGTCTTCGAGATCGCGCAGATCGTTACCGACCCCGGACAGCCCCGCAAGCCCACTTTGACGATTCAATAGATCATCGAGCTGCTGAATGGTGTAATCGCCACTGCGCAGCAGGTTGAGCATCGCACCGGCATCGATATCGCCCGCGCGGGTGCCCATCACCAGCCCTTCAAGCGGCGTCGCCCCCATACTGGTCTCGGTGGATTTGCCGTACTCCACCGCGCAGGCACTGGCACCATTACCCAGGTGCAGCGTCACTATGCGCAAATCTGCGATTGAGCTGCCGAGCGCCTCGGCGGCCTCACCTGCGACGTAACGATGCGAGGTGCCGTGAAAGCCAAAGCGGCGAATACGATGGCTGTTGGCAACGTCCTGTGGAATGGCATAAGTCTGTGCACGTCGTGGCATGCGGGCGTGAAATGCCGTGTCGAATACGGCGACCTGCGGCACCTTTGGCCATACGTGCATCGCCTGTCGTATACCCTCGAGGTTAAACGGGTTATGTAGCGGCGCATCGGCTGCGCGTGCATCTATCTCGGCGATGACGGTGTCATCGATCAATGTCGCATCGATAAATCGATCGCCACCATGTACCACCCGGTGGCCCACGACATCCACCTGGTGATCCGCGACCGCCTGACACAGATGTTCCAGCGCGGCGGCGTGAGTGGCAAACTCCCCGTCCGGATCACCAATTCGCGTGCACTTGCCGACGACGATGCGCGCATCGGTACGCAGGTCGATCAGTTGATACTTGACACTCGAAGATCCGCAATTGACTACCAGCACATGCATGAAGTGGCACTCGCCTCACAAGGGTTTGTTTCATACTACTACGGTTGAGCCGTGCAGTGCTTTTTTAACCGGCAGCATAAACGATGACTATGCGCCAGGCAGCCAGCTGCCACAGGCACCTCAGTGTAATAAGTCCACTTGCGATTCACGAGAAATAATCGCAAACAAAAAAGGCGACCCGAAGGTCGCCTTTTCATTTCAGCGCGCCCCTGTCAATTTGGGGGCGGGTTGGTTACCGACAGTTGCGCACTGACATTTACCTCATTGCGCCACAGATGTTGGCGCATCACTTCCCCACTGACCGTAGTGCAGTGAGCCGTTGTGAATCACGTATAGATCGCCGGCGGCGCCGATGATCGCGCGATCGTTGTACAGCGATACGTAGCTCTGATCACCGTTGGCCTGGCTTTCGAAAATCCAGTCCGGCACTTCCTCGAAGCGTGCGGTCTGCTCGTTGACTTCCATCGTCAGCAGATTGTTCGATGTCCAGGCCGCACTCGACCAGGGATTGCCTTCGCTGTACAACTCGCCATCGTGCAGCGACATGGGTATCGCCATACGCGCGTTGCGCGATTCGTTGCCGGCAAGCCAGGCAAATGCATGATGCTGTGACAGTGCTGGCGAGTCGGTGCCGCGCTTGCCAAAAATTCGATCGTCGGCGACGACAGGCGTGGTCGGATCAGAGACGTCGAACAACGTGAGTTTCAGCCCCTGATACCAGGCGCCGCGACCATCACCCCAGCCGGCGTTGTCGTCCTCGACAGCATCTTTGCCCACACCTACCAGCAGGCCATCATTGACCGGGTGCAGGTAATCGGAATACCCGGGCAATTCCAGCTCACCGGCGATATAGGGATCGGCCGGGTTGGCCAGGTCCAGTACGTAGAGCGGATCGGTCAGTCGAAAGGTCACGAGATAAGCGCGATCCCCGATAAAACGGCTCGCATACAGCTGCTCGCCCTCTTTGCCTATGTGTGCGGGGCGATTGTCGTTGGGCAGCGTCGCGACGGTGCGCAGATTGCGATTGCCACCTTCGGTCAGAACGGACAGCGTCACCGGCGAACCGGATCGGTTTTGATCGAAACTGACGATCCGCAGGTTGCCGTCTTTCTCACTCATGCGAAACGGTTTGCGATCCTGATTCCAGCCCAGGTGTCCCGGCACGGTGCTGCTGCCTTTAAATGCAGGGTTGTTGCCTTGCAGACTGAACTTGTGAACGTCGGTGGTGATCTCAGGGGAATAGTCAAAAACGATCGGCCGGCCTTGGTCATCTTCAGAGAAGTTATACGAGTAACGCGTGGTCGCCAGATAGAGCGACTCGGTCGATACGTACATGGTTTCGGTGTCACCGACAAAGCAGGTGCTGTCCATCGAAATATCCTGACTATCCAGATCGACGGTGATGATCGAAATCACATCCGGGCTCGGGTAGATCAGATCACCGGGGGCCGGCGATGTACTTGAAGCCTCACCATCAGTGCCGTCAGCGGTGGTGTCTTCCTGCGGCAGCGCAACACTCGAATAGCACTGGTTGTCAGCGCTGACCAACACGCGATCACCGGTGACACCGTTTTCGGTCACCTGATAGCCCGGCAGCAGCGCCTCGGGGCTGGCATTCTCGATCACGGTGCGATTGGTTTCGAGCTGGCTTGCCTCATACGGATACGCCACCAGACCTTCGGGCTGCGGGTGATAGCGCGTAACCAGAATCAGGCGGTTGCCGATCTTGCGACTGGACACGAGCTGGCCGTCGACGGTCAGCGTGCGCTGACTCGATACATTGGCGGGATCGGACGCATCAAACCAGGTGACCATTGTCTCAAGGCCCGACCACATGCGCGTGTCGAACCAGTAGCCCCAGATATCGAACGATCGTCGCGACATCATGATCAACTCGCGACTGTCGCCAGCACCGTGCAGGTACATGCCCTCCGGGGTCTGATTGTCCAGCTCGAGCGTGGTGCGTGACAACACCTCAGAGTTGTCGCCGGCAAGTCGATAGGCGCTCAGCGTATGGCTTTGCGGGGACGGCGCAAAAACGGAATCGGCAAGCACGAGATCGCCGGTCACTGGCAAGTAATCGGTCGATGCCGTCTCCAGCGAGAACAGCACGTCACCATCAATCTTCACGCGGTCTGCCTCGTCTACGCCAGACTCCTGCACGTTAGTACCACTGAAGCGATCGCCACCACCACCGGATTCCGCCGTGCTGCTGCTATCGGCCACCGAGGTCGGCAAGCTATCGATGAAAACGCCATCTACGCCGCCGCCAAGTCCGGTGCTGGTGTAGTAGTTCAGCATCGATTGCTTGACCAGCGTATCGGCTTGGGCGGCCTCCAGCACGACATCATCGTCAGCCGGGCCGCCGGTCTGCTGTACCGAACCAGAGCCACCACAGCCGGCCAGCACCGCTGCGGCGGTCAGCGTAATTGCAGCCTGCCAGTGCGTTCTGGCCCGGCTGCTCACCTGTTTCACTCTTCCCATTGCAAGCTCCTGTATCGTTAAGCTGTTCCCGGCCACCGACCTGAGTCCGATGACGCGAGCCTATGACGCGGCTGTCTAATCAGCAGCATCTGTATATTTGGGTATTTTTTCCCATAATATAGCTTAGGTTTTCGCCAATGCAAGCCGAAACTTTACTAAATGGGATTATATTCCCATAAAATTTTAACCGTTCGACTATAATTACCGCCATGAGCGCACTCCACCCTCACCTGCGAATGCTGATGCGCCGGGTCCTGCGACCCGTCGCAAGCCTGCTCATGCGCAATGGCATCGCCTTCGCCGACTTTGCAGACGTCGCACGAAAGGTGTTCGTCGAGGTCGCCGAGGATGAATTCGCCATTCCCGGGCGCAAACAGTCAGTCTCGCGCGTATCAGTGCTGACCGGCATCAACCGCAAAGAGGTCAAGCGCTTGCTGGCCGAGCGAGAAGCACCGGATGCCGAACGAATTGACCAGGCAACCACTGCCAGTAGCAATAATCGCGCAGCGCGAGTCATCAGTGCCTGGCTTCGCGAACCGGACTATCAGGATGACAAAGGCAACCCTGCGCTGCTCAGTTGGGGCAAGAACGAATCAAACGGATTCGAAAGTCTGGTCAAGCATCACAGCGGGGATATTCCGGCGCGCGCCATACTCGATGAACTCAAACGCGTCGGCGCGGTGAGCATGCCGGACGAATCGACGGTAAAACTGCTGGCCCATGGCTATGTGCCCAGCGCCAGCAACGACGAACTATTGAAAATCTCGGCGCAGAGTGCGGGTGATCTGCTCGACACCATCGAGCACAATCTGGCTGCCAACGAGCCACTGTCACGCCTGCAGCTCAGCGTTGCCTACGATGATCTGCCAGCCCAATCGGTCGAGCTCTTCAGGCAACTGAGCACAGAAAAGGGACGCGAGCTACTCGTGTACCTGGATCAGTTTCTGGCCACTCAGGATCGTGGCAGCAATCCGTCGGTCAAGGGCAGCGGGCGTTACCGCGCCGGGCTTGGCGTGTACTACTTTGAAGAAGATCTTGGCGAGGACCATGCTGATGGCAATTAATCACTGTGGTCGCAGGTGCGCAGTCTGGGTGCTGGCATTGTTTGCGATCGCGCTGCATAGCTGTTCCGGAGGCATCTCCGGCACCGGCGATGGCGGCCCGATCATCGTGGTCACCAACACAGACCTCATCGAGTCGAGTTCAACTATCGGCACGGGTGACGGTGGCATCGACGGAACTACCGATGGCACCACCGACGGCACCGCGCAGACAGACAGCCCCGCTTCGCTAACGCTGCCAGTGCAAATCTACTATGCGTTTCCGGCACCACTGATCGCACTGCCCGACAGCGCAACGCCTGACACCTCGGTGTACGCTGCACTGCGCGAGCAATTCACCGCAGCGACAGATATTTTATTGGACGCACAAGTCTGGGTAGATCTCGTCAGCGCGCAACTGCCAGACACCACGAGTGCATGCTTCGCCGATACCAGCTGCATCAGCAGTCAGCTCAGTACCGGTTATCTCTACTCCGCAGACACGCTGCAGAACGATTTAACGCGCCGGCTGAATTCGATCGACCCGCTGTTACCGGAGGATACGCAACTGGCGTTTGAAAACTCGATTCGCGAACAGCTCAATGCCAACCTGAACACCGTGATTGACATTGGCGTCGACAACGCCCTGTCTGTCACCGGCGATCAGCACAACATTCGACTGCAGTCAGGTGATGCCACGCTCGATCTGACCTGGCGCCTGGACAATGGGGTCACAGTCATTCGTTACACCACACCCGCGATCACCCTGCAGGCCAGGCACCAAACAGATGCCAACCGTTTCACTCTGCGCTTCTACAACAGACAATCCACCTCTGTGCTCGCAGCTGCTTTTGAATCGGTTGACGGTGGCAGGCTGTTTGAAGGAGATCTGCATCGGGCAGGTAACACGCCTATGCAACATTACTTTCGCGGGTTCAGTAGCCAGCAGGGTGGTACGCTGATTGCGCGCGATCCAAACCGCGACGCCACACAATCTCTGTCACGCGAGCGGTATTTGTCCAGCGGACAGTTAACTTCACAGCAAGTGTGCGATCGTTGCGAGGTGTCGGAGAACTGGCTGGAACAACTCGATAGCGCCACGCCTGATGACGCACAATACGTAGCCTTTGAAGAACGGTTTGGCGGATTCGAGCAGAGCATTGCCGATGACATCTCGCTGAGCAATCTCGACGCAACCATTGACGAATGGGTAGTCACCAACAACGAAAGTGAGCAGTCACCCAATCTCAATGCCGCCTGCCACGGACAACGCGTTGGCGACGCGCTACGTAATATCTGCTGGACGCTCGCGCTCGATCCGGAGCAGGCCCGCACCTATCGCGAGCAGCTTCAACCCAATGGCGACTTGAGCTATCAGTTACTTGATTAACAAGTATTGCAAAAGCACCTCAAGCGAAGCGCTGCATCCAGTTAGGTGCGGACACTACATCGGGCAATAGACTGCACCCAGCATACGTCGCATCGAATTGTCCTGCACCAGTACAGCACAGCCGGTGTTCTCACCGGTTTTTGCTGCGGCAACGCGCAACGGATCAGCTTCGTCCGGGGACACTTGAGCCACCGGCACAAAGCTGCGCACGACGTGATGATTCTCCATGATCTTGCCCTTGTTTTCACCGGCAGACACGTCGGTGATCTGGTGGCGATCAAAATGGGCCAGCCAGATTGTCGCCGTCGATCCCAGCTCCCCCACAGAGATTTCCAGTTCGTCGTCGAAGCGCGTAATCTCGATCGTCAATTCCGGTACATCTTTGTCCAGTGCGCGCTGTACCTCAGCGCGGCGACTGCCCACAGCCGCGGTGGCACCGTTGACGATCATCTGCGGCGTATAGACACCGGGACTACCCTGTAGTGACACACTGTTGTACTGACGCTGCCGGGTCGTGAAAGCGGCCTGAGAGAACGGATCTTTCCAGGTGCCGGCAGACCCATAGACGAGATCGTCCCAGTAGTCGACGTGAAACTCCAGCGCTACCACATCCGGGCGCTGTTCAATGACAGCGGCGAGAAATTCGTCAGCCGGTGGACAGGAGTAACATCCCTGTGAGGTAAACAACTCTATGACGGGTGCCGCATGGATACGCGCGGCGGGCAGCGAAAGGCAGATGGTCAACAGCAGTGCAGAGATTTTTGCAGCCATGGGGCAAGGTCCGTAACGGGTCGATGCACTCTATGACTCGATACGGCGAGATTGGTTTCCAATGCGCCAGCCAGTATGGCTGGAGTCAGTAGCGAAAGTGTTTGATCTGCTCGCCCTTGCTGCCGATTTCCATCATGGCCTCGATACCGATACTCAGGTGAATGTGCGACCAGTCCTGCGTGACGAGCTTGTCTGAGTGCTCCATCTTGACGCCATCCGGTGTGATCGGCACATCTGACACTAGCAACAGCGCACCGCGTGCGATCTGATTCGCATGCCCTGCGATGAAAATGGTAGCCGTCTCCATATCGATACCGATGCAGGTCATTTCATGGAGTTTGCGGTGAAATTCGCGATCGTGCTCCCAGACCCGTCGATTCGAGGTGTAGATGACTCCGGTACGATATTCATACCCCCGGTCGGCGACTTTATCAGAGACAAACTTATGCAACTTAAAAGACGGCAACGCCGGTACCTTCGGGTGCAGGTAGTCGTCGCTTGTGCCCTCGCCTCTGATCGCGGCGATCGGCAGAATGAAATTACCAATCTCGGTCGAGGTCTTCAGCCCGCCACATTTTCCAAGAAACAATACACCGGCCGGATGAATCGCGGTCAGCAGATCCATAACAGTCGCCGCGTTGGCCGAACCGATACCAAAATTGATGATGGTGATGCCCGCCGAATTGCTGGCCGCCTGCATCGGTCGCCCCTCGCCATGAATCTCGCACTCGAAGCGGGCAGCGAATTGACGAACATAGTCGTAAAAGTTGGTCAGCAGAATATAGCGACCGAACTTCTCCAGTGGCATACCGGTGTAGCGCGGCAGCCAGTTGGCGGTGATTTCGGCTTTACTTAAGGTTTGTTGATCGTCCTGTAACTGCATAACTTATCGACCTCCGAATGGATGTCGTGGCTAGTGTACTCCAGCACCGGTTAAAACCAGTAGCGAAAAACCGCGATCAGCATTTGTGATTGAAATTCAGCAGCTATCGATACCTGCCAAAACCGTATTCAACGCGGGTTTAATTGTCCGTAGAGTCGTGCAAATCGCACACCCAGTTCACGCAGGCCGACAGCTGAAAAGTGTGACCCGTCAGTGTCGTCTTCACGCGCGGGCAGATCGGTGGCCTGCACGCAACCACTCAGCGGATCCGCATCGCGGTTCAGTGCCATCAAGTGGCGATTCACCCCCACTGCACGACGGGTTTCACCACAGATAAACACTGTCCGTCCCGGTGAGGCCCACGGCTCTGAACGAAAGTTTTTTATCAGTGCCTGCAATTTGATCGGATAGTAATTTCGGTAGTCGGGAGAGCTTGCAGGAATACCACTGGCCAGTGGGTCCGAGGTACCGTGGAACTGCCAGTCGGTCTCGCCCTGATGCCACAGAATGCCATCAATGGTGTCGCGATGGGGCAGCGCATCGAGTGCCGCCTGCACCTTATCGCTCACCTCGCGATAAAACGGGCCATGGCGATCCCAGTGTGATATTCCCTTGCCCGGTGCAGAGGCTACGATAAAGGCCGGCACCCTGCCCGAGCCGGACTGAGCCAGCGCTTTGCCAAAGTGAAACGCGAAATTGTTATAGGGACGGCGGTTCGGATTCTCCTTCGAAAAATTTCCCGGATGTCCGTTGCGATCCCATACCTGATGCAGATCTGCCGTTTGCCAGCCGGCACTGGTCCAGGCAAAGACGCGCTGATCCGGCTGATCGAGGCCCGGGTCGTAGGCGGTCATCGAACCCAGCACGTTCGATTGCCCGGTCACCAGTATCACGTCGGTAATGTCGGCGAGCGTCAGCGCTTTTTGCGCTCCAGCGCCGCCGACGGCTTGCGAGACGCTGCGATCGGAGGTGACGAGACAGGTCTTGCCGCGCTGCCAGCCGATGCCGTCGCCGTCTGGATCCATATCAGCCCGCTCACACACGGCGACGCCCGCATCGCTGGCACACAGCGCGTTATCAACCCAGCCAATCCCGTCGCGATCCGGGTCCTGGCGTGGCGAGGTACAGCGTCGCAGACCGGGTGCGGTAACGCGAGCAGGCTCCGTCGCCGACGGCGTCACCGGTTTATTGGTGGTGCGCTGCACCATGCAACTGGCGTTGTTCTCCCAGCCGTAGCCATCGCCGTCCGGATCGCTGTCATCGCGTGTACAAGGCGGGTGCACACCTGTGGTGGCGGGTGCGGGTTTTTGATCCGCAACAGCGCCAGACGGCATTCGGCAGGAACGATTGTCTTCCCAGCCCCAGCCATCGCCGTCCGGGTCAGAGTTGGTCTGGCAGGTCGCGTGTGTCGGGGCCGAGTCCGCTGCACCCCCTGCGACAATACACGACGCCTGATTTTCCCAGCCCCAGCCATCGCCATCCGGATCAGAGGCCGCCGACTGGCAGACTGGGGTGGCGGCAGCGGCCGCCTCGATAAACGGTCCGATAACAAGACCCGCCAGCAAGGCGAGTGCGCTTCGTGAAAGAACGACATTGGGGATTGGCAAAGCGATTATTCCGATGCGCTGACGGGGACATCCCGTCACTCAGAATACCTGACAAATTGCCTGAATTGCTTTGATGCGCCTGAAGGGAACTTGAACAACGGTAAACCGTTGACCCAATCAGTCAACGAGGTTGAGATAAGCCTCAGCGTAGCTTTGACCGAGCGCTCGCAACCCCTCGGCTGTAAAGTGCACATATTCTGGCGCATCGTAAGTTGGCAAACCCTCACCACTGACGCAGGCCGTCCACGGATCGTTGTCGGTATTGAGCGCCATCAATCGGCTGTTAATCGGTGCCTGCGCGGTCTCACCACAGATGAATGGCTTGCCGTTGTCAAACCAGTTTTCGCTGCGGAAATTAGAGATCAGGGCATACAGCTTATCGCTGTAATATTCGCTGCCAACCATGACACCACCAAGGTCTGGATCGCTCGAGCCATTGATCACCCAGTCGGTCTCGCCCTGATGCCACAGAATGCCGTCAAAGGTGCTCTTGTGCGGCAACTCATTAAGTGCTGCCACCGCCTTGTTGCTGACCTGATTATAGAAATAGGTGCCATAGTCCCAGTGACTGATGCCCTCACCAGGTGCCGTCGCCAGCACAATGCCGACCACCCGATCGCTGTCGGCAGCCACCAGCTGTTTGCCAAAATGCAGGCCGAAGTTGTTGTGCGGATCGCCGTTCGGGTCGGTGCGCGGATTCCAGCCAAGATCCCACACCTGACGCAGACTGGCGCGCTGCCAGCCCTCGTCTGTCCAGGCATAGAAACGATCGACTGGCGCATCCAGCACAGGATCGAAGTCAGTTTCAGCGCCGAGTGCATTTGACTGCCCGGTAATCAGCACCAGATCGGTGATACCGGATGGCATATCGACGACTGGTTTCGAATCGGGATCTTCGGGATCGGTGTTGTCACCCCCAACGACGATGACGGTATTACCGTCTTCCTCATCGCCACCCTGTGCCGCCGATGTATCGACCTCGGGCTCAGGTTGCGGCTGATTGCCAGACTCACCGCCAACCACAATGACAGTGCGGTCCTCGTCGCCATCGCCAGACGCGCACGCGGTTAGCACGGCCAACGCAACGGTTGTCAACGCTATACGCCAAGTCTGACTGAGTCTACCTTTCACCTAAACGAACCCCCGGCCTGTATCTGGACACCAAGTGTCTCAATTGCGTTACACACCGACCGCGAGCCGTTTCAGGTTTCAGCGTTTTATGAGCACTGGCATGGCGAGTACTGTCGACCACGCCCGATTTGGCAGTCAGGAGTTAACAAGCCAGTATTCGGCGTCCCCCGGGGGTTCTGAAGACGCATTTCAGGTTGTTCGCGAACTTATCCGCAGTATCCGGGCGCGTCAGGCGACGCGCCAGGGCCTTCCCGTCAGGAAATCACGAGATCGCAGGCAGTTTCAGGATCCGGGCGGACGAGGCTGCATGGTGATGTACTCCCAGGCGTAATTGCTGCCGATTCTGCGCAGCCCTTCAGCCGAAAAGTGGATGCCATCACCCAGCGAAGGATAGCCTTCGCCCTCAACACAGGCGGTCCAGTCATCGCCATCGGTATTGAGCCGATTGAGACGGTTATTGACCGGCAGGCCAATCGTCTCGCCGCAGATGAAGGGCTTTTCGTAGCCGTACCAGCTCTCGTTGCGAAAGTTGGTGATCAGCTGGTTGAGCTTGGTGGTGTAGTAGTCCGAATCGGCCGCATCGGACTCGCCCTGATGCCACAGGATTCCGTCGAATGAGGATTTGTGCGGTATCTGATTCAAGGCGTTCAGCGCCTTGTTGCGTATCTGACCAAAGAACTCACCATCGAGATCCCAGTGCGCGATTTCGCGCCCGGGCGCGGTTATCAGCACGATGGCGACACGGCGATCCGTCCGGTTTTCCGCGATGGTCTTGCCAAAGTGCATGCCGAAGTTATTGAACGGCTCGCGATCGGGATCCGAGTCAGAGAAATTGCCCGGATGGGTCAGATCCCAGAATTGGTGCAAATCGGCGATGCGCCAGCCCTGATCGGTGAACGCATAGACACGACTGTTGGGCCGGTCCAGATCCTCATCGAAGGTGGTTGACGCACCCAGCGCATTTGACTGCCCGGTGATCATCACAAGATCGGTGATCAAATCCAGCCGAACATCATCGGGAATGAAGAAGTCGTCCGGCTCGAATGGTTGTTCGGCCGGTTCAGGTTCCGGCGTGCCCTGGTCGGGGTTATCGCCGCCGGCACCACCGACGACCACCACCGTACCGGAGTCTTCGTCATCGTCTTCTGCGCTACCGCCGGCACAGCCATGCAAAAACAGCGCGGCCAGCAACAGCAGTACGCCAACGCATCTATGGACGCGCCATTCTGACAATCGAGTGTCATTTATTATCGGGAAACTTTGCACTAGAGCCATCCGTTTGCAGCCATGCAGCTGGCTGCACAGCGCTATCAGCAGGGACTCTCTTTGAACTAGTGAGAGCAAGGGGGTTCAGTAAAAACCCGCATTATATGCAAGCCCCACCTGCAAAACCGGCGAATTTTCCTAACTGTAGGCTAGTGCACTCTTAAGATTTTCACTCATCCTGGCAGGCGCGGCCAAGTGCCGCGCGCCTGGATTGCCTTGCGCGCTCAACGTGGAAGTTGCCACCACATCTGATTGTACAAATCGGCATAGCGCTGCCCCATGGTGCGCAGGGCGGTGGCCAGAAAGTGGGCGCCATCTTCGTGCGTAGGCAGCCCGGCGGCAGCGATACAGCCGGTCCACGGGTCCCCATCGTGGTTTAACGCCATCAGCTGCGCGTTCACCGCAAACTGCGACGTTTCACCGCAGATGAAGGGTCGGTCAGCCGAGAACCAGCTCTCTGCGCGAAAATTGGCAACCAGCGAATTCAACGCCTGCGCGTAGGCTTCACCACCATTTGCATCGGATTCACCCTGATGCCACAGAATGCCATCCAGCTGGTTTTTGGTCGGATGTTCAGCCAGCGCGGCACGCACCTTTCGATCGACCGCGCGATAGAAATCGCCATCCCGCTGCCAGTGAGCAATCGGCTGCCCGGGCGCAGTTGCCAACACAAATCCAAACACTCTGTTAGTGCCAGCGGTCAGTTGAACCATTCGCTTGCCATAGTGCAACGCCAGATTGTTCGACGGCGGTTCACTGCCATCATTGCCCGGATGCCAGCCCAGATCCCAGATCTGGTGCAAGTCGGCAATCTGCCAGCCACGATCGGTATAGGCCAGTACTCTCGAATCCGGGGAATCAAGGCCCGCATCAAAGCTCGTCCCCGCACCCAGCGCATTCGACTGTCCGGTCAACAGCACCAGGTCGGTGATATCTTCAAGCTGATGTGGCCCATTGATCGGCGTTGACCAAACCACAGGCTCTGTCACTTCGGGCTCGGCAGGTGTCTCGATAGTGAACTCGTCCTGCTCCAGCGTTTCCGCCGGTGGTTCTGTCTGCGCCAGCGCTGCATCGGGTTCTGCGGCGGCCGGGTCATTGACGGGCTCGAAAGCATCGTCATCAACCTGAGGCAGACCGGTAGCGGCGGTTTCAGGTTCGCTTGCCGACGGCTGGGTGACAGAGGGCGTGTCCGCCGGTGGGGTGACAGGCTCAAGTGAGGCACTGCTGCTGCAGCCGGCGATCACAGCCGCCAGTGATACCGCCGCCAGCAGTCGACCCGATCTGGTCAATTCAAAGCCAACCCACACGTTTAGACTCTCCCGTCACAGCCGCAACGCGCGGCTCAAGAGTCTATGTATAGACCACCCTGCAGGCTTGGCTTGGCGGGTTTACGTCAGCTCGCCAGCTGCCAGTGCGCGAAGGTTTGATCGATCGCTTTTGCTGCGATCGAAAACAGCTCATCGATCTCGGTTTTGCTGATGATCAGCGGCGGCGAGAGGATCATCGAGTCGCCAACCGCGCGCATTACAAGACCGTTGGATGAGGCAAAATCGCGGCACAACACACCGATGTCTCCCTCTTTCTCGAACGGCTGATTGGTGCCCTTGTTCGGCACCAGCTGAATCGCGCCCAGCATCCCGAGACCACGCACCTGACCCACAAACGGGTGCTCTGCCAGCTCTGCCAGCCGCTTTTGAAACCACGGTGCCGTCGAAGACTCAACGGTTTCGACGATCTTCTCGCGGCGCATCAGTTTTAGGTTAGCAATCGCTGCAGCGGCGCAGGCCGGATGCCCCGAATAGGTGTAGCCGTGATTGAAGTCACCGCCCTGCTCCAGACCTTCGGCCACGTGATCGCTGACGACCACGCCGCCGATCGGCAAATAGCCGGATGACAATCCCTTCGCCACTGCCATCAGATCGGGCTTGATGTCGAGCGTCTGACTGCCAAACCAGCGGCCTGTGCGGCCAAAGCCACAGATCACTTCATCGGCGACCAGCAAAATATTGTGCTCGCGACAGATGCGCTGAATCTCCGGCCAGTAGGTGTCCGGTGGCACAATCACACCGCCCGCGCCCTGAATCGGCTCGGCGATAAAGGCCGCCACCCGATCCGCCCCCAGTTGCGCGATGCGCTCCTCCAGCGCACGCGCGGCACGCAGGCCAAAGTCGGCTTCGTTCTCGTCGTAGCCGTTGGCAAACCAGTGCGGCTGCATGATGTGTTCGATATCGGGGATCGGCAGCCCGCCCTGCTTGTGCATCGGCTTCATGCCACCGAGACTCGCGCCGGCCATGGTGCTGCCGTGGTAAGCGTTCTCGCGGCTGATGATGACTTTTTTATCCGGCTTGCCGACCGACGCCCAGTAGTGGCGCACCAGCCGCACCACGGTATCGTTGGCCTCGGACCCGGAGCTGCAAAAAAACGTGCGATTAAGCCCGTCAGGTGTGAGCTCGGCCAGCAGCGCCGACAACTCGATCACCGGTGGATGGGAGGTCTGGAAAAAGGTGTTGTAGTAAGGCAGTTGCTCCATCTGCGCGTAGGCTGCATCGAGAATCTCGCGCTGCCCATAGCCTGCGTTCACGCACCACAACCCGGCCATGCCATCGAGGTAGCGCACGCCGTCAGAATCGGTTAGATAAACCCCGGAGGCCTCTTTGATGACACGCGTGCCCTTTTTATTCAGCGCACGGGTATCGGTAAAGGGGTGCAAGTGATGGCTGGCATCCAGTGCTTGCAGTTTTTCGGTCGGCAGGTTGTGCAGACTACCCATAGGTGGCTCCGGTCAGATACAGCGGCAGAAATTAACGCGGCCATCAGCGGGACGCGCAGACCACTAGTCTAATTTGAGCTCAACCGGTTCACCAGCCGGATCTGCACTCAGATCGACGCCCGCGATGCTAGCAAGCTCCAGCGCGATTTCATCTGAGAGCTGACCCACCGCGGTGCTGTAGGCTGCCACCATCGGTGAGTAACCCCGCCCGGTAACCGGGATGCGGAATTCTGATATCTGAGTTTTCAGCAATTTGGCAGGGCGATCGCCGGTCAGGATCTGCCAGCGCACCTGCAAAAACACCTGCCGACGCAGCGCGCCCAGCATTTGAATCACATCGAGCCTGACCTGGTAGTCAATCTGATTGCGCAGCCACGGATAGGGATAGAGTTTGTCCAGTGACAGTTGCTCGGCGATGTTTGCCATCATCACGCGGGTAATGTTTTCCCGCAGCGGCTCGCTCCAGCGATGGTATTCGGCCACCAGCAACTGATTGTTGTCCATCGGTGTGACGATGTTCGGCCGGTTAACCGTCTCCGGGATTGTCACCGGCCCAAGCCCAAGCGCAATCTCTTTCAGGTTCGCGATCGGCTGATCACGCGTACTGCTGGAATCGGGAGTGATCACGTAATAATCAGGCAACGGCGTGTTGATGCAGCCGGCCAACATCCACGCCAGTGCAAGTGCCAGCCACACGCGCGCGCTCTGCCACGCAGCAATACCGGTTGAAACTCTATTTGCCAAAAAGGAATTCCTCGGGTTTTCGCTCCACCGATTCTGCCACCAGTTGCACAGCCTTGGCCGCAGCCTGAATATCCTTGAGCGTGTTCAATACGTTGTAATACAGAGGCGAATCCGGTGCGATACCGGCGACCGATTCGGTGCTGGTATCCAGCAGTCCTTCCAGCACACCGGCCACTTTGTCCAGTTGCTTGCGCGAATCACTGGCCAGTCGCCAGTACTCTTTGATCGTCGCATCGGTGGCGTACATCACACCATCCACATCGCCCGGCAGATCCTGTTCATTGAAGCCACCGAGCAGCGCATCGGCCTCGCCCAGCGCACTGACGGCAGTGGCGAGCAAATCCTCCAGTGGCAAGGCATTGAGCTTGGCCAGTGTCTCCTGCACACCCTCGGTAATCTGATCCAGATCCGACGGCACGCTCGGCAGTATATCCATGCCCTCAGCGGTTTTGGCCAGGTGTTTCGGGCCATTGTCGGCATACATATCGAGCGCTACATACAATTGCCCGGTCAGCAAATTGCCGGTCTGCAGCTTGGCGCGCAGCCCCTGCGTGATCGCCTGTTTGATCAGATCGCCTTCATCGACATCGTTATCCTGAAAGCCGCGCACGCGCTCAGGCTGCAGTTCAATGACCACCGGCACTCGAACGGTCTCGAGTATTTCATCGTAGGTGAGGCGAACTTCCGTCACGGTGCCAATCTGCACGCCGCGAAATTCCACCGGCGCACCGGCCGACAAGCCGCGCACCGAGCCATCGAAATAGACCGTGAATTCCGTGCGCTTGCCGGCATCGCGCAGAATCGCCTCGCGCGCGGTGGTCTGCGATTCGTACAGCGTAAATGTGTGCCCACTCTCGACAGGCTCCGGAAAGGCAAACTCCTCGATCACATCAAACGCCACACCGCCTTGCGCCAGTGCCTCAAGCGATGGCGTGTTGACTCGAAAGCCATCACTGTTGACCGTAAAATCAAAACCGCTGATATACCAAAAGCGCGTGGTATTGCGAATGATCTCGTGATGTGGCGCATCGATGAACACATCGAATTCCACGCCCTGATAATCATCGAGAAAGCGCCGCGCCTCGATCTGGCCGACCTTGACCTCGCGATAGTAGACGGGCGATCCGACCGACACATAACCGGCCTGATCCGATCGCAACACTAACTGCATGCCCGGTGCGTTCTCCGGTGTCAGCGGCGGTTGCTCCAGGCCGACGAAGCGCTTTTGAAATTCCCCGCCGGTCACCGAGTTGACCTGAATATATGCACCGGATAACAACGTGCCCAGACCCGAGACACCGCTGGTGCCGACCCGCGGCCGAACCACCCAGAATCGCGCCCGATTGTTCAGATAGCGCCGGGTATCGGGATCCATTTTGGCCTGCACAACCACCGTCTCCAGATCCTCACTCAGGCGGATATCCTCGACCACGCCGATATTCACGTCGCGATAGCGGATCGGCGTCTTGCCGGCCACCAGCCCCTCGGCGTTATCGAAGATTATCGTCACCGTCGGTCCCTGGCCTCGATAAAGCGAGAAGGCCAGATAAAAACCCAGACAGATCGCAAGCAACGGCACCGCCCAGACCAGCGATACGCGCTGAAAGCGACGGCGCGGCACCACCACCGGCTCGACTGGCGGTGGATCGTCGCTATCGGGATCCGGATTGGGAGGCACTGAGCTCATCTGAAAGACATATGCAATCGCTAATCCCAGATTAGACGAGGATCGAGCGAAAGCGCTGAAAGCATGGTAAATATTACCGTTGCCCCGAACGCCATCACACCAATGCCCGGGTCAATCTGGGCGAACGAGCCGATCTGCACCAGCGCCGCCAGGATCGCCACCACAAACACATCGATCATCGACCAGCGGCCGATGAATTCCGTCACCCGAAACAGCCGGGCGCGGTCGAGTCTGCGCTCCTCTGATCCGCGCTGAATCGAGATCAGCAGCCAGGAGATGGCGAAAAATTTCAGCAATGGCACCACGATACTGGCGACAAACACCACCAGCGCCACCGGATAGGATTTCAGCTCCACCAGTACCAGGATGCCGCTCAAGATCGTGTTCGGCTCCGACACACCAAATACTGAGGTGTGCATAATCGGATAGAAATTGGCAGGAAAATAGGCGATCACCCCGGCGATCAGCCAGGCCCAGGATCGCTGCACACTCAACGGTTTGCGCGAATGCAGCACCGACTGGCACAGCGAGCAGCGCGACACCGCGAACAGATTGTGGGTCTCCAACTCAGACAAATTCCCACAGGCTTCGCACGACACCAGGCCGCTCTCGCGCGCACTCTTCATTCGCGAGCACCGCGCGCCTGGCTGATGTTATCCCACAGCGTGTGGTTGTCAATCATCTGTGTGGCCGCCACTGACAGCAGATTCAGTATCGCAAACGCCCAGAACGATAGCCCCAGCTCAATGCTCGCCATGGTCGCCAGTTTCACCAGCGAGACGATGGTGCCGAGGAAATAGATCTCCATCATGCTCCACGGGGACATCCAGACAATCGCGCGAAACACGCGCTCGATGCCCTGCCAGTGCTGACCCAATCGCAGTGGCAGCAATATGTACAACAGGCCCGACATGCGCAGCAGCGGAATCGCCAGAATAAACGCCAGACACAGCGCCGCCAGCAGCCACATGCCCTCGGCCGACAGCGCAAACACTGCCGATATCACCGAAATACTCTGATGATTTCCCGACACGCTGATGGTCAGAAACGGAAACGCATTGGCGATGATAAACATCACCAGCGCCGCCACCGTAAACGCCAGCGATCGATCGATACTGTTTTCCTTGTGCGCGTAGAGCCATGCCTCACAGCGCGCACACCGCGCGCGCTCACCCGGTTGCAACACCGTTTTTCGATGCAGCAGATCGCACTGGTGGCAAGCCACCAGATCCGGCGCTACAGACATCGACTTAACAGGATCTTCGGAAACGTGTGTTGTCATCACAGAGGGGTAGTTCCGACCCGGATTGGTTGTCTGATCCACAAAAAGACGATCAATTCAGCAATCCCGGATCGGTGCAAAGGGTGTTAGCGCTATCAAAAATGCGGCCAATTGTGGGCAAAATCAAAAATCAGCATACGTTTGGTGGCGATCACACTGCTTAGGGGCCAAGTGACCACCCAAAGTTCCGCCGCTTTCGAGCTGGTCAGTGACCCAGATACAAATGATCCTGACCCTCGATGCGCGTCTCGCCATCGTGCATATAAAGATTGACCGGTGGCTCGCCTGACAGCGCGCCAAGTGCCTCGACTAAGGCTTTCGCATGGGTGACCACCATGATCTGCGACGCTTGCGATGCCCGATGGATCAATCGCGCAAGCGCGGGCAACAGATCCGGGTGCAGACTGGTTTCAGGCTCATTCAGTGCTAAAAACGCTGGCGGTCGCGGACTCAGCAACGCTGCAATCAAGCACAAATAGCGCAACGTGCCGTCTGACAGTTCCGCCGCCATGAACGGCCGATTGATCCCGTCTTTGCGCAAGCCAAAGGCAAATAGCCCTCCGCCCGCCTCGACAATCAAACGGCTGTCAGCAAAGGCATCGGTCACCGATTCATACAGCCCCTGCTCATCGCCAATCTCGATAATCGTCTGCAGCGCCGCCGCGAGATCCGAACCATCATCAGACAAAACCGGCGTGCGCACCCCGACCTGCTGGCGACGCTGGGCGGCGCGCGTCTCGGTAGAAAACGTATGATAGAAACGCCAGCCCAGCAACGTCTGGCGAAGCGCGGATGCCTCCGGGTACAGATGTGGCTCCTGCAACTGCGCAAGGACCGATTCCGACCCCAGCAGCACCGCTGGATAAGTCACCGTATCGCCATTCATGTCATGTAGCCAGGCGCTACCCGCCTGGCGTTTTAACAAGGTGGTCGACGGACGCGGCTTGTCGCCGTGCCAGATCAATTCCTGCTTCACTTCCGGGTCAAAGTCGAAACACGTCTGCGGCGGCACCTTCGGCGGCAAGCCGGCCTGCAGCTCGTAGCTGAATTCATCCGTCCGCACCCCCAGCACCATCCGCTTAGGCACATCGGCCGATTCAGAGCGCCGCTTCTTACCCGCCCACAATACCGACGGCATGCCCCCTTCCTGCACGATCGACCAGGCCAGCCGCCCGGCCGCCGCGCGCGCAAGCAACGCAATCGCCCGATAACAGTTTGATTTACCGCAACCGTTCGCACCGGTAATCACCGTCAGCTGACCAATATCAAGCTCAAAACTGCGCAGCGAGCGATAGCCGTCAATGCGAAGCTGTAGAATCACAGCGTCAGTTCAACCGGCCGTTTTAGTGAAAACCAGATCAGACACTTCATGCCCTAACTTCAATCCCCGGCTCTCGAAGCGGGTCAGCGGTCTGGCCGACACTACCGCTTGCGCATCGTCACCCGACACCGATTTCAAAGACGCGTGGCCGGTCAACACATCCTCAATCCATTTGGCATAGGGCTGCCAATCCGTCGCACAGTGCAGCACACCGGCCGGTTGCAATGCGCGGTCCACCAGATCCACAAACTCCGTATTCACAATGCGCCGCTTGTGGTGGCGTCGCTTGTGCCATGGATCGGGGAAGAACAACAGCACCCGCTGCAAACAACCCGGTGGCAGATTGTTCGCCAGCACCTCCAGCGCATCGTGACGAATCACCCGCACATTCGACAGCTCGCGCAAAGCGATCTCACCCAAGAGATGACCCACCCCTGGCAAATGCACCTCGATACCGAGAAAATTGATCTGCGGATGCGCCTGCGCCATCTGCGCAAGCGACTGACCATCGCCAAACCCCACCTCCAGCCAAAGCGGTGCCGCACGCGGAAAGAGCGCATCGAGATCAAATCGCGCCTCCCCCACCTCAACCCCGTGCACCGGCCACAGCGCATCCAGATTTTGCCGCTGCCCCTCCGTCAAACGCCCCTGGCGCAAGACAAAACTCCGGACAGATCGTGTAGTGAGATGGGCCATGTGCAACCAGGCAGAGCCAACGAGCGGAAAGCCCGATATTTCACCACAGCGCCACCCTATCCGCCACTGCTCACAACATCTGTACGATCCAAAGTGAGTACTCAAACCAAAATCGCACTGCTATACTCCGCCGCCGTTGATTTCCCATGCCGGGAAATCTCGCCCCTTTACAATGCCGGAATAGCTCAGTCGGTAGAGCAACTGATTCGTAATCAGTAGGTCGGAGGTTCGATTCCTCTTTCCGGCACCATCCGATATAGAAAACCCGCAGCGCATGCGAGAAGTGGAAACCCGACGCGTAAGCGAGGATCCGTTTCATCTGCGCACGAAACACCCGCCAAATTCATTGCAGCTTGCTCGCCCCGTATCCGACAATTAACCTGTCAGCAATCCCTGGAGCAAGCCGCCCATGACAGAAAAACCTCTCCTATTCACCCCGCTATCAATACGCGGCGTGCAGTTAAAAAACCGAATAGCGGTCTCGCCAATGGCACAGTATTCGGCAAACAACGGCTACCCGGTATCACATCACCTGCTGCACTACGGCAAGTTCGCACAAGGCAAGGCTGGGTTGATATTCGTCGAGGCCACAGCCGTCACTCGCGAAGGCAGAATCACCAACGGCTGCCTCGGTCTGTGGGAAGACAGCCAGATAAATGCCTTTAAACCTATCACTGGCAGCATCAAGGAAAATGGTTCAGTACCGGCTATTCAAATCGGACACGGCGGACGCAAATCCAGCATGCAACGCCCATGGCACGGCAACGGTCCCCCAGCCGATACTGACAAGGCACGCGGCGATGAAATCTGGCAACCCATCGGCGCATCTGCCGAACCATTGAGTGAGGGATGGCTGACGCCACGGGAAATGACTGAAGATGACTGCGAACAGGTCGCAGACGATTTCGCCGACGCCGCCCAACGCGCAATAAAAGCCGGTTTCGAGATCATCGAAATCCACATGGCCCACGGCTATCTGCTGCACTCGTTTCTGTCACCACTATCCAACTTCCGGACAGACCGATTTGGCGGTTCGCTTGAAGCTAGAATGGCGCTACCAACATTGGTAGCACATAAAGTACGGCAAGCGCTACCCGACTCAACTCCACTGTTCGCCAGATTATCCTGTGTCGATGGCGTAGATGACGGCTGGAGTATCGACGACAGCGTAGCACTGGCCAAACAACTAAAAGCAACCGGTGTCGATGTCATCGACTGCTCGTCCGGTGGCAACTCCCCCAGAGGCGCGACCAACGCCAACCTGAAACGCGGCCCCGGATACCAGGCACCCTACGCACAGCAAATCCGCGACGAGGCAGAAATAATGACGCAGGCTGTCGGGTTGATCCGAACAGGGACACTCGCAGAAGCATTGCTGCAGCAACAAAAAGCCGACATCATCGCCGTCGGCCGCGACTTTTTATATAACCCCAACTGGGCGCTGCATGCGGCGGAGGAGTTAGGCCTTACTGGTGATTTTGAAGAGTGGCCATATCAGTATGCGTGGTGGCTGGAGAAGTGGCAGAAGGGATTGAAGGGTAGTGGAAACTGGTAGAGGTGGCTTACTCAGGCAAACCTAAAAAACGATGAGTCCGCCGATAGTTTCGTGAACAATAACGCAAATTTGAATCGATAGCCGTCTATTTTTCATAGTTGATCCAGCAATAAAAGACACCGTCTGCCGCTAGTGGCCCCTCAGTGTTAGTTAAGCGGTGAAGTAATGAAGTATTGGATCCTGGTGTTTGCTTTGAGCATGAAGTCGTGTTCTTTTTCCACAAGTGTTGAGGACATGGTGGAAATTCCAGGCAATGAATCGGAAGAAAGCAAATCGGCAACCGCACAAGCTGTTGCGCATTCAGTTTGGCACGGGCCGCTGAAAAAGCATCTGCGAGATACCATTCCCGAGCTTGCCCACCAGAACATTGATGAGATGCTGAGCATCCAGTGGGGTAAACACTCGTCACTCCTTGAATCTGCTAGTGGCGATGGCAACGCGACAATCTATGTCAGGTGTCGATTTAAATCGTCGATGGAGATCAAGATTGCGCGCTCGGCTGTCAGCGCTTGTACGGATTACGTCAGAGCGCAGATTAACTCCAGACAGGCGCCAGTTGCGGCGCTATCTCCAGGCAAAACCGAAACAACAGCCATAAATCGCACACACACGGCGAATTTGGCCGATGACACGGCCCGTCCTGGTGCGCAGGGATTATCTGTAGCGCAAACGCTCGAAATCTGGCAGTTGCTCAATGACCGCAGTTTCGAGGAACTCAATCAGTTGCTGAGGCGCTACCGGGATGCCTATCTGGACCATCCTGATACGGAATTACTTCTTGCCGACGCTTATCGCGCACTTCGAACTCAGGGTACGCACACGGCGGCACTATTTGATGAGTGGATTGAGTTTTCGCCGCTCCGGTATCAACCCTATCTTGCGGCAGCACAATACCACTACGGACATGGTTGGGCGATTCGTGGCGGGGACACGATTGATACGGTATCTGCCGCAGACATTCAGGCTTTCAAGCAGGCACTACACAAATCGGCTGAATTGGCGCGCGAGGCGTTGGCGATCAACCCTGATCTGATGCCAGCGTATCTGACGCTGATCGACATTGAAAAGTCCATCGGCACGCATGAGCAAACCACACAGGCGGCCAGTGCGGGGTACGAACGTTTCCCGCACTCTGTTGAATTGTGGGCGGCTCAGCTGAAGAAGTATGAACCGAGATGGGGTGGCAGCTTTTCAGGTATGCAGCGTATCGTCGATAACGCGCGCGCTTATCAACTACCGGCCGACAAACTGGGCATACTGCAGGGCATGGTAAGCATCGAACGCAGCCAAAAAAATTATACGGCTACCGATTACAGTGGTGCGCTGGATTTTGCCACTCAGGCAGTTTCAGCAGGAACATTCCATAACTTTTTTTACCATCGCGCCAAAGCCTATGGGAGGCTTCGTCGTTCGGACGCGAGCCTGGCGGACATCAATCAAGCCATCGCTTTAAAACCGGCCTCTCATCATGCTTTACTGCACAGAGCCAATCTGCTGGTCTCAATGGACAGAGCCGAGCAGGCAATGGCAGACTACCTGTACGCAATACAACTTTGGCCGGCAGATAGACAATCCGCCCTCGATCAAAGCATCAGCTGGGCGGTTGATACCCTGTTGAACAAGGCATCAAAGGTGTTTCAATCAGATACCACAGAGGCACTGGCAATCTACGACAGGGCCTTGCAATTGGACCCATCACAACATTACACCGTGTTCTGGCGGGCAGTGGCCTTGATCAATCTGGGCCGGGATCAGGAAGCGATTGCAGGTTTACAGCACAGTATCGAGCTCGATCCCGGCCACTTTGAATCCTACCGGGAACTGGATTACCTGATGATGAAAGAGCAGCGCTGGACCGAGATTATCCGGAACTGGGATAGTTTTCTGGCGCGCGTCCCGCAACATGCCGAAGCCCTGCTGGAACGCGGCGGTGCACATTATCACAATGGAAACAACGTTCAGTATCAGGCTGATGTCGCCCGCGCCTGTGATTTGAAATCGGTAAAAGCGTGCGAACTGGCCGCTTCGTTTTAACTGGCCCCAGCGATGCCATGACCTACACCTGGCCCTAAGCCTGACTGTGGCATGTACTATAGACCGCTGGAAAACCACACAGGCTACCCATCGCCTGCTTCGGCTCACGGTACAGAGCAGTAGAGAGAGGCCTTCAATTTTGAATCCGGACATACAGATCAGAGGTGCCGTCGCCGACGACGCAGCGCGCATTCACGAGCTACACCTGCAGGCCTTCGATGAAAGCGAGCGGGAACTGGTCGCTGATCTTGCTCGCACACTAGTGCAAGTTCTCGATCCACACAATTTGCTGGCATTGATCGCCGAGCACGATGGTGAGATTGTCGGCCATATCGCGTTCACCCGTGTGAGCGATGCGGGCAAGGCAGACTGGACTGGTTTTATGTTATCACCGCTGGGTGTGCTGCCGGACAGTCAAGGTACAGGTATCGGCAGCCTGCTGATAAACACCGGTATTGAGCAGTTACGCTCGCAAGATATCGATACACTGCTGGTCTACGGCGATCCCGCGTACTACGGCAGGTTCGGTTTTGAAGCCACGACAAGTGTGCAGTTCAGCCCACCCTACCCCCTGCAGTATCCCCATGGCTGGCAGGCACTGGAGCTGAAATCAACCACGATGCGGCCCAATGCCATCACACTACAGTGCGTTGAGCCATTCCACGACCAACGACTATGGTAACCCGACGCGTAAGCAAGGCAACACGACCAAATCCACCAAGCCGCCCTACTCCGTCAACTGCGCCAACCCGATATCCCCGGGTGACACCCAAAAGCAAAACGTAAACAACGGCGTTTCGCGGGTGATCATTTCATGTGGCAACCACGGCGTGTTGTAGATAGGGTCGCCAGCGGCTCGCACTCGTGGTGGCTCGTCGTTCTGACTCCACAGCGTATCTCCACCGAACGGAAAATAGATCTCTTCGGCTTCGTGGTGGTGCCGGGGATAGTGACGGCCCGGGCCGATAATAAAAAACGCGACGATCATTCGAGGATGTGAGATCAGCGCGTCATAGCCCAGAATATTGGTATAGCAGTAGTTATTCATGTAATCGTCACCCAGCTTTTCCCGATAGTGCTCGGTACGAATCCACCGCAGCCAGGGCTCAAGTCGTATAAAGGCTTGTGCAAGCTTTGCCATCGGCCCTGCCGCCGCCATCGCATAGGCAGCATCAAAGTGTCGGTAACCGGGCAGGCGTTCAGGTGGGGGCAATTCGTCTGGTAAGCGAGCAATGTCGATTTCGTTTGCCACGCTGCAAATCAGATTCGACAGATCCGGATGCAGTTCTGCTTTATTGCGCAGGAAATCAAGCATTTCTGATTGCAAATCTTCGAACGCGCCTTTCATAAATTGTTCAGTCACGAAGGATCACCGTACGCACATGTTGAGAGGAAATACTAGCCGTTATCTGCAGCACTCAGATAGATCGTGGCAACCCCACTGCCAACGATAAGGCCAGCCCCGACGATTGACAGCGAATCGGGCATATCACCAAACCACCAGTACCCAAGCGCCAGCGCCCAGATCAGGCGCAGGTAGTTTAGTGGTGCCACACTCGCCGTCGGTGCACGTTGCAGCGATAGCGCTATCAGCAAGTGGGCGAGCACGCCCATTGATCCGGCAGCGCCGATTTGAGCAACGCTTGCGATCGGTGGCGTTTGCCAGACCAGTGGCTGCACAGGCAGTAAGGCAAGTGTACCTATGCCGAATGTATAGAACAGTGTCGTAGCGGCAGAATCGGCGCGACCGATAAGCCGAGTGACGATATTGAACAGGGCAAAAAATACTGCACCGATTAACGGCAAAAACGACGCCCATTGAAACAGAGCAGAACCCGGACGAATCACCAGCAGCGCGCCGATCAAACCAACCGATACGATAACCCATGATCGGCGACTGACCACTTCCTTTAACACAGGCCCCGCCAGTGCAACGATAAACAGGGGGGCGGTAAAGCTGATCATCGTTGCCTCGGCCAGTGGCAGCCATGTCAGCCCGGTGAATAACAACGACAATGACCCCAGAATACAGATACCGCGCAGGCACTGCAGACGCAATTGGGTGGTTTTCAGCGTAAATGCCAGGCGCTTGCCGGCAACTGCCAACACCAGCAATAAACTGAGCCACATCGCCGCAAAATAGATCCAGGTTACCTGCAATCCGTGCAATCGCAGTGCGCTGACTTTGGCGATCGCATCGATGATTCCGATCAGCGACATTGCCACGGCCATCATCAATACGCCGGCAAAAACCGACCGCACCGCACCCGATGACGATCCAGCTGTACCTTTCATACTGGGCGATACGGAATTTTGATTTTCCGGCATTCGGGCGGCTGCTATGGCTGAGTGCGCCTACTATGGCCATAATTCCTCGCCTGCGCCACCGACAATAGGACTCCAGAGTAATCTCGACTGCGCGGACTGCGAGGCTACGGCCGAAGTATGACCAGCTGAGACAACAGAGCACAAAGCGAGTAAATTAGGGGCACGTTAGGAACCCCTCGCACAACCAACCACAGGATTCACCGATGAACCGACTTACCCAATGGGCCGCTTGCATCACAATGGCCTGCTCAAGCACCATTAACGCCGAAAACGCCACCGTAAACGGGGCTGACCTCTACTACGAGACGACCGGCAGCGGCCCGGCCGTGTTGATGATGCATGGCGGGCTGGGTCTGAGCCATGACTATCTGCGCCCCTACTTTGATCAACTGGGCGAAACGCATACGGTGATCTACTATGACCATTTCGGCAATGGCAAGTCCGCAAGGCCCGACGACTACGCCGAAATGACTTTTGATCGATTGATTTCAGATGCCACCACACTGATGGATCAGCTCGGACATCAGACATTCTCGCTGATCGGGCACTCATACGGCGGCTTTATCGGTCAGGAGTTTGCCGCCAGACATGCCGATCGGCTGGACAAACTGGTTCTGATCGACACAGCGCCTGCGCTGGATTACCCACCCACGGTTACAGGCAGCGATGAGCAAATGGCAGCGTTTGGCAAACTCTTCTCACAGCCGATGGCAGACAATGCCGACTGGCAGGCTACCTGGAACCCGGTGGTTCAGATGTATTTCCACCAATGGGATGACAAAACCGGTGCTGACCTGGACGCGCGCACAGTATACGAATACCAGGCCTGGAATGCCGCAGGCCCGCTGCTGGGTACGTTCAATACACTGGAGAAACTACCCGCTATTGAAACGCCCACACTGGTTGTGGCAGGTCGCCACGACGGCATTACCCCAACGGGACCGGGCGCGGAGAGAATTGCATCACTGATGCCGAACGCGACTTTGATGGTATTCGAGGACTCGGGCCACTATCCGTTTATCGAAGAAGAGGATGCGTTTTTTGCTGCACTGAGTGAGTGGTTGGCAAAATAGCAATCGTACATTTAAGCGTTGAGCAATCGTTGTTATCAGATTGCTCATCAAGCAACAAAACTCTGCAGGGCCAGATTTGAACGCCATCCAGTTTATTACTCTGGAGTTCTCTCGACCTTTTGGGGCTCCACTTATCCCGATTTGGCTCGCTACGGTTATTCATGCAGGCAAGGCAGGAGTTTCTGGAAAACTCAAGTTAAGCACCGAATGATCCGAGCTCTTTCGACACTATTTACTGATGGCTCAGGATAACTACAAAATATCTTTGCCAAGTGTGTTTTCCATGTCGCACGCAGTCTGCGCTTAACGTTTGTTACGGGCAACTTGAATTCTCGGTGCCACTGCATAGCTGAAATTATTGATCCGGCGATTCCTTTGAAACGCCGCTCAAGCCGAGTGGACTGATCAACCAAATGAGCAGATAAAATATCCAGGCGTTCTGATAAGATTCCGTACTCAATGAATGACTGATCTTGGCCCCGGTTCTAAACTGATATTCTGCCTGCTAACAAGGCGGGAACAGCTTTACCTGTTTGAAGGCACTGATGACGAAAAACTACAGATCTTACGCGGTTATCGGCCTTGGCACGTTCGGAAGTACAGTTGCGGAGGAATTGGCTAATTACGGCAATCCGGTGCTGGGATTTGATATAGATGAAAACGCGGTCAGTGACATCGCCGACACCCTCGACGAAGCAGTTATCGCTGATGCGAGATACGAAAGAGCCTTGCGCGACGCCGGAGTGGAACACTGCGATACGGCAGTCGTTGCAATTGGTGAGGACCTTGAGGCTAATATCGTTTGCACAATGAATCTCAAACAAATCGGCGTTGGTACAATCTGGGTGAAGGCCATGAGTCGAATTCATCATCGTATTCTTTCGCGGCTTGGCGTCGAACGCATCATTCACGCAGAGCGCGAGATGGGTCAACGTGTTGCTGAAATGCTGCATAACCCCATGGTGCGCGATTATCTGAACATCGATAACGGTTCTTATGTTGTGAACATCCTGGTGCCGGACACTATTGCCAGCAAGCCGCTCCAATCTCTGAAGCTAATGGAGAAATTTAATTTGCGTTGTTTAGAGCTGGTGCGAGAAAGTCAACCGATATTAGCCGATGATGATAATCCTATGCTCATGAAGAATGATCGGCTGCTGGTGTTGGGTAAACGTTCCGATATGCGCGCCTTTAGTGATAGTCTTTGAAGAGCCTGCGATTGATGGTCTTGCTGTAGCGGTCTGTTAATGTCCGTTCGCCTAACTCCGCCGTTGCTACTGATGCTCCTCTATAGTGGGCTCATTGCGCTCGGCGCAGCCGCGTTAAAGCTACCTGTCGCAACTAACATAGATATCACCTGGTCTCAGGCGTTTTTCACCTCGACATCGTCAGTGACGGTAACCGGATTAGTTGTGGTCGACACCGGATCTGCCTTTACCGTCTTCGGGCAGGGTATTATCGCGGCACTCATACAATTTGGCGGTCTCGGCTTGATGACCTTTGCGGTTTTTATTTTGTCTGTACTCAGGCAGGAGATCGGCATTCCCGAACAGATTGTGCTGCGCTCAGACCTTAATCGTACGTCTATAGGCGACCTCATTTCATTGGTACGCATGATCGTCCTGGTGATGCTGGTTTGTGAAATAGTCGGTGCGACGGTGCTTGCCTTTGTGTTTGTACCCGCTTTCGGCTGGGAGCACGGGCTCTGGACGTCTGTATTCCATGCGATCTCTGCGTTTAACAACGCCGGCTTTTCACTGTATGCAGATAGCCTTACAAGCTGGGCCACCAGCCCGGTTATTAATATTTCAGTGCCTGCCATGTTTATAATCGGCGGTCTTGGCTATGCAGTAATTACCGAGATGTTGCAAAGACGTGGGTGGCGACGGTACTCGCTGCATGCCAAGCTTATGCTCTCCGGCACGGGGTTTTTGATTGTGATTTCCGTGCTGATGTTTGCCCTGCTGGAATGGGACAATCCAGCCACCCTGGGTGTTTACAGCTCCACCGCAGATAAATGGTGGGTGAGCTGGTTTCAGGGAGTCACCACGCGCACGGCGGGTTTTAATACTACCGATATTGGTGCTATAAGCGACGCTACGGCATTGTTTTTTATTGTGCTGATGTTCATCGGTGGTGGCAGTACATCAACTGCAGGTGGTATTAAAGTCACAACCGCAATAGTGCTAGTGCTTGCAACAATCGCTTTTTTCAAACGACGCCAGACTTTAGTGGCGTTTGGCCGCCGAATCGAAGTTGAACAGATTATTAAAGTGATGGCGCTTGCGACCATCGGCATCTCGTTTATACTCATCGGCACCTTTGCCCTGGTAGTTAGTAACGACGGGGCCTTTCTGGATTATTTGTTTGAGGTAACGTCGGCATTTGGTACCGTGGGGCTATCGCGTGGTGTTACCGGAGATCTGGAATTGTTTGAGTCGGTTGTCATTATGATTATTATGTTTTTCGGACGTATCGGCCCGCTGACAGTCGGTTTTTTCCTTGCTATTCGCGTTGCGTCTAGTGTTCGACATCCAAAGGGTGAGATATATCTCGGATGATACAGCGTGCCAATTGTCCGCTGCGCGCCCCACTTATAGAAATTTTATTTGTAGACAGCTGCCCAACTTGTACAGTGTTATCCCGATTTTTAGATAGAAAGACACAATGAGTCAGAGAATCTTTTTATTCAGACTATGGTCCACAGCGGCGGTAATCGCGCTACTAATATTCTTCTGGCAATCCGTTCCATTGCTTCAGTCCGGTTTTTTAAGCAGGTTCTCTACGCCGCGAACTGTTACACCACGCGGAGATCTCAGCGCGCTTGAGAAATCGATCATCGACATATTCAGCCTGGCAAAAAACAGTGTGGTTTTTATTAGCACGACACAACGTGTTGTGAACCCGTGGACTCGCAACACCTATGACACCCCCAGGGGGACCGGCTCCGGCTTTTTCTGGGATGAACTGGGGCATGTCATTACCAATCACCATGTCATTGACGGTGCCAGCCAGGCGATTGTCCGACTCGCTGACGGACGCGCGTATGACGCGTTTCTGGTCGGGACCGCACCAGAATACGATCTCGCGGTGCTGCAAATTGGCGTTGGCACCGGTCGGCCTACGCCAATCGCTGTAGGCAGCAGCAGCGATCTGGTGGTCGGACAAAGCGTCCTCGCGATTGGCAATCCGTTTGGGCTCGACTGGACTTTGACCACCGGCATCGTCTCGGCGCTTGATCGTGAAATACCCTCGGAAAACGGTGCCATGATCCGTGGCTTGATTCAAACAGATGCTGCAATCAATCCTGGTAATTCTGGCGGCCCACTGCTCGATAGCGCGGGCCGGCTCATCGGTGTCAATACCGCCATTTTCAGTCCATCAGGTTCAAGCGCGGGCATTAGCTTTTCTGTACCAGTCGACGCAGTTAACCGTGTCGTCCCGCAGCTGATTGCCAAAGGTCGCTATGCGCCTCCAACGCTTGGCGTGAACATTGATCCGCGCGGGGATGCACTGATTAGTCAAACGGGTGTACCAGGTGTGATTGTGCTTGATGTGGTTCCTGGCAGCGGTGCCGCTGCTGCTGGCATTCAGCCAGCGCGTATTACTCCCTCAGGCCAGATAATAATCGGCGATATCATTGCCTCTCTGGATGGTCAGACGATAAAAGATGGGCAGAGCCTGCGTGATGCACTAGATACACGCAAAGTCGGTGAGCAGGTAATGCTTGGGATCATTCGTGACGGTGCAAACGTTGAGGTTCCTGTAGTGCTCGGTGCCTCAGACTAACAGCGGCCTTTTCAATAGCCGAATAGCGGCAGTTATCTCAGTTCGCAATGTGTCTTGCTCCTCATTCAATCAGCTGATTGCCCCTGCGGCGTCGAGGTTTGTTATCGTCTGATTTTCCGGAAGTGATTATTCGTTTTGTTCGAAGTGTTTTGTAGTATTTGTTAGTTTTTACTGAGAAAACCAATGTAGCTCCAAAGCGCGGTTGCATAGGTCAGTGACTTTTTCATTGATCTAGCCGCGGCCCACTTGTTCCCTGCGTTGTCGCCACTACTGTATACTGTTCGACATGTAAACTGTGGCGGTCTGACACGTAGAATCAGCTCACCAGATCAGATAGGCTCAGTGTCACGCGTCAGAGCTGCAATTTATCTTTGTAGGAAGCGGGGATGGCCTCAGCGACGTAGCATCAGGGTCTCACGTCAGCAGAAATATTTATCCGGCGATATCGATCGCACACTCTTTATAGGCTTGCGGTCAACTGCCGCACCAGGCAGGTTACTTGTGACAGAATCTTCCATAAAAGATGCACAGGATCGTGACTCCCGCGAGCTGTTTTCCGCGCTTGCGTCTGGCTGCGCCGCGTTGGTGGCGCTTGCGGCCTCGGTCTGGTTCGCGCTGCAGGTCAACGAGGTAGCCTTCGGCGCACCACGGGAATACATAGCGCAGT
>CAZNIS010000013.1:0-87987 GCA_964573105.1 uncultured Granulosicoccaceae bacterium
TTTGGCGTGCCCTCCATGGCTTTTTTCTCCGCGTCCCGCGTCCCGCGTCCCGCGTGCCGAGGTACTTTTGCAAAACGGTATTTCGACCTACTTTTGAGACCAAAAGTAGCAAAAGTCTCTTACCTGCTTCAGATATGGCTGTCGCCACTTTGTAAAGGTTCCTCGCCTGCAGGGCCGCGCTGAGGGCGCGTCCTTGCGCCCACAGCGCTATGTGCGACGTCCTGTCGCCCATACCCCTTGTCGATGAACCTTTCCAAAGCCCTCAGAATGGCGGGAACGGCAATACGGCTCGTGCTGACACACGTTGCCTTTTTCTTGCCCGGGCGACGGCTGCGATGACAATGCGCCCCCGTTTTATCCTGATGCCGAGTCACTGAATGCCTTTGCATTTTCCAAAATTGACAAATCTCACGACATACTTACAATGTATGTATGATTGAATTTGAGTGGGATCTGTCCAAAGCAAAATCTAACGAAAAACGGCACGGGGTTACCTTTGAGGAAGCCCAGTCGGTTTTCTATGATGACTACGCGGCGCAGTTCTATGATGAGGATCATTCTGACGAGGAAGATCGTTTTCTCCTTCTAGGTATAAGCAATCGCACTAGGCTATTGATGATTGTTCATTGTGAACGAGCTGAAGGGGATTGCATCCGGATAATCTCAGCAAGAAAAGCAACTACCAATGAAAGTGCCTATTACACGGGGCCACAGCCATGAAAAAAGAATACGATCTTTCGAAAATGAAGATGCGTAAGAATCCGTACGCATCAAAATTAAAGCGACAGGTAACCATTCGCATGAGTGATGACGTGGTGTCGTACTTTAAAGAGCTTGCAGAGGAAACCGGGATTCCTTATCAAAGCCTTATAAATCTATATCTGAAAGATTGTGTGGCTCAGGGTAGGAAACCTGATTTAAGTTGGCATGCAGACCATGTGGCCTAATAATAAAGGGGGTATCGTCAATATAATTCAGTTTTTTTCTTAGCTTGGATGAGTGATCTGCAGTCATTTCATGGTACCGGCAATAGTTGTATTGCTTGAGTGACAGAGCGTTTATTGCAAAAGCAACTTGCTGCTACTGAGATTGACAGTGCGTTTAAGGCCGAAATTCACACACTTTGCTTTAAGTGATTCAATCGTTCCGACCAGGCCTTTGAATCGATATTCGAAGCGAGTGGTAAGCTCTACTCATTCTTCTGGCGTGAAATCCAATCGCTGTAGAATCGGTGGCAGATCATCGGTTATCGCGCCTCGTTTGTCTTGACGAATGATTCTGCCGGTCCAATCGACCAGCTCAATGTAGTCGATCAGATTGAAGGCGAGGCCTTGTGGCCTATCGTGACAGGAATTGCCGATCAGTGGCATCAGCACTACAGGGACAGGTATCGTAAAAATGCAAATCAACAAGGACAGGCATCGTTAATTAGCTCATCGATTAATTGCGATGGAGCTAGATCAAGAGTTAACGTGGGTTTTGCTGTTGAATTATGGATTCAACCAACATAAGGGAAGGCAATACAGCGGAATTAGATCGGTATTCTGGAGCATTTGGCGCCCTGTGTGTCAACAACCTGCAGTCAGACGGTAGCTGTCTGAGTGCAGGTTGACACACATGGGTGATTTCGTAACGCGATTGTTGGCGGTTTTGCTCGGAAAATCTCAGTATAGCCGGCGGGTTGTCAGTCACAGTTGCGCAGATTCCGATCAGTGAACCTGTATTGAGTGTTGAGCCCCACGACAAACCAAGCGATTGCGAGCCCCCAAAAAAGATAGTAGATTTACCTATGTAAATATGATTTTTCGATTTATTCATTGCGGCATATACGTAGAGTTGAATTTCTCGGCTAGTCGTTGGCGGTTATCATCAGCAATCCGATTGCTATGGCAACAATATCCTACTCGTCGCTTTTTGGTCGGTAGTACAAGACGTTGAATTCCTCGTGTAGCTTTTTGCTCCACACGGGATCTGGTTAATTCGTTTTTGATAAAGCATGGCCAAAGTGCAGCGGCCATCACCTCAAGCCGTACATGCTGGTGCTGTGTGTTCTGCGTATGTTGCCCACAGTGTTTTTCGCTGCCTGTTTGAGAAAAATGTGTTAAGCAAACACTGTAATGGACGGGCGATTTTCCGATCCCCACAATGCTCGCGAGTGTCAAAGGACGCATTAAATATCAGGTAGCATGATGAGCTATACGTTGGCTGTTTAGTCGAGTTGATATTTGTACTTCCCGCCTCGTCAGTTTCCCGTCATCAACTGAATGTCTTTCCAAGCAGTCTGTGTCCTTGCGAGCCGTTCTATCATTTTACAAAATTGGATTTTCCGCTATGCGAGCAGTTGCTATGCGCCGGAGTGCCGGCTTTGTTGTGCTCATTCTTGCTGCCGTTTTAGGTCTGGCGCCCGCCGCCGCACAAGAGGCGGGTGATGGTGTTTCGGTGGTCGATTCGGTCAGATGGGGCCGGGCCTTTATCGCCACCTTTGACTATCAGCTGCAATCGGAAGATACCGAGTCTGGGCCTGTGTCCAGTTGGCGGCTGGATGTCAACTACTCAGGGGCGGCGCGAATAAGTAACGCCTGGATGTTGGGCTACGGCGGCAGGATCGAGAAAGGCTATTCCGACGACAACGATGTCTATCAGATTTCGAATACCAACAGCCCCTATAAAAACCGCCATTGGGTGATGGATCGGCACTGCGGTTTGCAGTAATTGCAAGGGGAGATCGATTTCGAGCTCGTGATTTTAGTATCGATTTTGTCAATCTGGATTCAACTGATGACCCTGTGACGAATGGTGTACTCAGTACATCATATGTGCGAGTAAATGACTGGTTTTCTGTACGGCGGGGTGTCGGCGGTTTCATCGCCACCTATCGCTGTGAAGTGATTGGCGACCAACCGGTACGGGATTTTCTCGTTGATTTCAACTACACCGGTTCCGGCGTGCCGGTTCGCGGATGGACCCAACGGTATCCGGGTCGGATTGAACGCGGGTTTATTGGTCGCGATGGAGGCTATGCACTTCGCAACGGCGGCAACGAGTTTTCTACACCGTCGCTGAATCCCGGCGATAGCTTTCTGGTCAGGTTGCACGTTAACCGCGCCGGGTTCGACGAAAACGACTTTGAGGTCGACTGCAACGGTCTTGCCGAACCCAATCAACCGCCTATTGCCGACGCCGGTTCTGATTTGATCGTTGAGGTTGGCGCTACGGTTACACTGGATGGCAGTAGTTCAAGTGATACCGACGGCGATCCGCTGACGTATTCCTGGCAACTGGTGGCAAAACCTGTTGCAAGCGCAGCGCTTTTGGATGATCCGTCTAAAGTCGGGCCAACGTTTGTCGCGGACGTGGCAGGCAGCTACAAGTTTGATCTGACGGTTAATGACGGCAAGGTCGATAGCGTTAGTGATCGGGTGATAGTGAGCAGCGAGCTGATCAACCGCGCACCGGTCGCCGATGCCGGGGACGCCCAAACGGTCCAGGTAGGCAGTACAGTTACGTTGGACGGAGGGGGATCCACCGATGAAGATGGTGATTCGCTCACTTTTAGCTGGCGTATTGCTGAGGCGCCGCCGCAAAGCAGTGCCGTGCTGTCCTCTACAGACACGCTAAACACCACGCTGGTACCGGATAGCGTCGGTGACTATCGTATTGAGTTGATCGTCAATGATGGCACGCTGGATAGCGCGCCTTCAGAGGTACTGATATCAACTTTCAACAGCGCACCGGTTGCCGATGCCGGCGCAGACCAGCAGGCGTTTGTCGGCGATACCGTCATTCTTGATGGCTCCGCCTCGACAGATGGCGACGGCGACGCGCTGCAATACACCTGGACGTTGACTGCACGGCCCGATCAGAGCACGGCCAGCTTAAGCGATACGGCTGCGATTCAACCGCAGTTCGTGGCTGACGTCGCCGGGCAGTATGTGCTGCAGCTTATCGTTGATGACGGCTTTGACAGCAGCGCCGCTGACCTGGTTGTGATCAACGTAGAAACGCCCAACAGTCGGCCGGTTGCAAACGCCGGCGCCGATCAGAGCGCCACCGTTGGATCAACACTGGTTCTGGATGGCAGCGCCTCCACCGACGCCGATGGCGATGATCTGGATTATCAGTGGTCGGTGCTTTCGCGCCCCGCCGACAGCGCATCCTCGCCGCAGCCCTCGAACGGGCTGACCAGCACGTTGCTGATCGACAGGCCGGGGGATTATCTGGTGCAGTTAATTGTCTCCGACGGCGTGCTCGCCAGTGAACCGGATACGATAATGATTAGCACGGTGAATTCGGCACCTGTGGCGGTGGTCAACGCTGATGCGTCTCCCGCTGTAGGTGACCAGATCGATTTGGACGGTAGCGCATCCAGTGATCCGGATGGCGATGAACTGAGCTACGACTGGTCGCTGCTGTCACAACCCCAGGGCAGTGTGGCAACGCTTGCCAACACGGATCAGTCCACCAACTCACTGACATTGGACAGCCCTGGCGACTACGTCGTACAGCTTATCGTCAGCGACGCTGTGTCGAGCAGTGAACCTGAGACGCTGCTGATTAGTACCGTCAATTCACAACCCGTGGCGTCGGCGCAGTCTGCAGGTGAATTAACAGTGGGTGCGCAGATTTTGTTGAATGGATCGGGCTCAACGGATCCCGACGGCGATCCGTTGCAATATACCTGGCGCCTGCTGACGAGCCCTGCTGACAGCGAGCCGACGCTTGAGGATGATGCGTTGCAAACCGCTACTCTGCTGGTCGATGTGGCGGGCGACTATGCGGTTGAGCTCGTCGTCAATGATGGTCAGCTCAGCAGCGCGCCGTTTGTGTTGAACCTGTCCGTCGGCAAGCCGGCGCCACTGCTGACCAGCGACATCAGCGTGCTGGTTGAACTGGGGCAGTCTGTCGAGTTTGAACTCGTGAGTGACGCTGTCGATAATCCCGAGATCGCATTTTCGATCGTCGATCAGCCCGAACACGGGTCGGTCACACTGACTGAAGCCACGATTACCTACCAGGCGAGCGCAGAGACGATTGGGCTGGACTCGTTTACTTATGTCGCAGCCAATGGCGCGACCGAGTCCAATACCTCAACGGTATTTATAGATATTCTGCCGGCCAGACTGCCGCTGCAATCGGCAGATATCGACTACGGACTTCTGCCCGGCACGAATTTATTCTACGTGAACGTTCCACCAACTCGCATTCCGGCCGGATCCACCGTCACTGTGACCAATGTGGCCAGCGGTCAGAGTGTGACCCTGGAGCTGGATGAATTTGAATCTCTGACGGCGCAGTTGCCGGCCAGTGCAGGGGATGAAATTCAGATCTACGTGGGTGGCACGCTCGAGCATACCTTGCGGGTCGCTCCACTGGTTGCTGAAGAGCAGAGTCCTCGCAGTGCCTATCCGCCGCTGCCGGAGCTGATCGTCACCCCGGTACCTTTTGTTCCCAGCGATCGGGCTCAATGGGTAACGGACACAAGCAAACAAATCTATGAAGTGACCTTTGCGACGACCACGGATAGTGGCTATCTCGGCGTCGAGTACGCGGCAACTGAGCTATATGCGGCGATTGGTGAAACGCCTGCGGCAGGCCTGGAACGCCAGGTTCAATACCTGCAGCCCATTTACGTGTCCGAGGGTGATACCCTGCATGTGGTGAGCCGCTGGATCGGCGAGGGAGAAACGGGCCTGAGCGCGGAGCTTGCCAGTGAGATAGGCATTCTCGCCGATGGTCGTCCGGTCTCCGATTTTCTCATCACTCGACAGATTCCCATTGCCATCGGTGAGCACGATATCACCTGGAGCGAGGACGCAGGGGTTGAGGATGGCGCACTGGAGCTGAGCACAGACGAGCAGGTAGTCGGACTTCGCTTCGCCAATCCGAATGTACAGGGGCAGCTGCTCGGCTCGTGGCTTTCGCTGCAGCCTGTCACCACCAGCGGACCGTTTACAAGCTTTGCGGATATCTTCCTCGCCAACGGCGGCAACTCCCTGGACGCTGTGTTCGACGGCAGCTCCGGAACAGAGCCTGAGTGGCAGGCGTTGTCGCGATTTGACCGGGCCGATGATTCTGCCTGGTATGGCCCCAATTGGATAGAGACAATAGGGCCCGCCTTCGAGGGCAATGCGTCAGCTGTCGATATCTATTTACATCGCGACACCCAATCTTTCACTGTCGACTCCTTCGAGGCGCTCGGTGCAGATGCGCAAGCGTTGCCCCGACTGCATCTGATCTACTTTGACGAGCCTCAAACACAGGCCGCAGCACGTGGATTTTTAACCCGCTTTTTCCGTCGCTTTTCGTTTTTCAGAGAGATTTTTAGAACGGTGCCGCCCGATTCGGGAAGCGCATTGCCGCCGGACCAGCAGGGGCTGACTTCCAATCCCGACAGCTTGCTCGAGACCCTTGGCGGCGAGACGGTCACGACACTTTCCAACGGCGATATTCGAGTCGCTGTCGGCAGCGAGGGCCTGACCCGGACGCTGAAATTGTCGCCGCCGCACGATCCTGCGCCACCACAAACGGTGGTTTACGGAGAGTTGGCCGGCAATGTCAGCGTTGATAACTCGGGTGGATTGAACTACGAGATGCCGCTCGTTATGCCCGATGCCCCGGGTGGGCTAGTGCCTTCGATGCAAATTGGCTACAACAGCAATGCCGGTCTATTCAACAGTGGGGTACTGGGCGTTGGGTGGAGCATCAGCGGTATTCCGGCGATTACCCGCTGTGCCAAGAGCTATGCCAAAGACGGCGCCTATCAGCCGCTGGATTTTGTTCGGGATTCCTTTTGCCTGGGCGATCAGAGGTTGTTGTTCGTCCCGGGCTCGAACGAAGTCGTCTATCAGCTGGAAAACGATCCAGCCACCCGAATCTATCTCACCGGTACACAATTGACGGGCTACCAGTGGACGATGCTCGATCGCAGCGGCATGCGCTATGAGTTCGGTCGGGTTGTCGGTAATGAATCGCGCGACGGCCTGATAAAACTGGTGGACTCAAGCGGTGACGCCGACGGCCGCGCCTATTTCTGGTCGCTCAACAGTGTCAACAATTCACTCAATCAGAAGTACGAGATCGAGTACTTCGACAATGCGGAGGCGAACGCCCGAACTACCCACTACGTAGTTGAAAAGATCAGCTATGGCACGGTAGCGGGCTCAGAGGTGACAGTCAGGTTTGAGTACAATGATCACAACCTGATCCATCCGGGTAACAGGAAAGAGCGGTTTCTGGCCGGTTACCGCTTTTCATCCCATCGCTACCTGAAGTCGGTGAAGATCTACCGGGGTGACAGTCTCTATTCGGGTTACTACTTTGATTATCTGGTCGACCCTGAGATGGCAGAGTGGCGGTTGGCGCGCGCGCGATTCTGTAACACCACGGCGTGCTACCCGGAAAAGCGCTTCTCCTGGAAACCACGGGCGTCGCAAACCCAGGCAACCGGTGTGGTGACGATGGGTTTTCAACCCGAGCAAAACGTCGCCACCGACTTCAAAGACAACGTCACCGGAGACTTCAACGGCGACGGTCGACCCGATGTTGCGGTGATGACCCGACAGGGTGCCGACAACGATCCCTCGGCCGACTTCTCGATCTGTCTGTACGAATCCGCGTCGCGACTGCAGGGCAATTTTGACTGTTCGCTCTACACGCTCTTTGAGCCGGATGCCAGTAACGTACCTTCTGAAGAGCCGATCTATCGGCCGCTGGTCAGTGATTTCAATGGCGATGGTCTGTCGGATCTGCTGTTCCCGGAGGAGACGCCGAACAGCGAGTGGCGCATCTGCTACGCCCGTGCTTCTGCACAGGATTCAACGCAGCTGGATTTTGACTGCCGCGATGTATCCTACAGTCCGCAATCGGACGGGAAACTCCAGAACTTCTATCGAGCGAACACGGTGGGGGATTTTAACGGCGATGGAATTGGCGACGTATTTAATCAGTACAGATTGAGAATGTGTCTCGGTACCAGCGAGGGACAATTTGAGTGTGGCGTTTCGAGATTTAGCTCGAACCAGGGTGAAACTATCACCGGCTTTAGCCACGACGTACGGATCGCGGATTTTACCGGGGATGGCGTATCGGATTTGCTGTTCGATCAGCAATCGAGACGAAGCGGAGTTACTTATGTTGGTACCAACACAACATTCAAAGACTGGATGTGCCGACGCAGCGACATCGCTTATGCAACGCCGGGACTGGAGCCGGTCGCCTCCAGTGCGAGCAGTTTATTTGGCAACTACACCTGCCAGCAGGTGTCCTCGCGCGGCAGTATCATCGGCGATTTCAACGGCGATGGACTCTCCGACCTGATCGCATACGCCAATGATAGCGGCAGCTTTAATAATCGCATTGACGGACGGGAATTCGGTCGCTGGTTTGTGTATTACTCCGATGGTAAAAAATTCCTGCCACGCGCGGTTCGCTACGGTTATAAGCGAGACGTCGGAAGCACCCGCGATGTGCTGGTGGGAGATTTCAACGGCGATGGTTTGAGCGATCTGGCTGGCCGTGCTTCGGGCACCACCTGGTACATCAACTACAGTACGCCCAATGGATTCATACCGGTTACCCGGACAATATCGAACATAGATTTATCGGCAGCCGTTGCACTCGACTACGACGGTGACGGGCGTACGGACATCGCCGGCCTGCCAGGTCTGCGCTCGCGCGAGTGCGAGGTGGTAGGTGGCTACTATGAGACCCAGCGCGTGTCTGCCTGGATACGGGATGACCGGTTCAACGGCGGTTTTTACCTGGGCTACGAAGACAGAAACGTCTGGGTATCCCAGTCCCGCTGCAGCTACCCCAACTACTTTGTATCTTACCTGCAGGCCTGGGGGCGCCCGCAACTGAGCACCGTGCGGCGGTTCCGCGGTACAGAGGATGAAGTCGGCGAGCGCGTCTACACGGTGGAGTACCAGTACAACGACTACACCGGTGAAATCAATGCGGGATACCCGGAGCGCTCGACCAGCGGTGGCGAATACGTTGCGTATCGTGTGCGAACGCCGTCCACCGTACTGGCAAATACCAATCTCAGCCTCGTTGATACGATTCAATACGAGTTTGAAAACCTGCGGATCAACGCGCGGGGCCTTGGCAGCTACGGATTCGAAAAGCGCACGGAAACCGATCAGGTTCGCAATACGCGCAGCGTGACCTTTTTCCATAACGATTTCTATCGCAGGGGGCTGGAGCGATCTGCCAGCAAGGAGTTGCGCAAGAATATAATCTCCCCATGGCAGGCGCTTGAGACATCGTCAAACTCCTACGATGTCACCTATAACGGGCAGGGCGTCGACGCCCCGTATCTGAAAACGGGCGATGCCTATGAAGTGCGAATGGCAGAAAGGTTGACAAAGACCTTCGACTATTTCGACGCCTCCCGGCAATTGGGTGAGACGACCGAGCAGATGATCGAGTACGACGCCTCTGGTAACCTGTTGCAAGCCAAAAAGACCGTGCATGACATCTCCACCGACACCAAGTGGTTCAGAGATACGACAAATACCTATGACGCCAGGGTCAGCGAGCGGCAATGGCAGCATCTGGATCTGCTAAAAACAGCCACCACGGTTCACACCTCGACAGAACAATTCGATGATGGAGGTGATAGTGGCACCATTACCAAGCGCAGCGAATTTGAGTACACCGAAAAGGGTCAGCTCAAAGCCGAGATTGTGGAGCCGGATGCAGAAATTCAGGGAGAGGGTTCGGGTCAGCGCTTCCGAGAGTATCTGCGGACCGAATATGATTATGATCCCGCTCTGGGCCATATCACGAGCAAGATCGATTTCGGCTACAACCACGTGGCTCAGTTGGAAGATCGCCAGAGTCTGGTGGTTACCGAGTATCTGCAGAGCGATGCAAGTAGCGTCTTGCAGTGGGTCAGGCGCGATACAACAACCAATGATGTGGGGCATACGACAGTTGCCGAGCGAAATCTGAACCACGGCGGGGTCGTATACATCAAAGACGAAAACGGGCTGGAGACAACCAGTACCTACGATGGGTTTGGTAAGCTGTTATCGAGCAATCGAGCGAACGGCACGCAAATCGAAGTGACGTTTAATTCCTGGGTCGAGAGTGGTGACCCATACGCCCTCTCAAGCGCCTACAGTAAACACGTGAGGAAAGACTCCGGAAGCCCGGAAGTGATTACCTACAGAGATCGTGAGGGACGGGTAGTTCGAACCGTCACCGAGGGTTACAACGCGGGGAAAAAGATTTTCACCGACACCGTGTACGATACGATCGGGCGAAAAGGCCGTGAACGCCCTCCCTATTTTCAGTCGGATACGCCGCTCGAAAGGATCTACACCTACGAGCAATTTACAGATCGCCTAAAGCGCATTGATCATATTGATGGCACTCAGACGACCTTCGAATACGATGGTTTGTCGACTACCACCATTCGCGATGGGCGCCGCCACGTAGAGAAGCGCTATGCCACTGGCGAGATCTACGAAAACAGTCAGGGCGCGGTTGGCGATGACACCTCCTTAATTACGCTACGGCACTCCTATGACGGAGCCGGCCGCCTGCGCGAGACACTGCAAACTGAGCTGCCGGAGGGTTCGACCACGCCGCGGAAAATAAAATGGCACAAGGAGTATGATGCGCGCGATCGACTGGTGCGCGAGCGGGATCCGGATACCGGGCTGACGCAACATGCGTATAACGGGTTTGGCGATCAGGTGTGGCGCCTGGATGCGAATAATCGGCGAACCAACTTGAGCTACGATGGAATCGGCCGGCTGCTGGAGCGCAGCGATCCAAGTGGCACGATGGCTTACGTGTATGACACCGCGAACCATGGCCTCAATTCGCAAGGTGCGTTCGGATTGGTTGACCATGTGAGTTACAGCAACGCCAGCGGCGATCTGTTGCATCAGATGCAGTACACGTATGATCAGTTCTCGAGGGTAGACAACACTGTTGAGACGCACTCTGCAGGCAGCACCTATACCCATCAGGTGGATTTCACCTATGACGGTTTCTCACGGCTCGAGACCACGTCTGTTCCCGGGCACCCGGGTGTCACGCGTCACTATCTCAACGGACAGTTTTACAAACTGACTCGCGGCGATGGCTCAGCTGTCTGGGAGGCAACCACTGCCGATGTCGACAGCTGGGGCCGTATTCAAAGCGCCACTCTCGGCAACGGTCTGATCAACACCTACGAGTGGACCGGCCCGGGTCGCAAACTGTCGGATATGAAAGTGCTTGGCGATGGTGAGGCGCTGATTCACCACAGCTATACCTATTATCCCGAACACGCAGGTCTCAGAACCCGAAACGACCACTATTTTGATTTCACCGAGACTGTTGACTACGATGAGCTGGGCAGGCTCGATACGGTCGCCACGCAGTACCAGAACCTCATTGATGTAGAGACGTTCGACTACGACGCTTTTGGAAACCTGCTTGGCAGACCGGATCGGCCTGAACTTGCCGGGCTGGAATTTAAATATGGCCCAGGCAAAGTGCCGTTCCCAGATGGTGATGAGAACGACGGTGTCTACGGGGTGCACGCACTGGTGCAAGTGGGCGATCGCTCATTGACCTATCAGGATAACGGCAATCTGATCTCCGATGGCGAGCGACAATACCAATGGGCGGCGTTTGACAAGCCGATTGCCGTTCGCGGCCGCGACGCGGAACTGACCCTGACTTATGGTGTCGACCATCGACGAATACGTCGTGTGGCTACGAATGTCTCTACCGAGGTATTTCAATCGACCGATTACCTAAGCGGTGGTTCTGATATCAGCGTTGAGCGGGTATCCGGCATCAACGGCACGGTCAACCGATATTATCTGAACGTAGCCGGCCAGGCGGTGGCTGTGGATGGACTGGAAGACGAGACCAGGCGCTATCTGCACCATGACCAGCTCGGATCGGTGGTGGCGTTGAGTGATTCACCCGGAAGTATTCTCGAACGCTACAGCTATGACGTCTGGGGTGCGCGACGCACGCTCGATGATCTCGACCCGACTTTTAATCTCACGTTGAACTCATTTGAGCAATCGCGTGGCTTCACCGGCCACGAGATGCTGGACAGCGTGGGCCTGATTCACATGAACGGTCGCGTCTATGATCCGCAGCTCGCACGATTCACCAGTGCCGATCCGGTGATCAGCAATGTTGAGAACGCGCAGTTCTACAACCGCTACAGCTATATTCAAAACAACCCTGTCGGCGGGGTCGATCCGAGCGGTTACACCGCGGTACTGTGGCAGCAGTGGTACGACGGTTATCAGGCGCAACAGCGGCGCAGCCGCAATCGCGCAAACCTGTTCACCCTCGTCAGTTTTGCGGTGACCGGTGGGGTGGCGCTCGAATTGGGAGGAGGTATACGAGCGGCGATTTTTGCGAACGCACTGAATGCAGCTGCCGTCACGGCTTACAGTGGCGGGTCGGGTAATGAGATATTGAGGTCCGCGGTAAGAGGCGCGATATCGGCCGGCGTTGCCAATGCAATTGGAGATCTGGGTGGCAGTGGCTGGGTGAGGACTTACAAGCCCCTGGTGCACGCCGGGACTCAAGCTTCAATTGGCTATGTGTTTGGCGATAGTGATCGGCAGATTATTGGTGCAGCTTTCTCGGCGGCTCTGGCTGAGTTGACGCCCGATCTCGGGGAGGTTGGGCCAGATGTTGCCTTGGCGATGATGGTCGGGGGACTTGGGTCAGTGGCAACCGATGGTTCTGGAGGCAGTTTTTTCCGGGGTGCTTTGACATCAGGAGCCGTTCGACTGTACAACCACGGCTTGCATGCGGATGATCCGGGACCCAGGCCAGGTTCTCAATTTGTGCTGGTTCCTGATCCAGAGCACTTCGGCAAACGAATCTGGGTACACATAGATTCTGTTTACAAAATAGCTCTATACTCAGAAAGAGAGTTGGGGCCAGGGATATCCGAGGCAGGTTCTGGAGTGGTTTTTGTTGGATTTCTGGGTACTAATCAGACTGCGGGCGGCACTTTTTCGGAAAACGAACATGGTGAACTCTCATTTTGCACAGTAGCTAACGACTGCGGTATGTTGGGTCTTGGGGCATTTGCTGGATATGGAACCAGCACGTCTATTTCGTTCTCTAACCCACAGTCTGGAACATCGAGAGAATATTCTCTGTTTTTCTATGGGGGGGCGTTAAAGGCTGGCGGTGTCACAGCTGGACTAAACGGCGCATCAACACGAGGATTCTTCGCGGGCCGCGGCAAGGGCCTGGCCTTTGGTGTACAAAGCTGCATTGTGAAGACGGACTGTTGATATCGTCACGTGACGCTTGCATCCTCGTTGCCATGGGTATTGGTTTATTTGGCTTTCTTTTTGGAAAGAGCATACCTGTTGGAGTGATGGTTGTGCTGTTTGTAATCGCGATCCTGTGTAGCGTTGTCGCATTGTTCATGGGGGGCGGGCGCAAATAGACTATGGATGACGAGCATTGGTAAGATTTAACACCATTTATTGCTGCGTTGTATAAATAACCATTGTTGAGATTGGCCGATACGTTTGTGCGACAAATGCAACTACTCAGAGTGATTTGTAATGTCACCCTCATTCTCCGCATGTTGCCGGTGCATTTGGATGCCAGCCAAGCCCTACAGTACGGCGATTATGTCCACAGGCATCGCAAGGACGATGATCGACGAATCACGTTTGGCCGGTGTGTATTTGCTTCCCGATGTTTTTAATAATCAGAGCGCTGATAGTTTTAGGAATCGCGTTTTGGTTTTTTAACACCGGGCAATGGAAATTTTATTCCTATGTTGCCTATTTCGACAATGAAGAAATATTATGGCAAAAACCTAGATCGAAACAGGATACGTCGAGATTTTATGACTATAAGTTTGGCGTCACTGAAACAGAGTATGCAGAGTTCGTTGAATTATTATCCGTCAAAGATGGTGTTGAGGTCCAAGGCTACCCTGATCATGTAAGCGCTGTTGTCGGGGAAAATGGCGTGGTTTTGTCGACAGTTAAATTCGCCTACAAGTGCAATGTTGCGCATGGTATTGTGATTGATAATCGGTTTATCTGTTCTTCTGAAGCCTACGAGCACATTCAAAGAAAGTTGAATAAAATCAGGAGGGAAAGAGTGCCTTTCAGGAGTTTGTCTGGATATGCGAAATGTAAGTTGATGGAGATTTGTTAATAGACAATGTATCCGCTCACCACGGATCCAAGGCCAGTCTGAATTTATGTCATATAGCGCGTGGGTATTCGCTGCATACTATGACGGTGGGAGAGTTCTCCCTGTTTTTCTATGATGGGTCGTTAAAGATCGGCGTTGTCACGGCGGGACTTGATGGTTTACCAACACGAGGATTATTATCAGGGCACGGAAAAAAATTAGCTTGTAGCATACAAAGCAGCCATGTGGAGACAGACTGTTGATCTCGCGACGCGACGCATACATTCTCGTTGCCGGTGGCATTGCACTGTTCGGCTATTTTTTCGGAAAGAGCCTGCCAGTTGAAGTGATGGGAGTGCTGTTCGTGATCGCGATTCTGTGCAGTATTGCAGCAATTTTTACCGGAGGCCAGCGGAAATAGTCTGATTGAAGTTCTCGGAAATTGAAGTAATTTAAAACGGGTTTCCATTTTATAGCACGCGCGATTCGGCAATACTCAAGCGAGGCCCTCATGGATCCTTGTTGTCAGTCTCTTTTTTCGCCGCATGATGGCGCCGAATTTGAATATCAGCAAGGCCCCACAGCACCGAGAATATGCCAAGAAATATGGCGAGGGTGATGATGGACAGATCTCTTCCGGCCGGTGTGTATTTGCTTCCCAGGGGTAAGTCGTCAGCGAAAAATGCGGCCAGCCCCCAAATGGTGGAGGCCAGACCGAGCAGTAAAACGAGCAGCGACCAGGCCGTTCTCACAATGTTCAATTTGCGCAACCGTAGACAGTGTTGGAGTGGGACAGCGCGTCGCCAATCGTCACAGCGATGTGTAAACTGCCGATCTTAAGTTGTAACCTCTGACTCGTCTACAAGTACGAACATTCAGCCGCATCGACGCCTGGCCCGGGGCCACGGTGACTATAAAAAGACACTCTACATGCGTGCGCTTGCAGCGCGATAGCGACACGCTAGAGTCACGGATTTCGGTATAATATCGCGGAGCGAAGTTGATCACCAGTTTGAAGGACCAAAACAGGTAGCCTCCAGCAGAATCTGGCAACTACAGGGACAGGCATCGTTAAAAAGGCCATCGTTGAATTGCGATGCTGTTAGATTAAGAGAAAGTAGGGTTTTTGCAGGTGGATTGTGGGTTCAAACACCATGCTGGCAAGTGTAAAGCTGGAATTTCATCGGTATTTCAGACTATTGGGCACAGGGAATACTGCCGATGCTTGATATCGGCAATAGTCGTGTTGCCCCAGTGACTGGGCGGTTATTGCAACAGTAGTTTGCTGCTACTGAGATTGACAGTGCGTTTGAGGCCGAAATTCGCGCACATTGCCTTCAGTGACTCAATGGTTCCGACCAGGCCTTTGAATCGATGCTCGAAGCGAGTGGTAAGCACTACCCATTGTTCTGGAGTGAAATCCAATCGCTGTAGAATCGGTGGCAGATCATCAGTTATCGCGCCTCGTTTGTCTTGACGAATGATTCTGCCGGTCCAATCGACCAGCTCAATGTAGTCGATCAGATTGAAAGCGAGGCCTTGTGGCATATTATGATGGGAATTGCCGATCAGTGGCATCAGTGCTGGCGGCTGGGACTCTTCCACAGGCTGTTCAGGCTCTTCTGCAGTCTTCTTGTTCTTCCATTGATCGATTCGTAGCTGGATGCTGGTATGATCGGATTGTTCTGGCGTATCGGCAATAGCAGCTCTCACGGGGTTCAAGTCTATGTACGCCATACAGCTAAGTATGGATTTCTCGTCGAGCAAGGGTTGGGACTTGTAGCGTGCTTCCCAAAAATGGCCGGTACATTCGTCTTCTTTGTTGGCTCTGCGAGCGATGCCTTCGTTGAGGATTTTCATAAACCAGCTGATCTCGAATAGGCATTTTCGCCAACGATCGACAAAGATATCAACTTGCTCTCGCTCGTGAGGTTCGATGGTTTGACGGTTTGCGTATTTGTGGGTTATCTCGTTACCAGAGACCACCTGATGCGCGCGACGTACAATGTCGATAGCGCTTGCAGAAATCGCGTCATCGCGCCGAACATGTAGTAGCAGGTGATAGTGATTGGACATCACACAGAATGCCGCGATGTCGATAAAGAAAACAGATGCCACGCGAAGCATGTCATCCTGTATCTGTTGCCGTCGATGTTCGAAGCTGCGCCCTGAGAGCTTATCAACACCGCAAAGGAATGCACGCCTGACACAGCGCGAGACGCAGTGATAGAAAGGGGGTGTCGTCCAGAGAGATTTGTTGCTTGCGTGGTTTGGTCACAGCGGCTACTTCCTACAGCTAATTACGATTGCGATATTGCCTTAGCCCTGGATTTTGCAATGAGTAATGGTTCACATTTTAGTTTTAATCGATGCCTGTCCCAGTAAAAACTGTTGCTGCCTTATGCAGTAGAGGGATATCAGGCTATTGGTCAGCCCGCTGCAACAAAGTATGTCCAACGGATGTTGGATGCTCGGAATGAGATAATTGCGCGGTATGGTAATAAGTCAGACGGTGCAAATATTTCGGATATTGCTTATGAGTTGTCTGACGATCAGTTGCTGCCAATCGAGCAAATACTGGATCCATACGATGAAGACGTAGATTTTGATGTGTTTGATAAGCCAGAGGAGCTCGCTCTGTTTGTTCGAGAGCACTACGCTGAGTTTCAGTCTTGTGAGGTTGCTGTTTCGGATTGATATTGTCTGGAGTCTGTTAACTTCCATGTATGTTAGTATCTCTGTCAGCGCGGGTCTATGGGAATTCGCGTAGTTCATAGAGTCTATGATAGAACTTGATCACCTTTTTATCTGCGTTGATAATCCAGAATCTGCGGCAGAGCAGTTAATTAACTTTGGCCTGGTCGAAGGGACATCGAATGTCCACCCCGGACAAGGGACAGCGAATCGCAGATTCTTTTTCTCGAACGGATTTATTGAATTACTCTATGCTACAGATAGTGCAGAGCTTGACAGTGAATTGACAAAGCCAACGGGGTTGATTAGTCGATTCTCGGGTAGTGAAACTGATGCCTCGCCATTCGGGGTTTGTTTCAGGCCCGCAGATTATGGGGGTGAGGTGCCTTTCCCGCATTGGAGTTACAAACCGCAATATCTGCCTGATCACCTGGACGTGAAGGTTGGGGATGCACCTGTTACTGAACCCATGTGGTTCTATCTCTCGTCTGGTTCTCGCCCTGACGGCGCGCCAGGAGAAAAGAGGCAGCCATTGGAGCATCGGTGCGGCTTTGGCAATATTACGTCTGTCAGGGCTTGTATTACATCGGACAAACCGGCATCGCAAGTCGCGACGATCATCACTCGATTGCCGTCAATTGATTGTATTTCTGGCGGCGAGCACCTGCTAACGGTGGAGTTCGATTTTGGAAAAGCGAAATCGAAAAAAGATTTTCGTCCTGTCATGCCGCTGGTGTTTTGCTGGTGACATATCACTATTTTCTTTGTATTGGCGCTACCGCCGGGATGTTTGTTCCGTGATCGTTGTGCTTGCCAACACGCTTATCGTCGGTACTATCTGTGTAACAATGGTGGCGGCATGGCAAATACCGGAAGTGGGTTGACGTACCGGTATGTCATGCATAAGGAGTCGTGCCAGCGATCGGTGTAGGCAATTGTTGCGCGAGCAGCTGAGTGCTCAGTTGAGCAGCGTTTTGCTACTATTAGGGTTTTCACGGCGCGTCAGTTCAAATTTGGCACGCATTAATTTGAGTGATGATATAGTGCGTTTCTATCCACTCAATCGTAATTTTATTTGTCAACATGAAGCTAGTTACTGACCCAGGGCTCCTTACTTTCTTTCCTGATCCGGGCGATGTATTTCATGGTGATTTGGAAATGCATTCGAGATACTTTTTTCCCCTACTCAGTTTTGATGCGTCAAAAGTTGATCCATCCCTTGATCATCCACTTCATTTTGTAGCCCCGGCAGAGTCTCCGGAAGTTGGTATTGGTGGCCTGGATAACACGTTCCATGCCGGTTACTGTATGTATAACTGGATAGGTTTTGATGTGGAACGCGGTAAATACTGCTTCCAGGCTAATGAGCAATTCTTTCACGAAGCGCGCATTGCGAAAGATCCCGATTTCCTGAAAGGCAAGTTCCCCAATCATCCGCCCTATGAAGAGGAATATCCTATATCACTGAGAGAAAAACTCGCGGAGGCGCGTGAAAACTACATTGCGTTTAGGGAGGCGTACCTGGCAGGTGAGCAGAAGGAGGAATTTGAGGAGTTGCGAGAGCATATGCAGTTGGGCAGTGTCCCTCATGATGCAAACTGGGCACACTGCAGTATGATGGAGGTCGAATCGACGAATGTGGAACTTTCCGTCGAGCATCAGATTGCCCGTTGGGGTGGCACTGCCGAAGATTGTCGCCCAACGGTCTCTGTCAATTATCCACTAACCAAAGACGGGCGAAGATTTCTCTATCTCGGTTCAATTGAAGCCACACTCTTCAGCTACGAATTTATGGACTGGGATACGATTCTGTTGTTTTATGATCCAGTGAGTAAAGTGGCGCTGAGTACGTTTGACTACACCTGATCAACGTGTTTTGAAGGCAGCTCCTCTTGAATCCTGGACGTCGCGTTGGCCCAATCCGCTGTACTCCTTAGTGAGGCCGGCTGTGCAGCTGCGTGCGGCTTGCCGGCATCCTGGTTGGAAGAAGAGGCACAGTCTGTCGATGTGTCGAACCTTCAATCAGTAGGGTTGCAATGTTCGCACTGCGATGTCGCCGGTGAGCGCTTGATGGGAGGCAGACAACCAGAATCCTGACCATGGCGGTATGATGTCCTGCCCCAGTTCCATCGTGACATACACCTGTTGAGTGCTGTCATAGCGAAAGGCGGTTGAGGAAATCTGACCTGAAGCTACCACGTTGCCAAGCGCACAACCACCAGCACAGCTGTCAGCGTCGAAGACGACCATTGATTCGCTGTTTACATCTACAGAGTAAGCATTGCCCATCAGGTTCCATCCCGGAGCACCGGGATTATTGCCTGGCGTAATGCTCTGATCATTGCAGTTGTTGCACTCTTGAGTGTCCGCGGATGCTGAGTTGTAACCGATACCAGGTAGGCCTAAGTATATGGGGGCACCTGTTGATTGAATAAACCAAAAACCTCCACTTAAGGACGATAAGCGCGCTAGTGGGTCAACTGAAATATATTCACCTAAGTTGCTGTCGTAAGCGAAGGTTGCCCAGAGATCGCCGTAGTTTTCTTGCGTTAATTCCGGTGGTAGAAAATCCAGGACGTTTCCGGGCCGTAAATGTTGTTCGGGTATGCTGAGCAACTCCCAGGTATCCGGCATTATTTGACGAGCCGGTGAACTGGACTCAAGGATAGTGCGAATACCTGTAACAGCGAACTCCTGACCCGTGCTCGAATAAGAATCCACTCGAATAGCGATATCGATAGTTTGCGCGCGGTACGCAACAACGTCGATAAGGATGTTTTCTGAGTTATACCCCGATGCGTAGTTCCGTCCACTCGGTTGAGCCATCAACTCTTCATTGAAATAGATTGATGCAACGGTATCCACAGCATTTGCGAAATCCACTCCTATTGACACGAACGATGCATCTTCCTCGATACCTAGTTCAAATTGAACCAGCAATGATTCTGGGGGATCCAGCGTTTCGTCCAGGTCGGCAACTCTAGCTGACAACGCTAGCGGCTCAGCCGCTAATTTGTTGGCAGCCACACCCCCAAACTTGTAAATAATCTGATCCTCTACATCACGGATGAATTCAACAAACGCATTGCCAGCATCCTCCACTAAGGTCGAGACTCCGTCGACGGTATTTACAACAAAAGCCGAGGCATCAGGAAGGTCACGAATCTTTTCTTCTATATATTGGCCCGATCGGGATACGCCATCAATCACGTCATCCCAGAATAGTCGGTATTGAGGGTTTGGTCCCGGCAGGCAATCGAACGGTAAATTGACTGAAGTAGTCACGCAATCCATTTCCAGAGGCCCGTTGCCGCCAGTATTCTTAAGAAGTGGGCTCACCTGGCCTGAAGCTAACCGCGAGTAATGAAAGAAGCCGACGTTCGTCTCAGCGAATGAATTGATATAAAGCGTCTGCGGCCAGGAGTGGTGTTCAAAACTAATAAGCGTGTCAGAGTCGCTATCGGAATTGTCTACTCTAACGTTGTAACCATTGCTCAGCAAATTATACGTTTTGTCAAGGAACAAATTGTTGTCTGATTCGAGGGGCGCAGAAAATATCGGGCGGGCATCAATATAGTTATCGACATAGTCTGCATCTTGAGCATATTGACTGAACAACATGTCGGTCCCATCGACAATATTGTAGGCAGATTTAGCGTCGGGATCGTATGCATCGAAAAGAGTGAAATGCTGAACGGTAGCTGTATTCAATTCTTTCAATGTTGTGCTCAGTGAATCCAGTAGCGCGGTGCCAGCACTGTGGCCTATGAGATGAATATGTGCGTAGTTTTTATCCGCGAAAGGTACAGCCGCGGCAACTCCGTTTTCGCGTCCCTGCCGAACCGCAGTCCAGGGGGCAGACAATGGTAGATTAGCCGTGGAAAATGCATCTTTACTCCAATCGATTACAAAGATGTCGGTATCGTTCACCTGACAGATCCATGTGATCGAATTTGGGTTGACCTGGGACATGAATTGCGGCCCTGAACCGGATAAGGCGCAGAGCTTACCGGTGATGTTGGCTACCCAGCCTTCGGGGTTAGTTGCATCAGCGTTCCACCCATGCGCAATGACAACAGCATTGTTAGCGTCTATTCCAAAGTCTGCTAACGGCACGTTGTTGAAGCTTCCTCGCGTAGGCTTAAATTGCGTCGTCGGGCCTGTCAGCACGAGCTGTTCGGAGGTGAACTTAATAATCGTGGGCTGACCACCTGTTAACGAAGCGCCAGTATCGCTGTTCATGGCAATGTCGGTATACACGGCATAGGATAAGTTTGCGTCGGATACCCCGAATTGACTATTCAAATTGATGCCGGTGAAGTCATCGGGCAATGTACTGGCAAACATCAATCGATCAACGCTACCTGGCCCAACGTTGTAACGATATATTCCGCAACCTTCGTGCTCTATGCTTGCGCAACTGCTCATGTAGATCGCATTGTCTCCAAAAGCGGTGCTGTTCCAACCGAAATTTTCACCGGACAACAAAGACTGAACATTTGCCGGTAGGGGCAGTTCGGACCCAGCAGCAAAATCTACAAGTTTGGATACGATAGTGTATGGGTCGTGGATCGAAGTTCTCGTATAGTCCCTAACCAGTACAAGGCTTGAGTTTGGCAGTACTCCACTAATTGATCTAAATCCATTGAGAATCTCTGTAGAGCTAGAGCCGATCACCTCTGCATCAGGGCCGTACAGGGTCACGAGGCCAGTCCTGCGATTCGTCACCGTAAATCGATTTTCGCCTGGGTAAGCTGCGATGTTTTCTAAACCCGATTCCGCCCTGCGATATAAATTCAATATTAGCTTTGGGTTAGATCGGGTTGGGTCAAATCGATACGCATGTAAACCCTTGTGTGGTTGACTCCAGGCATAATCTGATATTCGCCAAAACACGCCCTCTGGCGTGAATCCATAGGTTGAGAGGCCTGGCCACTCCAGGCTGTTAACTCGCCCACTGGCGACCTCAAACAACCGTAATCGCGCAACTGACTGTTTTATATTCCCCCGGGAGACTGTTTTGTTGCTAAGCCTTGCGACTACATAGTTGCCATCCGGGCTGATGCGTATGTCGATAGCTGATAGCAGTGTTGAGCTAGTCCGCATAAGCGCTTCTGTGCTGCCTGTCGCTGAATCATATGCACACACCAGGCAACCGCTTTGATTATTGGCAAGCGTATTGACGTAATACACGTAACGACCATCATGACTGACGACAATGTTTGAGGCGGTACTTGAAATGCTATCAAAGCCAGATGCTTGCGCCGTTTTTGGCCCTGTGGCGAGCGTTAAGGCAACAAGTGCAACCGCCAATAAAGAAGATAACCTCACGGCGCTACAGAGATTGCTATGCATAGACCCTATTACTCGAAACCCAATCCAACAGGCGACTATCACACGGCTGGTTAACAGTGTCAAGAAAACCGGGCGAACTCAATTCACAACTCTCTTGTATTCATCATTTCCTGGATTAGTAACCATATTAACCATGGACACCCATCGTTTCTCCGTCGAATCCGAGCGAAAGCTGACATGACCACTGCCCAATAAGAAATGCGCATTAGAAGTTAATGAGGTTACCAATGATCCGGGCCAAAAGAGGATGACTGCTCTCAGTGCCACGCCGTATTGTCACCTCTGTGTTCGTACCAACCGAAGTTTCTTCCTTTGTGAGAAGGACAACGCTAGTTACTGCGGTAAAGAATGATGAGTGCCTGGATAGGCTATCGGATAACGTCGGCGTTGGGATAGAGCCCAATGATCCAACGGTCAAGGTAGAAGCACGACAAATGGCAGATCCGTGGGGTTACGAATATCAACACTAGCCAAGGGAGTCCCCCCGGCGCTGCCGGGGAGGCACCCACCGTTTGACGTATAGGGGAGTCCATCGAGAAACTTCGGATTGTGAGCCGCCAAAGCATCACAATCAGAGGAAATCCCGATGGACAGGGCTAGAACGTTAAATCACTCGAAGTGGGAGTGCAAATATCATGTTGTATTTATCCCGAAGTACCGTAGAAAGTCACTTTTCAAGGAGTTGAGGCCGGAATTAGTAGGTGTTTTCAGGGAGTTGGATCGGCGTAAAGAGTGTGAGATTGAGGAGGGGCATATAATGGTTGCTCATGTCCACATGATGATCTCGATTCCATCGAAGTACGCAGTCGCGCAGGTGATCGGATATATCAAAGGTAAGAGTGCGATACACATAGCCCGGACTTACCACCATCGAAAACGTAGCTTCGTGGGTCAGCATTTCTGGGCGAGAGGCTACTTTGTCTCAACAGTAGGTAGAGATGAAGAGGTGATTCGTAACTATATCCTCAATCAAGAGCACGAAGACATTCGAATGGATCAGCAAGATCTATTGAAGTAACGGGCGCAGCCACGAAAGTGGCTAAACGAGGGGCCGCGTAGCGACCCCGCAGCCGCTTTGAGCGGCTCACCTTGAATACCCCCGGCTCTGCCGGGGTGATCTTTATTAAGGAAACCGATGCGTTAACAAGATTTGAGTGAATCCGTTTTAACGAGGCGGCTTGATTTGGGATGGGTAGAAATTGTGTGTCATGCTTCCTGCGAATCGGTGTTAGTATTGTGGCAATCACTGATAGTTAATTAATGGTCCGGAAATGCCAAGTATCACCCTTCCCTGGCAGAAGTTTCTTCTCTCAGCAGAATATCCAATAGAATTGATATACACAAATTTAGAGGGCTTGCAGGATAGTGAAATTCCACCGTTGTTGATGGCCTTGATTCACTGGGAGGGTTTGTCAAGTGAAGTTGCTAACGGCGGTCTTGGTCAGTACTACTTCAACCACGCGCAAATAGGTGGATCATTTACAGGACTCGACCGGGATATTTCAAAACATCCACTGCTGGGCGGCGCAGCCGAATTGATGAAAGAGGTGCTGGAGCGTTACAAGCAGCATTCAGAGGCACTGGGGTTAGCCCGTGAAAGCGGTGAATGGCCAGATGAATTTTTCGACAAAGTATCATCTGATAGTGATGAACTTGAGAGGCGCATTCTTGGCGAAAGGGATCGCGTCAGTCCGCTTTTGTCACGACAGATTCTGCAGTCACCACACGACTATTGGCAACTGACCATGAATGGCCAGGATGTGCCAACAGATTTTACCGGCAAAATAGAACTGGATCCTGTGGATGATGAAGTCTGGCAAGGTGCCACACTTGTATTCAGAAACGGCTATCCGCATGGCCCAAACTCGTTAAGAGTAGCTAACCGTGAAGACCTCGTGTTGATTTCACCCGATTGCTCAGAAGTGCAAATACACCGAGAGCGCACTACAGATATCAAAAATTTTATGCTCGGTCGGAAGTACAACCGAAAACACAATGATTCTGGTACTCTACTGGAGGCTGGCTATCACACGTTGCAGCACAAACGAATTGGGGAGCAGTGGCAGTTTTTCAATTCAGGCAATTTAAAGCGATTCGAAATATTCTCGCTAGACAATGAGGACCGTCCGCTATCGTATACCGAATACTACAGCGATGGAAAGATCCTGTGTGAATCACAACGTGTTACTGAGAGTCCAGACCTCAAACACATGAAAACATACTGGCCCAACGGCAGGTTGAATGCAGTAGTCGTTGGCGGCTGGTCAATTGATAACTGGGAATTCAAGGAAGCTTACGATGAAAACGGAAATTCACTACTTGATGACTCGGGATCTGGTGAGTTGCGCTACGCGGCCTGTAAGTCCACTGGCGAAGCTAGCGAATTGCGTGCGGATATTGTCAATTGGAGATTTACCAGTGAGTTTTGGAAAAAACGTAATAAGTGAGCAACGATGCCCGATGAGCAGAATCAGTGCTGCCGTTTAGAAGTTTTCCTGAGGTTTTGCAAGTTGCGGTTGTTCGATTTCTCTCGTGTGGCCAAATAGGAGCGCCTTTCGTACCGTATTTACTTAGCAGTGGTAGTTATTCGCACTGTAAAGCCAGCTTCTGCAGATGAAATAGTGGCATATACATTCAACGGTATATTAAGCAACGAAAGCCCGGTTCTTCCCTTACCAGACGACTCGCCAGAGAAGGTTTATCGGGCAATCAGCCATTCCGATATCAAGGTGGGCGTTCTTTTTCCGGAGCGTGAAATTGGAGTAGAGTATGGTCTTGTGGAGACGAACCGTTTATTAGCGGAGATCGCTCTGCAAGGAATTATAAATGGAGTATTGCTGGAGTACTGTACCTGGGCCGGTCCAATAGATCACGTAGGGGTTGCTAAAGTATCGAACTCCCAGGTAGTTGTCGAGACTTACAAGGAGTACCAGGAGATTGAAGTTGGGGAGTTTTCTGTGATACTGGCGCGATATGGTATAGCAATAGAGAAGTCTGGCTATTTCGTGCCGTTTACGAAAGGTTATTGGGGGAAGTATGGCGACTAACGATAGCAAAAGAACGGATCCGTACGCTGCCGGCGTAGATGTTCAGGGCGAAGTGCTCAATCCTGGCTTTTATCCGGTTTCTGGACTGGGTGCGATTGAGGCAATATTCCAGTCTGGCGGCTTAACCGATAATGCCGCCTATCAGGATGTTACGGTAGAGAAGGGTGGGCATGGGCGACAGCTTGACCTTTGGGAGTATATCCAGAACATTGACCGACCGGATATCTATGTTTCTCCAGACTACACGGTCACTGTACCCCGAAGTGAACAGTCATCACCGGTGATTGACGCGTTGAACAAGCAAATAGCGCTGTATATCAGTCATAGAAAAGAGCAGCTCGATCCTCAGTACAATACGGAATTACTGAAGCTGAGTTTGAGTCACAATAGAGAGAGCTGGGCCAAGACGGCCTTTGAGAGAATGCTGGCTCTGATGCGTAAATAGTTGTAACTGAGACGACAGGATGCAAGCGAAGGTCCCGGATACGGTTCTTGCGTATACGATGAGTATTCGTAACGCTTGCTTGTCGATTTTTTATAACAGCGGTTAAACGATACGGCGGGATTCGCATGTGATGTTACCGCTCGCTTGCCCTGGTTAGTCGTTGGCGGTCAGGGTTGGTCTTTGGGTGTGATTGCTTGACCGGATCATCGGGCTTTTTGCAGGTAGCTGTTGCCGTTTAATCGTTTATCGCACCCTTTCATTTGTATAGAAAATATTGAGTGCTAAACCAGCGAAGATACGTTAAGCGTACGAATGCTACATTGCAGTTTGTTCGCTGCTTGAAGTGTCACCTAGAGCGACATTCGCGGACCAATCGCTGGTTTTTTCTTCAAGTTTAGTACTTGCCAGGCCCTGCATTTTTTCGTCCTCAGCGCGTTGAGCGGTGCGTGATATCTTGCCCTGTAATTGCTGGTGCAGACCCCTTGACTACACAGCGCCGAGCATGTGGTGTATCCAGAATTTCTCAATAAAAACAGTATGTTGGATGTGGCCAAACCACACCTTCTATTTGTGTTTGGGCGATAGCGCGCAGCAGCCAGTTTGCTAAACACAATGTCCGTTTGGGTAGTTTCCTGACGGAACTTGCTTTGGCAGCTGGCGACCGGCGGTGAATTGATCGTCTGTTTGGTTGACACTCCATCTGCCGGGTAGTCCATGTGAGTTACCTGGCAATTGCGCTGCAGAGTCTGGCTTCTCGTTCGTAAACTAGTCCATACCTTACTTCCAAAGCGCCAAAGGAGATGTTATGCGTCAATTACAGGAAGCAGTGCGCGGTAAGTCAATGCTCACCATCGCCGCAATCGGGTTGTCCATGTTGAGTTCGTCCTGTCATTCACCGGCAGCCGCGGTCGAACCATCGTTAATATCGATTTATCAGGATGAATTCGCTACCGGCGTTTCAAACTGGTCCTGGACATCCACAAACCCGTCTGCGGACGAACAAGTCGACGAGGGAGCTTATGCGCTCTACGGCGAGTTAAACGAGTGGGAGGGTGTCTATCTGAGGATGCAGCCAGCGATTGAGGTGTCGCAGGATGCCAGGCTTGAATTCTCGATCTACAGCGAGAATGACACACAGATTGCGATACAAACCAGTTCGGACGCGGTGGGAGATGGTACTCGAGTATTGATTTCCGTCGCGGCAAATCAATGGCAGCGCGAATCGATTTCTGTTGCAGCACTGGGCATACAGGATGCGATTTCCGGAATCTGGTGGCAACAGTTTTTGGCGCAGTCAAGTGGCGGTGTCTATCTGGACAATATTCGTATCAGCGCGCCGGCTGCTGTTACAGCGCCTGATACCGGGATCGATGACCCCGATGACACGTCGACATTTGCGACCGTAGAATCCACATCCCGGTTTCTTTCACGAGCAACGTTTGGAGCTACAGACAGTGACATCAATCGACTTCGTGGCAGCTCGGCGTCCGACTGGTTTCGGCAGGAGTTGAATAAACCCGCAAGCAGCTATCTTGACGCTACCCTGGCAGAACTTCAGCAGGCAGGTGCCACTGACCCTTCCGGCGAGCCTACCTTTCAAGGCCGATCGACTCCTAACTTTGTCTTTTGGCGACATGCGATCAGCGCGCAGGATCAGTTGCGTCAACGCATGATGTACGCCTTGTCGCAGATTCTGGTGATCTCCAATTCACAGAGTAATCTATTGTTTGACCGGCCGACCTCGGTGGCGGCGTTCCAGGACATACTTTCGCGACATGCGCTGGGTAACTACCGCGACCTGTTGCAGGACGTTACCTATTCCCCCGCAATGGGTGAGTACCTGACGTACATGCAAAATCGAAAAGGTGATGATGACACTGGCCGCATGCCAGATGAAAACTACGCCAGAGAATTAATGCAGCTTTTTACCATCGGCCTGCTGGAGCTTGACGATAGCGGTCAGCCGCGTTTGCAAAATGGCGAGCCTGTTGAAACCTACACCAATCGCGATGTATCGGGTCTTGCCCGGGTTTTTACCGGCATGAGCTATGCGCTTGATGCTTTTGAGCCAGGCTTTGTCCCGATATCCAGTGACGCGCTGTCAAGCCCGATGGTGTTTTTTCCGGAACGCCATGAAGCCGGAGAAAAGCGTTTTCTAGACATCATTATTCCGGCTGGCACCAGTGGGGAGGAGAGTATTGCGATGGCGCTGGATGCGCTGATGGACCATCCCAACACACCGCCTTTCATTGCGCGACAGCTGATTCAGCGCTTTGTCAGTAGCCACCCGGCGCCCGCCTATATCAAACGCGTGGCCGACGCTTTTGCACAAGGGCGTTTCACCTTGCCGGATGGTGGCGTTGTGGGGACGGGGCGCCGCGGAGATCTGGCTGCAACCAGCGCGGCGATACTTTTCGATGTGGAAGCACAGCTTGCGCCGGGTGCTGATACTCAGTCGGGCAAGTTGCGCGAACCGGTGCTGCGTTTTACCCACTGGGCGCGAGCCTTTAACGCAGATGCACTCACGGTGCGTCACGCAGCTGAGCTATGGGATACCGGAGGCGTTGATGCACTGGCTCAGTCGCCGTTTCGATCTGCGTCTGTATTCAACTTCTATCGACCGGGCTATATCGCACCGGGCACCGAAACCGGTGCCGCCGGACTGACCATGCCAGAGCTGCAGCTGGTCAGCGCAAGCTCTGTACCGGGCTTTGTTAACTTTATGCGTGGCTTTGTCTTCGCAGACGGACAGGGCAGCAGTGATGCGGATCGCGCGTCTAGCTTCATCCCCGACTACAGCGAAGAGGCTATGCTCGCCGACCAGCCAGAGGAGCTGATAGCGCGGCTGAACCGAGTGTTGGCTGCTGGCCGGTTGCGACCGGAAACCTCACAACGAATTGCGGACTTCCTCGACACCGTGCCACTGAGCGATCCGCAACAGGAAGGTTATGATGGCCGTGAGCTGCGCGTGATGCACGCCGTGCTGATGGTGATGAGTGCCTCTGAATATACCGTTCAGTTTTAAGGGATGAAAACAATGATGCTTCCACGACGAAAATTTCTGACCCATGCCTGTGCCTTGAGCACTGCGTCACTGACCGCCGCATCGATGACCGGTTTTGGCCTTAGCATGAGCGCGATACAGGCTGCTGCGCAGAGTGCAACACAAAACACCGATTCGCCTATGGGTGATGCCAATGTCGACTACAAAGCGCTGGTGTGTGTGTTCCTGTTGGGTGGGCTAGACGGCAACGATACAATTCTTCCGTACGATTCCGCCTCTTACTCGCGCTATGCGGCATTGCGGCAGTCGCTGTTGCAAAACTACGCCAACGTTCAGGGTGGCAGTTCCAGTCGATCACGTGATCGTCTGTTGCCGCTCAATCCAGTCAATCCGGTGCAGGATGGCAGGCAGTTTGCGCTGACTGAAGAGCTCAGTGGCCTGCATGCGCTGTTTGAGCAAGGGCAGGCAGCGATCGTTGCGAATGTTGGCCCGCTGGTGCAAAAAGTCACGCTGGCCGACTACGAGGCCGATGCACCCTGGTTACCCAAACGCCTTTTTTCACACAATGATCAACAGGCGACATGGATGGCCGGCGCACCGGAGGGCGCGAGTCTCGGGTGGGGGGGACGCTTTGCCGACGCGGCATTGCGATCGGGCGCTAACATCTCGGCTGAAACCTTCACCGCTATCACCAGTACGGCGAACGCATTGTTCCTCACGGGAGAATCGGCGCGGCCGTTTCAGATTGGCCGCAACGGCGCCCCCCTGATCGACAGTCTCACGGCGGCTCAGGCGAATCCAGAGCAATATGCACTGCTGCGAGATCACTTTGCACCAAAAGTCAGTGCGACCGATCATTTGCTCGAACGCGATTTTCGCAATGCCATGGGTGGTGCGCTGCGCAACAATGAAGCCTACAATGCCGGCGCGTCGCAGTCTGCGGGGTTGTCAACCGCGTTTCCGGGTGGCCCACTGGGTGATCAGTTGCGAACCGTTGCGCAGGCAATTGCCGCGCGCAAAACATTGCAGGTCAGCCGACAGGTATTCTTCGTTGGGCTGGGCGGGTTTGATACGCACTCCAATCAAGTGCTGGATCTACCGCCACTCCAGCGACAGCTCGATGCCGGTATTACAGCGTTTGTCGAGGCGATGCGCGAACTTGGCACCAGTCAGGACGTCACGCTGTTTACCGCGTCGGACTTTGGTCGTACGCTCGCCGTGAATGGCGATGGTACCGATCACGGTTGGGGCAACCATCACTTTGTCGTCGGCGACGCCGTGAATGGTCGCAGGATTCTGGGAGAGTTGCCGCCATACGACCTGGCCCATGCGCTAGATGCCGGGGGTGGCCGCTGGATACCGGAGTTTTCGGTGGAGCAGTTTGCCGCACCGCTTGGCTGCTGGTTTGGGCTGAACGACGCCCAATTGCAGACCGCATTGCCAAATCTCAATAACTTCAACGGCTCCGCGCTCAGTTATTTCACATAAAACAGGGCGGACTTGCCGATACGATCGGCAAGTCCTGCACACCCTGCATTGAGCGATCACTGGTGGTATCTCACCAAGGATTGTCGGATGCTATAACCTGTTGAGCCCGCATGGTTGATAGCGGGGACAATCTGGCCTCGCTGTGGATAGGTATCTGGACAATTGCAACAAAGTTCGAGTTTCGATTAAGACACTGCACCCGTTTGTTTGAAAAAGGCGAAGATGATGTGTGCGGAATTCTCCATTCTCATACAAATACTGGAATCGGTAGAAATCAGCGTATTATAAGCGATTGGTGAATTAGTAAAATCTACAGAGGTAACCGTGAGTAAAGAAATTGTTTGGGGTGAGGGTCAGCGAAAGGACCTAAAGGAGTCACTCTGCGATCTTATTCTTGGTGAGTTGCGGCTGTTCAAGAGTGACCATCCCGGTATTCTGGATATTTGTCGAGAGGTATACATCGAGGACGAGTGCCCCGATGCGGAGCGGCAGACGTTCATTCAGTTTGCGGAACAGGAAATACAGAAAGCGGCGGCTGAGCTTGAATTGGGAAAATCTGCCTGGGAACCGGTAACCGATTGTGACCGCCTTGACAGTGCTGAAAAAATGTTGGCAGAGAAAGATATCTTGTTGTGGCAGGTTTCGCCTTGCTGCGACACGTGCACTGGGGAGGCGTTGCCCGATCGCGTTGCCGAGGTCGATCGACGTTACCCAGGGTTTGCAGAGCGCGTGCGTGGCTATGCGTTTTTCATCGAGCAGAACCTGGCCGATATGCTGGCGGAAGATACACAGATTTCGGTCTATCTGGCCTATGGATGGTTCTTGCAGGACAATCCCGATGTTACTGATGAAGAATACGAGAAAAACGCTCTCGACATCGGACACGAAGTCTGTGATTGCCTTAGGCAGCACAAGCTTGAGGTAACGTGGGACGGTGATTTCTCAAAGAAGATAGGTGTGCGGCTGAACTGGCAACGCAGGGCGGCAGTAGATGTGTCTGTTCAGTAGGTAGTGGCGGGAAGTTATAGTTATTTGCAATTTCCGGACAAAGCGACATCTGCAAAGCGCTGACTTGCATGATCACACTTGACAGCAGGTGACAATGAATCTTATCCAATCGCGTGTGAGCGGCTTTTTTGCCCTGGTTTGTCTTATTTTCTGTGTTGGATGCTCCTTCGATCCGTTCAGTACGCCACCGCCGGACGTGGCGACTAATCCCAGCCAGCAGCAGGTTCAATATTGTCGCGATGTCATGTATATCAATCCGGAGATTGTTCTTAAACCACTTGGTTACTATTATGAACACGTTTTTCTGGATGACCAAGTCGCGTTCAAGTTTGTTACAGAATCTGAAAAAATCGAGAGCATCTTTAACGCGAAATTCGTCCCCCCTTCTGAGCTCGTGGAACGTAAATCGATCTCAGGCCTCGGACGCGATATTGGCGAGAAATGGTGGGAGCCCCAAAACCACGCATTGATTGGTGGCAATTTTACTGTACCGCCACCGGGATCGGATGGGGCGCGCGGTCTCAATATTGGCATTCTCGACAATGGAGATAGCACGTTTACAGTCTACGTCTACTGGTTCGAGACCTAGAATTTGCTGTGTGTTGGCCCGTGTATGGATGCGTAAATCAGGTAGCTAATTTTACCCAGGCCTAAGAGGCGCCAAACTGCTGTATTTAAACCCAATTAGGTATCTCAGAGCCCCGAATCCTTCCTTTACTAACAGTCATTCTCGATCTGTTGTGATTGCCGTTGCCTGTTGTCGATAAGAATCGAAAGCACTATATGCAGACTAGTGGCATTGGTCGGCTGTTCACATTCGCGTCAGCTAGAAATGGTGTCAGAAACAGTTACGCGCGTCACGGAATCGATGAAGAGGCCGGTATTGTAATCGGGCAGTTGGACACAGTAGCTCTACTGTCGTGCTGCTTCAAAGATCTAGCGGTTAACTAGCGTGCTTCCCCCGACCGGGGGATTGGATGATTGCATGACTCGCCGTTAGTTCGAAATGTACCGGGCGCGGGTAGTCGCACTGGAACCCGGTCGATTAACAGGATTCGGCGCTGGACCACTCGTTTTAGAGAGCCGGAATTTTGACGTGCAACATAATGCAGGATGGCTATGACGTATTCAGTAGGCAATAAGTTTTCCCGGCGGGCAGCAGGCAGATTGCTTGTGCTGGCAGGTTTCTCGGTTGTAGCTGCTTGTTCCTCAGGCAGCAGCAATGATGTGGAACCACAAGGAGTCACCGATTCTCCCTTTTTTGATGACTTTAGCGCGGATACCACACAGTTCAGGATTCAGCCTGGTCTGAGCGATGAATCGAGAGGTAGTATCAACTTTGACAACGGTAGCGCCGTGGTTACGGTATCCAGTGATGTAGCTGGCAGTGAGCGCATCCGTTTTCGCCTGCCCAGTGTGACCGATACACGATACGCGGTATTGTCGCTTGAAGAAGGCACTGTCGCACCTGACGTGACTGATGCTGATGCGAAGGCTCGCGGCAGAATTTCTTCGCATCTGTACAACGATACTGGCAGTGATAGCTGTATCGGCAATATCGACATTGGGATTTCCAGCCGACTCAGGGGCAGCACCGGACAGTTCGGATTCCATCCCAGTGCGTGGCGCAGTAATACCGAGGATTGTAGTGAAGGTGAGGATTATCCGCTGTTCGATGGTGAGTCGTTCGTGACGCTGCCGGACATCGCTCCAGAGATTGGGACCAGCAATCGGTTGGAGATGCAGCTCGATCGCGAAAACTCGGCGTTGATTATCAGCATCGATGGGACACAATTCTCTTATCCGATCACCACGCCGATCTTCGATCCTTTTGGCGATTTCTTTGTCGTCGAGACGCGCGGTGAAGACGGAGCCACTGCGGTGGTGAAGGTCGATGCAATTGGCACTGCTGATGGCGCGGTTGATATCCCTGAGGACGCGGAGTCACTGGATCGTTATGGGCTTTCTTCGCAACCTGTAGCGATTGCGAACGGCGAGCTGCAATTGCAGGCGACTTCTACCGGTGGCCGGGTTGATAACCGATTCTCGATCAAAATTTCGGAGCAGCGGTACATTAAGGCTCAGGTGAGGCTATCGAGCGAAAGCGTGATCGGTACCGGTGGTTCGGTGACAGCCCGGGTTGGCGGGTCGTTGTACTATGCGGCTGAGGTGCCGCCCAATGATGGCGGTACCGGACAGGTGTTTGCGGTGAGTCAAATCGTGGCGAAGGAAGACGGTACACAGGTAGCAGAGTATTGTGCCTGGCAGGCGCTGACTTCTGATTTTAGTGATGAACTGTTTGTGTTGGAAGGGGCAGGTGATAACGGCTGCATCAGTTTTAGTGTTGCACCTGAACTGGATGAAAACTATACCCTGGGCGTTTGGTTCGATGCAGCGAACCAGCAGATTGTATTCAGTATGGATGATGAGGTAGTCAGGCACGATGTTTCTACGCCAGTCAGCTCTGATGACAATTTGTTTGACATGCGATTGCAAAGTCGAGCTGACGGCGAAGGATCCACTGTAGTTAGCTACTATGACGATTTGCGTATGGATCCATCTGTCGATTGAGATTCCCATGGCAGGTTGCAGCAGGTTGCCAGGCTTTTGCCTGGCAACTTTATAGTCGAAGAGTCCACCAGGAAGTTGCAAAACTGTTGCGGCTAGAATTAGTTACTCAGTCTTTCGACTATGACTTTTTTCAATCTCCTGCTGACTGCAAATTGTAACTGTCCATGGCGTAAGCATTCCGCACTCTAAAAGGGGCAGTGCTCAGGTTGCTACAGGTGTTTTTTACTCACTCTGGCTTGTAGATTCATACGTTCATGTCGTTTTGTCTAAAATGACTTGGCGCTTCGGCGACGGAAGATAGTTTGATCGTGCATTCTCTGCTTGTAATTCAAGTGTTTTTTTAAAACCAGCCATAGGCACTTGCTGTGCGAAGTCGGTCCCGGCTTGAACAACAGTTCACAGTGGCTGTGGTAAGCTGCGATGCGTAACTGCTGTCTGGGAGATCAGTATGCGCATCCAGCTTTGGGGCGATCTTTTATTGTCCGTCGCGTGTTTGTATCCATTGGTAAGAATATTCGCTCGGGCAGGTCTCAAGCGCTGGCTCGCATCGCTGGTGCTGGTGCCGTTCTTCGGGTTAGTTCTGGTCGGTTTCATCCTCTCTTTGAGCGATTGGAATCTTAATCAGCCCGGGAGATCTTGATCATGTTGCCGAGTATGGTGCAACTGCTGATACTGCTGGTTGTACTGGTGTTGGTACTGTCGATTCCCTACTATGTGTATGGACCTGTCGCTGCGAAAGCCGGGTTCTCGAAGTGGTGGTCATTGCTGATGATTGTGCCAGTGGTTAATGTGCTGCTGGTATGGGTATTTGCCTATATACAATGGCCGGTTAATGGCAGACCTTCGCTCTCTTCGAAGTGATTGGCGGCGGTTGCAGTGGTGGCAGGCAGTGGATTCCGCTGTGCGTGGTAAATAGATGTCTGCTGGCAAGATTTGAACTATCCGGGCAGTAGTGTCATTTTCGGGTTTACGCTCTGGCCTCAGCCTATGGGGCCCTGGCGCGAGTGACGAACGGTTTCTGGCACCTTTGGTGTGGTTCGGCGGGGAAATGTGAGCTGGGTCACAGTTTAGCGATACCTTACTGCGCATAGTGGCGGGCGAAATCTCAGACCGTCTTTTCCTTCTGTGCACAAGCAGTTGTGCCTCTGCCCAGTGAATTATGAAAAAACCTACTATTACTCGCTCGATCGCATTCTCGTTTCTGTCTTTGGCTGCTGGATTGAGTTCAGCGGATGACAAGCAGCAGGTTCCCGGCGAAGGTGGTGTGCTGCTGGACATCAGTTCGATCGTGGTGCCAGCGACACCTGCGGCAACCGCCACTGTTGATGAGGCCGGAGTGGCGGTCAAAATCGAAACCGATCCAGCAAAGCCCGACGACACAGAAATCGCCGCCGAGGCGAAAGAGGCGGTGACCGCGCCGGCGGCACAAGCTGCGGCGAACAAAGCCAAACTGCCTGCCCCAGCAGAAACAGCTGAAGAGACGCCAGCTGCCGAGCAGGGTGTGCCAGTGGAGATTCCAACAGAAATGCCGGTTGTCGAGGAGGTGTCAGCCTCTGGGTCAGCGCCTGCTGATTCCGTAAAGGAGAACGCTGCTGATGCTGACGATGCGGACTCTGGATTCCGGGCCATTGTCGATGCCATGCGGCCAAAGGGACAGGTCGATCCACTGCAGGGTGATCGGCTCACGTTGTACTTCAGCGAAAAGGTTATCTCGCCTCAGTTTGAGCGAAACGCCGAGCGCATCGGGCTGGACAAGGCGCGAATGCAGCTGGGTTTTCTGGTTAGCGAGGAACGTGATTCCGTGCTGCAGGGTGGCTTGTCCGTAGACTCTGAATTCGCCAGTTCGCTGCGCCTGTCGTTCGGCACTCGCGCCTACATCGCGCTGCTGGGTATTGAGAATACCGACACTTTCGCCACAGCCTTTGGTGTAGAGGCGGCCTACAAGCTCCCCTTCAAGGCATTGCCACTGGATTTTGGCGCAAGCTTTTACTATGCCCCCGACATCCTGACTTTCGGTTCTGGTGACAGAGTGATCGATACCCAGGTCGGTGTGTCGCTGCCTTTCCGTTCGCAACTGGCACTGTTTGGTGGTATCCGTTATCTGCAGGTTGATACCAGGCCGGAAGATCGCGAAATCGATAACCGGGCACACCTTGGTCTGCGCTGGGACTTCGATTAGGACACTTGCGACCACTCGAACAGCGCGCGATTTCGCGGTATATCCTTCACGGCTGCAGGTTGCCCGGTAGTGCGCCGCTATCGTTAGCAGTGTGAATTGACGATAGCCCGTTTGGCTACTGGCCGCGACGATGCGCCGTGTTGGGTTGAGCAGTTTATGACCGTAGCATCAGCTAGGGGCTGCGTGCGGGTTGTTCTGGAGCGGTAGCCCGGGCGTCGTGTTCCCGGACGAGCTGCCGCAATCGCGCTATCGCAATACGTTTGCAGTATGATCGATAGCGATAGAGCAGGTAACACAGGGCGGCTGCAATCAAGCCGCCCATCAATAACAACGCGCCTACCCAGGGCAGTGATACGCATTGGGCATCGCCGTATTGCGGAAAAGTTTGCTCAGCGAAGATTCGAAACAGCGCAATACTTACAAAGGCCCACACCAGCGTCCACAATAATCCGGCTTCTGATGCGGGCTCCAGGGTGGCGTGTTTTTTCAGGCGATTGAGTTGAGCCCGTGTTAATGGTCTGTTTGTCACGCGACAATGCTCGTGTGGCTGATAGCGTCGTTCTCCACACATTAGCTTACCCTTTGTAATCAGAAACACGCGGCTTTGTTCGTTGTGGTTTGCGATACGTTGCAACAGCAACTCGATGGCGACATGGTATTCCTGAAGGATTGGCTGTCAGCATGTCGAATGAATCAGCTTATTGGTCAGCACTGTCTCGTGAGCGATCAATGCCGATTTCTTTGAAAATTCACGCAGTGAGAGTAGGATGGAAGGCCAGTCGACAGGGCGTACCTGCAAATCACCTGTGCATGGTTGAGTGGCTGCTTCCTTTGAAAGGGTCAGGCCCGCAAAGATGGGCGTCGTCGTGATGCTAAGGGTTTCACCAGTAATGCATACCAGATAAACAACCATCATAAGATCATTGTTTTGGCACGTTGGGTATTATCGTGGGTTGGTGCAGTCTGTCGTTGTAGTCGGGTGTAAGAGAAGCACTGTAGAACAAGTGGGTGCGGTGGTAGTGGAACGGGATGCCCGGGCATCGCAGAGGTGCAGATGATGCATGGAAAGAACAACAATGGGTTGTCGTCAAGCTGGCATGTGACGTGGCACGTCAGGCGAGTGCTGCAGCGTGTCGTCACCGGTGTGGTGGCAGGGCTTTTACTCAGTGGCTGTGATCTCTTTGACGACGACGATGATCAGCAACTCGCCGACAATGACACCCGGGTGGTGGTGGTCGTGGCGGATGGCAGCGCCGATGCGCCAACGCAAGATGATTCCGGGGCCTCAGATCTGGCTGAGGAACCCGTTGTCAGCGTGGCGACGGTCACCGAAGATGATGCCGGTGCTGGCGGTGCAGCCACAGAAGATTCTGACGATCAGACTGACACAGAGAGCGTTACCGGCTCGACCGATGATGACTCCGCAGCTGGCGGTGATCAGCCCGTTGGCAGTGATGATGCACCCGAAAGTGATCCCGGCAGCGAATCGGACGACTCGGGCAACGTGGATGATGCGGCCGACAGCGACGATGCCTCTGATACTGACGACGCTCCTGTGGCTGATGACAGCGCCGGGAATACTGCTTCAGACGACACAGAAGACAATGCGCCGGTAAGTGATGCTGATTCGTCGCCGCAACAGGACGACGCGCCAGAGCCGACAGGTGACCCGCCACCGGTCGAGACACCGGACAACGATGGCAATAACGATTCGGTCGTCGAGACACCAGATGAAAGCCTTGAGATTGTCTCGTTTGATGGGTCTGTTCCGGCTTTTCCCGGTGCCGAGGGCCATGGCGCGTCGGCGCGCGGCGGGCGTGGCGGAATTGTCGTCAAGGTAACCAACCTGAATGACTCGGGCCCAGGCAGTTTGCGCGCTGCCATGATGATGACCGAGCCCAGAATGATTCTGTTTGAGGTGTCTGGCACCATTGCGTTGCAACAGCAAATTCGACTCAAGGCGGCGAACAGCTATTTCACCATCGCGGGGCAGACAGCCCCCGGCGACGGCATCGCGATCAGAAATCACAAACTGGTGTTCGATGGGGTAACCGAAGGCATCGTGCGGCACCTGCGTCTGCGGCATGGCTGTGCCAGTAATTGCACCGTCGGCGTTGCCGACAATCTCACGCTGTTAGGCGACACCAGCCTGCTTATTTTCGATCACCTGTCGATGACCTGGGCAGAGGACGAGGTGATGGATGTCTGGGGTGATAACATTCGCGACATCACGTTTCAGTGGTCGATGATGGGTGAGGGGACGGTGTTCTGTGTCGAGGGCGCGAGTCAGAATCTGGGGCCTTTGATTGGCGGCGGTGACGGCATTCACAACGTCACCTTTGCCAATAATTTCATCGCTCACACCTGCTACCGTAACTTCATGCAGTCGGCCGGGCAGGTTAGTTTCGTCAATAACATGAGCTACAACACCTTCAAGCTCGATTACAGTTTCTCGGTCCATCCACGGTCGACTGAACAGATCAGCGCTGATATCGTCGGGCACTACTTTCGCGAGGGCCCACAAACTGATCGACGCAATTTGATCGATGTGATTAATGCTGTCGGCAGCGAGCCGCGACCGGCGGTGAGTCTTCACATTCAGGACGTGGCGCCGTTTACCGTGTCTGGCGATGTACACCCGTTTTTTCTCGACGACCCTTACTCGCTGGTATCCACGCGTAGTATTGGCTCGGATGTGTTGCCACGTTGGCAGCAGCGCAATCAACCGCTGCCAGCGCCGCAGTTCCCGGTCAGCCGGGTGCCTTCATTCGATGTGCCGGATAAAATTCTGGGCTCGGTGGGAGCCAGCCTGCCGCGCCGGGATGAAGTGGATCAGCGTCTGGTCGAAAGTTTTCACACGCTGCGGGGCTGGGAGAGTGTGAATCTGCGTCAGTATCCCGATTTACAGACGTATGATCTTCGCATCGACAGTGATGACGATGGAATGCCGGACGACTGGGAGGTGAGTAATGGGCTCGATCCGTTTGATGGCAACGATCACGCCGGCGACATAGACAACGACGGCTACAGCAACATCGAAAACTTCATTAACAGCCTTCGATAGCGCGTATGCGTTCACGCCATACCAGGCGCTTTTTCAGTGGCTGTTCACAGTGCGTCTGTCGTGCACGGGGGTAGGAGTGTCCGGGGCGCGCAGCTGCACGGAACATACACGGGTATTTAGGTGCGGCCGGCCAGGTGCGGCCGGCCAGGTGCGGCCGGCCAGGTGCGACTGGCCAGGCTACGACCGACACCGCCCACGGGTGCGACCGGCGTGCTGTGAACAGCCACATAGCGCGCAGTCGCGGATAGCGCGTAGGCAGGTAACGAATCAGTACCTGCCGATTCAGCCTGGCACTTGTGCAATCGGTGCCTCGTGATTGCACCGTTCGATCACGGCGCGTACACAGTATCGCAAGCTAGAATTTCGCGATCGTCGGCAGTGATATGCTGTCGGTTAAATTCCATCCTGTCTTCCTGGCCCTGACTGCCTACTCTTCCACCTTCGTGAAAATAACCGGCAAGATCAATCCTGCCCGACCGGGGGATCTAACTGCGCAGTTGCGCCGCAAACGCAGACAGCAAGCTCAATCGCAGGCAGCTACCGATGCCACGCAGGCAGCGCCAAAACCGCCACCCGAGCTGCCGCCGGTGCCACACCAGCCGGTGGCAACGCTTGCCGATGCCATCGCGCGAACCGAACAATGGTACGCCGACAACCAGTGGCAGGTGTTCGACTATCAGCGCGATTCCTGGAACGCCTGGCACGAGGGGCGCTCGGGACTGATTCACTCACCGACCGGCAGTGGAAAGACGCTGGCCGCCTGGCTGGGCGCGGTGCAATCGGCATTGTTAAAGGAACGTGCGCCCACTGGTTTGCAGGTACTGTGGATCACACCGCTTCGCGCACTGGCTGCAGATACGCGTGAACAGTTGCAATCGGCTTCGCGCGCAATGCAAGCCGAGTTGCGCATCGAGACGAGAACCGGTGATACCAGCAGTTCGCACCGCAGCCGGCAGCGCAGCAAGCCACCGTTTGCGCTGATCACAACGCCGGAAAGTCTGTCGGTCATGCTGAGCTACGCCGACGGTGACAAGGGCTTTTCGCAGCTGCATACCGTGGTGGTGGACGAGTGGCACGAACTGCTCGGCAGTAAACGCGGCGTGCAGTTACAGCTGTGTCTGGCGCGGCTGCGCAAACAGAGTCCAGGGCTCAAGGTGTGGGGGGTGTCGGCCACGCTTGCCAACCTGCCACAGGCGATGGACGCGCTGATCGGCAGCGACAGCAACGGCGCGCTGATTTGCGGCGTTGTGCCGAAATCTGTTGTCGTGGAATCCATCCTGCCGGGTGATGATCAACGCTTTCGCTGGTCTGGCCACCTCGGTTTGCAGTTGGCAGAGCAAGTGATGTCGGTAGTCGGGCGCGGTGGGTCAACCCTGGTGTTCACCAATACCCGGGCTCAGGCGGAGTTGTGGTTTCAGGCGTTGGTGCAACTGCAGGAGCTGGCCGAAGATGAGATCGCTTTGCATCATGGCTCACTGGATCTGGCGCTGCGCCATCAGATCGAGCAAAGGCTGCGCGAAGGGCAACTGCGCTGTGTGGTGTGTACGTCATCGCTGGATCTTGGCGTCGATTTCAGCCCGGTTGACCAGGTCGTGCAGATCGGCAGCCCCAAGGGCGTTGCACGGCTGCTGCAACGGGCCGGTCGCAGCGGCCATCAGCCGGGCGCCGTGTCGCGCATCGTGTGTGTGCCCACCCATGCGTTTGAGCTGGTGGAGATCACCGCCGTTCGCAAGGCATTGGCTGAAAACCGCATTGAATCGCGGATAACACCGGCGTGTTGCCTGGACGTGCTTAGTCAGCACCTGGTGACAATTGCGATGGGCAGTGGCTTCACGGCTGATGATATGTACACCGAAGTGACGTCCACTGCAGCCTTTGCCGCGCTGGGCGAATCGCAATGGCGCTGGGTGCTGGACTTTATCACCCGTGGTGGACAGGCCCTGAAGGGCTACCCGCAATATCACAAGGTTATTGACGACAATGGCACCTATAAAGTCGTCAATAAAAGCATTGCGCAACGCCACCGTATGGCCATAGGCACGATTGTCAGCGACGCGCAGATCAATATTGCTTTTCAACGTGGCAAGCGGCTGGGCAGCACGGAGGAGTCGTTTATTGCGCGCTTAAAGCCCGGTGATACGTTTCAGTTCGCCGGCCGCTATCTTGAGCTGGTTCGTGTACGCGACATGACCGCGCAAGTAAAAAAGGCGAGCCGGAAACGTTCCACGGTGCCGCGCTGGCGCGGCACGCAGATGCCAATCTCGACGCAGCTTGCCGACAGCGTCCTAGAGACCCTGACCGCGTGGCAGGAAAAGTCTATTGAGTCGCCGGAGTTGCAGTCCATCGACGATATGCTGCAATTACAGCAGCGCTGGTCGACAATCCCGGGGCCTGATGATCTTTTGATTGAGTTTATAAAAACTCGTGAGGGTTACAGTCTTTTCTGTTTTCCGTTCGCGGGCCGGTTGGCGCACGAAGGCCTGGCGATGTTGCTGGCGTACCGTTTGTCACGGCAATTCCCGATGACGCTGAATCTGCAGATCAATGACTACGGACTGGAATTGCAGTGTACGCAGCCGTTCGATGACTTCGTTGCGTTGGCCGAGGCTGAGCTTCGGCCGCTTTTTAGTACCGAGCATCTGGTCGATGACATACTGGCGTCGATTAACAGCGGTGAAATTGCACGCCGTCAATTTCGCGGCATCGCGCGCATTGCCGGTTTGGTGTTCAACGGTTACCCCGGAAAGTCCAAGTCGGCTAAACAGGTGCAGGCCTCCAGCGGTTTGATTTTCGATGTGCTGGAAAACTACGATGCTGACAATCTACTGCTCGAGCAAGCAAGGCGCGAGGTGCTCGAACAACAGCTTGAATTGCGGCGCATCGAATCCTGTCTGCAAAGCATTGGCGATAAACGCTGGCGCATTATGCAACCCGAACGGCTGACGCCACTGGCGTTTCCGTTGTGGGCCGAGAGTGTGCAGGGGCAGACTTTCAGTTCAGAATCGTTCCAGGCCCGAATCACGAAAATGCTTGCGCAGCTTGAGAGCGCAGCGCAGCAAACACTGGATCATGCCAGCGGTGACTGAGCGGGGAGTCGGTACACTACGAGTGGACTGTTGCGGTGAGGCGTTATCCCTGTTGCCGGATAAGCTCGTCTATTGGGCGGCGAAAAAAACGCTCTTTGCCGCCGATGTTCACGCCGGTAAGGAGCAGGCATTCAACCGCGCTGGCGTGCCCATACCGGCAGGTATTAGCGAGGATACCTTTTCGCTGTTGATGGGAGCGGTTGATCAGACTGGTGCAGAGCGACTGGTGATACTGGGCGACCTGCTACACACCGTGCCCGACTTATCAGAAACCTGGCAGGTGCATTGGCAGTCAATGCTTGCCGCACGCGAGCAGCTGTGTACACAGGTCATTATCGGCAATCACGACAGTCTGGCGGCAAGGCGGCGACTGCTAGCGTCAGTGGAGTGGACAACCGAACTGCTCGACCCGCCGTTTGTCTGTCTGCACCAGCCGTGTGAAGATATGCGGGGTTTTGTTTTGGCTGGCCACATTCATCCTGTCTGGCAATTATCGGTTGGCAAACGGCAACGCATTACAGCACCGGTATTCTGGTTTCAGCAACAGCTTGCCGTGCTGCCGGCCTTTGGATTGTTCACGGGTGGCTACCGGATCGAACGAAAAAAAACCGATCGACTGTACATGGTTGGGGAAGGTTGCGTCATCGAGGTGTAGGATTGGGTAGTGATGGCAACAATAGCTGATAGCAATGGGAGAGAATGCTTTGATTGAGCGGATGCGCGGGGATTCACCGATTGGCAGAAGTCAGTCTTCGGCCTACGCTGATCTAGTCTGGAGTGTGGCGACGGCAAGCGATGAAAGCCTTGATCTTACCGGTCAGACAGCGCAAGCGCTGGCGGTGCTCGATAAAAACCTGCAGGATCTGGGTTCGGACAAAACCCGAATAGTCTCCGCCCAGTTATTTATTGCCAACATTGACGACAAGCCAGTGATGGATCGTGTCTGGAACGAATGGATTGGGTCGGACCCCGCGCACTGGCCGCAGCGTGCCTGCCTGGGTGTCGACCTGGGCGGGCATTGGCTGATCGAAATTACGGTCACGGCGGTGCGTGAATAGACAGCAGGGTTCAATCAGGTTGCGGGCAGCCGCCTGTGACTGCCCGTTTAGTCATATGGCGTCAAGCCCATCCCAATTGCCGCATGGCTTGCGTGTCATTCCATATTTTGGTCATGTGTCGAATCTTTCCGTCGCTGAACTGCATCGAGTAGACATACTCTGAAGCCACAGTCTTGCCGGTCGGTGGTACCGGCCCTTCACCTGTTTGTGTGCCATGAAACACACCAAACGCGATGGCAGTGTCGCGTGCTTCATCGAATGCCATGGCCTTGAGTTCGTAGTGTCCATCGGGGACTGGACCGAATAGGTCCTTCATCCAGTCACAATAGGCTGACAAGGTGGTTACTTCTGCCAATGCGTCTGCCTGGCAGGAAAAACCGGCATCCGGGTGACACCATTGGCTGCATGCGTCCCAGCCTTTGCCAGTCTCGCAGGCATCGAAAAAGAGGCTGGCTGATTCTTGATTAGACATGCGTATGATCCCTTTGTTGTTGGTCGAGCTAATCCTGCAGCGCTTGATCTTAATCAGGGCTCCAGCCGCTGTCAAAGTGCCTGCCGGCGAAGAACGCAAGCGTCGGCTGAATTGCAACGACGCTTGCGGCAGCGTAGCCTGATTGCACTATCGAAGACGAGGGCAATCGATGCAGCTCGACAATCAGTCCAGTGCCAATCTGTTGATCATCATTTCCGATGAACATCGCAAGGATGCGATGGGGTGTGCCGGTCACCCGATGGTGCAGACGCCCAACCTGGATCGCCTGGCCGCACGCGGCACACATTTTACCAATGCATACACACCGTCACCCATGTGCGTGCCGGCTCGCGCCAGTCTCGCCTGTGGAGACTACGTTCACCGCACCGCTTACTGGGACAGTGCCACACCCTATGATGGTGCGCGACGAAGCTGGATGCGGCAGCTGCGTGACACTGGCGTGCCTGTGACGTCGATCGGTAAATTGCACTTTAGATCTGGACAGGATGACAACGGCTTTAGCAATGAGATCCTGCCAATGCATGTGGTTGACGGCATCGGTTGGCCGATTGGTTTGCTGCGGCAGAATTTGCCACCTTATCCGCAGGCGGCAGAGCTTGCCGCCGATGTTGGTATGGGCACAAGCACCTATACCGACTACGATCTGGACATTACGGCCGCGGCTGAATCGTGGCTGCAACACCGTGACGTGCAGCCGTGGGCAGCGTTTGTCTCACTGGTGAGTCCGCACTATCCGCTGACCTGTCCGGAAGAATTTTATCGTTTGTATAACGTTAATGACATTCCACTGCCCGTCGGCTACAACGAGCACACGTCCCCGCAGCACAGCGAGCTGCAGAACATCGCCGGTTTCTATTGTTACAACCAGTACTTCGATGAAAAGAAGACGCGCGAGGCGATCGCTGCCTATTTTGGCCTGACCAGTTTTATGGACAACTGTGTCGGGCGGATACTGGCAGCGCTTGAGGCGAATGGGCAGGCGGAGAATACCGTGGTTGTCTACGTGTCCGATCACGGCGATATGCTCGGCGATCAGGGCTACTGGACCAAACAGGTGATGTATGAGCAATCGGTCGGGGTGCCGATGATCATGGCGGGTCCGGGTGTGCCAAGCGGCAGTCGCTGCGCTACTGCGGCATCATTAATCGATCTGGCGGCAACCGCGATGGATGTCTGTGCGGTCGAGCACGACCAGCACAGTCGCGCGTTGCAGGGTATCTCCCTGCGAGAAATTGCCTGCCAGGCGGACGATTCAGAGCGCACCATACTCAGCGAGTATCACGACGGTGGATCGACCACTGGCACATTTATGGTGCGCTGGCAGAACTGGAAGTATGTGCACTACGTCGGCCATGCACCACAGCTTTTTGATTTGCAATCCGACCCGGATGAACGATGCGATCTTGGCACCCGGACTGACGATGCCGATATTCTGGAAGTCATTGCAGAAGGCGAACGCAGACTCAGAGCGATCTGTGATCCTGACGCGGTGAACGTTCGTTGTTTCGCCGATCAGAAGAAACGTATCGCGGCACTCGGCGGAGAGGCCGCCTGCCTGGACGCTGCTGTGTTTAACCACACGCCGTCGCCTAACGAACGGCGTCCGTAACCGATGGCACACCGGCTATGTGGCCCCACATTCCCCTATTGTGACGGGAACAAAAGCGTGGGGGCGCTGGCACCCGGATCCGGGTAGGCGCGCCACCAGGCGGCATCCCATGTGCCCAGTGAATCGTCCTGCGTCAGTTGGTTGTAGTTGGCGCCATTGTAGTGATAAGCCAGATTGCCGATCAGTGACTCTGCATTGGCTGTGTTCAGGTCACAAAGCGCGGGAGCGCTGCACTGGCCGGGTGAATTCGATGTTACGCGTGCACGTGAGAGCTGAATTTCCCGATCAAATGGATTGCCCGCCATTGTCCACGCGACGCTGCCAGCTTTGGTGCTGAGCGCCCGGGAAAAGCAGCCTTCGCGTGTGACGCAGCCCGGCGTGTCGATAATGGTTGCAGCGGTCGAGCCGGACGGCATATCGAGCATGGCAACCGAGCTGCCGTTGTTGACGATCCAGTATCCTTTGCCCGTTTGCACTTCGCTGTTTTCGCTGAGCAAGGTGTAGCCTGCGCTGGCGTCGTATTCGTACATATTCCAGGTGGTTCCGTACACGCCTTCGATGTCATCGCCGAAAACGTCTCGTACTTTATTCTGATTGGCTGGTGGCTGGCACGGAATTGATATCATATGCCACCGATTACGGGGTAGCAGATAGCCCTCTGCAGCACAGCCTTTCTCAAAATTTCCGTACAGGCCAACAGTGTTGTTCTGATTAAAGGTTGCCACTTGGGTCAGCACAGCCGTTTCGGCAATGTCACTCTGCTGGTTGAATGCCTGTGGTGCGACCACGCCATCGAAAAAGCTGTCGAAACGTCTTACGACCTCGGGCATTACCATTTGCGCCAATTGCTTCGCGACGCCTTGTTCACAAGAGGAAGTGGCCGTGATGCCATTGAGAAAACAGCCATGCAGGGTAGATTCGTAGGCGAGCGCGGTGACGTAATACTCATTGATGCTGATATCAACTACTTGTGCAAGCGATGGTTGCAGTGAGGTTGTCATCTGTTCGTCGACCAGCGAAAAGTAGCCACGCATCACGGTGGCACTCCCGATCTTGATGGTGAATTGCAATTGAGGTACTTGAGCTGTGAGCGTAGTGGTTGCAGGTGTATTGTCTGGTTGCATCCAGACAAAGGGTTTCAGATCGGTTGGCATTATATTGATGCTGACACTGTCGTTGCCGTAGTGCGTGAACCCCTGAGCAAGATTGGCCAGATCGCTGGCTGTCAATGGCGTGACTCTGTCGGTTGCAAGTTTGGAGACCGGTGCTAACAAAGAGAGTTGTTCATAGGTTGGAATAAACGAGAAGGTGAATGTGTCTCTGAATCGTGCTTCTACATGCTGATTCAATAAATTGGTGGTGATCAATGCTGACGCGTCAAAGCCCGCGTTCGTACCCGGCACCGTTGCATCCGGGCTAAATACGGGCCTGCCGCTGGAACCACCAGTCGGTGAAGTAAACCAACCGGTGATGTCAGTGCTGTTGGCGTCGGTTAGACGTGAGTGATAGTCACATGCCAGGCCGGCATTTGCCACTTCGCTGCAGGAATTAAACGGTTGTTCAAGGGCAATATCGTCGGGTTCGATATCAGTGGTTCCGGTTTCCAGTGGCTGCAGCAGATCATCGATAGTTTCCGTATATTCGAAATCCTGATTGTCACCGATCCATGCATGATTGATATCGCTGTGCAGTACATCCAGTGCGTCGTCCATTAATGGAATGATCTGATCGCGAATGTTGGTGGAAAACCCCAGGTCGTTTTTCCAGTAGGTTTCTCCACAGGCTTCGAAGGCTGTGACGTAGTCTATGCCGGAGAAACCCAGCGAGCCGGCACCGGTGTCTGCAGCGTTTTGTTTTTCCAGATTGCCGGTATCGGGTTCAAGCAGGGTGATGTACGAATCGGCGCCGCTATCCGGGTAGTCGATGGGGGAGCAGTCGGTGCAGGTTCTATCGATGTTCAATTCGAGATTGTCGCAGGTTCTCCATTCTTCTAGCACATCAATATCATCCATCTCAGTTGGGCTGAGTGGCTTGGCGGGCCGTAACGGGGGCGATCCGAGGCATATCCCGGGCGCCAGCCGCCACTGTATTTCTACATCCTCGAAATCGAGATCGAACAAGGCTTTTTGGCCTGTGAGGGTCACTTGTGAGCGAATACCGGGCTGGGCGAGGCCGGCGTATTCAATTTCAATATTTTGCACATCATCGACTGTATGCTCGGTCAGGGTTGCGCTCAAGGTATCGACGCAGACTCGGTAGTGGTCGGGATTATCGTAGCTGCTCTTGCGAACGCACATGGTCTGCAGCGCGATGCACGCCGCGTTGGTTGCTTGCGGGTTTTTATCGCAGGCCTTCTTGTTGGGAACGTAAAGCGTTTCGTACTGGAATTTCGCCTCGTCAACGGCGTCGGTAAAAGCCCTTGTTTGCTGAAATTCCTCTGGTGCATCGGTGAGTCGAATGCACAGCCGTGGAGATGCGTCGGCGCTGACAGGGACTGACAATGAAGCCAGATGCGACAGGTAGTCGTCGATGGTTGATCGTATTGCCGGTGTTGATTGTCCGTGGCTCTCTCCCAACGCCTGCAGTCCTGACGGTGTCAACTGCATGCCCATTGAACTGGTGGCTACAGCGGTGCCGGCATCATAGCCAAATCCGTATGCGCGACCATCGATAATCGTGTCCATGGCTCGATCGACGAATCCGCTGCCAGTGGCGGGAGCGACCGTATACAACTCCGCAACTACCGGGCGAAAACGCCTGTTGTCGCTGACGTAGTGCTCGAGAAAAGGATAGTCACTTGGCCAGGTGTTACCGTTTCCCGCGGGCGGATAGTTGGGGCCAAGGCTGAGCGTGTCAGTCCAGTAGTGGAGGTTGTTGGCGGCGTCGTAGCCGCCGTAGGCTGCTAAGCGGTTCTGGATGAAAACCATAAAGTCATTATGGTCGCCGCCATCCAGAAAAGCGTAGGCGCTGACGAGAATAGTCTCATCGGCAGGATCGTATGTAGGAGTCGATTCGTTGACCAAACTCCTCAGCGAGAGGCTGATCGCTTCGTTGCCGGTCAGTGCGGCATTGGCTGGCAGGGCAATCAGCCAGCCAATTACTAAAAGCGAGAACGACAGGCCGATATTTCGGGGCGTTTCTCTTCGTGAGGGTATTTTCATTTCCAACTCCCTGGTCGTCCCGGTTCAGCTGTGCTTTCAGCGTGTTGCGAATTGCTCACTGGCACAGTTGGAGCATGCTCCATACGCGTTATTGCTGCTGGGTAAAATTACCAGCCCTCACGGCTGGTATCGCGCATCCGGGCAGTAGTCACCCTGTTATTTGTTCGATCCGGGGCGTCTACAAACTCTGTACGTTAGTGCACCAGCAGTGTAATGGCTATCCCCATTTCCCGTGATAATTAACGGCAACGAAGTCGACTGGTTCCCGCTATCGGTCAATTTGTCGATTAGGGTTCTTTCGGTGTTGTTTGTGCAGCCAGCGTGCAGTTTTGACCAATGGGGCCAGGATCCGGTTCAACGGTTTGGCTCAGGCACGATCAGTCCGTCATTTCAAAACCTGTGCTCTTGTGGGCAATACTTGCGATTGCCCGCTGCTGGTTACTGACGTATGCGGTTTTGATAGGCGCTATCGCGCTGCGGATAGTGTGTATGTCGGAACCGCAGTGAGAACCGTTGCACCGCCCCAACGTAGCCTGAATCTAAAAATAATCAACCGATCACCGAGAAACTCGATTCCATGTTGATCTCTCGTTTGCGCGAGTAGAAACCGGTATCGATTGTGTGACCGATATACGGCAGTTCGAACTGCAGTGGCGTTGCGTCGTGGTTGTTACCAGACTCGCAATAGTCGATCAGTTCGGCCATCAGCTTGCCTGCGATCGGCGCATTCTTGTACTGGTTGCCGCTGGTACCGCAGGCCATGTAGAAGCCGGGCAGTGATGATCGATCGTAGATTGGTATCCAGTCGGTGGAGGCGTCGTATAGATCGACAATGCCACGCGTTTGCTGCGGTATGCCCAGTGACGGCACACGTTGCCCATAGCGCAACGCCTGAGTGGTCCACTGTTCGGTGAAGTCCGGGTTGTAGTCGGTGTCGTCATCGACCCACTGGTGCGGATCGCACTCGGGATCTTCGCTGCCAATCAATATGTGATTGCCGTGCTCGGGGCGACAGTACAGCGAGATATCGCTGTCGGACACCATCATGCCGTCCTTTTCAAAATCGTAGCCCTCCGGCGCCGGCACGTGGACGACTTCCTGACGCAGTGCGCGGGTGCTGATCGTCATGTCGTCCAGCACATCGGCCATTGCGTTGATTTTTGATGAGGCGGGGCCTGCGACATTGACGACGATGGGCGCGTGGATTTCCTCACCGCTGGACAGGCGTACTCCGGCTGTTTTGCCGCCGCTTGTCAGGATCTCTGTCACTTCGGTGCCAAGGTAAAACTCCGCGCCGTTGGCACGTGCGGCGTCCGCCAGGTTCTGTGCCGATAGTGCCGGGTCGGTGACATAGCCACCATTTGGCCAGTAGACACCGCCACTCACGGTGCCACCGTTGGGCTGGCCGAATTTCGGGTCGTCGCGGCTGCGTGGTGGGGCGAAACTCTCGAGGTTATAGATCGGCATGCGCTCGGTGATGGTTTGCGCTGTCCAATCCTCAAACGGGCAATTCAGCTGCGCGCTGTATTTCATGTGGTTGACCAGATAGCCATTGTCCTCGCTTTTCATCACCAGGCAGCCAGTTTGGACAAATCGGGATAAGGGGGTCTCGCCACTGGCACCGAGGTATTCCTGCCAGTCGCGCCAGTAGTGATAGCCCTCCCACGCGAAGGCAGTGCCATCGAAGGTGGAGTAGTGCATGCGAATGCAGGCGCAGGAGCCGGCAGTGGAGCCGTGCCCCGCCTGGGTGTGGCGATCGACGGTAATTGTTTTTTTACCACGCTTGGCCATTTCGAAGGCGATTGCCGAGCCGATCACGCCGGCCCCGATAATGATCGCGTCTGCAGTCCTCGTCATGGGTAATCCTGCCTGGGTTGATGTGTGTCGATGGTTTGTGAGTATGCGAGGGCGAAGATCAGGATCGTGATGCGTAGTAGGCCTTGACGATCTCGTGCTCGCTGACCCGCTGCATGTGCTCGGCGAGTGACGGCACCAGGTTGCTGGCAAAGTCAGCCGGAATATGATCCATATTGCCCGAGGTCAGGCTTTTCATCTGAACAAACATTTTCAGATCCGCAATCGTCAGCCGCTGGTCGGCGAAGTACTGGCCACCGCCGCGTGCGAGCAATTCGCCAAGCCCCTGCAGAAACACCGTCAGCCGCCCGCTCATCAGGGTTTCACGGGCTTGTTTTAGCGCGTCGCCCTCCAGGCCGAATGTCTGCACCACATAGTGGCTGATATCCTCGAGTGCGCCGACGACTTCATCGCAGTAGAGCGCCTGCAATGCATCTTCCGGGTAGAGCCCGGCCATTTTGCCGACATAGCGACCGAGTGCGTTGGATTGGCAAAATGAGTTGCCATCGATCTCCAGCGTGGGCACCGCGTTAAAGCGCAGCCCCTGCCGGTTGGCACCAAACTCCTGGAAGCTCCAGCGCACATCCTCGAATTCGATCCCGGCTGCATGCAGCGCGATTCGAATCGGCTCGCCGCGGCCGCCATCAAAATCGAAATAGGTGAGTTTGTATTCGGGCATGGGTATTCTCCAGGTGGGCTATGCTGGGGCCGGGGCTATGGGGTTGGTTCACGGCTCCCGGAACCGCTCTGATCGTGGGCAGACGATACCACAGCGGGCTGTCTGTGTTGGTGCCGGATTGGTGTTGCCGGGCGGGGCAAGACAACCCGCGGCAAATCCTTGCCACCTCGCGCGCAGTACAGGTACTGTGCTGGTTCCGTGGGATCATTGACAGGCAAAACATGTCCAATTCCAAATTAGAACACCTGCGCGAACTGGCGGCGAAAACCGATCTCAACGATCGAAAATTGCAGGCCTTTCTGGATGGCGGTGGTGCGCACGGCGGTGATAAACGCGAACGCGTCGCGCCCTATGCGGGCATTTGTTCGTTTTTGCGTGCCCCGCTGCAGGAGGATGACTTTAGCGGGCTGGATCTCGCGCTGCTTGGTGTGCCGTTTGATCTGGCGGTGACCAACCGGCCGGGTACGCGATTTGGGCCGCAGCAGGTGCGCGAGATGTCGGTGATGGCAGCCGGCCCGAAGCATCACGTCAGCGGTACCATACCGGCCGCGCTGATCCGCTACGCCGATTGTGGTGATGTGCCGATCGCCAGCACTTATAACCTCGATCAGGCCACTCAGGAAATTGAGGATTATTATCACACCGTGATCGATGCCGGCGTAGTGCCGCTATCCATCGGCGGCGATCACTCGATCAGTTATCCCATTCTCAAAGCGGTCGGCCGATCAGCGCCTGTCGGTATGATTCACATCGATGCACACGCCGACACCGGCGGTCCGTTTAACGGTTCACGCTTTCATCATGGTGGCCCCTTTCGCAACGCGGCGCTGGCGGGCGTGCTCGATCCCGAGCGCACCGTGCAGATCGGCATCAGGGGCAGGGCAGAGCCACACTGGGATTTTTCCTACGACAGTGGCATGCGTGTCATTCATATTGAAGAGTTTCACGAGATGGGTTTGCCCGCCGTCATCGACGAGGCAAGACGTATCGTAGGTGATCAGCCGGTGTATCTGTCATTTGATGTCGACAGCATCGACCCGGCGTTTACGCCTGGCACCGGCACGCCGGAAGTCGGTGGTTTCTTGCCTCGTGAAGTGCAGGCGCTGATTCGCGGACTGGATGGCTTGAATTTTGTCGGCGGCGATGTGGTGGAGGTATCGCCACCGTATGATCAGACGGGCAATACGGCACTGGTTGCATCGACTATGCTTTGGGAAATTCTCTGTGTGATGGCAGAGTCAATGGCAAAAAGAGCCTCGCCGTGAACGGTTTGAAACGGATAGGGTGATAACAAGCCGAAACTGCAAGCCTTGCTATTTTTTACCGCCGCGTCGTCTGGTTTGCCTTCGGTGAACCGGGCAAGGCCGGGAAGTTTTGCCTATTGCTGTGTGCAGTAGAGGTGATATTCAGATTGGCATAGCTGTGTTGAGTTAACCCCGTGTTCCCAATTTACTGGATTAGACGCCACGCCAATGGCGCCGCTGCCGGGGCCGTTTGACGTCCAGTCATTGCAGGTGTGCATGGCGTCAAGATACACGCCCGCATTGTCGCTGGCACTCCAGGCAAATGGAAAGCCGTCGAGCCTTGCCACGGTAGCCGTAGTGGCCATGTCGGTGTCGTATGCCTGGCCTGCCGTGCCGTTCAGGAAGTCACTAAATCCGTTGGCGAATAACGCGCCATCCGTTCGAATGTACGGCGTGTCAAGTTGACTGAAGGCGGTGGAGGGGCTGGTTGCCGTTGTCGACAGGTAGGCTTTGTAGGTGCCGGGCAGGCCCGCTTTCATCGCCTCGCTCTGGCATATCGTGTCGGCACCGGCAACGCCGCTGTTGAGGCCTGTTTGATCGTATGCGGCAAGATCGCCTTGATACGTACCATCGGTGATGAACATAAACTGGCTTGGGTATCGTTGCAGATAGACGATCCATGGCTCGGCAAAAGGCGTGTCGCTGGTGATTTTGAGCCAATAGCCATCCCATGGCTTGATCACAGTCTGCTCGCCAGTCATCCCGGATAGCTGTCGGTAGGCGCCGGCAAAACTGTTGTAGGTATATATCCCGGTATCGATGTTCAGATCGCTGGCGGCCGAAGTCAATGAACACGGCGCATTCTCCGAACAAACGGAAGATCCGTTGGTGAGCTGAATATCGCTATAGTGAAAATTGCCATCCAGCGGATTGCCAAGCAGATTCCAGGTGGTCTGTGGCTCGACCACTTGTGCATAACATGTTCCACTGTCACAAAACTGGGCTTCTGCCGTCGGTCTGCCCAGGCTGTTGGCCGGTAGCGTTAGCGTGACCGAGTCCAGGGTGATAAACCAGAATCCCTGATCCGGAATGGGATCACCCGCGTTGATCTCGACATAGGCTGGCTGTTGTGACGTCGCGTCGTAGTAGTACGCAGCCCATCGTTCTTCGTCCAGCGGATGTTCGAAAAGATTGCTAATGGAGAATTCTGCGTTGGCGGGGGGCTGGCATGGCAGTCGCAACAGCTGCCACTTTTCGGCTGCGACATAACGGGTAAGCAGTTCAGGGCTACAGAATTCTTCGCTGTCTGTCACTGTGATTTCGATTCGAATCGTGACGAGATTTCCACTCGCGTCCATCGCGAGCACTTCGATTTCGTAGATGTTGTCATCGTTGGCGTCAGCGGGCATTTCGAAGTCGGGGTAGTCGTCGAATACGACTTCACTGGTGTCGGGTGTGATCATGAACAGATGGGTGTCTGCACCGCCGATGCCAGACAAGGTGTAACTGAAGATTGGTCGCAGCTCGATGGCGCCCAGTTGATTTTCAGTAACGGTCATTTGCAGGTCTGAACAATTATTCTCTGTGCCGATTCGGCGTGAAAATATCTCGTCCTCCTCCTGTACCTGCCCACCCAGGTGATGGTCACTGGCAACAGCCACGAAAAAGCAGCCCGTCGAACCATCGATATAGGTCAGCCCGTGAGTTGGATCACCTGGCCCGAAGTTGCCGTTGTTGTCGGGGCCGAGATTGGTGACGCGAATGTCTCCGTCCACTTCCACCCCGTTGCCATCCAGTGACTGGCGATATAACTCCGGTTCACCATTGACACTGGCGTGCCAACTCACGAGATACTGCTCCTGCACGCTGTCGTAGGCCACATCCGGCTCAGAGGTAGAGGCGGTAGCGCTGATCTGAAAGTTGCTACCATCAAGACTGGTGCAGTCAGCATTGACGAGTTGTCCGAATACATTGGATTGATTGTCGACTGCCGTATCGCCGGACCAGACCACCAGATACTGGTCAGTCACCGGATTGAACACCAGGTTTGCGACAGCAGAGTCAGAGTTGGAGTTCGGGCCGAGGTGCTGGCTCACGCTGATCCGAAAATCGTTGTCGCCAAACTCGGCACCGGTACTGGTCAGGCATTGCCCGTGAATTTCTCGATTGCTGTCGCCAAGTGTCGGAGTGTCAGCACCCCAGACGACCAGATAACGGTTGTGGTATTTGTCGTATGCGGCTTTGGGCGACTCAACGTCATATTGGGAATTGCCATTGGCGCCGGCTGTCTGGCTAATTTGAAAATCGCCGCTGCCGGTGAGTGTGCCGTCGGCGTTGACGATGCGGCCAAACACTTCGAATTCGCCGTTGGCAATGTCAGGGCTGTCGTCGTCATCGATATCGTCACACCGCCAGACCACCAGATACTGGTTGTCCATCGGGTTGTAAACGACATCCTGTGGTGTACCAAAAGGGGCGCTGACGTCGGCGCTGGCATCGCCTGGTTCGCCGCAGTCACTGATTGGAAATGCATCGCCAACCGGCGCGCCGGTTGCGGCGTTGACGCGTTGACCGTAAACCTCTGTTTCGCTTGAATTGCCGGCAGTCGGTTCGCCAACAAATGTCACCAGATATTCATTGTCATCGGAATTGTAGGCAACGGCAGGGCGGGTGGCATCCTGGTCGGCAGCCAAGGCAGACGTATCCGGCACCTCTGCAATCAGCGCGTCGTTATCACCAATCGACAGACCGGTTTGAGCATCCAGTCGCTGGCCGTAGATTCGCCGAGGGTTTGTGGTATCCGCCCCTTCTGTCCCCTCCCAAAACACCATTAACTCTGCATCTCGAGTGTTGTGGCCGATAGCTGGATTGCTGGCGATGTGGGTGCTGGCTGTCCCCACGCCACCCATATCGCTGATCCGCAACACAGGGCCGTCGGCAATGGCCGACTGAGTGGCGAGTAGCGCAACGGGTAACACCCATGATGTAATCGCGCGACTGATCAGGGATGCGTGAGCGTGTGTATCCATTGCGTGCATGCCTTTGTGTTCCTTCACTGTCTTCAGTTCCATTGAGCCCCCGGTCGCTTGTTCGGCTAGCTCCGGGATGGAAAGATACCCTGCAGGCAAATACAGAAGTTGACTGCCAGATAGGGCTGCATGTTGTTGTGGCCAAGATTGTCGCCCGCGTTTTGAACCATCGTGAGCAGGGATGCATTGGCGTTGCTTGCAGAATACGGATTGCTGCTTATTTGAGCCGGAAAGTGGTTCGTCGCGGACTCTGCATTCGGGATTTGCGAGGATGCTCTGGCGCGATGAGTGTGGCTCGGTATTTCAGCAGTTCGCAATGTATGCGTCTCCGAGCCACCGTTCGCGCCCAGTCGATAGGTTGTGCCGCCAGGGTTGGTCCCTTCATGAATCGGCGTGCGCCCACGCATATCAGGCAGTGCAAAGTTCACTCTGCCATCACCGCCGTAGGTCGTGCCGAGCAAGGAGAACAATGCTGTATTCTGATTGATGGGCATGACTGCACCATCGCAAATCGCCCACCCTCGAGGTGCAAAGTCGAATCCCACCATTCGAATTTCGGCAATAAACGGCTCGGACATTGAGGAGTTCCTGTTATGTAACTTCTGTTATTAACGCGTTCGCATAGGTGAGTCGGACTTGATTGCACTAACTGCGTGACGGATACAGTCCCGTCAATGCAATGATAAAGTTCACCGCGAGATATGGCTGTACATTACTGTGCGGCTGTGTATCGCCAGTGTTAGACACGGCCTGCTCATCCATGAACGAATCGTGGTCGTTGCGAAAGCTGTCTCCGTCTTCACTGAGCCCCCAGGTGTTACCAGCAGCACTGGTGGTGTCTGCCTCGGCCGCCACCACAGCACTTGGCGCAGACACCAGGTGGGTGTGAGCCGCAAGTTGCGATTGAGTAAGTGTGACTGTCTCAGCCCCGCCTCTCGCACCCAGGTTGCGTGGCGTCAGGCCAGGTCCGTGGCCATGATGCATCGGTGCGCGACCTTGAAGGTTAGGCAACGCCGTCGTTGTTCTTCCATCGCCGCCATAAGTTGTACCTATAAGGCTGAAGAGCGCGGTGTACTGCGCTATAGGCAACAACTGGCCATCGCAAAAGGCATAGCCACGAGGAGGAAAATTGCCTGCGAAAATGCGCACTTCAGCAATGAAAGGTTCGCTCACTGTTTCGTCTCCGTATCAATGGCTATTGAAAGAGATGGGGTTGCCCTGGTTTTACGAATGATCATTGTCGTGGCGGAAATATCCCGGTGAGTGCGATAATGAAACTCAGTGTGGCAAACGGCATCATGTTGTCATGTGGTGCAGAGCCACCGGTGCTCTCCAGCATTTGTGGATTCATGGTTTGCGCAAGGCTATGGTTAGTTGTGTAGTGAGGCTGGCTGCTGTCGGCCCATATTGCTTCAGCCGGGCTTGATTGCGAACCTGTAGCGTTGTTTGATCTCAGGGTGTGGTTGTGGGCTGGCAGGTGAGCTGCTGTCAGTGTTTCCGTTTCACTGCCACCGCGCTCGCCAATTTGTCGGGGCAATAAGCCGGGTCCCGTGCCTGGCTGTATCGGTATTCGACCTCTCATGTCCGGCAGGGCAAATGTCGTATGCCCGTCTCCGCCGTAAATGGTTCCTATAAGACTGTACAATGTTTCATTGCTGGTGATTGCGAGTAGCTGTCCATTGCAGAAGGCCCAGCCGCGCGGTGCAAAATTTCCGGCGAACATCTTTATCTCGCCAACAAACGGATCGCTCATTGTGTTTGCAGCCTTTTCAATTGACTACCACCTCATACAGGTACCCCTGGTCATTCTGACCAATCGGCACGATGAAAAGCGGTTGGGGGTCCATAGCAGGATGGGTTATGTCGTAGGTGGCCTGTTGTAGCAGTGTCGATGATGGCCCCTGAAACAGGAGTGAAAATGGCTCGCGCGTAGCATCTGCGTGGTTGTTCAGGCGCGTAACTTCAGTTAGCGTCAGTTGCAATTCGCGCGATGCAGTATCGCAAGCTCGAGTTTCCTTACTTGATGCATCGGCGAGCGGCTTTAACCTGATGCCAAACAGTGAGTTGACGTGCTGCTGGAACAGGCTATGTGACAAGGGGTTATCCATGGGCACTATCACCCTGGATGCCGGCCGTGTTCTTCCACTCCATGAATGCATACACACCGCGGTCTTCGAGGTTGACGAAACCCAGCCGCTTATAGAGACGCATTGCTGGATTAAAGTGCTCAACGTGGATGCGAATGCATTTTTTATCTCGCGCGGCGCGGTGCAGGATATCGATTAGCACATCGCTGCCTATCCCATGGCCCCGGTACTCGGGCAAGAGCGCGATATCAATGATTCTTATCTCGTCTGCACGGTCGTCAATGTAGAGCCTGCCAATCGGCTCACCGTGGAGCATAATGAGATCAAAACTCGCGGCAGGGTAGTGTTGCTGATAATGAGCGTGTTGTGCATCGAATTGCGACTTCAGGAAATCGTCTACCTGCTGCTGAGGCCAGTCGACCTGCCGCATCTCGTCAGCCCGGGTACTCGCGTATAGCCTGGCCAGAAAAGGTAGATCGGTGTCAGCAATCGCGCGCATCGCGATTGACCAATCGTGCTTAGGCGAAGACGAAATGCTGGATAATGGCTTCATAGTTTGTCTTTGGGTTGTCAGCACGAATGGGGACCAAGAATAGATCCACAGAGCCCGTTCGCCAATGCGTCAGGCGATAGGTCGCCTGCGGCAGCGCGTCGCCGGTCGGTCGTTCAAACGCTAGTGAAAAGCACGGGTTGTCGGGATCGACAAGATGCCGGTTGGCCGGGGGGACGCGGAGTGGTGTGGCTGTTGTCAAACGCAGGTAACCACTGTCTGCGCGTGCGTGCCACAGTTTGAATCTTTGGCCCACTAGCGGTTGGAAACTGTCCAGACGTAACGCTAGCAGTGGTTCGGGTTGAAATGGCGCAGGCGGTTGGTTTGGTTCAGGTTCAGCCAGTGCTACCCCTGGCAAGGTACTGCATGCCGCAACAATCAAACCACCAGAGAAGCGGCGGCGACTAATTGTGTGTTGAGGCTGCGATAGCGTGTTGCCGCAATTTTTGTTCTGCAACGCCGACCTCCTGGTCTGTGTCAACTGCCTGTTGCGCGTTTTGTCTGATCTACAGGCGGATGATTTGTATTGGCCGGAGTAGATCGTGACATCGTGGCTTGCGTACGTTCGTGGTAACTGAGTGTGAACAATGGATCCGGGAATGTAAAGTAATCACAGGCGGTAAGAATACCGAATCTGTCGGTTGATCAGCACAATGCGACGAAAGTCGCCAAACTGGTGCGCGATGTTACGGCCCGTTTTTTTTCAGCATTGCAAGCGCGTCTGCCGTCGACCGGTAGATCGGCCTATCAATACAGTGGCGAGCCGGTAAGCCAACCATTGTGATGAATCAACAACAACGGGCGTCTGGCCGGCAGGCCCAGTCAGGCAGTGTCGCTACGGGTGCAAAGCCACCAGCGGGTGTGCGGAAATTGGTCGTTTGTCCGCGATACATGCGGGCTACCAGGGCAATGAGCTCAGCGTTGTAGACATAGGCGCGCAGATCAAACTTAAGTGCTGGACCGGGAGTGTTGCCACTGCGCTGGGGTGGACTGATTTCTTGTTGTGCGACATAGCCGCCACCCGCAATCTCATTCCAGACACGGTGCGTGAGTTTACTGCCGCGATACACCGCGCGGCTCGCGTAGCCTGCAACGGGTTTAAAGTAGTAGTGTCTGCGCTGCTGCCACAAGCGGTCAGTATTGTGTGAATCGAGCACGGTGGTTGCCGGTACGCTGCGAAGTGCGTCGATTGACTCATGATCAAGACCAAACCGTATGAGTGTTTCTGGTTGACAAAATAGTGACAGGTTGCGTTTGTCAGCCAGCAGCTGATGATGTCGCGGAGACGGCGACAGTACGATGGAGTTGTCGAGCCAGGCCTGTTTCAGAGCAGGGTAGCGTGACAGTGTAAAGTCCGTCAGGCGGTTGTAGACAAAGTCAATGGGTGTTGAGCCGTGTAGCAGTTTGCCGTTGCGATAGCGCAGTGCAGCGGCGTCGATTATCGATACGTCCATTTCTTTGCAACGCAGAAGCTCACGGGCCAGCGTCATATCGCGATAAAGGAATTGCGTGGGCGGGGCCTCGTCAATGATTGCCAGGTGTGCCGGGAATGTGGTCGTTCTGCGGGCGCTGCGCCATTCGTCCATGATCATGCGGCGCAACTTTTGTCGGATCAGGTCAGCGTTTCCAAACGGGTGTGGTGAGCACAGTTCGCTTGTCGCTGCAAGATCCGCGTTGTGCGATGCAATCATCTGGTGGGTGATGAAGGCGCCGCCCGCGTTGGTGTTGATCTCGATCAGCCGTGGACCTTCGCGTGTTAGATGAAAATCAAAGCCGCTGAAGATGCCTTGCGTATTTTTTTGAATGGCAGATTGTCCGGCATAGTGAGCGTGTGCGGGGCTGCCTCGGCTGAGGCAGTGCTGTTGGTAGGCAGGCTGCGCACTGAGTTTGTCAATCGCGGCGATGACGCGCTCGATTTGCATGCGATCGGTTTGCGAAATAAAGACAGGGGTGTTGGCAAACAGGCCGGCACCTGACGTGCTGCCGGGGTGCCCTGGCTCAATGTCAGACAGTTTTTTCAGCGGCACGCAGTTGCAGGTTCGGTTGATTCTGTCAATGACGTCAAAACTTGTCTGAGTGTCGTTCATGATTGGTACACCGTGGATTCGACCAGCGTTTCAATTTCCCGGCACAGGGGATTGCATGGGGTTTTTGATTGCGCACAACAGTCTTTCAGCAGTGCGCTCAACAGGCCGCCAATTCGGCGATAGTCAGCACGATAGATGACCGATTTACCTTTGCGTTGCGATGTGACAAGGTTAGCCCTTGCCAGCACCTGCAACTGCGCCGAGGCGGTGGTAATTCCGACTTTCGCAAGTTTGGCCAGCTGCCCACAGCTGTAACCGTCCGGACCAGCCTGTATTAGCTTTCGAAACAGTTTCAGCCTGCCCTCGTGAGCCAGTGCAGCCAGGGCTGCGATCATCTGTTGATCTTTCATTCCATGGAAATATGGAATGACATGGAGTTTTCAAGTGGTGTTTTCGGTTGATTGAGGTTTGTCCATGAGTGGCGTCGGTAGAGTGCGGGCGTTCTGCGTGCCGGGCCTGGTGTTGAATCGGTATGCCTCGCCATGTATCGCACGGTGTATGATTTAGCACATGAGCAAGATTGAAATTCTGGGGCGCCATACCTCTTACAACGTGCAGAAAGTGTTATGGCTGGCCGAAGAGCTGAAGCTCGATTACGCCCACACCGAGGTTGGCGGGCGCTTTGGCGGTGCCGATACATCGCAGTTCCTCGCCCTGAATCCGCTCGGCAAAGTCCCGGTTATGCGCCACGGCGACAAAGTGCTTCGCGAATCCAACACCATCGTGCGCTACCTTGCCGATATCTTCTCAGACGGCTTGTGGATCTCTCCCAGAGCCTATCAGCGCAGCCTGGCCGAGCAATGGATGGACTGGTCGATCGAAAAGCTCGAGCCTGCTTTTGTCGGTGTGTTCTGGGGTTATTATCGCACGCCTGAAGAACGACGCGATGAAGCGGCAATTCGCGCCAGCGTTGCGCAATATGAATCCTGTATTGATGTGCTGGCCGCAGTGCTGGCTGAACACGATTTTCTACTTGGCGCACGCCCAAGTGTCGCCGACATCGCTACTGGCGTTTTTTTATACCGAATGATTGATATCGACCTGCCGATTGCCATACCGCAAAGTGTTCATGACTGGTATGGGAGGCTGTCTGCGATGGATGGTTATCAACGTTGGGTGATGAGTGATTATAGTGAGTTGCGTGGACGAGTGGCTTATTGATTGGGTGGCGTATCGCGGCTCAAGGTTTTTTCGTAGGCCATTGGTGCGCTTCGTTTCTCACCAGCACCCTGCGAGGATTGCACCGGTGCGAAAATGAGGCGTAGGTGTAATGAGTGGTGTGAATCGCACGATGGAATAATTTAATTGTTTTTCGCAGCATCCCACGATTTTGAAACCGTGATAACTAGCAACTGCTGTATTTTCTAGCTCAACTTTTTCACCAGCCACAACACCAGCCCGGGGGAGCTGACAAAGAGCGCGAGGCGCAACAGGTCGGCGATGAAAAACGCGGTGATGCCGCGATAGATCTGTCCGAGAGATACATCCGGCAGCATAGATTTAATCACAAATACATTCATGCCGATCGGTGGGGTAATGAAACTGACCTCTACGGCGACCACCATGATTATGCCCCACCAGATGAGTTTTAGATCTGGCTCAATCGGCAGGGCCAGGCCGTCGATAACCGGTACGAAGATTGGCACGGTGAGAAAAATCATAGCCGGCCCGTCGATCACGGTGCCCAGAATAACAAAGCACACCAGAATAACGCCCACCACGCCCCAGGGGCTAAGTCCCAGTTCGCCGATGAATTGCAGGATCTCCTGCGGGGCGCCAACGATATTGACAAACTGATTGAGTGTCAGCGCGCCAAAGCCAACAGAAAACACGGTGGCGGTCAATTTGGCGGCCTCGGCGAGGCTTTCAAAGAAGATTTTTACATTCATGCGCCGTCGCATTATCGCTATCAGCAGCGCGCCACCGGCGCCGATGCCGCCACCCTCTGAGGCGGTGAAGACACCAAAGAATATCCCGCCCATGATCAACGCAAAGAGTGCGACGATGGACCAGATATCTTTCAGGCTAATCAGTTTTTCCCGCCAGCTGGTGCGATCGCCGCGCGGCGCCCAGACGGGCTTGATCAGGCACACAACCTGAATGGCGACGATGTAGAACAAGATTGAAATGATGCCGGGTATCAGGCCAGCCATAAATAGCCGGGCGATATCGGTCTCGGACAGCAAGCCGTAAATTATCAGTGCACCCGACGGTGGAATCAGAATGCCGATCGTGCCGCCGGCTGCAACGGTACCGGCGGAAAAGGCATCGTCGTAGCGGTAGCGTCGCATCGCGGGTACGGCGACTTTCGTCATCGTTGCAGCGGTTGCCATCGACGAACCGGAAATAGCAGCCATGCCACCGCAGGCGGCGACGGTGGACAAGGCCAGCCCGCCGCGCAACTGGCCCAGCCATTTTGATGCGACGTCGTACATGTTATCGGCGATACCGGATTTGGTGACAAACACGCCCATCAACATGAAAAGCGGCAGCACGGCAAACTGATAGCTGGTCGAAAGCTCGAGTATCTGCTGGCCGGCGACTGTCATCGCCGCATCAAAGCCGCGCGGATGATTGAGGGCGAAACCGACCGAGCCGACTGCGAGCAGCGAAAAGCCCAGCGGAAAGCCGATGCCAGCCAGCAGCAGCAGTACAACGATGCCGATCGCCAGTTCAATCAAATGTCTATCCCGCCGCCGCTGCCCTGATTGCCGCGATCGCGTAGCGCCCGAACGGCAAAGAGAATGCCGCCGATCAGCAGCAAAGTGGCGAATGCGGCCGTAGCCGGCCACAGTGGCCATTCCATCACCAGACTTTCAGTCTCACGATCGAACTGACGGCTTGCCTGCAGCAGCATCAGGTAGCTCATGTACAGTGTCATTGCTATCACACCGAGATCGATCAGAATTTTTCGCAAGCGATCCAGCACCGGGAATTTGCGAAACGGTGCGACGAATAATTCAACGGTGATGTGACTGCGGCCCAGCGTGACCTGTGGTACCGCGGTGAAGATGGTAATACCCAGCAGTGTTGCCATCATGTCTTCGGTCGCGAGGATCGGGCTGTTCAGCACATAGCGAAAAAACACTGATACAAACACCAGTGCCATCAGCATGAATATCCCGACTGCCGCCACATGCGACAGCAATCGGGTTATCCGGCTCAAGGCGCGGCCGACTGCGCTCTGATCAGCTTCCACGAAATTGCCTGTCTACTGGCCACCAGCAATCGATTTGAAATGCGTCAGTGCCGCCTCTGCGTCGACACCGGCTTTGGCTGCCCCCGCTTTCCAGTTCTCGGTAATGAACTCGCCAGCGGCGTTGATATCGGCGATAAAATCTGCCGGTGCCTCGTGAATCGCGATACCTTTGTCCTGGAATTTTTTCAGTCCTGAACCGTCGATCTTGTCCATGATGCCACCGATTTTTCCTGCCAGCGCCAGACCGGCAGTGGATGTGAGTGCATTTTGTGCGTCTGCGGGCAGGCCGTCGAAACGATCGCGGCTGATGAATATTGCGAACACCGCACGGCCGCCCATGCCGCCGGGTACCAGCGTGACGTTTTTAGTTGCATCCAGCAGTCCCTGAATAACCGCCGTGCCGAGCGGATTGGTCGCGCCATCGGCAACGCCGGATGAGACGACTTCAAACGGTTTCTGGCCGCTGCCACCGACGGGCGTGGCGCCAAGGTTTTTCCAGGTACCGATCTTGTCCTTGCCGACAGCCAGCACCTTAAATCCGTCCAGATCATCTTTCGACAACAGCGGCTGGGCGTTGGACAAAATGGCTGGCGCGCCGAGGGTGAATAGCGTCAGCGGCACAAAGTCTTTCCACTGGCCGGCGTCGGCAAAGAATTTTTCGTGCGTGTCCCAGGCCGCCATCGACGCCCCCTTGGCCGTCGGCGAGATTAGCGGGATGCCGGCAATCGTGTCGAGGCCGAGCTTTTTGCGTTTGAAAGCCAGCGGTGCAACGGATATGTCCGCAACCCCGTCCTGCACGATGTCGTACTGCTTGGCTGGTGGCGCCAGGGTTGAAGTCGGGATGGTGATTTTCAGCGCGCCGTTGGACGCGGCTTCAACCTCGCGTGCCCAGGGTTCGAGCGCGTTCTTGTAGAGTGGCGCCGGCCTTGGGATGAAGACGTTGAAGATCAGTTCTTCTTCGGCCGCCGCTGGATTAAAGGCTGCTATCGCCAGTAGACTGACTGTGGTGACTGCGTGAATCAGGCGCTGGACTGGTGATCGTTTCATAAGTTCTCGCTCCGGTAATGGCAATGCGCGCGCTAACAGCTGGCAAGCTTCAGTGGCACGTTGACCGCTTTCGTTGGTGCCCGGGCGGACATTTCTCAGCGAGTACCTGAGTGACGTTCGGGCAACGATACGCGTCAAATGATCGAAAAAATGCCTGCATCATGGCAGGCTCCCGTCACGCTGTATCCCAACGCGCAGGCTGCTCGCGCGATCCACTCAACGTGACCGCGCCAGAGGTAGTGTTACGGTAACTGAAAATGCTGATCAGCAGGCCAGTGCTGTCTTGCAGAGGATGCGCTGGCAGGCGGGCACCCTGTTCCGCGCGCTCGACACCGATGGCGACGGACAGTTATCTGCGCAGGAAATCGCCGCCGCACCGGATGTTCTGCGCGCACTGGATACCGACGGCGACGGCTTTCTGCGCGAGGCGGATCTGGGCGGGCCGACGCTGATACCCGGCATGGTGCGTCGCAGCGGCATCGTGCGGGTGCTGGATCTGGATGGCGATCTGGTGATCGGTCCCGCGGACATCGCAGCCGCCTGCGAGCGGATACTCGAGCTCGACACTGACGACGATGGCGTGGTCAGCGCTGATGATGATCTGCCGCTGCCTGGTGCCAACGTTGAAAACCGCATGCCGATGGGCACGCCGGCCGATCGCCTCGCCTACCAGAAAAAGATGTTTACGCGCGCTCCCGGGATCACTGGCCCGTTGCCGCCGGCGGTGGCAACCGACGCGCAGCCGGGCTATCTGTTAATCCACGAGGTGGGTGATCGCGGCGATGTACAAAAGACACAGAGGACCTTTTTACTGGACGATCGCGGTCAGGTCGCCCACGAGTGGTATACCGACGATCGCCACCCCGAGGCGACTGTGGCCTATCTGCTGGATGACGGCAATCTGTTAAAGAACACCTGCAAGAACAGCTGGATTGTGATGGACGGTCAGTTTCCGATCGGCACGCATGGCTGGCTATCGATCTACGCGCCGGACAGCTCGGTGCTGTGGCAGTGGCGGCACTTTGAGCTCGGCGTCGAGGCGCTGCACCACGACGTGGAGATGATGCCCAATGGCAACATTCTGGCCATCTCGTGGGCGGTGATCAGCGCTGAAAAAGCACGCGCACTCGGCTGGCGGCAACAAGGCGAGCGCGAGCGGGTTGTGCTGGACAAAATCTATGAAATTCGCCCTGATCTGGCCAATGGTGATACCGAGATTGTCTGGCAGTGGTCGATGGCGGATCATCTGGTGCAGAACACTGATGCCGACTTGCCAAATTTTGGCCAGCCGATAGATCATCCCGGTCGCATTGATTTGAACTGGCCGCAACTGGATCAGGTGCAGTTCAACTCCGGCCAGTTGCTGCATTTGAACAGCGTCTCCTACAACGCCGAGGAAGATCTGATTCTGCTCTCGTCAGCGGTGTTCGGTGAAATCTGGGTGATCGATCATTCCACCACAACCGAACAGGCGCGCGGTTCCAGTGGCGGGGCTTATGGGCGCGGTGGCGATTTGATCTGGCGCTGGGGCAATCCGCAGACCCGCGGTGGCAAAGGTCCGCAACAACTCTACTGGCAGCACGATGCGCACTTTATCGATCGCGCCTTGCCGCACCGCGGTGAAATACTGATCTTCAACAATGGCATGCGGCGTTCAGCCAGCGGTGAACCGGAACCTGAACAGATCTGCATGGGGTTGATCACGGGTGGCTACTCCGATGTGCTGGAGATTTCGCTGCCGCGCGACGATAGCGGGCGCATCGCAACCGGTGAGCCACCGATCATTCACTGGCGTTTCAACGAAGACGCGAGCAAGCATGTCTATTCACCCTTCATGAGCGGTGCACAGCGCATGGCCAACGGCAACACCCTGATGATGCAGGCCTGCGACAAGCGCATTGTCGAAGTGACCTCGGCCGGTGAAATTGTCATGGACTTTCACGTCGGTGGCCCGGGACGCATGTTCAGAATTTACAAATATACAAAAGACTCGGCGGCAGTGCGTGCACTTGAATTGCCGAGTCGTTAACTGATACGCGCCTGTTGGTGCGCAATGCTTGCAGACTTTTGTTCGATGTCGATCGGGACTCAGGCAGGCCAGTTGAGTGTGCGTGAGAAACGGCGAATATCATCGATCAGCAGATCAGGCTCTTCCATTGCAGCGAAGTGTCCGCCGCGTGGCATCTCGGTCCACTGCGTGACATTGTAGATGCGCTCTGCATAGCTGCGCGGTGGCCAGGCCAGAAGCTCTCTTGGAAAAACCGCACAGGCGGTGGGCACTTCGACCCGTTTACCGTCGACCGACAACATGCGGCCACCCTCTTCACGACGACCGTAGTAGATCCACGAAGCGGTGTTGAAGGTGCGCGTAACGATATAGACCATGATATTGGTCAGCAGCTGATCTTTGCTGTAGACGCTCTCGACATCGTCATCGCGAATGTCTGACCAGCCGTGCATTTTCTCCAGTATCCAGGCGGCCACGCCGACCGGGCTGTCCATCATCGCGTAGCTTAGGGTCTGCGGCTTGGTCGCTTGTTGGGTGCGGTAGCCATCCTGTATTGCCTGGTCTTTGTTGAATTGTTTCTCCCAGGCGATTTCCTCCGCGCCCTGTGGTGGATCGCGGTGTCGCATAGTGAGGATATTGATGTGGATGGCGGCGCAGGCCGGGTGCTCAAAGCCGAGCCAGCTCGATATCGCGCCACCCCAGTCGCCACCCTGGGCAAGGTATTGTTTGTAGCCCAGTACGTCGGTCATCAGCGTATTAAATACATCTGCCATCTTGCGTGGACCCCAGGGCCGCGGCGGGCGTGCCGAAAAGCCGAACCCTGGCAATGATGGCGCGATCACGGTGAATGAGTCTTCAATCGAGCCGCCATGTTTTTCCGGATGTGCGAGCAGATCGATGACATCCAGAAACTCGACAATAGACCCGGGCCAGCCATGACTGATAATCAGTGGTCGCGGATTCGGTCCGCTGCCTTTTTCGTGTATGAAGTGCAGGTCAATGCCGTCGATCGGCGTTTTGTAGTGAGAGAAGCGATTGATCTTCGCCTCCTGTTCGCGCCAGTCGAATTGAGTGATCCAGTAATTGCAAAGTGTTTGCAGATAGGGAAGGTTGGTGCCGTAGTCCCATCCGCCGTCGTCGGGCATTTCATGCCAGGGATAATCGCGCACGCGTGTGCGAATGCTATCCAGAGTATCTTGTGGCACTGATACGCTAAACGGGTTGCAATGGTTCATGTCCTGTCCGGGATGGTTTCAACGCAGCCTGGTCTGTTCGCTGGCAGTCAATTGCCGTGCTTTGCTAAGCGGATGCCAGCAGGGCGGAACAGGCAGATATTTGTCTGTAGCTTATCGTGATCGACTGCATTCTTATAGCGAAACAGGGTGATCGTTTACTTGTTGCGCATCGCGGCTATCAGCAGTTTACTGCCGAAAACCGGCAGGTACTTTAATTTCAGTCACCCGCCCCAAGATCGAATCAATGGAAAACGATCTTTCGATGCGCGACAGTATCATTCTGGCCAGCTGTTTCGCGCTGGTTTTGTGGGTGGTGAAAGCCTGTGAGGTAATGCTCGGGCAGAGTCTGCACGGGCTCGGGGTGTTTCCACAGACGGCCAGTGGTCTGTTCGGCATCATCGCGGCACCTTTTATTCACGGCTCGTGGCAGCATTTACTCAGCAACACAGTGCCAATTCTGCTGCTCGGCAGCATGCTGCTCTACGGCTACCCGAGATCCCGCTGGTGGGTGTTGCTGGTGGTGTGGGTGGTGTCCGGGGTCGGGGTCTGGCTGTTTGCGCGCGAGAGCTATCACATCGGTGCCAGTGGCTTGTCCCACGGCATGTTCTTCTTTTTGTTTGTTGCCGGCATTCTACGGCGCGATAAGCGCTCCATCGCGCTGCTGATGGTCGCATTTTTCATGTACGGCGCGATGTTCTGGACCATCTTTCCACAGGAACCCGGAATTTCCTTCGAGTATCACTTGTTCGGCGCGCTGGCGGGCACTGTTTGCGCGCTGGCTTTCGGTTACCGCGATCCTAAACCTGAACGCAAGGTCTATGACTGGGAACACGAGGAGGAACTGCCGGAAGAGGATGATCCGATCATCGGTGATCAATGGAAGATTGTCCGGCCCGAGTCCGGTGCACGTGAGGCGAGCGGCCAGGATGATTCGCCATGGCGCTGAATCCCTGGCCCCGGGCTGGCCTCAGGATACCTGGCGCGCGCTGAGCGCCCAGCCGCCCGCGATCATTAGCAGACTGCCGCCACCGATGTTAAATCGCCGCTGTGCACGCGGTGACATCAGCAGTCGCCGCGCGCCGCGTGCAAAATACGCGTACAGGGCTGCGTTGAGGGTCGCCAGAACTACAAATGTGATCGCGAGTATCCACAGTTGGGGGATTGCCGCCGCGTTTGGGTTGACAAATTGGGGCAAAAACGCGACGAAGAAAATGATTCCCTTCGGGTTAAGCGCCGTCACCAGCCAAGTATTGAAGAACAGGCGCCGGCCGGAGTCGATTTTTTTATTTTGATCGTCGGTCAGGGGAGCGGTGCCGGCGAGTAGCAGTTTCAGCCCAAGGTAAATCAGATACAGCCCGCCCAGCCACTTGATCACGGTGAAAAGCCAGGCAGACGTTGCGATGATCGCACCCAGGCCCGCCAGCGACAGTACAAGCGCGGTGGAGTCACCGAGCGCCACCGCGCCGATTAGCGGCAGGCTGGCGCGATTGCCGTGCGAAATGGAATAGCTGATCACGGTCAAAATGGTCGGGCCGGGTATCACCAGAACCAGGCAGCAGGCGAGGGCAAAGGCAGCCCAGATGGTCAGTGTCATTGGTGCGGGATTTTGTGTTTCGTGTGATCGGCATGATACCTGTCATGCGACGATGAGTGTTGGCGCCCGGCAAGACCGGACGCACTGGCTGCTCAGTCGATCTGCAGCTTTAGTTTTTTCAGATCGTTGATGAAGTGCTCGGTCCGGGTCCAGGTGATCAGGCCACTTCGATGGAGGTTTTTCACCTCGCGGCTAACCGCCTCGCGGTGTGAACCGATGCGGGCCGCCAGATCGGCGTGGGTTGGCGGGTTGCTGATGGCGATGACGCCGGCGCGCGGTTCGCCCTGACGCTCGGCCAGGCGCGCCAGTTCGCGGCACAGGCGAATCTTGACGTTATGGGCGCTGAGCTCGACCATACGGGCCATGTGATTGCGAATGACTTTGGTCAGGCGGGTCATGACGTAACGGCTCAACCCGGCATGTTCATCGAGGCTGTCGAGGAAGTTGGATTGCGACATGGACGCGACAATGGTATCCGAGATTGCGACCACGTCGCCGGTGCGACCGCCACCGTCGATTGCCGCGAGCTCGCCGAACATGGCGCCGGCCTCGAGATCCTCGAACTGGACTTCCTTGCCCTCTTCAGAGAAATTGCACGCGCGCACCCGGCCGCTGATCAGGAAGTAAACTTCGGTCGATGGCTCGGCACGGGCGATGATGGCGTCACCGGGCTGGAAGTCGCGCCGTTCGAGCTTGCTGACGATCGCTTTGCGCTGGGGCGGGGTGAGTGTCTGAAATGCAGTGATGCCTGCGATAGAAACGGCGTTAAGCATCTGCGGCTGTACCTGGCGCTGTGTGTTCATGCTGTACCCATTCAAGCCTACCGTCGCTGGTAGCAATCTCCCAAGCCTCCCTCAAGCGGCATGGCGCTGTGATTCTCGAGGCGTACCTGTCGCAGCTGCGATGTCGAGGTGCTCGTGGGTACCACTATGAGGAATTGTCCGCAATCCCCCAGATTGTATAAGTTTGTGATATTTGCCACAAGGGTACGCCGGTCGCAATGTGTATCGTGCGCTGTATCAGTGAGGCGGAGATGGGCGAGGTAGCGCGGCGTGTCAGGGATTGGCGGTATGTCCGGTCAGGCAAGTGGCATAGAAGCAGACACGGCAGTGTCCGCGCCGATCGCGTGGCCGAGTGAGGAACAGGCGCTCACACCCGCTGAACTGAAGGTTGTACAGGGATTTGTCCGGGGATGGAGCTACAAAGAGATCGCGGCTCGCCGGTGCATTCGGGGCGAGACGGTCAAGTCTCATGTGAAGCGAACTCTCGGCAAAGCCCGCTGTGCAAACCGAATGCAATTGGTGTTGCTGGTGTTGTGCCTCAGCCACGAATTGCGTAGGGGGACGGCGTCTTGACGCGCCTGACATCATGTTCAGTACGGAATATCACTCGGAGGGATAGGCTATGTACTATGAAAACCAGTTCAAGGGCGGTGACGTGAAGTCCAAGCTTGTCGGCAGCTTGCTCGGATTGACCGATGAGCTCAGTGTCAACCAGATTGGTGCGCTGCTGACGCTGGCCGAAAAATATACTTACTCGGCCAAACAACAACACGAATGCAACTACAACGGGCTCAGTGCCAGAGAGCTCGAAGTGTTGATTCTGCTGGCCAATGGCTACACCCGCAAGAACATCGGCGAGTCACTGGGGATTTCAAAGAATACAGCGGCGCGTCACATCTCTAATATCTATCGCAAGCTCGGTGTCTCGTCGGTGGCCGAGGCAACCCAGTACGCCTACTCGAATCGATTGTGTTTCCTTCCATCGACAGACTGACGATGGTCGGTCGCGTTGTGCGCTGGAAGTGGTGGTTGTGAAGTGTAGTGGCTGGTAGCAGTGCAGTAGCGGTTGTTGTGTATGTAGTAGCTGATTGAAGTCTGAAGTAAACCGAAGTTTGTATTAGTGGTTGGTGGCAGTGAGCTAGTGAGTGGTAAGCAGTTGACAGGACGGTGGTCAGTGCTGACGCCGTCCCTGTTTTTTAATCATCGCAAAGCCTGTAGCTGTGCAGGTGCTCGTAGTGCACTAAACAATCATCATAGATCGCCCTGACGCGATCCGGTACGTCACCAATCTCGGTATAGGTTCTGGTTTGTGGTACCAGACCGCTGGAGTTGCGCAGATTGGCGTGAAACGAACCCCCATCCCACCAGCTGACCTCATCGCGCGCGCCCGGCTCCCAGCTCAGCGCCGATTCTATAAATTCGATACCCACAGCATCACACCAGCGCCGGATCACCGTGTGGGGGTCTTCCAGAAGATCATCGCTGTCGATGATGGGCGCTGGCGTGCCAGTTTGTTGCAGCAGTTTGTCAAACAGTTCGCGCTGCTCGCGAAACCCCACCTCCTTGGGGTGAAAGTCCGGCCATTTGTCGTACATCGAGGTAATGGTTTTGGCCGGATGGCGAATCAGGAACGAGTGGGTGAAGTTGTCCAGCAGTTCATCGCTCCACATGTGATCGATGTAGTGCGGAAAATCCTTGATGAATACCTGTTCGGTTTTTGCGAGCGCGTGTAGTTTGTCCGTCACGCTGTCGAGTGTCAGGCCGGGGGTTCGCAATGAGCTGTCAGTTAACCGTGGCCACAAGGGCTGTTCACCCTGATACCAGGCCTCACCGTAGGGCTCGTGCAGGCAGTGCATATCGCCGCGCTGACGCATCATCCACTCAAAAGCAGTAGAGGTGGAGCGTGGTACCGCCCAGAGCGCGAGTATTCTATTCATGGCGTTTCGATCTGCAGGGTTGACAGTAACGTACCCTGGCGCGTGACCGGTCCGATGCCGAGCGTCTTGAACATGCGCCAGTACAAGGCGTTGTCGTGCGTGACCAGCGGTTTGCCAAGCATGCTTTCAAGCTGTACTTCAAGCGAAACGAATCGCTGTGCCAGGCCATCGCTCACCCGCCTGAAGTTACACATGCCGTTGGCCAGATAGGCATCGACGTTGGGTGCTTTGTCGGCGACATAGGCCATCGATTTCTCTGCCAGATCGCCATCGAAGCACCAGATCTGATCGTTGCATTCCTGTTGGCTTGCGATAAACCCCTGATCGACGAAGTTGCCGGCCCAGACCACATCAAAACCCGCCTCAGTCAAAAATGCGACCGTACCGCGCCACCAGTCCGGCCAGTGATAGACACCATTGAGGGCGACTTTTTCAACGTTGAGTTCACGCAATGCCTCAACCATCGCGTAGCCCGCCATGTGAAATGGCGTCTGGTATTGATCGGATAGCTTTTCGCAGTGCTCGCGAATGCCCTCGACACCCAGCCCGCTCGCGTGTACCCAATTGGAGCCTACCTGACCACAGACATCGGCACCGTTGTTGGCCATGCACTCGACGAATTCTTCCAGCAGATGAAAATTCTGTTGCCGCTGATCGAGTTGATGCTGGTAGCCGGGCAGGTGCAGCATTCGGCCATGCACGCCGACTGTTTCGGGTGAGATGCGCAGAAAATCCGACGGTGCGGCATCGAAATCGTGGGGTGGGCAGGTAAACCCGACCTGATGCACAAACAGCTTGTTTTTAGGGTCTGACCAGTGGGCGGCCTTTTGATAGCTCATCGAAGTAATCCGGGAAGCAACGTAGCGTGGGGTGGTGGCCTGAACTGTATCACCGCGATGATGGTGATTAGCTGATTGTGCGCGCCACTTTCGACGCAATTTGAATGCTTTGACTGCGCGGACACAGGCAGCAATTCGCCGGCAAACGGGTGGGAGGTAGAGTAGACTGCGTCCACTAAATCAGAACGGGATTTGCCAGTGCCAGTCAAGAACCGATACGCCGACCTGCAGCAGGAAATCACCGCCTGGCGGCGCGACTTTCACCGTCAGCCCGAGCTATTGTTCGAAGTGCACAATACCGCCGCGCGAGTGGCCGAATTGTTGCGCGAATTCGGCTGTGATGAGGTGGTCGAGGGCATCGGCCGTACCGGCGTGGTCGGGGTGATCAAGGGGCGCCAATCGGATAGCGGCGCGGTTATCGGGCTGCGTGCGGATATGGACGCACTGCCGATTACCGAGACTACCGGGCTTGAGTATGCCTCTGAAACCCCCGGCATGATGCACGCCTGCGGGCACGACGGACACACCTCCATGCTGTTGGGGGCAGCGAAATACCTGTGTGAGACGCGCAATTTCAATGGCACCGCGATCGTGATTTTTCAGCCCGCCGAAGAGGGTGGCGCCGGTGGGCTTGAGATGTGTCGCGATGGCCTGATGGATCGATTCGGTATTCAGGAAGTCTACGGCATGCACAATATGCCGGGCATGGGCATCGGCCATTTTGCCATTCGACCGGGCGCGCTGCTGGCGTCTTCTGATGAATTTGAAATTACCGTGACGGGCAAAGGCGGGCACGCCGCGCAACCGCACGAGGCGATCGATACAACACTGGTGGCCGCACAGATTCTGATATCGCTGCAGTCGATTGTCTCCCGCAACGTCGATCCGTTGAAGCGGGTGGTATTGACGGTGGGGACGTTCAATACCGACAGCTCCGCCAGTAACGTTATCGCGCACGAAGTGAAAATGCAGGGCACCGTGCGCACACTCGATCCGGAGTATCGCAGCTTTGCCGAACAACGGGTGCGGGAGATTGCCTGTGGCACTGCCACCGCGCTGGGCGCCAGTGCTGAAGTTAAGTGGACGCCAGGCTACCCGGTGACCGTCAACACGCCAGAGCATACCGGCTACGCTGCCGAAGTGGCGCGCGCAGTATCAGCCGATGTCAATGACGCGGTCGATCCTATTATGCCGGCCGAGGATTTCAGCTACATGCTGGAGGAGCGCCCTGGCGCCTATATTTTTCTCGGCAACGGTGATAGCGCCGCCTGTCATCATCCGGCCTACAATTTTAATGACGATGCGATTCCGTTTGGCGCGAGCTGGTATTCCGGCATGATCGAGGCGCGCATGCCGGTGTAGCTGCTCACAGCGCATCTGTCTAACACCTGGGTGTTGTTGGTAGTGCTGAAGTAAGAGTTACAGCTCTGTGAACAACAATCAAAATGCTACGGTGAGTTCGTGCTCGCAAGGCTTGCCAGCAGTTCCGCACACAGCTCGTCAAAGCCGTCAGAGTCAAGTGAGTCATCATCGCAATTGATCGTCACGATGACACCATAGCGCAGATCGTTTTCATCAATCACCGCCGTCGTTCGGTTGCGTACACCGGGCTCAGAGCCGCCCTTGTAGGCGATATGTTGCCAGTGTTCGGGTTTGGCGGGCCCGTTCGAAATCGACATCACATCAAGCTGGCTGACGCTATTCATAAGCTCATGCAACTGCCTGGCGGACAGATACCATTCAACGCCTGGATGATGTTGCCTGATGGTGGCATCTGAATGCAGGGTTTCAGGATCAAGGCTTGTCAGAAATTTCGCTTTCTCACTGTCAGATACGGTCAGAAAGCGTTGTCGAAGTTCAGCGTTAGTCTTTAGCAAAAAGAACTCGCGTGTACTCAACAGTGCGGCCGTGCCAAGCATCTCTTGTATCGCTTCACGCCCGACCAGATCGATCAGCATATCGGTTGCTGTGTTATCACTGATCGAAATCATGAGTGCCGCCACTGTGTGCAGTGTCATTGGCGAGCCAACCGGCATCTTTTGCAAAATGCCACTGGGCAGCGACAAGTGCTTTGACTGCAGCTCGATGATATCGTCCCAGCAGCGCTCGCCATCATCAATCTGTTGTGCCAGTGCTGCGAGTACGCCAAGCTTGAAAGCCGAGCCGACAGCCAGTTTGGTATCGGCGTTGTGTTCGAACAGAGTCTTGTCATTGTGGGTAACCAGTACGGCTACCTGACCAGGCAAGGCGGTCAACCGAGTGGTCACGTCATTAAAGTCGACATCGATTTTCGCAGGGTGGTTAAACCACAGGCCATTCACGCGAGAATCGTTGTTAATGGTAAATTTGCAGCTAATCCGGTGTGTAGCGGTGCTGATCAGGAACTTGTCTTGCGCTTGTGCCTCGATATCCACCACAGGGCCAGTCTTGTCGCGCATTTGGGCAAGCACTGCTCGCAACTGTGGCAAAGGCATTCGGTGCAACACGGCGTCGGTGAACAGACTTTCATCAAATTGACCGGTGACCAGTATCTGTTGTAGCAAATCGATAGCTTGAGTGCTGCTGTGCATGAAACAATACCTGCTAAATTTGTGCAGCTGCCGGCAAACTGCTGGCCTGATTGCGCTGGCAGAGGATTGCGGTGCGGGGAGGGAAAATGAAGCAACGATTTGATATCGCCGTCATCGGTGCCGGTATCCTCGGGCTCGCACACGCCTGGCACGCCGCACGCGCCGGCCTGTCGGTAGCCGTGTTCGAACGCGACAGTCAGGCGCTCGGCGCGTCAGTCAGAAATTTCGGTATGCTCGCCATCATAGCGCAAAAACCCGGTCGACCATTGCGCGATGCACAGCGCGCGTTACAGCACTGGCAGGTATTGGCAGGAGACGCGGGTATTTCGCTCAGACAAGCCGGTTGTCTGTTTGTTGCGCGCGAAACGGCCGAGCTTTCTGTGCTCAGGGAATTTGCCGATTCCGGCACTGAACTGGCCGCGACCGCAAAGTTACTCGATGTAGCACAATTAGCGGCGACGGCGCCTTGGCTCAATCGCGGTAATTTGCTGGGCGGGCTGTGGAGTCCGGATGCCTGGAAGGTGGATCAAAGAAACGTGATCGCCGAGATTGCCGTCTATCTGCAGGCAAAGCTTGGCGTGCGCTTTTTCTTTAACGAAGCGGTTGTCGCCGTAGATGCCGGACACCTGCAGACAACGCGTGGCGACTATCGGGCAGAGCACACCATACTCTGTGGTGGTTGCGACTTTGCCACATTGTTTCCCGATGCTTTTGCCGCCACCGGGGTGTCACATTGTCGGTTGCAAATGCTGGCAACCGGCTCGCAACCGTCAAGCGACAAACTGAAGCCCTTCGTCCTGGGCGGGCTTAGTATGAGCCGCTACGAGACGTTTGCCGAGTGCGACTCGCTTGCGGAACTCAAACATCTGCAGCGGCACCGCTATGCTGATTTTATACAAAACGGCGTTCATGTGATTGCGAGTCAGGAGGCTGATGGCAGCATCACCGCTGGCGATTCACATCACTATGGCGTCGATCATCATGAGGATCGTCTGGACGAGGTCGATCAGCTGATCACTCAGGAATTGTATGGCATGTTGAACTTACCTGATCAATCGATTGTGCGGCGCTGGTTTGGTCACTATGCCCATCATGCTGAGAAGGATCTGGTACGCATTGAACCAGCCAACGGTGTCACCGCTGTTACCGTCACCAACGGGCAGGGGATGACGCATGGCATGGCCATCGCGGAAGATGTCATCGGTTTGCTGACTGGCAGGGCTTGAACAACAGCGCCACCAATTTGTTGTTTAGCGAATCAGTTGCTCAATGCGCGCGCTTCCAAGCCCGCATTTCAGGTAGTGCGCCTTACAGCTTTCCAGTCGTGAAAACACATCGACGTAGCCTGTCACTTCACCCCGCTCATCCACATGCATCAGCGGGCCAAAATTGTGAAACAACACCATCATGTGATCGCAGCTCGCGTCATCAGGATCCGGTTTTACGATCAGGGTATGAGTCTCGCCGGGTGGTTCGAAAATAAAGGTGCCGGTGCGAGCAGTCCACGCGTGTTCCAGATAACCCCAGGCGCCCTGCAGGGTATAGCCGGTTACCGGTGATGAGTGTCGGTGTCGGCTGATGATGCCATCACCGCGGGCGCGGGTGATATTGACCCAGCTGCCCTGAGTGACGCTAAAGAGCAGTGGCAGACTCTCGACGTTGTCGCCACGCGGCACCCAGAGTCGATCGTCATCAAAATCCACATCCGCGACAATTTCAGGTACCGCGTACTCCGGCAGTGGTATCGATACGGGTGTGGCTGCTGTGCTCATGTGTGGTCCTCGCGTGCCGGGTTGTGGTTGCTCTGCACGAGTTGTGCGGCCGGTGATTGTCGCAAAAACAGCCGGCGGATGCGGGCAACATGCCCCGGTCTGGCCCAGATAGTCTCTGCGCGACTAGGATCGGGTAATTGGGATGGGGTTCGCAAATACATATTTTTTGTGAACTGTGCACAGTTGAATGGCGTCACAAATGCTTGACTAGGTATATTCCACAAGACAGTGGAATGCTCAATCACAGCTACCACGGACGAGGAGGTCGCATGCCAGACAACACGAATGCCTTAACGCGCCAGGGCCAGACCGACGAAGGGCAGGATTCGAGTACCATTGAACTGGAGATACCGGAAGTCTCCCAGGTCAGAGCCTATGTTCGCGCGCATACGGTTCATAGCTGGGCCGCCAACGATGAACATCGTTTTGCACTGGCGGATTTTCTGATTCAACATCAGCGACAGCGCGCAAATGCGGTGCCGGAGTCAGACGATATGCAGTGATCCGTACGCCGGGCTGAGTATCGACCGATCGCGTTTGCATCGGTCGTGCCAAATTAGTACAACGCGGACAGGCTGGCGGCCATGCCGGGCCGCCACAAGGCCACGCCGCGACAGCCTGGTGCTCTCACCCGTTTCGCCAATTTTTTACCTAGCGCCCGCGCGCAAGTTTATCCTGAAACCCGCGTCGTGCCAGAACCTGCTGGTTGAGCAGGCCCACAGGGGACTGACCGGCGGCGATATCCAGCACCGACGCCACGGCTGACGCGCCGATACCGGCAAAGCACTGATCCGTCCAGCACAGTGCGTGTGGCGTGACGATGACATTATCCAGCGTAAGCAATGGGTCATCGGCAGCGGGCGGTTCGGTCTCGAATACATCGATACCGGCGCCGGCCAGTTGTTGTGTTTCAAGCGCGTGTGTCAGCGCCTGTTGATCGACAATCGGCCCTCGCGCCGTGTTGATCAGATAAGCCGTGGATTTCATTTGCGCCAGACGTTTGGCATCGACCAAATGACGAGTGTCGTCGGTGAGCGGGCAGTTAACCGTCAGTACATCGGCGGTGGTGAATAGTGTATCGAGATCGACCAGTTCAACCCCAAGTTCTTGTGCAATATTGGCGTCTGCGTAGGGGTCGTGCGCGATAAAACGCATGTCCAGTGGCTTTGCCATGCGAAACATCTCGGCGCCGATATTGCCAATGCCAACAGAGCCCAGCGTCAGACCCGTCACACCCGTGCCCATATGATCGCTGCGGGCGTTGAATCCATCCGGGCCGCGCCGAGTCAGTCGATCCTTGATCATCAGTTTGCCGGTCAGGGCCAGCATCAGTGTGATGATCGATACCGCAACCGGCCGGCGCACGCCATCCGGTGTGATGGTGACGGCAATATCTCGATCGGTGCAGGCCGCCACATCGACACTGTCGTAACCGACGCCAAAGCGCGCGACCAGCGCAAGCCGGTCTGACGCCGGAATGCTGTCGGCGTTAAATCGTTCGGACAACAGTATCAGCGCATCTGCATCGTCCAGCAGGCGCGCATCGATCGGGTCGCAGGCCGGCAGAAAGAAGAGATCGATATTGCTGTTGTCGGTTAAAGGGGACAGATCGAACGATGGATACACCGGGCTGCCATCGGCTGCCTGAAAACTGGCCGACAGCGCGACGCGAAACGGGCTAGAGGTCACTGGCTTTACCTCGCAATTCGGTAAGACCCTGCATCAGCACGCGCTGGTACAGCATGGTATCGGTGCCGTAGCAGCAATAGTCAAAACCCTGTTTGAGATCGGCGATTCCCTCATCGACTGAGCCCACCAGGCGGCCAAGTGCCTTGTTGTGGCGTTTCGCGGCATCGACGATGTTGTCAAACGCAGCACGATAGACCGGATGGTCAAACTCGCCTGGCACGCCCAGTGACGCGGACAGGTCGAAATGCCCGATCCACAGACAGTCGACACCATTGGTGGCGGCAATCGCATCGGCGTTGTCGGCGCCTTCGCGGGTTTCGATCAGCGCAAAAAAGGTGTTGCGATCATTCGCCTGTTGCAGCCGATCGGCCACCGGGGTGCTGCCAGCGTAGTAGTTGTCGTGCGCGATACTCAGAGCGATGCCGCGCTCGCCGGTGGGCGGGTACTTCATGTAGCTGACAAGCCTCGCTGCTTCTTCAGCGTCTTTGATCATCGGTGCCATAATGCCTTCGGCGCCGGCGTCACACAGGCGTGCGATGGTGTCGTAGTCCTTGCAGGGTGTGCGCGCGAACATCGCCACACCGGCGCCCTCGAAATAGCGCACCGCCTGCTTTAACGATTCGATACTAAAGCCGGCGTGCTCCATATCAAAAAATACAAAGTCGCACTGCGCCTGTGCGAGCATATGGCCGATGCCCGGTGTCAGAAACTCCCCGACGTAGTGGCCGAATTTCGGCGTGCGCGTCTGCGTTTGCTGTTTCAGTGTCGATGGCATGGTCAGGACTCTCCCCCGGTGGGCTCAGGTGCCAAATGGCAGCAACGATGATATCGAATGCAGCGATGCACGGGTAGTTGAACAACTTGCCCGGGTTTTTTTAACTCCACGCTTGCAGTGGTGTGGCACTACATGGCATGGCGAGTCGCGGTAGCATTATGACGCTGCGCCCATCGCGCATCGGTACTGATAGGTGGACAATACAGGCACGCTTAAGCGGAGGGTGCAGCGGTGTTTCAACCCATGATCGATTTTCATCGCGACGAGCACGACGATTGGGTCGCTGTGCTCGGCTGCCTGCATCGGCAGCACGTGCGCCACAACCCGCCGTGGCAGAATCGTCCGTGGGTTGCGACTGAAGCCGGGCGCAACGACAGCCTTGGGCGGATGCTGTATTGCGTTAAATGTCGGGACAATGCGCCAGTGGATGACACAGCGCGCGCCGCTTGCACACTATCGAGAATGCCGGCCGGGTTTGGTGCGCTCGATGCCACGCCTTTGTACGATCAAAACACCGTGCCGCAGCAATGGCGCCAGGCGCAAACAATGCGCAGCGGTGTCTGGGCGCTGTTGCAGGTGATCTCCGGTTCACTGACGTTTTGTTTCACCCATCAAGGTGATGAAGTCCTGTGCAAGGTGACGCCCGACAGCCCGCGTGTCATCGTGGCGGAGCAATCGTTCCATATCGCCATCGACGGCGCGGTCTCGTGCCGATTGACCTGTTATGCAGGTTGCGAGGTATCGACGTGAAACACAACCGCAATAGTTTGCTGTCACGGCGAGCGGTGATCCTAACAGCTGACATTGAATCAGGAAGCTTTGCCCATGGTCTATGTGGTAACCGATAGCTGTGTTCGGTGCAAATACACCGATTGTGTCGAGGCGTGTCCGGTGGACTGCTTCTATGAAGGGCCGAACATGCTCGTGATCGATCCGGAGGAATGCATCGATTGTAATTTATGTGTGCCGGAGTGTCCGGTCGAGGCTATATACCGCGAGTCGGACTTGCCGCAGGATCAGTTGCGGTTTGTCGAGATCAATGCGCTCTACTCGAAGCAATGGCCGACGCTCACCGAGAAAATCCCGCCGCCAGAAGATGCGGCACAGTGGGATAATGTGAAAGACAAGTTCGACCGCTATTTTGAATCCGGCATCGACGAAGAATCCTGACTCGCCGCGATTTAGCTTATCCTCAACACCGCGTCGTGGTAGCTGCCATTGTTGCTGGCCGGGTCATCAAAGATGCCGCGCTGCATCACCCACTGCCGGGTGTCGTTGTATATGGAATCAGAGTAGGGCTCGAACACCAGCCGCTCGCCCGGGCCAAATCGTTTCACATCCACAAGCTCTGCGTGCCGTGCTGTCAGTTCGTTGAGATAGTAGTGTGTGTAGGGCTGATGCATATGGTCGAGATCGGTCTGTGCGCGGCGCAGCGCCTGGTAGTAGCGCTCGACATCGTCCACGTCGACGCCAGCGGGCACATTCGCCGCAATCATGAAAGTGGAGTCGACGATCTTTCTAAAGCCCAGTTGTTCTACCACATACAATTGTGGCCCGAAAACGGTGGCCGCCGGTGCGCTGCCATCGAGCAATTGATCGACTCGCTCGGCCGGCGTGCCGCCAAAGACCAGCTCGATTTGTGATGCATCGATAAAAGGTTCCAGAGCCTGAATGGTGGTGTAGTGACTACCCGACTGATAGCCAACATGGACGGGCACGCCGGCAAGTTGTGCCGGCTCGCGTATCGGGGATTGCTCCGGCACCACGATCGCACATGGCGAGACAGAGTAACACTCGCCCCACAGCTTGCCGTGGCTGGCCGAGGCCGCCATGTTCACCGTCCAGTGACAGGCGCAGCTGATCGAGGCGTCGCGCCCGCTCTCGTAGGTTTGATACGCGCCTTGTCGATTGTCCAGCGGCTGGTCAGCTGCGGTCGCAAATTTGGGCGTGTCTTTGGTCAGCAGCGAGTGGGCCTGCAGCCGATAGTCGGTGAGACCTGCCTCTTTGAAGTAGCCTTTTTCCTCGGCGATCCACTCCTGCAGTCTGCCGTGCGGATTGATAATGAAAGTCATGCAGCTCCCCCGGTGCGAGCAATCATTCTAGCAACTTGCGTGATCGCTGACTAATGGCATGCGCACTGTCATATCGATTCATGGCTGGACCTGCCAGCCAATCCATGTAAACCTTGGCGCGCGCGTCTCTTGCGTCGCGCCTGATCGGTCGCTGGTATTCCTCCAGCCGCCAGGCGATGTCTCCAGTTTTATCCACCAACACGGGAAAACCATGGCCCGAGCCGGTTTAATTGCGTGGGCCGTGGGCTCGCTGTTTTTTCTCTACGGGTTCGCCCTGCGCGTATCGCCCAGCGTCATGGTCGACGAACTGATGCGCGAGTTTCAGGTCAGTGCGCTGGTGCTGGGGCATCTGTCAGCCATCTATTTCTATGTCTACGCCGCGGTGCAGATTCCCGTGGGTGTGATGATGGATCGCATCGGCCCGCGGCTGTTGATGACGCTCGCGTGTTTTTTGTGCGCACTTGGCTGCTTTCTCTTTGCCGCCGCCGAGGACATCTGGCTCGCCTATATCGGGCGCTTTCTGATTGGCCTTGGCAGCGCTTTTACCTGGGTTGGAGTGCTGACCATTATTGCCACCAGTCTGCCTGCAAAACACTTTGCAGGCTTCACCGGCGGTGGTCAGCTGGCTGGCACCTCCGGCGCGATTCTCGGGCAGGCACCGCTGGCGGCGGCGATCGAGTGGTTTGGCTGGCGCTACAGCGTCTACGGGCTGGGTATGTTCGGTGTCGCGCTGGCGATTGCGCTGTGGTTTGCCGTGCAGCCTCGTGATCGCTCTGCCACCGAGACAGCGCCATTGTCGCGGGCGCTCAAAGTGGCGGCGTCGAATCCGCAAACCTGGTGGCTGGCGCTGGTGGGCATGTCGCTGACCGGGCCGGTGCTGGCGTTTGCCGGGCTCTGGGGTGTGCCGTGGTTTGCAGCGGTGCGCGATGTACCTCGCAGTGAGGCGGCGCCGCTGCTGTCGCTGGTGTTTGTCGGCTGGTTGCTGGGCGCGCCGCTGATGGGGTGGCTGTCGGACAGGCTGGCGCGGCGGGTGCCCTTGTTAGTCGTTGGAACCCTGGTCTCCAGCGCGACCATCGCCAGTATTCTGTACCTGCCCGAACTGGATCTCACGCTGGTGGCGGTGCTGCTTTTCGTCAGCGGGGTGGGCGGTGCGGTGATGATTCTGACCTTTGCCGCCGGCCGTGATCACAACCCGGAATATGCCCGCGGTGCGGCACTCGGCATTATCAATACCTGCGTGGTCGCGAGTGGTGCACTGCTGCAACCGTTGATTGGCGCGTTGCTGGACTGGCAGTGGGACGGGCAGATGCAGGACGGTGTGCGCATCTACAGCGCCGCGGCCTATCAGATTGCGCTGTTGTGCGTGCCACTGGGCGCGCTTGCCGGATTTGTGCTGACGTTTTTCGTCAAAGAGGGGAGTCGGGCAGGGACGCACTGACTGCCTGATCAGGCAAAAAGTGCATCAGCACCACTTCGCCCTCGGACGTGTGTTCGATTGACTGGCGCACAAACCCCGCCTTTTCGTAGGCGCGAATGGCGCGGCCGTTACCGACCTCAGGATCAATGACGATACGCGGTGCGCCGTTGCGGGCCAGATGCTGTGCGCGCTGCTGCAAATAAGCGCTGCCGTGCCCGCAACCCAGATACGATTCTACCCCGATGAACGTGTCGATCGCGCGCGACCCCGATGGCAAAGAGGCCAGATGGCGCTGCGGCCAGGCGTGTACTTCGTAGTCCTGAATGAACGCAAACGGCGTGTCGTTCTGGCTGACGACATTCATCGACATCGCCATGCGCGAGTCGAGAATATCCTCGCGCAGGATGCTCGCCTGCTCTTGCGCATCGCCCCACCAGCGCGTGACCTCGGGGGTTGTGAGCCACTTTGACAGCATCGCAAAGTGGGCCATCGTCACGCGGGTGAATTGGTACGGGGTCTCGGGCATGGCTTCAACGCATCTGCAGGTCGGCAAATGCTAACAGAACGGGGCTGGCGGTTTCCGCCCAACGCGCAGGTCGCGTAAAATCCTTTGCAGACAATGATCGAGCGGGGCATGCATTGATACTAAAAGAGACGATCCGCGGGCCAGCGGCGTGGAGAGGCTGTGAGCTTGCCAACGACGACTCATGGATTCACACCTTGTCGGCACCCGCCATCGATGAAATCGAACAGGCACTGCAGTCAGTGCGTGATGCCGGTCTTGCCTATCCGGATTTCACCGCAGCCGATTTTTTGCTGCCGTCTTTGCAATCTGAACTGGCAAACCATGCCAGCGAGCTTGAAACCGGTCGCGGCTTTGTGTTGATACGCGGCCTGCCGATCGAACGCTATAGCGACGATGAAATCAATATCATCTACTATGGTATCGGCCTTAGTATGGGGTTGCCGGTGCGGCAAAATCCGGCTGGTGATCTGCTGGGGCTGGTGATGAATGTCGGTGATCTGAACGACAAAAACACCCGCGTCTACGAAACCAATGCCTATCTGCCGTACCACACCGACCCGTCCGATGTATTTGGCTTGCTGTGCGTGCGCAAAGCCAGGCGCGGCGGATTGAGCAGTCTGGTCAGTGCGGCATCGGTCTACAACGAGTTTCTGGCAACCTACCCGGAGTACCTCGCGCTGTTGTACCGGCCTTTCTACTATGCACACCTGGGTAAAAACGAGCCAGGGCTGTCGCCGCTATTCAGCTATCACGAGGGCAAATTGAGCTGTCGCTATCTGCGTCAGTATATTGAGCTTGGCCACGAGGTGATGGGACTACCACTGTCACGCGTCGAGATTGAAGCGCTCGATATCTTCGATTCGATTACCCATCGCGAAGACCTGCGTCTGGATATGATGCTGGAACCGGGCGACATGCAGTTTGCCAATAACTACGCCGTACTACACTCGCGCAACGGATTCGAAGATCACGATGATGTTGGTCAGCACCGAAAACTGCTGCGGCTGTGGCTGAAGATGGGCAACGCCAGAACGCTTGCGCCGGATTTTCCCGGTCGCAATGGTTTTGGTGTGCCTGAACGCTAGCGCCTGGTGATGATCGGTGATGGCTTTTTGGGTTTATCGATTCCACCCAGAAAAAGCCGCCGTGGGACCTGGTCTCCGACCGGGGAACAAGCGTATTTGGCATTCCCCATACAGCATGTTCGCCCGACGGAGTCGATCTCCCACGAAAAATATTACGTGGGACCTGGTCTCCGACCGGGGAACAAGTGTATTCGGCATTCCCGCACGGCATGTTCGTGCAACGGGGTTGTCCTCCCACGAAAAGCTGCGGTGGGACCTGGTCTCCGACCGGGGAACAAGTGTATTCGGCATTCCCGCACGGCATGTTCGTGCAACGGGGTTGTCCTCCCACGAAAAGCTGCGGTGGGACCTGGTCTCCGACCGGGGAACAAGTATATTCGGCATTCCTCGCACGGCATGTTCGCCCGACGGAGTCGATCTCCCACGAAAAGCCATGGTGGGACCTGGTCTCCGACCGGGGAAAAGTGTGGTCGGCATTCCCGTACGGCATGTTCGTGCAACGGGGTTGTCCTCCCACGAAAAGCCGCCGTGGGACCTGGTCTCCGACCGGGGAACAAGCGTATTTGGCATTCCCCATACAGCATGTTCGGCCGACGGAGTCGATCTCCCACGAAAAGCGATGGTGGGGCCTGGTCTCCGACCGGGGAACATGTGTATTTGGCATTCGCCGCACGCCATGTCCTTGCAACGGATTAATCCTTGTCTGATCGCGCAATAAAATTTCCTGCCATTATTTTGCTGCTGGCGTTCGTGATTTTGCTGTTCAACAGCGGCATGCGTTTTTCATTGGGACTGTTACTGTTGCCGATGGCCGACAGCCTGCAGTGGTCGAGAACGGCATTGTCCTCTATGGCGACTGTGTTCATGCTGGTGGCGGCCGCCGCACTGCCTTTCACCGGGCAGCTCGTCGATCGCATTGGCCCCTTTCGTGTACTGACTGGCGGCGTGCTGCTGGCCGGGCTGTCGCTGGTGTTGACCAGCCAGATCGAACACCCCTGGCAGGCCTATCTTTGTTACGGCGTTTTGTTCGCACTGGGCAGCGCCGCCACCTCCATCACACCCATTGGTGTGATTCTGTCGCGCGCGTTTCCCGAGCGAACAGGCCTTGCCAACAGTGTGGCGATATCCGGCATGGGCCTGGGCCAGTTGCTGATTGTCTCGGTGCTGGCGGCATCGCTTTGGCAACTGGGCTGGCGCGGTGCATTTATGTGGCTGGGAATTGGCAGTGTGCTGTTGATCGCTCCGTTGTTGTTTTTAACCATGCGGGTGGCGCGTCAACAATCGGTGAAGGACTCGGCAGCTGTGCAAAAAACAGCAACCCAAACCAAACCCGGCCTGGCAACGGCGATGCGCTCAAAACCCTTGTGGCTGGTGTTGTTGATTTACGCAATCTGCGGCTTTCAGGACTTCTTCATCGCAACGCATATCGTGGCGCTTGCCAGCGAATCCAATGTCGATCGTGCAACCGCTGGTCAGTTGCTTGCACTGATGGGGCTTGCCGGTCTGTGCGGTGTCTTGCCGGCGGGTGCACTGGCCGATCGCTTTGGCGTTAAACGGGTCACGCTGTTCTGTTTCATCCTGCGTTGTGTGCTGTTTGCGCTGATGCTGGTCAGTCGTGAACCCTACGCTGTGATCACCGCCGCGTTGATGTTCGGTTTCACCTTCTGGATGACTGCACCCTTGACCGTGATCTTCGCCCGGCAGATCGTCGGAGTATCGTTGCTCGGCACTGTGTCCGGTGTCATTACCATGGTGCATCACGGCATGGGCGGTTTTGGCGCGCTGTTCGGTGCCCTGGGGTTTGATCAGAGCGGCAGCTATGATTCGGGCCTGCTGGCGATGCTGGTATTGTCCGTGGTGGGAGGGGCCCTGACACTGATGTATCGTGATAAACATGACGAGCCAGCCCGAACGTTTTGAGCGACAGCACTACGGCTAAATGGGTCTTTCGGCAATCAAGTCACCGTCGTCTCGTTCACCCACCTCGACAAAACCATAGCGACTGTAAAGTTTCTTTGCCGCCGTGTTGTGCGGGGCATAGTAGATATCAACCAGGCTGCAACGGTTGTGGGCTTTGATTTCGTCGAGCAGAAGTCCCATAGCTATCTTGCCAATGCCGGTGTTTTGCCGCCGTCGATCAATCATGAAGCGCCAGATGGTGCATTCGTCTTCATCCCATTCGCCCGGTTTTCCGAACTGATACATTGCGAAACCGGTGATTTCGCCATCAGTGCGGATGGCTCGTGGGTGAAACAATGTCGACAGACTGGATTCGGCAATGGAATAGACATTGGAGGGCAAGTTGTCCTCTTGTGAGGCTTCGAGCTCAAGCTCTATGACATCGTGAAAATTGTCAAAGTCGATCTTTTCAAGTGTCACGTTCACTGCAGCTTTTCCTTTTGATAACTGCTGCGGCAGACCAGGCGTCGGTGCCAGTTTTTAGTGTGGATGGACGAGGAAAGGCTTGACCATTCTCGATCAGCACGCCCGGTTTTATGTCTGTCGGTCGAGCATAGTCGGTTTGTTGCAGGCTGACAATTATTCCCGGCTGCCAGTCGCCTCAAAAGGATAGCGGCGATCACCTTTGAACTGGGTCGAATCCAGCAGTTTTACTGCACGTGGATACTTTCTACCAGATTGTCGCTTGCCCAAACCAGCTGGGTCGATTGGTTTTGTTGCAGGAACAGTATCGAGCCGCGGTGGCTCTTTTTAGTATCGGCACCGGGTATTTGAATCTGGAAATCGTAGCGGAGTTTGTCGTCCTCCAGACGATACGCAATGATGTGCTCATCACTCAATTGCCAGGCGTGAGTCTTGTGAAAGCGTATTTGGGTGAAGCGATGGTCTGACTCAATCGAGCCTGATGCCGCCCAATCGTCTTGCTGCAAAGTATAGTAGTGCAGACGGTGGCCGTTTCGCGAAGTGGTGCCCACCAACAGTGTTCTATCACTCAGCCAGATACCTGCGATTGCTGCACCGCGCGGGTGTGCGGATGCGAAATCGTTGTTGATCTGCCGGGTAATCTGATGTTTGTATTGCGCGCCATCGTCTTTATAAAAATGGATTCTGCCGTCCAGTTGGTAACTGATCAGCCAGTCATCGTTGATTGCAACAGGTGATTCAATATTCAGGTTCTGGGTGATGCAAATTTGCTCGGTTTGGCGATCGAAATGCCAGTCGTCAAATTCTAACCGATAGAGATAGGCGTTTCGATGTGCATCGCAAACGAGCAGTTGATCGTTGCTGAGTGTGACATGGGTGCCGAATTCCTGCTCGGCAAACGCATTGGGCGCCTGTATCGACCGACTGGTGCCGGTGTCACTGTTATAGACAATGATTTTTCCGACGTTGCGCTGCTCGCGTGTCGCGCGATAGCCGCGGGTAAGCTGTCTGATACCCGATTTGCCCAGGCCCGGAAACAGGATCGGTAAATCACGCTTGGCCAGATCTGACGGGATTCGATACTGCGTCGGCATTCCGGCCAGATCGATCAGGCGATTGGTGAA
>CAZNIS010000013.1:88087-101257 GCA_964573105.1 uncultured Granulosicoccaceae bacterium
CTGCAGCTCGCGGCGCGCCATCTCGATCAGCCCATCGGCGGCCAGTCGCCGTCTGCCGTATCGATCCTTGTCGCCCACAATTCTGCGCCGGACGTTGTCGGCGTTGTTGTCGATATCCTGATAGATCAGTCTGCTGTATGCGCACTGATTTGGGTCGTACTCGCACATCACCGAGGCATACAGCAAATCGGCCTCAATGTTATTGCCGTCAGCCAGCATGCTCTTGCCAATTAAATTGAGATACCGAGCCATTTGCCCGGCTGCCATAGGCCGGCCATCGGGCAAATCGATTTCGACATCGACTGGCGCTGAGTAGAAGCCGTTGGCGCCGAGGGTGAGCATAATCGGCGCGGATGCATTGGCCAGTGCGTAGTAATGCGAGCCCTCAAAGGATCCGCTGACGCCGTCTGTGCGTTTTGGATGGGCGGTTGGAATCGGTTGCCGGTGTGAGGTGAGTTTAAAGCGCGCCCAGTCGTCGATGATCGAGTGACGTGTCCCTGCGATGTATTGCCTGAAGGCATGTTCATCGTGGGAGTAGCGCAATCGTTGTGAATTTGCCCAGTTGTATCTGGGGCCGGACCCGCCTCTGGGGACCAACATTCGCGAGGCCAGCAACTGGTTTATCACCATTTGTCGATCGTTAATCCCTGGCAGCCCGTCGACCTCTCCGTCGATATAGAAAACGGTGCCACGATGAAACCGCTTCAACATAATCTTGCGCGCGTGATCAAAAGCCACCTGGCGAGGGTCCCACATCAATTGCTCGAGCAAGCGATATTCCGTGGCGCGATCACCGGTGGCGGCACTGGCTAGTACCTGCGCACCGATCGCCTGATAGTTGTTCGGGTCGACCGCGATCGCCTTGCGCGTCAGGGTCATTAGTTCGCTGATCTTGTCTCGATTGCGTTCGTTAGTTTTGGATGGAAAGCCCGCGATCAGGGATGCCCGCGAGCCTGATCGGTAGAGCTTAAGCCAGGCCTCTTCCATCAGTTGTGCCGACTCAGCTCGCAAGGACTCACTAACTGGCACTATCGTTTGCGATAGCCGCGCATCGATAGCGGCGACGGCCTTGTTGATCAAAGCGGAGAGTGAATCGGCTTGTAGCGTCGTCGTCGATCTGAGTCCATGGACGCGTTCGATCATCAGCACCAGATCGTAGCCGGGCCTGCTTGATGCGTGCGTTAACAGTCGACCGTGTACGATCACATCAGGGGTTAGTCGTGCGGTTTCGTGTCGTCCGAGTCTTGATTCGAGTGTCAGCGCCATCGCGTGATCGCCGGCCATAAGCTGATACTTGCCGGAGCTCGCCAGTATCTGCGTCAGCCCCTCGCGAAGCGCTTTGCTCGCCTGATTGCCGGATGGATTTGGGCTGCCCGGTATAAACGCCGCAACAGACAGGTGAAATTGTTCGCGGGCGCCAGATTCGCTGACCCGCCGACGGTGATTATCAATTGCAGCGGCGATGCGGCTCGCGACCGACGCCGTGTCCAGTGTGGTGTCCGAGTCCAACGGTGCGTTGATCGTCGCCACCAGTTGCATCGTCTGCACATGGTTCAGTTGCAGTTGTAGCTGTCTGCCATATCGGCTGTGTTCGAGGCTGCCGCTCAATACATAGTCGGCAGGCTCACTGCTGGCCAGTGCGGCGCGTTCGGGACTGGAGGCATTGCGCGCCAGCGGATGGCTTTGGGCATCGCGATCAAGCAGGGTCATGGCCGCAGAACTGCCAAGCGTTGCGCCAAGCGCGTGATGCACCAGACGCAAGCTGGCTGCAAGATCAGCCAGACCCGCAGTTCCCTGTTCGATCAGTTCCGGGCCTGCAAACAAGGGGTAGAGCGCAAGCTTTGGTTGGTCTGGGATTGTGATAAGCGGTGCTTGCGCTATTGCCTTGCTGGTATCATCAGCGGTCGCGCTGGTTACTTGCCGCGCGGGCGTATCGGTGGGCTCGTAGACCGGATAGTGTTTTTCCTTGCTGATAAACGGATTGTGACCAACCACGGCAATGAGTATCACCACCAGTGACAGAACGAGATTCTTCATGGCAGTTGCTCGAGTATTCTCTGCCGCGTGCGGTATGTGCAGTTAGCCAACGGGGTTGTATGCGTTAGCGTGGTTCACCCACAAGCTTGGGCAGCATGCGCATGGCAATCGCCGCCGATGCCTTGGCCAGCGCGTTCTTTGAACCAATCAATTCGGTGCCAGCCACCACCACACTGGTCTGCCGGTCGATTGCCAGCAGACGCCCGGTCTTGCGCGAGATGGCCTTGACCTCCAGCCGCGCCGTCACACCCAGCGCGCGTCCGTTTCGATAGGACACTTCGGTAAAACCCTCGCCCAGAATCATCACATCGACGTACTCCTGAAAACGCGGATCATTGTCGATCATCGGGAAACCGGTCTCGGCGCCAAAGACCAGAAATTCGGTTTCCGCCGCAGGGTCGATCACGCGGCGTCGAATGTGCTGCTCGTCAATGCTGACGGCGATGGTGGGTTTATCGTAGGCGGCCAGGGACTCGGTCAGTTGTTGTAGTTTTGTCAGCTTCTCGGTGGCCGGTTCCCGTTTGTCGGTGGATTGTTCCTGCTGAATCAGTGCCAGCATTTTCTCAGTCACGCGCGAGCTGAACGTCTCAAGCGGCTGGTAGCGATTGCCGCTGACGGTGAAGGCGCGCATGCTGCCATCTCGCACATCGACCAGTTTGCCAAAAAAATGCTGGCTGAAGCCATCGTCCAGCAGTGAGCCGCCCAGTAGATAGTCGGCACCGGCGATTGCCTGCTCGTGTTCTACAGCAAAGTCGCCGTTGTCCTGGGTCTGTCCCAGAGTGCGCTCATCGACCAGGCTGGACAGTTGCTCGCGATCGAGCAGCGTTACGGCAGGCGATTCGGACAGTAACCCGGATATCATCAAACGCGTTCTGGTGCCAATGGACGAGGACGTATGCGCAACCGGCACCAAATCTTCAAGGACCACACGAGCTTTGGCAATCGACGCAAGGCTTGTCTGTGACAGACAGGCCAACGCCATCGTCAGTGCGATTGAGATGAATTTATTCATGAAATAGTCCGGGCTAGTCGTTGAGCGCGGAGGCTCGCGCCTCAAGCCCTTTTAGTCGACGCAACTTGCGGTTGTGTGTTTCCACCCCGCCAGCGTTCTGGCATCGTGCCCACTCCAGCGCGCGCGGATCACGCGTATAGCCCTGTATATCCGGTTTCGGGCCACAGCGATTCTTGTAGCGCTTGAAGTCTTCGCGCGCGGCCTGCAACGTGGCCTCGAATTCCTTGCGTGCCTGCTGCAGCTTTTTCGTTTGTTTCGGACCCCAGCGCAGCGCACATTGCAGATCCCGAATCGATTTGTCTGTGTTGGCGATGCGTTTGTTTATCGATCGGTACATGCTGGAGTCCGACTGATGGTTTGATCGCTGCGCCAGCATCTTGTTTTTTCGTTCCTGCTGGCGCTGCAGGGCCCGCGCCCAGTCGCTCATGCCGTAACGAATATTGCTCAGCTGTATGATCGGGTCTTTGCCCGATGGCAGGCGCTTATCCCCACAGTAGAGTCGACCGTTTCTTTTTGTCACCCCTGAACCGCCGTAGACACTGGTATCCACCTCTTTGATGTCCGGGTAATCGGTCTGGCCGACTGATGGTGGCGGTGTTTGGCTGAAATGGGTGTTGCCGTCACTGTCGACCCATTTATAGATCGCGGCGTGGGATGGCTGGGCGAGCAGGGCTGCCGCAACAGCGATTGATCGCAGAATGCCTGAACGGAATCTCACTTCCAAAAACTCCATGTTTCATGTCACTGCGAGCCAGTGATCGTCTCAGTCGCCGAGTGGATGGCGATAAGTCAACAATTACGACTGCGAGCAGCACAAACTTTAACAATTGCCCGCGAGAACCTTGCAGTGTTCGCTCAGGTACGCGTTTTTATGGCTGACTGATGGATTTAGGTCTTCACCTGCCGCTGACAGATTCAAACCGCGAGGCTTGACGGTCATCAGTCAGGACACAGGTAAAACGGACGCAGCATGAGAAGACGACAGGCGGGGTTCACCTTTACCCATTTTTTGCTCGTGATGATTGTGGTCGGGTTGGGGAGCATGTTCTGGCGCTGGGCGACTGAGGATGTTCGCGCGACAAAAGATGCGCGATGGGACATCATCCTGATCCAGCCGATGCTGTAGGAACCCAAAGTTGCAGTGCTCAACTATTTGATGCAGCGGCGTGAGTTCCCGCCGGATAATCGCAAGGCCGGCGTGGCGGCACCACACGATTTCGCCGATCACCGAGTAGTGAGTGTGGAGATCGAGTCAGGTGCAATTCACGTCAGGTTCGCTGACGACAAGGTCGCGCCATCTCCCGGCAAGATGTTTACCCTGCGTCCGTCGATTGACAGCTATGACACCAGCTATCCTAAAATCACCTGGGTCTGCGGCTATGCCGAGGCCGATCCCGACAAAGTGACTGGCGGCATCAATCGGACGACGATCGAACGCAAATATTTGCCGGAAAATTGCCGTGGTCCGGAGCCGGAGAATATGGCGAGGCTGTGAGTGGCTCGTGGCTGTTGGTGGATGCGCTTGGAAGGGTGTTGAAAATTGTCATGAGCGAAGGTCTGAGTAGGCATCCGTTACAGTCATCCAACCAACCCTTCGCAGTCAGTCCCATCCAGCATATTGTCGATGGTGTTGCGATCGCGTTGCGATAAGCGCTGGTACTCCTCTCTAATCCACGTCAGACACTTTTTCTGATACGGAAAAGTCTGTTGCTGCCAACGGGTGCCGTCGACATTGGTCTCGAATGTTTTTTGACCCGCATCAACAGCCTCTGTATTAGCCAGCATCACTGGCACATAGCTGCGTCCGATTTCAGACAGCAGGGCTCGATACGTCTCGGCCATCTGCTTAAGTTCAATCCATTGGTCATCCTCGCAGTCAAGACCGGACAGATCATCGACATAGCTGACCCAGGCGTACACTCTTGGCGCGCGTGATAATGTGATGGCAGCCGGCGTTGGGTCAAAGTGCGCCAGACACGTGAGTTGCCCGAAGACTGCGAAATCTGATGCGCCCGGCCGTTCACCCATCAGGAACGAGTGTTTGCACAAATGCGTTTGCAGCAGGTCAAGAAATCGATGATAGCTGTCTTCGATCAGTGATTTGGTGTGCTCGTTCGAGCCAACAACATAGAGTCTGCTGCGCTGTCGTTCGCGAAACGCACGCTGCCGTTCGGCTATCGTTTTTTCATCGGCTGTAAAATCGTGCCAGTAGGGCAGGATGCTGGTGGCCTTATCGGCGTCGGCATCGTAGTGCCAGCGATAGTGGAACATCGGTTTGGTCAGCCATTCGTCGGCATAGTCTTCAATTAGATAATCAATAAAGCGCAGTGCCGGATTGTGTGGAATGACTTCGCGCCCCTGATACCGGGATTCAAACTGACGCAGCAGTGGCGTCGAATCGGTCAACGCCTGCACGGTGCCGTTTTCATCTGGCAGGTAAAATGTTGGCAGCAGTGCAACTTTGGGGCGCGGCAGATCCCTTGCGTCTGCGGCGCCACTGCCAAGCAATTGATACGGGATACGACGATAGCGCAGCAGCGACAGCATTTTGCGGGTATAGGGTGAGCCGGGTGATCCCTTGAATGTCAGCACTTGTCATGTCCTCCTGGCACTCGGCCACGCGGGCCTCGACGTCGTGGCAGTGTACACCGGCGCGGTAGTGCGCTGATTGCGCAGTACGGTATAGTAGCGCCGGCGCGGCGATCGCCGCACACTAACCGACAATACAGGACAGACATTATGCGAGTGGCACTGACAGGCGCTGCAACCGGAATTGGCGCCGAGGTGGCGGCTCGTCTCAAGCGCGATGGCCACGAGGTGATCGCGTTCGATATCACCGAGCCGCAATCGAACGTTGATCGCTGGATTCACACTGATCTTGGCGATGCCGCATCGATTGCCGCGAGCCTCGCCTCGGCCGACGGGCCTTTTGACGCATTGGTGAACAACGCCGGCCTGCCACCGCGAGAGGGACTTGCCGAAGCAGTGTTACGAGTAAACTGGTTTGGGTTAAAGATGTTCCTCGACGGTATGCTCGACAAACTGCAGCCCGGCGCCTCAATCGTCAACACGGCTTCAAAGGCGGGTGGCATGTGGCGCGACAACCTTGTGGAAGTCAAGGCGCTGATGGCGCTCGATGCTGCGCAGTGCGGCCAGTTTATTCAAGATCGCAGCATCGATGCGACCCGCGCCTATAACCTGTCCAAAGAGGCGGTGATTGTGCTGACGATGGCGCAAACGCAAAACCTGCACGCGCGTCAGCTACGCATCAACAGTGTCAGCCCGGCTGCAGTGAGCACCGGCATACTGGCAGACTTCACCGCCGCGTTCGGAGATCGAGTGACCAGGAACCTGGCCCGTGTCGGGCGCGCTGGCGAGCCCGGCGAGGTAGCCGACGTGATCATGTTTTTGTTGTCGCCGCAGAGTCGCTGGATCAACGGTCAGGACCTGGTCATCGACGGCGGCATGAGTGCGATGATCGCAAGCGAGATGATGGGTTTGTGAGGGACTGATGCCGTCGCCCGGCTGTATTGTCGCCAGAGGATTTGCCGGGCCGCTCGATATCTGGCAGGTTAGTGTTCCCTGTTCTGGAAATTTCCCCTATGCCAAACCCGGCACTGCTGCACCACAACGAGACGCAATTTGCCAAGTCCATCGTCGAACTTTGCCCGGGCGTGTTCACAGCGGTAGGCTATGCCGCATCCACCCAGCACATGATTGTGGGCGAGCAAAGCATCACGATCGTCGATACCTCCGAGAGCACTGCTGCCGCTGAAAACGTACTGGCTGAGTTTCGCAAGATCACCGACAAGCCAATCGCCCGAATCATCTACACCCACAGTCACCGCGATCATATCTCTGGCGCCACCGTGTTTAGCGAGGGGCGCGATATCCCGATACTGGCAAGCGCTGCGTTCTCGTCTGATCTGGTGGGTCAGGACGCCAGCGCCATCGCGCCCAACCAGTCGCTCAATCGCAGAACGCAGGCGCAGTTCGGCATTGGTTTGACCTCAGAACAGCGTGTCAGCCTGGGGTGTGGGCCCGGTGATCGACCGATGAAGGGCATGGGGGCAGGGCATATCTCGCCAACCGAACTGATCGCTGACAATACCGAGATCGATCTGGATGGCGTGAGCGCCAGGCTGATCATGGCCCCCGGCGAGACGGCTGATCACATGGTGGTCTGGCTGCCTGATCAAAAAGTGCTGATACCGGGAGACAACTGGTATCACGCGTTTCCCAATCTCTATGCGATCCGCGGCACGCCCTATCGCGACTTCGCCGCCTGGGCCGATAGCCTGGCACTGCTCGATGAACTGGGGGCCGAAGTACTGGCGCCCGGTCACACCATGCCGGTGTTTGGTGCCGAGCGAGTATCAGAGGTGCTCAGTACCACGCGCGAGGCGATTCTGCATGTGATGCAACATACCGCCGACGGCATGAACGCCGGACACTCAATGGACGATATCGCAGCGACGATCGAGCTGCCAGCCACCATCGCCGACAAGCCCTGGTTAGGTGAGTTTTATGGCAAGGCGAGCTGGTCGGCGCGCAGCTTCGCCGCCGGCACATTGGGCTGGTACGACGGCAACCCGACGCATCTGGGTACGCTGTCGTCAGTGCAGCGCGCTCAGCAGATGGCAAAGCTTGCAGGCGGCGTCGAGGTATTGAGCAAGGCTGCAGAGACCACCGATGATCTGCAGTGGCGGCTTGAGTTGTGCGATCACCTGATCGCGCTGGGTGAGCCTGTACAACTTTTGAAGGCCACTACCATGGAAGCGCTTGCCGATGCCGAAATCAACGCTACCGCCCGCAACACTTACCTTTGGGAGGCCAAGAGGCTCAGGCAACAGGTGGCGGATGCGTGAGTCAGGCGTTGGCGGAGTTTTTTGCAACGTGGTATTGCTGGCTTGCCAACAAACGGTGATACTGCCTGTGGTCAACTCACTGGTATCACCGAAACTGTTAATGTGTCGCCTAAGTTATCGGAAATAGACAGCCTCGCTCACGCGTCGGGTTTTCGGGGTGCTGGTGTGTCGCCAGATGTGTCCGGAGTGCTCACTTCTGAGCAATGACCTCAACGGGCGCGATGATATTTCGTGCAATGTTGTCGATCATGTTTTTTATCTTTTCCGGCGCTGTAGGTCCCATCAGTAAATGCAACCCCAATGGCGGTGGCCCTGACGCCTTTTGCGATGTCGCTTTCAATTGCGCGAAAAATTCAACTGCGAATTCTCTTCGGTTTTGTTCCGAGATCACGCTGAAGCCTGCCGATTGCAAGGCGGCTTTGTATTCATCCACAGTGGAAAGCGAGCTGCCCTCTGCATGGGGTGCCCAGGGAACAGGAAAAGTAATATCTTCATCGCTCATTCGCATGATGTCATAAATGCCAATTTTGGCACCCGGCTTCAAAACACGGTAGAGTTCCATCGCCAGCGTCTGTTTGTCAGTGATATTCATCCCCACGTGCAGCATGAATGCTCGATCGAATGTCTGTTCTGAAAACGGTGGCGCGGTGGCATTGGATACCTCAAGTGTGATGCGATCATCCAGTTTTAGCCACCTGGATAGTTCATTGCCGGTCTGCACATATTCTTGCGTTAGATCTATACCTGTAACTCGGCAACCATAGGTGTACGCCGCAAAGCGACTGGCGCCGCCGAGGCCACATCCTGCGTCCAGTATATGATGGTTGGCATCAATATCGAGTTGATCGAGAAAGTGCCCGGTCGCGACTCTGCCGCCGATGTGAAATTCATCTACCGGGCCCAGATCGTCAATCGTGACATCTGCGGTGGTTTTGCCGAGCTTGCTGATACCGTTGCGGATTGTGTTTAAAAGCTCGCCATGGGTGTAGTGGCTCTCGACCAGGTTTTTGTACATTTCGTCTGTCCTCGGTTGAGTGATGGATCTGTAGCCAACTGGCGTCAAAACACTGTGCGGCGGAGTCAATCAAGATACTCGAAGGGCGGTAGTCGTAGCGATATACCCGATTTAACGATTGTTAGCTCAGGGTAGTTCCCGATGTGGGTCGTTTTCGGGCAGTGAGTCCCGCAGTTCCTCGAAAGACTTCCACGGCGGCTTGGCCCCTTTGCCGCTCTCATCTGGCAGGTAGGGTGACGCTGTGTTGGTGGATAAATCCGGAATGTAGCGAGGGCAGTTGGGGAATATCTCATCGGCCGACACTTGTACGATCAGTTTTGGGTTGCTTTTTGTATTGCTGTCCAACAAGGTGCACGAGCCATTAACCCGCAGGCGTCTGGGGTTTTCCCCAAATCGAATGAACAAAAGGCCTGCGCGCGGAGATCTCAACAGGTTGCCCAGACTGCGATACATAGAATTGCCGTCGATATCCTGCCATTCGAGTGACCGTGGGCCGGTGACTCGAACAAAACCCGGTGGCCCGCCTTTGAATGAGCAGTCCACACTTTCACCGTGAGCGGTCGCCAGAAAGAAAAACTCTGCCTGCTCGATAAACTGAATTTCCTCGTCGCCAAACTGCTGCAGGCGGCGATGTTTCTCCAGTGCATCCGCGATTCTTCTGCCATCGAAACGATCCTGCAGCTCGCGATGACCATCATGGAACATGCCGGTTTGTTTGTATTTCATATGGTGCGCGTCGTTTGTGTTTGGGGTGAACAACGGTAACAGGTTTTTTGTCGTCAGCGAACGGCTGCTTTATATCGTCACCCGTTAAAAAGGGCGGCTAAAGCCTGTACTCCAACGAGTAGCGTACTGTCGCGGTGGATTGCACCGCTAGGCCAATCTGATATTATTGTGCACAGTGCGCTCGTGAAGCGCCTCCCGTCCGCGGCAAGGGATTATCCCATTCATGTTTGACCATTGCTGAATTCAACCTCTTTTCAGCCTGTTTTCGCGGACCCGGGCGCTAATGAAAGGAGGTCACCATGACCCATTCCCTGCCAGATAAGCCCAATCTTGACCTGTTGAAAAAACAGGCAAAAAAGCTGCTCAAGCAATACCGGGGAGACGATCCAGAGGCCGTGGCGCTCGTGGCGTCAAATCATCCCGAACCGGCATCCTTTTCAGGCCTTCGCGATGCCCAGTTGGTGATTGCCCGACGCTACGGTTTTCGTGGCTGGTCCGAACTTAGCGAGGCGGTGGAACTAGCAGCCGATACGGCAGGGAGCCTGTCGGATAAGGCGGCGCGTTTTATTCGGCTGGGCTGTGTGCAGTACAGTGGCAACGATACGCTGCGCAACTACGAACGGGCGCGCAGGCTACTGGCGGCGAATCCTGAAATCGCCTCATTCTCGTTTTACACCGCACTGGTTGCCAGTCACGCTGGCGTGGTTTCAGCGTTTCTCGAATCCGATCCTTCTTTGGCAACCACCACTGGCGGCCCACTGAATTGGCCGGCATTGCTGTATGTGACCTACAGCCGTATCGGCGAGGCTTCGGACGATAGAGATTCACTGGCCATTGCCCGCCAGCTACTAGACTTTGGCGTGAGCCCGGACTCGCACGTGATATTGAATAACACCTATCGATTCACGGCGCTCACCGGTGCCATGGGGGAGGGAGAGCAGGGCGTGAATCAACCGCCACATCAGTATGCAGATGAGATGGCGGCGCTGCTGCTGGATGCCGGTGCCAATCCGAATGACGGACAGGGCCTGTACAACACCATGTTCACCGACAGTGCAGATAAATGGCTTGCGCTGCTACTAAATAAGGGTTTAAGCGCGGCTGATTCACTGAACTGGAACGCCGCAAGCCAGGATGCGAGTTTGGCGACGCTTGACTATCAACTAGCCAGTGCAGTGGATAGCAACCGGCTGGAACGCGTGCAGTTGTTGCTGGGTGCCGGTGCAAACCCCAATTGCCGAAACAGCTATAACGGCAGAGCGATTCATACCAACGCGCTGCTGGCGGGCCATAACGAAATTGCACAGCTCTTGTTGCAGCATGGCGCTAACGCCGAGGCGCTTGATGCCAGTGATCAGTTCAGAATAGCCTGTGTCCGTGAGGACAAGGCTGCTATTGAAAAACTGCTGGCAGCCCATCCGGAATTGACGCAAGACGCATCGCTGCTGCATGCAGCAGCCGAGCACGCCAGCTTGTCAGTAGTGAAGCGGTTGATCACAGCCGGCTTTGATGTAGATGGACTATCGAAACACGGCCGAACACTGCTGCACCATTTCGCTCTGAAAAATGACGTTGCGGCGATCGAAAATCTTTTGTCACACGGCGCCAGCACAGACATTCTCGACAGATCTCACAACAGCAGTCCAGCCGGTTTTGCGGCCTACAGTGGATGCTATGAGGCCATGCGGTTGCTGCTGGATCAATCAGACTCGCTTTTGGATGTCGTGTGCTGTGGCTACCTGGAACGAGCGCAGGCCATTGTGGCGTTGGCCCCCGAATCGATACACCATACAACGGAGCGCGGAAACACCGTCTTGCACGTGATTGGTATCTGGCTGCATGATGAACCGGACTATGCAAAATATAAATCGTTCGTAAAATGGCTGCTATCCGCCGGGGCTGATATCAACGCGAAAAACGGCCAGGGTCAAACGCCCGTTGAATTCAATCAGGCGCTGGGTGCCGAGAACCTGGCTGATGTGCTGGGTGAATATGGTTAAACATGGGCGGCGTGGGCGTTGGTAGCGGTAGGGGCGATAGGTCGCAAGGCGCATCTACTATTGTGTTTTTAGAAACGCATTTTTTGATCTGGTCTCGCTCACGCGTCGGGTTTCCAGTGTGCCGCAATCCAGGGCTTGCGCTATCACAATTGGGCTTTTTCTGTGTTGCGAATGGGTGCGTATAGCTCTACCGGGGCGTCGCGCCCGCGTATCGCCTGTGGACCGAGCGGTTCGAAGATGATGTCGGGGGTGGGCGCCAGCCTGTCGAACAGCGCCTTTGAAACTAGAAAATTCGACTGCAACGGCCGGCACAGTGACTGGATACGTGCGGTGGTGTTGATGGTGTCGCCAAAGTAGACGATCTCGCGTTTTTCCTCACCACACTCACCTGCGGCGATCATACCGCAGTGCAGTGCGGCACGAAATTCTGGCACCACATCAAAACGCTTTCGATAGGTGTGTTCAAGCCGGCTGATCTCATCGGCAATGGCGAATACCGCTTGCAGGCAGTTGTTGTTGCGAAAGCCGGATTGTTCGTTCCAGGTCACAACAATCTCGTCGCCGATGTATCGGTGCGTCTCGCCCTCGTACTCCAGCAGCGGGGTGGCTATATCGAAAAAGAACTGGCTGATCAGGGCGTGCGTCTGGCGGTCGCCCAGTTGTTGTGCCAGCGCGGTGGAATTTACCAGATCGAGAAACAGAAACACTCTGAATTCACTGACTGGCTGAAAGTAGCGACCCAACACAAAGGAGGCAAACACCCGCTGGCCAACCAGATCGCGCATCAGCAGAAAAAGCAGTACGCTTAGTGAGATAGCAAACGCGACAGCCATGTCTGTCAGAATCGACAGCTCGCGCCAGTAATCCTGGGTGACGGCGGAGTTGAACCAGTAGTTGCCCAGCGTCAGGCCGGCGAACAGTGCGCTGCACATGATGCCCAGCCGAATCAGCAGTTGTTTGATGAACGGCAGACGACGGACGCGGGCGCCCGCACGACTGGGCAAATACAGCACTTCAAACATACTCGCGAGCAGGGCGACGAGCATACCGACCGCCGCGGTCTCGAACAGTCGGCCGGTTGTGGTCGTTTCGCTATTGATGGCCGATTGCAGCAGGTAGTAGGCCACTGCCGCAACGGCGCCAATCGGAATAATCTGTATCTGGCGTTTAATCCGACGGCGTATGCGATGATTGATCCGTGTCATAGAGGGCTTTCGATGTCACTGTTACCGGGTGTCAGCATGAGTGTCTCGGCAGCCTGCGCACGCGTGCAATCAGTACCGCGAACAGTATCAGCACCAGCACAGGTGTGCCGGCGGCCCACAGCGATCTGATTGGGGGGAGACACCGGGCATAGGCCGGATCCAGAGTATGGCAGTTCCTTGCCAGTGGCCACCAGTGTATCACCGGTGTGGTTCGCAGCGCGGGTCCCCGGGCGCCTCTGTTAGGTTGGAGTACAGGCTTTGTGCGCCAGGCTAAGCCTGAGCGATTGGGAGCAGAGGCAGGAAGCCG
>CAZNIS010000014.1:0-14207 GCA_964573105.1 uncultured Granulosicoccaceae bacterium
GTTTTCAACACCTCATTGCTGGCACGTACTATTTCAGCGTAGCTCAGTCCGATCGCTTTGGATGCAAGACGTTTCCACGACGTGCCCTTTTTTGCCACCTTTGACAGACGGGTGCTCAGTATTTCTATGATGTCTTTTTCCGTCGGCAGCTCGTAATACAGTAAATCATCGAAGCGCCGGTATAGCGCATCATCCAGCATCTGTGGGTGGTTTGTTGCACCGACAATCAAGCTATGCGATTCGTCCTGCTCGATCATTAGCAGGAAGCTGTTGAGTATGCGCCGGACTTCTCCTACGTCGTTCGCAGCGCCTCGGTGGGAACCGATGGCATCGAACTCATCGAAGAAATAAACGCCACGGGCATTGTTGGTGGCGTCGAAGATCTGCCTGAGCTTGGCGGCGGTCTCGCCCATAAACTTGGTCAGCAATCCATCCAGCCGCACCTGAAACAGTGGCAGGCCCAGTTCGCCCGCCAGCACAGATGCCGTCATGGTTTTACCGGTGCCGGGCGGGCCGATCAGCAATAGTTTTCTGCGCGGCTGCAGTCCGTGGCTTAAGATGTTCTCGGCGTGCCGTTGCTCTTTGATGACTCGCTCAAGCTGCGTTTGCAGTGCAAGGCTCAGGGTCATCGCTGACAGCCGAGCTTTCGGGTAAGACACAGTCAGCAGATTAGCCAGTTCACCGCGAGGCTTCGCAATGTTCACTGGGCTATCGGCCGCACGACGCGACTTGGCCTGATCGATTAAGGCGCGCAGGTCCTTGGCCAGCTTGCCATGGCCGAGTTTTGCCTCGTGCGCGGCCACCTGCATGGCCACTGAGTAGAAGCGTGCGTCGTCACCGTCGATATAGGACTGCAGCAGTGCCTTTAATTGGTTTGCGCTAGCCACTGGATACCACTCCGATTTGGAATATCAGTGCGTTCAGGCGCATAGTAAACGATTCCATATCTCCGATACCACTAGCGAGCTGTTCGCTTGAGTTTGGGCGATAAGCTTATTTTTACTTTGTGATTGCAACTTTGCGTCAGTTTCGGCATCCCGATTGGGGCGAATGCGAGCCAGCAGGCCGGAGGCTGGTTGATTGTTCGAGTCTTGCGGGGCCAGTTCGCCTCGGAAGGTTGTTTCCAGGCCATGTTTCGCCGCTGTACGTTGCGCCAGCAATTCCCCCAGCTGGCGTGATTTCATTGTCGAGGTGTTCGGGTTGTCCAACGCGTAGCGCTCGGCGTGGGTGCCCAGTTCGACCAGCAGCGAGTTAACTGCCGCAAGGAACTGGAAGTTAGGGGAGTTGAAAGGCTGATAACTGCTCAAGGAAATTCGGCTCTGATGTAGCTTGCCGGTATTCTGCCAGTGTTTATGCCAAATTGCCCGTTGCCTGGCGCAAAGGCCGGTCGCTGGGGGCATCGGGAATCGGCATGTGGGAGTAGGGGCCGTAAGTGCCAGACGCACGTACCATTACGCGCCTCGCTTACGCGTCGGGTTTCCGCGGCGCAGCACGCAGCTCTGGTGGTAGCCCGCAGCGTCAGCAAGGTAATAACCTGCGTCGCTTACGCGTCGGGCTTCCTTGGTGCGGCTTGATGGCAGCGTGGTGGGCTGGGGTGTTTGCGAGGTCGTTGGTTGCCTCGCTTACGCGTCGGGTTGCCGTGGTGTGGCCTGATGGCTGAGTGTTGGGCTGGAGTGTTAGCAAGGTCGTTAGTTGCCTCGCTTACGCGTCGGGTTTCCTTGGTGTTGTCTGAAGGCTGAGTGGTGGGTTGGGGTGTTGGTGAGGTCGCTGGTTGCCTCGCTCACGCGTCGGGTTGCCCTGGTGTTGCTTGAAGGCGGTGTGGTCTCCCTTGGCGTGAGCGAGGCAATTGCGTACTGCTAAATATCAACCCATGCCGCATTGCGCGCGGATGATCTGACACACGCATCGACAAACTGCACGCCGCGCAATCCGTCCTGTGCCGTGGGGAATGTCACTTCGCTTGCGGGTGAGCCACCGTCGCGCATCGCGATTATCGCTTCTGCCGCTTCGGAGTAGATGTTGGCAAAGCCTTCCAGATAGCCTTCCGGGTGGCCGGGCGGGATGCGGCTGACACGGGTGCTGCAATCCAGTGCTCCGGCACCATTTCTGGTCAGCAGTTGTTTGGGCTCGCCAAAGGGGGTGTACCACAGGTAGTTGGGATCTTCCTGCGCCCACTCTAAACCACCTTTGTCGCCATAAATGCGAATTCGCAGGGCGTTTTCGTTGCCGGGTGCGACCTGGCTTGACCACAGCATGCCGCGTGCACCACCGGCAAATCGCAGCAGCACGTTGGCGTTGTCGTCGACCTGGCGGCCATCGACAAACGATTGCAGGTCGGCGGCGAGGCTTTCGACTTCGAGGCCGGTGATGAAACAGGCGAGGTTGAAAGCGTGGGTGCCGATGTCGCCGGTCGAGCCGCCGGCGCCGGCGCGTTCCGGGTCGGTGCGCCATTCGGCCTGTTTGAAATCCTGCTCGACACTAAGCCAGTCCTGCGGGTACTCGACCTGCACCACGCGCAAATTGCCCAGCTTGCCGCTTGCCACCATTTCTCGCGCTTGACGCACCATCGGATAACCCGTGTAGTTGTGTGTCAGCACAAACAGGGCATTGCTCTCCTCGGCGAGTTTGAACAGTTTTTTCGCATCCGCAAGTGTTGACGTTAAGGGTTTGTCGCAGATCACGTGAATGCCGCGCTTGAGGAATTCCCGCGCAACCGGATAGTGCATATGGTTAGGCGTGACAATAGAGACCGCCTCAATACCCGCCTTTAGTTTTGCCTCGCGGATCGCCATGGATTTGAAATCGTCGTAGGTGCGATCGGCCGGCAGGCCGATCGCCGCACCCGAGGCCTGCGATTTTTCAGGTGTAGACGACAGGGCGCCGGCTACCAGTTCATATTTGTCATCGATGCGTGAGGCGATGCGATGCACGGCACCGATGAACGCATCGTTGCCACCGCCCACCATGCCGAGTCGAATGCGAGATGGCACGCTCTCGCTGCGTCCTTCGATCGCCATCAGGAGATCCCCAGCATTTTCTTGTTGGCCGCCTCATCGGTGCCACCGTCGGCGAAATCGTCAAATGCTCGCTCGGTCACGCGAATGATGTGATCGGCAACAAATGCAGCACCTTCGCGGGCGCCATCTTCGGGGTGTTTCAGGCAGCACTCCCATTCAACCACTGCCCAGCCGTCAAAGTCGTTGGCGGCCATCTTGGAAAAAATGGCGCCAAAATCCACTTGGCCATCACCCAGCGAACGGAATCGCCCGGCGCGATCGACCCACGGCTGGTAGCCGGAGTAGACGCCCTGTTTGCCGGTAGGATTGAATTCAGCATCCTTGACGTGGAACATTTTTATCCGGTCTTTGTAGATGTCGATGTGATCCAGGTAATCCAGACATTGCAGTACGAAGTGAGACGGGTCGTACAGCATATTGCAGCGCGGGTGATTGTTGACGCGCTCAAGAAACATTTCGAAGGTGATGCCGTCGTGCAGATCTTCGCCCGGGTGAATTTCGTAGCAAACGTTCACGCCGCATTCGTCGGCATGGTCCAGGATGGGTTTCCAGCGGGCAGCCAGTTCATCGAACGCGGTTTCGATCAGACCGGCCGGACGCTGTGGCCATGGATAAACATAGGGCCATGCCAGTGCGCCGGAAAAACTCACATGGTCTCCGATACCCATGTTTTTTGAGGCGCTCAGTGCTTTTTTAACCTGATCGACTGCCCAGGCCTGGCGAGCGGCCGGATCGCCGTGAACGGACGGATCTGCGAAACCGTCAAACGCGGTGTCATAGGCCGGGTGCACGGCCACCAACTGGCCTTGCAAATGGGTAGACAGCTCGGTGACCTGCACGCCGTTTTGTTCGGCAACACCTTTGAATTCATCGCAATAGTCTTTCGATGTCGCCGCTTTGTCGAGATCGATCAGACGTGCATCCCAGCTTGGCACCTGCACACCTTTGTAACCGCAGTCTGCGGCCCACCGGGTGATGCTGTCCCAGCTATTGAACGGTGCGTCGTCGCCGGCGAACTGCGCTAGAAACAACGCTGGGCCTTTGATGTTCTTCATTGCGATATTCCTCGTTGATGGTTCGATTGAGACCAGGTCACGTTGGTCGGGTTAGTCGAATTCTGGCAGTGGTAGATTTTCCCGCAGGTAGATATCGATGCCGATACGCTCCTGGGTTGCGTTAAAGGGGGCAGAATCGGCAGTGGCGCGCAACAGCCTGACAGCACTGCGCACGATGTGGCCGGTATCCTGCGAAATAACAGCATCGAGGTGGCGCTCGATCAGCGCCTGACGGTTGATCGGTGTGAGTTCATGCGCGATGACAACCGGACGACAGGGAAGTGTTTCCAGAAATTGGATCAAACCACTGTTGCCGCCGGCCGATGAATAGATGCCGCCGATATCGTCGTGGCTTTGCCAGGCGGTCTGAAGGCCGTTGTAGACAAGCCCGGACTGATCATGGGCGACGATCGATGGCAGTACCCGCAGGTGGGGAAACTCATCGGTCATCAGTTCGTCAAATCCGTTGCGGCGCTCCAGATGATCGCGCGCATAGCGCGAACCGGTTACCACCAGTATGTTTTTGGGTTCTGGTGACATGATACTTCCCAGCAGCCGTGCGGCCGTCTTGCCGGCGTTGATGTTGTCGATGCCGACAAAGTGATCGCGGGTAGAGCTCGGCAGATCAGATACGATGGTCACCACAGCGATGCCGCGACTGCGCGCACGAACGACAGCGTCGCGTACCTGTGGCGTCTCCGGAGCCAGGATCGCCACACCATCTACCTCTTGCGGCTGAAGCTTATCCAGCGCATTGACGATGTCGAGGGGCTCGAAAGCGGTGGTGCTGATGGTGTCGAGGCGTGTGCGCTCGTTCGCCAGCAGTTTCGCCTGCGCCACTATCTGATTCTGCAAAGCGCCAAAAAATTCACCTTGCACATCGGGCAGCATGAATACCAGACGATACACACGGCGCCGTGCAAGATTGGCAGCAGCGGTATCGCGGACATAGCCAATTTCGTCAATAGCGCGATTGACGCGTTCTATGGTGGCAGAGCGGACACCCGGTCGATCGTTGAGTACGCGATCGACCGTTGCGAGACTGACGCCCGCGTGTCTGGCGATGTCGTTGACCGTTGGCTTGTCGGGCACGCTTGCATCGCGATGAGACGCCCTGCCTGTACTGATCACGCTCTGCTACCTTTTACGGATTTTGTGCCAGCCTGGCAAACACGCGGGCCACTGCTTCGGCACCGGGATCGTTGTTGCCAATCAGGTTTTCCTCTGGCACGTAAGCGGCGCGGCCGGCTTTCGCGCGGCCGATTTTCGCGGTCGCATCGGCGCCGTCGCGGGCGGCCCTGGCCGCCGCCTCCAGACCGGTTGGCAATGCGTGCAAGGCGGGTTGCAGCGCGTCGATCATCGTGCGATCGCCCGGCTTGGCGCCACCGACCTCCGATACCCGCTCAAGCCCCTCGACCAATGCCTGTTGTACCGACACGCCTCGCGAACAGGCATCGCCGGCGGCATTGAAAAAGATTGCCAGGATAACGCCTGACGATCCCCCCATGGTCTGGCTGAGCTCGTTGCCCAGTGCCGGCATCAGTTGCGTGAGATCCGCCAGTGGCATGCGATCGAGGCTCGCTTGCAGGGCTCTGGCAGCGGCGGCCAGGGTACTGCCGGTATCGCCATCGCCAGATTTGGCGTCCAGTTGATTCAATTCACTTTCAGATTCGAGCAGCAATGTGCAGATGTCGTCGAGCAGCGCGCGGGTTTTGGGGTTGTCTGATGGGATCGGTTCTACCGGTGACAGTCCGTCGGGGATGCGCTCGACGTTTACTGCGGTAATTTCGTTGATACCAGGCCAGGCTGCCAGATCGACGGGTGCTGCGAGTGCGCTGATGTCATCTTTGTCTGCCGGCAATATCGATACTGAAAACCCGTGCATATCCAGTGAGGTCATCAGTGGGGCAGGGCCGATCAGATATTGTACGCTTTGCTTTTGACTGGCACTGGTCAGTTCGTTAGCCAGCACAGACATCTCAAGCGGTGTGGTCGAGCCAAGATTGTTCAATAACGCGACGATGTTGCCGCCGCCAATGTGTGGCGTGAGTTTGTCCATCACCGTTTGCATGGCCATCTTACCGCCCGCAAAGTTGACCTGCTGCACACCGGCCTCGCCGTGGATACCAAGGCCAAGCTCTGCCTTGCCAGCTGCAATGCGATCTTCCTTGTCGGCACCTGGCACGGTGCAGGTATCCAGTGACATGCCGATCGAGGCAGTTTTGCTGATGACAGCCTGCGCCGTCGCGGTGACCTCTTCAAGCGACCGGCCTGATTCGGCTGCGTGTCCAGCGATCTTGTGGACGAACAAGGTGCCGGCGACACCGCGCGGCTGGGGCAGATCAGGCAGTGCGATATCGTCATCGACGACAACCATCTCGACAGCGTGCCCAAGGGCTTTGGCGCGCTCGGCGGCAAGACCAAAATTCAGTCGATCGCCGGTGTAATTTTTCACGATTAAAAGGCAACCGGCATCGCCGGTGACGGCGAGGATACCTGCCAGCACGGCCTCGACGGACGGCGAGGCGAATACCTCGCCGCAAATGGCAGCAGTCAACATACCGCGGCCGACAAAGCCTGCGTGCGCCGGTTCGTGTCCGGAGCCACCGCCGGAGATCAGCGCGACTTTGGATTTATCCCAGTCGCTGCGGTACACCACTTTAATATGCGGGTAACCATCCAGTCGACTAAGCGTGCCACCTGAGCCTTTCAACAGGCCGTCGATGGCCTCGGTGACCAGATTTTCTTTTTGGTTGATGAACTGGTTCATTGAGATTTCCCGTTCAAGAATTAGTGGGTTGCGATGCGCCGGTCAGTGTTATCAAAAAGCAGTGGATTGACAGGCTGAATGTTGACCGTGGTGCCTGGCGTGACCGGATTGGCTTCGGGCTGTAAACACACAATCGAATGACCTTTCAGGTCAAGGTGCACGCGCGTGTGGTCGCCCAGGTGTTCCACCCGTTTGACGCTGGCTGGCTCACCCGCACCAAACTGAACATGTTCCGGGCGTAAACCGACTTTTGCAGCGCGGCCGGCGACATCGGAAAACAGTTCAGCGGGTAAAATGTTTATTCGTGGCAACCCCAGACGACTGGCAACATAGACACTTTCAGGCTGTTCGTAGACTTCTCTCGGGCTGCCGAATTGCACCAGCTTGCCCTCTTGCAGCACACCTACATGCGTGGCCATGGTCATGGCCTCTATTTGATCGTGGGTGACGTAGAGCAGTGTGGAGCCAAGATCAGCCTGTATGCGTTTGAGTTCGATGCGCAGGTCGGCGCGCAGACGTGCGTCGAGCGAACTCAACGGCTCGTCCATGAGATAAATCGCCGGGTTGCGAACCAGCGCGCGGCCGATTGACACGCGCTGCATTTCACCACCTGACAGTTCAGTTGCGCGGTTGTCCAGCTTGCTTGAAATCTGCAGGACCTCAGCTACCTCGGCCACCCGGCGAGAGATTTCCGATTCAGGTGTTTTGAGAATTGGAGATCGCAAGGGGAAGGCGAGGTTATTGCGCACGCTCATGTGGGGATAGAGTGAGTATTGCTGAAATACCATCGCCACGTTGCGTTGTGCGGGCGTGTCGTCATTTACGATCCGGCCACCGATAGAAATCGTGCCACTGTCGATACTCTCCAGCCCTGATATCAATCGCAGTGTCGTCGTTTTACCGGCGCCGGTTGGACCCAACAGTACGACAAAGCTGCCATCTTCGATGCGCATGTCGATATTGGCTACCGCCACCTGGTTGCCGAATGCCTTGCACAAGCCTTCGAGTACAACCTCAGCCATGCAACACCTCCCGATTCAGAGTCGATCGCACTGCCTTGCCGGTGGCAGAAGAGAAGAGCGACACGCGGTCTGCATCAAATTGCAATCCGAGTTGTTCGCCGGTCTGCACCGAAAGCGAAGAATCCACACGCGCTTTTAGCGTGCCGGCATCGCTTGCGAGCGTGACGATTTGTGTCGTGCCGAGATACTCAGTGGCGGTAACGCGAGCGCGTAGCTGTGCGCTGTCGCTCAGGCGAATATGTTCCGGGCGCACGCCCAGCAGAATCGAATCGTCGACTGATTCCAGTTGCTCAGGGACCGCGACAGGCGCCCCCTTTATGGATACCTCACGCTGGCCTTCCTGCACAGCGCCGTCCAGGCTAATCATGTTCATGGACGGGGATCCGATAAAGTCTGCGACGAACAGGCTGGCGGGTTTGTCGTAGATCTCCTGGGGCGTGCCGAATTGTTCAACGACGGCGTTGTTCATGACGACGATCTTGTCGCCCATTTGCATGGCCTCCAGTTGATCGTGGGTAACGTACACCGTGGTTGCACCCATGCGATCGTGCAGCGCACGCAGTTCCTCGGCCATGTGTTCGCGAAATTCGGCATCGAGTGCGCCGAGTGGTTCATCCATCATAAATGCCTTGGGCTCGCGCACGATGGCCCGGCCAAGCGCGACGCGCTGCCGGTCGCCACCCGACAAGCCACCGACCGGTTTGTCGAGGATATCCTCAATACCCAGTATTTTCGCAACCTCTGCCACTTTGGCGATGCGTTCCCTGCGCTTCATGCCCTGGCTGATCAGCGGGTAACTGATATTGCGGCGCACATTCATGTGCGGATACAGCGCAAACATCTGAAACACGAACGCGATATCGCGCTGGGACGGCGGACGCTGGCTGATCTCCTCGCCATCGAGGAAAATCTCGCCCGATGTCGGCAGTTCCAGGCCGGCTATCATGCGCAGTGTGGTGGTCTTGCCACAGCCTGATGGGCCGAGCAGCATAAAGAATTCGCCATCGGCTATGGTGAACGATGACTCCTGAACAGCGGTAAAATCGCCGAACCGTTTGCACAAGTTCTTAATGACAATCTCAGCCATCCGACTCTTCCGGGAAGTGACTGACGATAATAAACATCACGGTACCCGTTAGAGTCACGATAAACGAATAGGTGTAGGCCCACATAAAAAAAGGTTGCATCAACATGACGACACCCACGGCAATGAGCAGCGTGGCCAGCATTTCCCAGGGGCCGCGCCTGAAGCGGAAAAATCCACTGAGGAACCGAATCATTTGCGCACTGCTCCGAAAGTGATGCCGCGCAATAGATGCTTGCGCAGCATGACAGTAAAGATCATGACCGGCAGCAGGAACAGCGTTGCTCCCGCGGCCACAGCGGGCCAATCCAGCCCGCCAACGCCAATAATTGTGGGGATAAAAGGCGGTGCGGTTTGCGCCGTGCCGGAGGTGAGCAGCACCGCGAAAGCATATTCGTTCCATGCGAAGATGAGACAGAAAATGGCAGTCGATGCAATACCGGTTGCCGCCTGTGGCAGCACCACCTTGTAGAAGGCCTGAAAGCGCGTGTAACCGTCGATCAGTGCGGCCTCTTCGTACTCGCGGGGGATCTCATCGATAAACCCCTTGAGCAGCCAGACTGCCAGTGAAATGTTCACCGCGGTGTAGAGCAAAATCATCCCGAGGTGGGTGTCGCTCAATCCGAGCTGGCGGTACATCAGAAAGATCGGAATGGCTACCGCGATCGGCGGCATCATGCGCGTAGATAATATGAAAAACAGCAGATCGTCGGCCAGCGGGATTTTGAAGCGCGAAAACGCATAGGCCGCCAGTGTGCCCAGAAAAATACTCAGGAACGTTGAACCGAAACCAATGATCACCGAATTGAGAAAGCGCCCGCCGAATTTGGATGGCCCGGCAATCACCATATCGCGATTGCGAACGATCTCTTCGGCAAAGTTCTCCGGTGGTGGCAGGCTCGCCAGTTTTTCCGGGCTCACGCGCGTGCGTGTAGTGAACAGGTTGACGTAACCTTCCAGCGACGGTTCGTAGACAATTTTAGGTGGATAGCTGATGCTGTCCGGTGGCGTTTTGAAACCCGTCATGAAGATCCAGATCAGCGGGATCATGGTGATCAGTGCGTAGAGGATCACCAGCGTGCCGGCGATGGTCTTCTGCCGCGACGTGGCCTCGGTGACGGAATAGCTCATCGTTCCTTCACCTTGTTAAGCGCTTTGACATAGATCGATGCAAGGCCGAATACGGTGACAAACAATATGATTGCAAACGCACTCGAGTAGCCCGTGCGCCACTTTTCAAAGGCCTCTCGCTTAAGATTGATTGAAGCCAATTCCGTGGTGGAGCCTGGCCCGCCACCGGTCAGTTGCACCACCAGATCAAACATCTTGAAATTTTCGATACCGCGAAACAGCACCGCCAGCATCAGGAAGGGCAGCACCATGGGAATAGTGATGGTGAAGAATTGCCTGATTTTCGAGGCGCGGTCTATTTCTGCCGCTTCATAGATGTAGTCTGGAATACTGCGTAAGCCGGCCAGGCAGATCAGCATGACGAATGGCGTCCACATCCAGGTGTCAACGATGACAATGGCCCACGGGGCTAGCGTGACTGACCCCAGCATTTCGAAACTGGACGGCTCGACTCCGGTGAAAAACGCAATGATGTAATTAAACAGGCCGATCTGTGGTTGGTATAGAAACGTCCAGAAGTTACCCACGACGGCAGGTGACAGCATCATCGGCAGAACGATGATGGTGGTCCAGAGATCGTTGCCACGGAACTTGCGATTGATCAGCCACGCCAGCGCGAACCCGAGCACGACCTGAAAAAATAACGTCCAGAACAGAAAATGAGCGGTGGCCTGCATCGACAGCCAGATGTCGCTGTCGGTCAGGATGCGCTCGTAGTTGCGCAAGCCGATATATTTGACTTCGCGGCCGATGCGATTCGCCTTGAAGTTTGTGAAGCTTAAATTGATCGTCCAGATCAGCGGAAAAATATTGATCGCCAGCAGCAGGAAGATTGTCGGGCCAACGAATATCCATGCGATTGCCCGATCAGATAACCCTCTTACTCGATGGGCCACCTGTGGGGGTGTCGCGCGCGCCAGGCGATCGACCGATTTTTCGACCATTGGAAATTTCCGATAATGCGCCGGCGTTCAGCCGGCGGTGCAGGCAATGGTTGAGGAAGGGCCGGCGACCAGTGTCGCCGGCGTCAGTGACTGACTTAGAGTTTGCCTTCGTCTTCGAAAACTTCGGTCCAGTCTTCGATGAGTTTATCCAACGCTTCCTGAGCTGTGCCCTGATCGGCGACGACGTAGTCGTGGACGCGCTTTTGCATCGCGAGCAGCAATTCTGCGTAGGCTGGTTCCTGCCAGAAGTCCTTGACGTTCTCCATGGCGACCAGAAAATCACCGGCAAACGGCGCGCTGTCCTTAAAGGTGGGGCTGTTCAGCACAGAGTTGTGCGCGGAATAGCCGCCCATGCTCCACCACTTTGCCTGTACGTCCGGATTTGAGAACCACTTGATGTATTCCAGAGACGCTTCCTGTTTATCGGAATAGGAGACAACAGAAATGCCTTGTCCACCAAGCGTTGATCCCGGGACGTTTTGTGGCGGGTTGACGAAGAAATCGATCTTGTCGCCGCCGGTATTCGGATCGGCATAGAGGCCGGGGAAGAACGCAAACCAGTTCATCGCCATCGCAACCTGGCCCGATTTAAACGCATCCAGGCTCTCTCCCATGTAGGAGTTGGTGTATCCCGGTGGCGTCGCGGTCTTGTAGAACTCTTTGTAGAACTCCAGTGCCTCGACGGCTTCAGGTGAATTTACCGCACCTTCCATGTCGTATTTGCCTGGCGTGTTCTCGTACTTGAATCCCCACGGATACAGTGCTGAGGTCGCGCCCATGGTGATGCCTTCGGAGCCGCGCTCAGTGAAGATTGCAGCGCCATAGACTTTCTTGCCGTCGATCTCGCGACCCTGGAAAAATTGCGCTATCTGCAGCATTTCCTTTTGGGTTTTTGGCTCGCCCAGTTCCTGACCGGTGGCCTCCTTGTAGGCTGCGCGAATGTCGTCTCTGGCGAACCAGTCTTTGCGGTAGAACCAGCCGTTGGCGTCACCCATGGCGGGCAGCGCATAGTAGTTGGGTGTGCCCTTGGGCCAGGTAGAGTAGGCGTAGACAGTGGCCGGTGCGAAGTCGTCCATGCTGATGCCTTCTTTGTCGAAGAAATCGTTCAGTTTGACGTAGTGACCGTTTTCGGCGCCGCCACCGATCCACTGACTGTCACCGATCAGCAAGTCGCATAGCTTGCCGCCGGAGTTGAGTTCGTTGAGCATGCGATCGGCAAAGTTTGGCCATGGCACAAATTCGAAGTTCATGGTGTGGCCGCTGGACTGCTCGAACTCCTTGCTCAGTTCAACCAGTGCGTTGGCAGGATCCCAGGCCGCCCAGCACAACGTTAGATCATCCGCCTGTGCGGCCTGATTGAATGTGGTAGCGGCAATCGACACAAGTCCGACGGACGCCAGCTTATGCATTCTCATAGACTTTTTCCTCGGTTTTGACAGCGTATCCGTTGACACGGTTACCTGCACTTTGTAGTAGCTGTTAACAGAGATGTTGACAGCGATGGTGTAGCGGGAGGTGCCCACCGCACGGTGTTTCCACGCTCGTCGCAGTCTAGATGATGTACGTTCCTCAAGTCCAGCAGTTTCTGAGGTGCGTACCTCATCTGGTGTTGGAGCTAGGCTTAACCGCATGTTTCGCTTACAGTGTTACGCAACGCTGCTGCGCAAAGACAACCGGCTTTGACCCCATGACAATCACCGTCGAGACGTTAACCCGATATCCGATCAAGGGCCTGAGCGGGCAGTTACTTGAAAGCGTACAGCTCGAGGCCGGCAGCGGATTTCCGTGCGATCGACGCTTTGGTTTAGCCAGACCCCGCAGCGGATTCGACCCCGCTGCTCCGAAGCCCTTGCCGAAGACCCGTTTCTATATGCTGGCGCGGGATGAGCGCCTGGCGCTGTTGGCAACAGAATTTGACGAAGCCAGCGGGCAATTGCGGATCGCCACACAGGCGGAATCCAGTCAATTTGCGATCGACACCGAATCAGGCAAACAGGCTGCCTGCGATTTCTTGAAAACCCATCTCGGTTTACCCGAGGAAGACGATCCACAACTTTTCGAGGCCACGCCACACCGGTTTACCGATGTGTCAGTGGTCTCTGCCGAGATGATGAACGCGGTGTCGATCATCAACCTGGACAGTGTCCGCGACTTCTCCAGGAAAATTGGCGTGGACGTCGACCCCAGGCGCTTTCGCGGCAATATTTTGCTGTCTGGTCTGGAACCATTTGCAGAGCTTGACATGATCGGTCGGGAGATTTCGATCGGTGCGGTGAACCTGAAATTCGTCAAACGCACCAAACGTTGCCCGGCAACCGAAGTGAACCTGTCGACCGGCGAGCGCGATATCAAAACACCGAAGTTACTCCAGCAGCACTACGGACACATGGACATGGGTGTTTACGCTGAAGTGGTCAACGGCGGTCTTATCAAACCGGCTGATGTCGTATCGATCGACTGAGCTGGCGCATCGAGCAAACAGGCGTTCCGGGGCGATTGAAGTGTGGGCTCAGGCATGTTCAACGCGACCCTTGTCGCTGCTGCCATGCTGCCAAATCATCGGAACATATGACGTATATTGACCGTACTACTGAAGTGGAATCAGTGCTATTTTAGGCACGGTGTGACTGACAACGGAACGTCTACCAGGGTAACCGGGCTGAACCGACGTGTGCCAGTGCACTTTATCCATGGACTTATACAAAAGGGAGATTTCACTTGAAGCGCACAATTTCGATATCCAGAGTGTTGACGTTGGCTGCCTGCCTTGCACTGGCCGCAGGATGCGGCGGTTCCGATGATGATGTCGTCGAGGGAACCACCGATGGTATGACGGACGGGAATACCGACGGCGCGACAGACGGTGCAACTGATGGTAATACCGACGGAGCTACTGACGGTACAACGGATGGCAGTACCGATGGGACGACGGACGGTACAACGGACGGCAGTACCGATGGGTCGACTGACGGTACAACGGATGGCAGTACCGATGGGACGACGGACGGTACAACGGACGGCAGTACCGATGGGTCGACTGACGGTACAACGGATGGCAGTACCGATGGGACGACGGACGGTACAACGGATGGCAGTACCGATGGGGCGACGGACGGAACATCGGATGGTAGTACCGATGGGTCGACTGACGGTACAACGGATGGCAGTACCGATGGGACGACGG
>CAZNIS010000014.1:14307-25011 GCA_964573105.1 uncultured Granulosicoccaceae bacterium
GGATGGCAGTACCGATGGGGCGACGGACGGAACATCGGATGGTAGTACCGATGGGGCAACTGACGGCTCAACCGACGGCAGCACTGACGGGACAAGCGATGGCGGCACCGATGGGTCAACGGACGGTACGACGGACGGCAGCACCGATGGTTCCTCTGACGGAACAAGCGACGGCAGCACTGACGGTACGACAGACGGCGGCACCGATGGGGCCACAGACGGAACAACCGACGGCAGTACCGATGGAACAACGGACGGCACGACCGATGGCAGTAGCGCATCTACCGGTGTTTTTACTGACAGCCCGGTAGAGGGGGTTAGCTACACAACCGAAACGTTGTCAGGGGAAACCAACGCAGCGGGTGAGTTTTCCTATGAGCCAGGAGAGACAGTGACTTTCTCCGTAGGAGCGACACAATTGCCGTCGGCTTTGGCGTCGGCCGAACTGAGCCCGATCGACCTGGCCATGGGAGATTCCTATACTGTTGCGACGGCGACCAACATCGCACGGTTACTGCAGTCGCTCGATCAGGATGGCAATCCGGCCAACGGTATTACGGTGCCGGATGACGCCGCAGCCACCGCCAGTGCAATCAACTTTCGCGTGCCAATCGGCGATTTTGAAAATAATACCGATGTGATTAATCTGGTTGCCAACTCGGGTTCCTCGACAATGTCACTGGTATCGGTAGGCGCGGCGCTGGATCACCTTTACTCAACACTGGGTATCACGCGGCCGAGTGGCAATGCCGGAAACGGGGCCAGTGCAGCGTCCGGGTGTGTGGGATGTCACGGTGACGGCGATCCGGCTACCGGTGCACCGTTTGGACGTCTGGCGGGCCTCGATGACGCCTATATCTATTCGATGCTGGAAGCGTATCGGGGCGGGCAAACACAAGGGCCCAGTACTTCATCGATGGCGTCTCAGGCGAGTGGCCTGACTGATCAGGACATCGCTGATCTGGCGGCCTACTACTCGGGGCTGTAACAGCAGAAGTTAACGGGATGATGTAATGCGGACCGGGCGACTGGCCCGGTCCGGCTTAGATCAACCGGGTCGCGATTAATTACCGATTGTCGACAGCAGATCCGGGTTGGTCACGAGGTTTCGGACGCCGTGGGCGTAAGCTTCGTTGAAGATGTTGCTTTCGAACCACTTGCCTACGGAGTGAATGTTCACTTTGGCAACTTGCGGACGCACGCTCCAACTCACCTGGAACGGAGAGCCGGCCTCGTTGTAGCTCGGGCCGGTGGTAGAACCGGCATACTGAACGGGCTCGCCAGTGTCTTTCGGTATGTTCAGCGCCTGGGCAAATCCATTGACTTCTCCCACTTCCGTCAGGTGGATGAAGTCGTGGGCATTTTCATCGTTGACCAGCACGTATACCTGAGTCTCGACGCGCAGCTGTGGATTTTTAATCGCATCACTCAGGCAGGCGCCCAGCGTGGGGCCCGGTGTTACCTGCGCGGATGAATGAACATAGTGTACTTCGATGGTGTCGCCGGGTTGCAGTCCAGCGTGTTTGCCGGCCCCGATGGGCTTGTCGATCGCTGCCAGCTCTGCCTCTGACAGGGTGCCGGCATATTCATAGCCGGTGCCATAACCCTTGCCGTCTCCATTGCCAGCGTATTTGGTGAATTCCCCGCCTTTGTGCTCAGCGCCTTCGTGAAAATGGATGTTGCACAGATTCATTTGCGTGTAGGCCGGCGCGGCCTCAAACTGCCGGGCGTTGGCGCCGGCTGCTGAGTCGATGTCGCGAGGGGATTGCGGGCCGAAGCCTGCGCCGTTGGTGGATTTAGCCAGCGCATCACGCTGACCGGCGACAACATCGTCGGAGACTGCCTTGTCAGCGGCGTAGACTGCGGTGACGCCAGAAATAGCCAGCGCTATGGCCGATGCCAGCAGATAATTTTGTTGTCTTATCATGGGATTGTTCATTCTCGCATTGTTGATTGTCTAGCGGGTGGCTGGCGTATTGCCGCAAGCTCCCACCAACACAAAATAGTGCTGGCGATTGAATAATCAGTTACGCGTTCCTGAACGATTTATGATTTACCAGATGAACGTTTGATGAAACGCGTGAACTAGCCGACTGCGGAACAGGTTCAGCGTGAACCACAGTGATAGCAAAGACCCGATATTCGGGGGAGTTCGAGTGCAATGGGTGGCAAGGCCATGTTCGATTACAGCAACCGCGTAGCAATTGTGACCGGTGGAGGCAGTGGTATCGGTAGACAGATTGCGCTGCAGTTGCTGCAGGCCGGTGCCAGCGTCGTGCTCAACGATCTCGATCCTGCGTTGCTCGCCGAGGTGCGGGAAACATGGGGTGGACCTGCTGACTCGGTGGCGGTTGTGCCGGGAGACAGCGCTGATCTGACGGTGATTGACCAGATGATCCACGCTGCGTGCACCGACTTTGGCCGGCTGGATTTTGCGCTCGCCAATGCAGGCATCACCACGTTTGGCGCGTTTCTCGACTACCCGGTTGAGGATTTTCAGCGGCTGGTGGATGTGAATCTGCGCGGCAGTTTTTATCTGGCACAACGGTCGGCCCGAGTGCTGATCACACAACATCGTGACGCCGTATCCAGTGCGTTGCCTGCGGCGGGACGGATTGTGCTGATGTCATCGGTGACAGGGCTTCAATACCATCCGGATCTCGCCGCCTACGCGATGTCAAAAGCGGCCATTCGAATGCTTGCGAAAAGTCTGGGTGCCGAGCTCGGCCGGCATGCGATTACGGTCAATGCGATAGCGCCGGGCGCAACCTCTACGGAGCGCACGCTGGAGGATGCGGACTATGAGTCTGTCTGGGCGGGATTGACGCCGACCGGGCGCGCATCGACGCCAGTCGATATCGCCAACGCGGCAATGTTTCTACTCTCGCCCGGGGCCGCGCAAATTACCGGCCAGACGCTGGTAGTTGATGGTGGCTGGACGGCGGTCAGTCCACCGCCGTAACAAGCTACTGTGTTAGTTTATCTGGGTCGAATTATTAGCCCAGTGCAAGCTGAATGGCCGCGGTCCAGGTAAAGTCGTTGCCGCCGCATCCCGCGCCCGTCATCGGGTCGAAGTATTCGTAATAGCCGCTGTTGCTGATCAGCGCGCGAGTGTCATTGCGAATGCGTTGCGCCATCAGTTGTTCGCCCTGGTCATCCAGTCCCGTGGCAATCATGTAATTCATCATCGCCCACACCGGGCCTCGCCAGTAGCGCCGCGATTCAAAGCTCGGGTGCTCCGGGTCCCAGCTCGGAAATCCATATTTGACGATCGCCAGAATCTCGCGTGCACGTTTTAACATGGTGGCGGTGTGGTCGGGGTTGGTTGTGCCGCCGTACAACGCGAGCATCGATGCGCTGGTCAGTGCATCGCTCATCTGACCCGAGCGTAAATCGAGCGCACAATAGGCGCCGGCATCGGCGTTCCAGAGTTTTTCGCTACCCGCCTGTGATTGATCGATCCAGCCCTGCAGTTCGGCGATCTCCTGTTCCGGTCTGCCCAGCGTACGAGCAATCGTTTGCAGGTCCCGATCGGCGCGCAGCAAAATAAACTGTATACCCGGATCGACCATCAAAAACGGTCCGTTGCGGTAGATCTCGCCCGAGTCCCACTGACATTCGCGACCAAATTTAATGATTGTCAGAAAGCGATCATATTGCGCCTTACTGGGTCGTTCGCTGGCGTCGACGTGTGCGGTATCGCGTCGCACGTAGGGCTCGAGGTCGGGGGCCACCTGCATACCGTCGAGGCCGATATCCCAGTCCGGGCAGTTGTCGCGGCCGGACTCCCACGGGTGGATGGTTGCGACCAGGCCGGTGTTGTCCGGATCGCGGTGGGTGTGGAACCAGCGGTGATAGGTCAGCAGGTTCGGGTAGAGCCTGGCTGCGCGTTCGCGATCATCTTCGCCGCCGCTCTCCATCAGTGATCGCACAACACTAGCCGCGACCGGTGGCTGTGAATGGCCGGAGCTTGCAGGCGTTGTGCCGCTTTGCCAGATGTCCGGTCCCGGGAAGTAATCCGGATCGCTGGAGCGAAAGATGATGTGCGGCACCATGCCGTTGCTCCACTGCGCGTTGAACAGCGTTTCTATCTCCTGCCATGCGCGGGCGCGATTGAAGCGCGCAAAACCCAGTGCGGTAAACACGGAATCCCAGTTCCACTGGTAGGGATACAGACGCGACGTGGGAATGGTAAATCCACCGCGATCATTCGCATTTAAAATGTCGATAGCGGATTGCTGAGGCTCTTGCATGTCAGAGGTCCGTTTTGTTGATGCGAATAATTAGTGCAGGGGGACAGACAATTCGGTTTCCGGATCGAACCAGCGGATGCGATCCTGGATAGGGGCCACTGTTATCGTATCGCCGGCGGCGACCGTGGAATCAGAGGGAAGGATGACCCGAAAAAGATGTTTGTCGACCAGGCAACTGGCCAGCACATGCGGCCCGAGTGGTTCAATGACTTTGACTGTGGCATTGAGCGGGCCTTGTCCGGCGCTGATGTCCTCGGGCCGTACGGCAAACTCCAGAGCGGAGTGGGCTGAATGTGGTCCGTCAAACTCGGTGCCGGCAACCTGCCAGCGGCCATTGCCGAGTGGACATGCGGGCAAAAAGTTCATTGGTGGATTGCCAATGAACGAGCCGACAAAACGTGCGGCCGGGTTGCGATACACCTCGACAGGCGTTGCTGCCTGCACGATCTGGCCCTTGTTCATAATCGAAATGCGATCGGCCATGCTCATGGCTTCCACCTGATCGTGGGTCACATAGATAGTCGTGGTCTTGCTTTCGGCCAGAATGCTTTTTAGTTCAGCGCGCATTTCCATGCGCAGCAGTGCGTCCAGATTGGACAGCGGCTCGTCCATCAAAATGACTTCCGGTTCCATTGCCAGCGCCCTTGCCACTGCCACGCGCTGACGCTGTCCGCCGGACAATTGGCCCGAGTAGCGTTCCAGTAACTGTTCAATGTGCATTAACTCTGCCGTTCGATGGACGCGTCGATCGACTTCCGTTTGTGGCATTTTTGCCATGCGCAATCCAAAGGCGATATTTTCAAAAACGGTCAGGTGCGGAAATACCGCGTAGTTTTGAAACACCATCGCAATATTGCGATCCTTGGGGCGCAAATGATCGACGCGTTTGTCACCAATCCAGACTTCGCCACCGCTCGCGGTTTCGAGCCCAGCGATGATGCGAAGCAGCGTGGTCTTACCGCAACCGGATGCGCCGAGCAAAACCATGAACTCCTGATCGGCAATCGTTAAATCCACCGAGTCCAGGGCCTGGAACTTGCCAAACGACTTGCCAACTTGCTTGATGCGAATTTCAGCCAAGAGTGTTTCCGTTGTTCTGTGGTGGTTGTTTTGCCTGATCGAGTTAAGTGTTATTGAGCTGCTAACACGCTAGCGATTGGCAATACCCCACATTGCAAACAGGTACTTGCGCACCAGAAAAATAAAAATCAGCGCCGGCAGCACCAGTACCGCACCACCGGCAAACTTCAGGTGCAGCGGTGATTCCGACAAGCTCTGCAACAAAAACGCCGGCAGTGTACGGTGCTCGATGGTGAGTACCGCGGCGGCGAAAACCTCGTTCCACGAAATGACGAATGCAAAAATTGCGGACGCGGTAATGCCTGGCAGCACCAACGGCAGTATCACTTTGATAAAAGCCTGCAGGCGATTGCAGCCAAGTGTCCATGCGGCTTCTTCAAGCTCGACGGGAATGCCGGAGAACAGCGAATAGGTAATCAACACGGCAAACGGCAAGGCCAGCGTGGTGTGCACGATGGCAAGGCCCAGAATGGTGTCGTCCAGTCCCATGCGGATAAACATCACTGCCATTGGCAGTGCCAGCAACGGCAGTGGAAAGGCGCGGGTCATTAGCACCAGCACCCGAAAGGCGCTCTTGCCGCGAAAGTCGAAACGCGACAGCGAATAACCTGCCGGAGCCCCGAGCGCGATCGACAGGATCATCGTTACTACCGCCACCTGAACTGAGCTCCACATCGCTTTGCCAACACCAGCAAAGCGCGCAAAAAAGCCGACACTCTCGGTTGAAAACTCTGGCAACAAACCTTTGGGGAACGCCGTAACCGATGCGGGTGTCGACAGGGCGTTGGAGAACAGCAGATAAATCGGTACCAGTACCCACAGGCACAACAGCACCGTGACTGCATGAAATGCAAATCGGCTCATGACACTCGATCGCACGCTCATACCTGTGCCTCCCGCGGCGTGCGTAGAATCCACATAAACAGCAGCGTGAAGGCAACCGATATCAGCAGTATCAGCATCGCGAAAGACGCTGCAATGTGATTGTCCTGCAGCTCGAACTGCCAGCGATAGACTTCGCTCATCAGTACCGGCAGGTTGGTGCCACTGAGCGCGATGACGACGGCAAACACCTCAAACGCCAATATCACTCGCAGAATAAGTGCGGTCTGCAGGCTGGGCTTAAGCAGCGGGAAGGTAATGCGAGTGAATTGCTTCCAGCGGCTGGCGCCGAATACCTCCGCCGCTTCATAGTATTCTTTTGGGATCAGGCCGATGCCGGCCACCAGTATCACCAGCATGATGGCAGTGGCGCGCCAGACCTCGGCGATCATCACGGCAACGAAAATCATGGTTTTGTTCTGGTAGCCCAGAAAGGTGACTGGCTGATCGATAAACCCCATCGCGTGCAGCGCAGAATTGAGAAATCCGGTTTGCTCAAAAATCGCAAGCCAGATGAGGCCAGCCGCAAGATCCGAAATGCCAAGGGGTATGGTCCAGATATAGAGCACGGTGTCGCGACCGCGCTGCATTTTGGAGACCATTGTCGCCATCAGCAGCGACAGCGCGAGCTGAATAGGGACGACGGCAAGTACCAGTAAAAAGGTGTTGGTCAGCGCTTTGTCAAACTTCCAGTGTTTGACCATCTTGCTGACAAACCTGGTTGTAAATTCGTTTTGCTCAGTAAAAAAAGCCTGCCACGCAACCAGTAAAAACGGATACAAAAAAAACGCCAGCAAAAACAACAATGCTGGTAGCAGCAACAGATAGGGCAGCGTGCGGGCGTTCATGGCAGGTGTCGCGTAGGCCTGGCGTTGAGTGTAGGAAGCACGGCGGGTTTAACACAACCGGCAGCGCCACTGCGCTGCCGGTTGTCTGTGAAAGCTCGACTGGTCAGGCCGAAGGCCCGCAAGCGATTATCCACAGTGCTGCAGGATTACTCTACCGGGCAGGGGCCGTCAGAGGCGGCATCCGGTGCCCAGCACGGCGCGCCGGCTTCCTGCATGACAGCAGTCAGTGCTTCAGCCTGCTCATCGAGTACGGCTTTGACATCTTCACCGCCGAGTACGATGCGCTCGAATGCGTCGACATAGACTGCATTAAACTGACCGCCAAGTTTGCCAAGGCCGACGGGCAGCAGACCCGGATTGGCATCTTCCGAACCGGACATCGCGGCGATTGCAGCACCTGACAGCTTGACCGAAGCCGGCATGTCGGCTGGCAGCTCAACATCGACGACCGGGAAAAAGCTGGTGGTCTTCAGGGTTTCGATCTGGGTTGCCGGGTTAGTCATGTAGGCCACCAGTTTTTTGGCAGCGTCCATATCCGGTGCAGTTTTCGGTACCGCGATGCCGACGACAACTGGCATGAAGCCGCGACCGGTCGGACCTGCCGGTGCCGGGAATGCGATGAAGTCGTCCGGACGATCGTTAAACGCATTGGCCAGGCGTGCGGTGTGATCAAACGCAACCCAGACTTCTTCAGTCAGCAGCGGCTCCTGCATGGCGTTGTAGCCGGTTGAGCCCGGGTTGGTCACAGCCCACAGTTCCTTGAACTTGCCCCAGGCGGTCTCAGCCTCTGCAGAGCGGAACTTGGTTACCATGGAGTTGGTGTATGACGGATACAGGTAACCCTGGAAAAAGCGGTGCTTAAGGCCTTTTGGGCCTGCCGGAAAGCCAAACTTCGGGCTGCCGGTCTTTTCCGCCAGATTCTTTGACCACTCGATGAGTTGATCGTAGCTGAGCGCCATGACATCGGCGCCTTCGGGAAGATGCTCCAGCGCTTTCTTGTTCGCTGCCATCACGTAGGTAGCCTGCATCCATGGAATGTACTTTTGTTCACCTGAGCCGAGCTTGCCCAGTTCCATGAAAGTGGCGTTCATGGCGGTGTCGCCCATATCGACGCCAGACAGATCGACCAGGTCAGAAGCCATGGTGGTGAAGTCACCGTGCAGTGCACCGAGTACACCAATTTTGCCGCTGCCGGCTTCGATTTCCGCCTGCAGGCGAGTCAGCCACGGGCCGCCATCATTGGCCTGAAAGTCGACTTCGCCCTCGAAGCCTGCCAGTACGTTTTCGCGCATGGCCTGCTGTTCTTCAGCGGGCTTGGCCTGAGTTGACCAGAACAGTACACCCTCGGCGCTGACGTTGCCGCTGCCGAGCAGTGAAGCGGATAAAACCAGTGACAGAGCACTGGCTTTCGGTAGTGCGTGTTTCATAGAGTTCCTCTGCATCAAAAAGTGCCACGCGGCTTGAGGTTGTGGTCGCTGGCGCGTGGCCGAACCAGCGAGTAACCGTAAAAACAAAAACGAGGTGTGCGGCACGTGTTCATGGTGCAACACCGGTAGATGATTCGCGCTGAACCAGTCGGGCATCAACCAGTACCTGGTGCGCGCGCGGGTCGTCGCCGTCGACGACGTTCAGTAACATTGAACCCAGGGTTTCACCCGCCTCGATCAGTGGCTGGGTCATCGTGGTGAGCGTGGGGCTGGTGTAGTCGCCAACGGCAATACCGTCGTAACCGACAATCGCGATGTCGCGCCCGGCGCGCAGGGCGCGTTTTCGCAGGGCGGCCATGGCGCCAATGGCCACCATGTCGGTCACGCACAAAACGGCGGTCGGCGGCTGCGCGCTGTCGAGCAGCGCTGTCATGGCCGTCTCACCGCCATCGAGCGTCAGTGGTGACTCCACCAGCCACTGGTTTTGAACGGGCAGGCCGGCAGCGCGCAAGCCATCCAGATACCCTGCGTGACGTTTTTGCGCGAAGTTGTATTCGGCCGGGCCGCCGATGAAACCGATTTTTCGATGCCCAAGCTCATACAGGTGTTCAAAAGCGGTGCGAAACGCCGCGCGATTGTCGACATCGAACCAGGCGTAGTCATTGGCGTTGCGGGTTCGACCATGCGAGATAAACGGGACGCCGAGTTCCAGTAATGTATCGATACGCGGATCGTCTGCCAGCGTTCGCGAGACGACAAATCCGTTGACGCGATTGGCCGCTGCCAGCCGCTTGATCTGCTGAATCTCATCGTCGATCGATCCGGCAGCGGTGATGGTCAAATCCCAGCCGCGCTTTAGCATGGCGCGCGACAATCCGTTCAGTAGCTCGGCCAGAAAGGGGTCACTGGCGTGGCTGGTACGGGCGGGCATCACGTAGGCTACACATTCTGCCGCACCGGTGGCGAGGCGTCTGGCGTTGTGGTTGGGTTGATAGCCGAGCTCTCGAGCGGCGGCCTTCACGCGCTCGCGAGTTTTTTCAGCGATATCCGGGTAGTCGTTGAGCGCGCGCGACACTGTGCCGTCGGTAAGACCGACGTGCTCGGACAACATGCGCAAACTCACGTGTTCTGCCAAGCGCAGAGACCCCCGAGAAAAGGTATGCAACGCCATGTTGGCGCTGCTGTGGGCGCAAAGTGTACCGAAAGCGATTTCGGAATCAAGACCAATTTTGCAATTGGTTTGCAGTTTTTCGGGAGATACAGGTTTCGGCAGTGTTGGAACGCGTGCAAGTTCACCGAAATCGCTTTCGGCAACTGCGGATGCAGGAGGTTCCCGGGGGCAAGACGCGAGCAGTGAGCGGCGGCAGGTTGGCGGAGTGCGGTTTACTTGTTGCGCCGGGACGGCAGATCGGTGGCGCCGGGCGAGCGGTGTCGCCCGGCGATGTAACGATTAGTTGTTGTCTATGGTGTGACTGACGACCAGCACTGTGGTGCCAGTCTGGCGGAAGCTATAGGCGACTCTCGATGCGAACAGCCCGAGTCCGCTGAAGCTGCTACCCATCGCCGCCTGTGTCGCACTGTCGAACGAGAAGCTGCCATCATCGACGACGGTACAATTGACGGAGACATTTTCCATATTGGCGATGTCGGTAAAGCTTGTGCTGATGTCGACTGCGGAATCGCTGCCGGTTGCCGCCGTCCAGGTGAACTGGGTATTGGGTGTCACAGGTGCGGAATCGGCGGGGGCGGTAAGTTGCAGCGCAGCGACATCCGGAATCGATACGTTGCTGAAGGCGGGGTAGTCGTCCCCTGGTATATCCACTAGCAGTCCCGATGGTGCGGGTCGCGGCAGTTCGGTGTCGGTGGAGTAGCCGACAATATCTCCAAACGTCGTGCGATTCAGTTCTATGTAGGTGCCGGCAGGGCTGGTGAAGGTGATGACTTCACCGGCACTGATGAATTCAAACGGTGCGCCAAAATTGAAGTCGTCACCCCCGGTCGTCGGGAAATCGAACAGGTCGGTTCTGGTCACTTCACAAGAGTCCTGCGTCGGCAGGATATCTTCAAGCAGACTGGCTGCCGGAAAGCTGGCATTGAAGCGACCGAAGCCTGCGGAAGGGTCGACTTCGTCGGCGAATTCGTCGATGTCGACAAATCCCCAGTTGACGACGTTTCCGGTTAATGTGGTGGCGGTGCCACCATCGGTTGTACCGT
>CAZNIS010000014.1:25111-52532 GCA_964573105.1 uncultured Granulosicoccaceae bacterium
CCGTCGTGCCATCGGTTGTACCGTCCGTCGTGCCATCGGTTGTACCGTCCGTCGTGCCATCGGTTGTACCGTCCGTCGTACCATCGGTTGTACCGTCCGTCGTACCATCGGTTGTACCGTCTGTCGTGCCATCGGTTGTACCGTCTGTCGTGCCATCGGTTGTACCGTCTGTCGTTCCATCAGTTGCGCCGTCCGTTACGCCATCGGTGGCTCCGTCAGTCGCTCCATCCGTACCGCCGTCGGCACTGTTGTCACTACCGGAGCCGCAAGCCGACAGAATCATGGATAGTGAAAGTATGGTGACGAGGTGTTTTACGGTCATTGAGTAGCTCTCCATGTATGCTAACCAGCGTTTTTAAGGGGTCAGGGCAAAATTACTAGTCCTGACAATTATCAGAATAACATTTCTGATGAAGAATTCATTGTAGAAACGGGTGATCATGCGGCGCGATTGTGCCGGAGGCGAGCGGGTGGCGGCGTGAGATGCATGTGGCGGGCTGTTACAATGGTTGCCGTTGCACATTTGTCTGTTGGGGAGTTTGATGGAGACCCTTGAATCGCCATTCGGATCACTTCAGTTGCAGCGCTGGCCGGTCCGGAAAAGAGATAACTTTCGCGCCTGGGACGCGGCAGATGAATTGATGTTGCAGCATCTGCACAGCGAAGGGCTGCTGCCGACCGATCAACCCGTCCGTCTAATGCTGGTCAATGACTCTTGCGGTGCGCTTAGCTGCGCACTGCATCAATGGCAGCGAGTTAACTGGTCCGATTCCAGTGTCAGTCATCGCGCGATGCAGGAGAATCTGATACTCAATGGATTGTCCGACGATAGTGTGTCGTCGCTTCCAGCGATGGATGATCCGGTCGGCCAATTTGACATTGTGCTTCTCAAGGTGCCCAAAATCACGGCACTGCTTGAAGACCAGTTGATTCGCTTGCGACCGTGTCTGCACCGACAGACGCTGTTTATTGCGGGCGGTATGGTCAAACATATGCAGCCTTCGGCATTTGATTGCATAGAGAAAATCATTGGCCCGACCACGACCTCACTGGCGGTCAAAAAAGCGCGGTTGATTTTTGCACAGCTGGATATGGATTTGCCGGTCCCGGTCAATCCCTACCCATCGAGTTATCTGGATTCGAAAGTCGGACTTGAGCTATTCAATCACTCGAGCCTCTTCTCAAGAGAGAAACTGGATTTTGGTACCAGTGTCATGCTTGCCCAGTATTCGGCCCTGCCGGCGGTAGATCGGTTTGTCGATCTGGCTTGCGGCAACGGCGTACTGGGGCTTGTCTATCATGCAGCGCACCCGGCTGCCGCGGGCGTGTACATCGATGAGTCATACATGGCCATTGACTCGGCGCGACATAACTTTGAAAAACATTTTAGCGACGATCCAGTGCCCGATGCGCTGTTTCAGGCGCAGGACGGTCTGACCGAACAGGCGAGCAACAGCACCGATCTTATTCTTTGCAATCCGCCTTTTCATCAGCAACACGTACTCGATCGCAGCATTGCGCAAACGCTGTTCGACGACAGCAAGCGATGCCTGGTGCAGGGTGGTGAGATCTGGGTGGTGGCCAATCAGCACCTGGGCTATCACGTCATGCTGCGGCGCTTGTTCGGCAATTGTAAAGCGGTGGCGTCAACCAGGAAGTTTGTGGTGTTGCGCGCGATCAAGCGGCACGTCGCCAATACTGCTGACGGCGATTAGCGCAAAGCCGGGCTCAGCGCCTCGATCATCTGCCGTGCCATGGTCATTTTTTCCGGCTTCTTGTCACCGCTGCCAACCGGGCCATCGACGAGCAGATCGGCGAGACCGTGTACCGCTGACCAGGCCAGCAGTTCCTGTGCGCTGAAGCTGTCCGGATCGCTGTCGGTGATGGTCGCGGCAAACCCGCCCTTCAGGTAATTGCCGAGTTGATTGGCCGCGGCGCTGTAGTCCGGGTCATTGACGTATACCGTCTCTTCACTCCACATCGCGCGAAAAAATGCTGGCTTGTCGATCGCGAATTCGACGTAGGCGAGCCCAACGGCATGGAAAGGGTTGTCGCCCTGTTCGACAGCGCGTTCACTGGCCGTGGCCATCGTCTCGGCCAGCTGCTGCAGCGCTCGGGTCGCAAAAGCGGTGAGCAGAGCGCGTTTGTCGGCGTAGTGTCTGAATGCCGAGGATGGTGACACCCCGACCAGTTTGGCGCAGGCTCGAAGTGTCACCGCCTCGAGACCGAACTGCGAGGCGAGCTGATCCACTGCATCGAGCAGCGACTCGGCGAGGTTGCCGTGGTGGTACTGGTTTCGGTCTTTTCTCACCGCGTAGGTCCAAAGTTGATGTAAACGATGTTCACTTTTTTTCTCGCAAAGCCTTGTATGTGGCTTCGCTGTCTGTATATTATATGTGAACGGTGATCACATAAGTCAACAGGGGCTGTGGCTAGCAAACCGGTCATCGTTTTTTTGTCTATGGGAATCAGTTTATTGAAGTCTTGTTTTTACAGGAAAAAATCATGACGAAATCAAGTGAGATGAATAGCGGATCAGCGGCGCGGCGGGCCAGATGCAGAGGCGGCAGGTGCGGTGGTCAGGGCAACTGGAGTGCGGTCAACATTGCCGCGATGGTCGTCGGCTTTGTGATTTTCTGGCCAGTGGGGCTCATGGTTCTGTTCTGGATACTGTCCGGGCGCCATGTTCGCGATCTGCCCTCGGCGGTGCAGGGAATCTGGGCGCGCTTTTTTGGCAACTGGGGCAGCGAACGAGGGTTCGGCAGCGACAATGTGGTGTTCGATGAATATCAGCAAACGCAGTACGATCGAATCGCTGAAATCAAAACTGAAATTCGCGAGCGCGCCCGACGCTTTGAGGAATTCAGAGCTGATGCCAGGCGGCGTGCTGATGAGGCCGAGTTCAACCAGTTCATGTCGAGTGCACCTTCGTCAGATGCGAATCGCTGACGCTGTCAGCGCAGGCCCGAAGCGCGGCGGAGCAGTTGCTCCGCCAGTCGCTCAGGTGACTGCTGTGGCTCAGCTGTTGGCCGCTGGCGTGGCCTCAAGCGTTGATGGTGCACGGTTTCTGGTCGCGAAAAACAGCACGATAAGCGCCCAAACCATCGACAGCGCGGAACCTGTCAGCACGCCAATTTTCATCGTCGTGGCATAGGCCGGGTCGGCGTACTCGTAGGCGAGAGTGCCGATAAAAAAGCTCATCGTAAAACCGATACCGGTCGCCACTGCCACACCGTACAACATCATCCAGTTCGCGCCCTCTGGCATGCGTACCAGGCCGCTTCTGATCGCGAGCCAGACCGGCAGGAAAACCCCGATCTGCTTGCCGAAAAACAAGCTTGCGGCAACGTTTTAACTCAAGACCGATTAACAGGAAACAAATCGCCATCAAGCCATCGTTGATCCACAGCAACAGTGGTTTATCGATCGCAAACTCACCCAGAATGATCGCAGTCCTGGTGGCAAAGAACTCGGCGTGCAACGTCGCCAGTGACGAATTTGCGATCAGCAGCGATAAAATCGCCGCACTCATCAGGATTAAGCCTGCCGAGGACTCCCAACGGATGAAATTTCGCAGTGCTCGCATCGGCATAACAGGCTGTCCAGTGATGAGTGAGCGGGGACATATTGACCAGGCAGGTGTTATTAAAGTCGAATTAATAGATTAAAAAGATCGAAAAAATCTTATAATCAAATCGGAAACCACGACTTTATTCTGGCCGGTGGAGTGCCGAGACTATTGTTCAACAACAAATTGAACAGGTCTTCTATACACGATGCTGTGGGATATTCTCGCGATTGCTGCTGGCTGTCTGCTGCTTTTTTTTGGTGGCGACAGGCTGCTGGAGGGCGCGATCAGTCTAGGGCGTGCCCGCGGATGGTCGGCGGCGATTATTGGGCTGGTGGTGGTGTCGCTGGGTACGAGCGCACCGGAGTTGTTCGTCAGTGCAGGTTCTGCTTTGCAGGGTTATGGTGACATAGCCGCCGGCAATGTCGTTGGTTCTAATACGGTCAACATTGCGCTGGTACTCGGTTTGGCCGCTGCTATCGCGGTGCTGCCGGTCGATCAAATGCTGCGCAACATTCAGTTTCCGGTGATGTTGCTGATGGCGGCGGTGGCGTGGTTTGTACTGGCGGACGGTTTCTTTGACCGCGCAGATGGCCTGCTTGTATTTTGTTTGATGCTGGCCGGTGCGGCCATAGCGTTTCGCAGAAACAACACCTCGTCCGACGTGCCGGGTCATCCGCAGGAGCCGGTGGAAGGAAGCGGCTTTCGTCATGCGGCCAATCTTTTGATTGGCGTGTTAATGCTGGTGGCGGGGGCTGAGTTTCTGATTTTAGGTGCGGTCGCACTATCGCGCGATCTGGGCGTGGCAGAAGCTGTGATTGCATTGACGGTAACCGCAGTGGGGACCAGTCTGCCCGAGATCGCAGCGACGGTGATTGCGGTGGCACGGCGGCAAACCGATCTGGCAGTTGGCAATGTCGTTGGTTCCAACATGATGAACATCGGTCTGGTACTCGGCGTGTCTGGCATGCTGGCACCTTTTGAATCTGGCGGCATTACCGGTTTTTCACTGGCTAGCATGTTTGGCTTTTGTCTGTTTGCCACGCTGGTCGCCATCGCGTTCGGGCGGTTTGTGCGCTGGACAGGCGTAATGATGCTGGCAGGCTATGCCGTGTATCTGTGGTATTTGCTTGTTTAACCGGAGGCCGTATGCGCCATCTCAACTACAACCACTTGTTGTATTTTCATACAGTTGCCAATGAGGGCAGTGTGGCCAGTGCAGCGCGGGTGTTAAATATCACGCCGCAAACGATCAGTGGCCAAATCAAACTACTCGAGGAATCACTCGGTCAGGTGCTCTTTGTCAAGGTCGGGCGCGGGTTGGTGATGTCTGAGACGGGTCAACTGGTAAAGGAGTATTCTGATGAGATCTTTTCGCTCGGGGCGGCGCTAAAGCAGCGATTGCGCCATGAGCCGGATCATCCGTCACAGACGCTGCGGGTGGGTATACTCGATTCGATTCCGAAGTTGATTGCCGGCAAGTTGCTGGGTGACAGTGTGGCAGGCGAGGTAGACAACCCGGTGAAACTCGATTGCCGTGAGGGCAATCTCGATGGCCTGCTGGCAGAGCTCGCCGTGCATCGAATCGACCTGATTTTGTCTGACCGGCCTGTGCCATCGGGGTTGCACGTCAAGGCGTTCAATCATGCACTGGGCACCAGCAACATCGGTTTCTACTCGCCACCCAGGTGGGCAAAGAAGCTAAAGGCCGGCTTTCCGGAGTCACTCGCTGGCGTACCGATGTTAATGCCCAATGCCAGCAGCGCGCTGCGCCGCAGTCTGGATCAATGGTTTGACGATGTTGAAGTCGAGCCCGAGGTGGTGGCCGAATTTGATGACAGCGCGTTGATGAAAACCTTCGGCGATCTGGCGCTGGGGGTTTACCCGGCACCTGAAGTCATCGCATCAGATGTGGCGACCAAACACCACGGCGTCTACATCGGCACTGCGCAGGGTGTGCGCGAAAGCTACGTGATTATCTCACCGCAGCGACGCGTCAGGCATCCGCTGTTGAAGAAAATTACCAGCGTCGGTCAGGCACTGCTGAACAGTTGAATTTGCGCGCTGAATCGGCAATCAGGTGCCAGTCCACTGTGGTGTTCGCTTGGCTAGAAATGCCTCCAGACCTTCGCGAAAATCATTGCTGGTGTAGGCCTGCTCGATCAGATCATGATCCTCGATCCCGCTGCTATGTTCGCGCAGGCGTCGCAGCGCCTCTTTGGTCACGCGCATGGTGATGGGGGCGTGGCCTTTCATTTGTTCGGCAAGTTCCTGCGCGCGTTTCAGTGGCTCGTCGGTGACTTCGCTGAGCAGGCCCGTGGCGAGCGCTTCATCGCTCTGAATCAGTCTTGAGGTGAAGATAATTTCTTTGGTTCGGGCGGCGCCCATCAGTGCGGATAAGCGTGCCAGGCTGGTTGCCGACAGACAATTGCCGAGGGTGCGTGCTATCGGAAAACCGAATTTCAAAAAGCCGTTGCCGACGCGAAGATCGCAGCAGGCGGCGATTGCCGCACCACCGCCGGTACAGGCGCCCTGAATCGCTGCGATGGTGGGAATGGGCACCGATTCAATCAGTGTCAGCACTTCGTCCATTCGCGACTCGTAGTCGATCGCGTCCTGCGCGCTGCTGAAGTCTCTGAAGCCGGAAATGTCGGTGCCGGCTGCAAAGGCGCGATCACCGGCACCGGTGAAGATCAGCGCACTGATGCCAGCCGAATTCGTGGCGACCAGTTCTTCACAGATGCGCGCAATCTCATCGTACATGGCAAACGTCAGGGCATTGCGCGCCTGCGGCCGATTAAATGTGACCGTGGCAATGCCGTCGGCGGCACTGTAAATGATTTCATCGCTGGCCAATGGTGGCTTCCTGTGGCTGAGGACGAGTGATGGATCAGGCTGCTTTTGATGCGGGAGCGGCGTTGTCCTTGAGATAGTCCATCGCCGCTTGAACACCACCTGTGCTGTGCGGCACACCGGCTTTGTGCAAACCCATCTCGATGCCGGACAGCGTCGCCATCAGCATCAGGTCGTTGAAGTCGCCGAGGTGGCCGATGCGAAACACCACGCCTTGAACCTTGGCGAGCCCGTTGCCGAGTGACATGTCGAAGTGTTGCAGGATGGTGCTGCGCAGTTTGTCGGCGTCGTGGCCGTCGGGGGTGCGAACAGCGGTCAGTACTGGCGAGTATTCGGACGGCACGGTGCACTGAACTTCAAGGCCCCAGGCCTCCACCGCCAGGCGTGTGGCAGCAGCGTGGCGCTGGTGGCGCGCAAACACCTGATCCAGCCCCTCTTCATGCAGCATGTCGATCGCCTCGGCAAGACCAAACAGCAGGTTGGTCGCCGGGGTATACGGAAAGTAGCCGCGCTCGTTTGCATCGAGCATTTCCTGCCAGTCCCAGTAGGATTTGTGTAACTGTGCGGACCGGGATGCCTCCAGCGCCTTGTCGCTAATTGCGTTGAACGACAGTCCGGGTGGCAGCATCAGGCCTTTCTGAGAACCTGAGATCGCCACGTCTACGCCCCATTCGTCGAAGCGAAAATCAGCGCTGGCAAGGCCACTGATTGTGTCGACCATCAACAGTGCGGCGTGGCCGGCCGCGTCGATCGCGCGACGGATGTCTGCAATCCGCGAGGTGCATCCGGTGGAGGTCTCGTTGTGCACGACGCAAACTGCCCTGATGTTGCCGGCGGTGTCAGCGCGCAGAGCTTTTTCGAGCAATTCCGGGTCGGCGCCTCGACGCCAGTCCGTGTCAATCAGTTTGGGTTTGAGGCCGTATTTCTCTGCCAGCTTTTTCCACATGCTGGCAAAGTGACCGGTCTCGATCATTAGTATCTCGTCGCCGGGAGACAGTGTGTTGACCAGTGCCGCCTCCCATGCGCCGGTGCCCGATGCGGGGTAGATCACGACCGGCCCCTGACACTTGAATATCGACCTCATGCCGTTTAGCACGCGATAGCCCAGATCGGCGAAACCCGGACCGCGGTGATCGATCACCGGCATGTCGATGGCTCGCAGAATACGATCGGGCACCGCACTTGGACCCGGAATCTGCAGGAAATGACGGCCAGCCTGACGCATGATTTGCTGCCTGGTAGAGGTGAACCCGGATGTTATCACAGCGCGGATTTGGTCGAGGCGGGGGATGCATTGGCGATCCCTGATGTGAGGCAGTGAAACAGCGTGCGCACGCGTGGCACGGATGATAGGCTGCGAGAAAGCAAACGGTGCAGGCGCAGTCAGCCTGCGACTATCCAACTGAGGCTCACTGATGAAAACCCTGATCACGTGCATCACTCTACTGGCAGCGGGAACCCTGGCGATGGCGGACAATCGCATCGATACCATTCGACCGGACGCGCCTGAACTCGCCGCATTCGGTGATCACGCAGTCGGTGTTAAAACGCTGCAACTGGTGAACGAGAATCAAATCGATATTCTGAAAGTGGCCGATGGCGACTTGCCGCGCGGTGATCGAGCGCTGACCGTTGAGCTTTTCTACCCGGCCAGTGAAGCCGCCGAGCCAACTCCGTTGAACGCGTTTATGCGAGACGGTGAAACCGAAGTCCAGTTGCACGGCATATCCTCGCGCGATGCGGCCGCCGATATCGAGGGTGGTCCGTGGCCGCTGGCGATTATTTCGCACGGGTACCCGGGCAACCGCTTCCTGCTCAGTCATCTGGCTGAGAATCTGGCCAGCAAGGGGTATGTTGTCGCGTCGATCGATCACACCGATTCCACTTACCGCGACAAGGCGGTATTCGGCTCGACGCTGGTCAACCGTCCACTCGATCAACTGTTCGTACTCGATGAACTGGCGCGCCAGAGTGCGGCGCAGGGCACACCGGTCTCCGGACTGATCAATGCCGAGCGCACCGTGCTGATTGGCTATTCGATGGGTGCCTATGGTGCGGTGATTGTCGCCGGCGGCGGAGTGACATCGGCGTCTACGGAACTGAGCTGGGGCGCACCGGCAGGTACATTGGCTGTGCATCTGGCCGGCAGTGATACACATAAGCAATTGTTCGATGACAGAATTGCCGCTGTGGTTGCGATTGCGCCCTGGGGTATGGAGCGCGGATTCTGGGATGCCGACGGACTTGCCGGTGTGCGCATTCCGACGCTGTTCGTGGCGGGCAGCGAAGATGACGTATCCGGCTATGAAACGGGCATCCGCGCGATTTGGCAGCAGAGCACTGGCGCCGATCGCCATCTGCTGACCTTCGACAATGCCAACCACAATGCGGCAGCACCCTATCCGGCACCCGCCGAATCGGTCGCGATGAACGAGGCGCTAGGGTTTGCGCCGTTTGATCACTACGCGGATGCGGTGTGGGATACAGCCAGAATGAACAATATCTTGCAGCACTTCGTCACGGCATTTGCGGGCCGGCACATCAAGCAGGATGAGGCGTTCGAGCCATACTTGCAACTGCAGCCGATCGCAAACGAGGGTGTCTGGGCGGTGGCCGAAGACGGCACGAAAAAACCGGAGCACACGCATTGGCACGGCTTTGCCAATCGTACGGCCAAGGGCTTGCGATTCGAATTCATCGGCAGCGGCGAGTGACGCTGTGCTCCTGTCGGCCGAGTTGCGCTGGCGTTTGTCTGCAATGAAAAGTCTCTTCAACGCTGTCGCGGTGGCCGTGGTATCTCTGTAGCCTGACCATGTCTGACTTAAACGAATTCACAGCACAGCTGCGTGCCGGCCTGCAGGGCGATGTATTCGACGGGATATTCGATCGTGGCCGCTATGCCACCGACGCCTCCGTGTATCAGATGATGCCCAGGGCGGTCGCCACACCGGCATCGATTGACGATGTTCACGCTGCAATCGAGATAGCAAGAGAACACCAGGTGCCCGTTCTGCCGCGCGGAGGTGGCACCTCGCAGTGCGGGCAAACCGTTAATCGTGCGCTGGTACTCGACAATTCACGTCATCTTAACCAGGTGCTCGAGCTCGATGTCGAGGCGCGTCGTTGTGTTGTTCAGCCGGGTATCGTGCTCGATGAACTCAATCGACAATTGAAGCCCCACGGGCTGTGGTTTCCCGTCGATGTGTCGACGTCCTCGCGCGCGACCATCGGCGGTATGGCAGCTAACAACTCCTGCGGGCAGCGCTCGATTTGCTACGGCACCATGCGCGACAACGTGTACTCGATTGATGCAATCACACCTGACGGGCAATCGCAGCACTTCGGTGTGTTCGACAAACAAAACGCGCTGGCTGCGGGGCAGGCCGCACTGATCGAGCCTTTGATGGCTCTCGGGCAACGCGAAGCCGATGAAATTCGAGCGCGCTTCCCGGATGTCTTGAGACGCGTGGGTGGATACAACCTCGATGCTCTGTTGCCAGATCGCGGTGCGAACAACCTGGCCCATTTACTGGTTGGCTCAGAGGGGACACTGGCTTATTCCACCGCGATTGAGCTGAAACTGTCACCCTTGCCGGTCAACAAAGTGCTGGGTGTCTGTCATTTTCCAACCTTCTATCGCGCCATGGATGCGGCACAACATCTGGTTAAGCTGAATCCGCGCGCGGTGGAGCTGGTCGACTCCACGATGATCTCACTGGCTCGCGATATCGAGTTGTTTAAGCCGATGGTCGAGCAATTCGTTCGCGGCGATCCGGCCGCGGTGTTGATTGTCGAATTTGCGTTTGACGAGCAAGATGAAAATCTGCGCCATCTTCAGCTACTGGATCAGATGATGGGGGATCTGGGCTACAGCTGGTCGGGTGACGATGAGCGTTGGGGTGGTGTGGTCGAGGCGGCCGATGCCGCGCTGCAAGGCGCGATTGCCGAAGTGCGCAAAGCCGGGCTGAACATCATGATGTCGATGAAGAGCGAGGGCAAGCCGGTGTCGTTCGTTGAGGACTGCGCCGTCGCCTTGCCCGATCTTGCCGAGTACACCAGCAAGCTGACCGAAGTGTTTGAGCGTCACGGTACCACGGGCACCTGGTATGCGCATGCATCGGTCGGCTGTCTGCATGTCAGGCCGGTGTTGAATCTGAAACTCGAATCTGACGCCAACACCATGCGCGAGATTGCCGATGAGGCGTTTGATCTGGTACTGCGCTACAAGGGTTCGCATTCGGGTGAGCACGGCGATGGTATCTCGCGTTCCGAGTTTCACGAAAAAATGTTTGGTTCGCGAATGGTTGAATCGTTCGCTGTGGTGAAGCGCACCTTTGATCCAGACAATCTGTTCAACCCGGGCAAGATCGTCAACGCGCCAAGAATGAACGATCGCACACTGTTGCGCTATCCACCTGGCTATTCGATGCAGGGCATTGTCAATCGGTTGGACTGGTCGGGCTACGGCGGTGCCGGTGGCGGGCTTCAGGGTGCCGTCGAGATGTGCAATAACAACGGCGCCTGTCGAAAACTGCAGGGCGGGGCGATGTGTCCGTCCTATCGAGTCACCCGTAACGAGCGTGATGTGACGCGTGGGCGCGCCAACACGTTGCGTCTGGCGTTGTCCGGGCAATTGGGTGACGATGCGTTGCTTGGCGACGAAATGGCCGAGACCCTAAAGCTGTGTGTATCGTGCAAGGCCTGCAAGCGCGAGTGTCCGACTGGTGTCGACATGGCGAAAATGAAGCTCGAGGTACTGGCGGCACGTGTCGCCAGTAATGGGGTCACGTTGCACGATCGGCTGATCGCAATGCTGCCCGTGTTTGCGCCGTGGCTCGCGCGATTCTCGGCGCTGATCAATCCGCTGTCGAAAATCTCGTTTATCAGGCTGTTACTGGAGAAAGTTGCAGGCTTTGCGCGCTCGCGTGCGCTGCCGGTCTGGCGTCGCGACTGGTTTAGCGAAACTGAATCGATCGGCAGCGGTGATCGCGAAGTGGTTTTACTGAGCGACACCTTCAACACCTGGTTCGAGCCGGATAATCTGCGCGCGGCTCGCCACGTACTGAGTGCGACGGGCTATCGAGTTCATATCGCCACCAGCGGCGACAGCAAGCGGCTTTGTTGTGGCCGCACCTGTCTGGCCGCAGGGTTGGTCGATGATGCGCGCGAACAGGCAATGCGGTTGCAGAAAGTTCTGTGGCCGTGGGTTGAGCGCGGCGTGCCGATTGTGGGACTGGAGCCCAGTTGCCTGTTGACGCTGCGCGATGAACATCTGTCGCTACTGCCTGGTGATGAGACACAACGCGTCGCCGATAACAGCTTTCTACTCGAAGAATTTCTCCAGCGCGAAACCGACAATGGCCGTTTCGACAATGCCTTCGAGCCGTTGGATAAACGCGTGTTGCTGCACGGGCACTGCCATCAAAAAGCGTTTGACCTGATGGGGTCGGTCAAAAGTGTGTTGTCGAGCGTGCCCGGTCTGCAGGTAGAAATGATTGAAAGCAGTTGCTGTGGCATGGCAGGCGCGTTCGGCTATGCGGCGGACACCGCCGAGGTATCGCGTCAGATGGCAGCACTAGATCTGTTGCCAGCCGTGGCAGCTGCCGATGCCGATACGCTGATTGTCGCCGATGGGACCTCATGTCGGCATCAGATTGAAGAACTCGGCGAGCGACGCGTCTATCATGTCGCCCAGATTCTCGAAATGGCACTGCCGGCATCGTCCTGACTGGCGGCAGTCGCTGCCCGTACCCCGTTTATTCTCAAACTGGACACTTTTCATTGGATCAGACATACCGGCGCGGTGTGCTCTACGCCCTTATGGCTGGCGTCTTTCTCAGTTCGGCGGGGTTGCTGGTGCGGCTGGTCGAGTCGGCTGACGCCTGGACCGTGTTGTTCTACCGCTCGATCGCTTTCACGTTAACGGTGCTGGTGTTCATGGCTGTGCGCGAGTCTGGTCGTGTGTGGCCGTTGCTGCGCAGCTATCGTCGCTATGACCTGCTGGTATCGGTGTCGCTTGCCTGTGGCTTCATTTTCTACGTATTGAGCCTGTACCACACCTCGGTGGCCAATACCGTGCTGCTGCTGAGCACCGGGCCATTTTTTACCGCGCTACTGGGCTGGGTTTTTCTGCGTGAGCGCGTAGGGCTCGTCACCTGGCTTGCGATGGCAGGTGCCGCCGCCGGTATTGCGGTCATGGTGTCTGGCGGGCTGACGGCGGACGATATCGCCGGTATGGTTTACGCGTTGTTAGCCGTGGCGGGCTTTGCCGCGATGGTGGTGGCACTTCGGGTCGTGAGTGCCAAGCGCGATATGCTGGCCGCCACCGCTTTTGGGGGCATACTGGCAGCTTGTGCCTGCGTGCCCTTCGTGCAGAGTTTCATGATCAGTCCACGCGACCTGTTGGTTTCGTTGTTACTCGGTAGTGTGCAGGTTGGTTTCGGGTTTATTCTGATTACACTGGCCTCGCGCAGTGTGCCCTCTGCGCAAGTGCCGTTGCTCGCGCTGGGTGAAACAGCACTGGCACCACTGTGGGTTTGGTTATTTGTTGGCGAGGTGCCGGCGGTGGCGACGCTTGCCGGTGGTGCCATTGTGTTGCTGGCCGTGTTCTCTCAGGGCATCGCCGGCGTGATGTCCTCATCAGCGGCCACCACGGGCGATTAAATGACAATACTTGGCAGAGCCGTGAACGGTAGACGATCCATGAATCGATTGAGCAGCAACAACGGTTTTCGAGTCACGCGCTGGCTGACGCTGCTGGCGGTATTTTGCAGTGCGGTGGCCAGCGCGGCAGCACCTGTGTGGAAGGTCAGTGACGGTGACCGCCATCTCTACATTGGTGGCACCATCCATATGCTCGCGGCGAAGGATTACCCGTTGCCACCGTCGTTTGATACCACCTACGCACAAGCGCAGCTATTGGTATTGGAGGTCGATATACAGCAGGCGCAGGCTAACGGTCTGGCAACGATGATGGGTGCCGGATTATTGTGGCCCAGTGGCGAGTCGCTGCAGCAGAAAGTCAGTGCCGAGACCTGGACGCTGTTCGAGCAGGCGATGCAGGCGCGTAATCTGCCGGCGGCCACGTTCAATCTGTACAAACCGGGGGGCCTGATCATGGCTCTGCTGCCGGCAGAACTGATGCGCTTTGGTGTTGGCACGGCGGGCGTCGACAGCCACTACGCGTCGCGCGCCAGCCGCGATCAGAAGGCGGTCGTGGGCCTTGAAACCATGGAGCAGCAAATGGCTATGATACGGGCGCTGGGTATCGGTAACGAGGATCGTTTCTTACGCTACTTCGTCCGCGATCTGGACAATCTGCAGCAGCAGTTTGAAGCCATGCGGCGCGACTGGCGCGCCGGTGACATGCAGGCATTGGCTGCGTCTGCGAATCTTGAGGAAATGCAGCTGGAATTTCCGCGCGTCTATCAGTCGCTGCTGGTTGAGCGCAACAACGCCTGGATGCCTAAAATCGAACAGATGCTGGACACCGAAGAAGTCGAGCTGGTGCTGGTCGGTGCCCTGCATCTGGTGGGGCGTCACGGTGTATTGCAGCAATTGCTAAAAGCTGGCTACACCGTGCAACAGTTTCCCTGATGGCTCTTTCGGTCAGGCAGCTTTGCGGATGTCTGTAGATTCCTCCTCGCTCGAGGGGGCGAGGCTTTGCGTGCCGTCCATTTTGCACAGTTGTTCGCTCATGTAGGCGGCGATATTGGCTGGCGCCAGAGTCGAATCCCAGTAGTCCAGAGATGCCTGTTGCAACTGCCGCAGCCGATCGGGATCACTCAATAATTCATCCAGCAGCGCCGGCAGCTTGCGCCAGTCGCGTAAAATGATGGCCGGCGAATCCTCGGCAAACCAGTGTTCCGGTTGCTCTTCTGCGATCAAAATACAGCCGTAGTAGGCGCCTTCGCACAAGCGGTAAGTTTCCAGGTGGGTACCGCGAGGACACAGACAGATTTTGGTGTCCATCAGGATTTGCGGATAGTCGTTGAACTCGGGCTCATCGGTGGCTTTGGGAAAGCTTTGCGACAATTTCACGTCTATGGTGTAAGGCTTCCCCTGCTTCCACTGGTCAACGACTCTAACCAGTCGCTCGCGTGACAACACCTTGTTGGTTTTGGCGATTTTTCGCAGCAGGCTGCCGTTGCTCCGATGGTCCAGGCTACCGGTGAATGAGGCGTCAATTGAGCGCTCCATGATAGGGCGAACGGTGTCGACTTTGGGCAGTCGATAGTAGCCGTATGGAATCGCAAAGATATTTTTTTTCGGGTTCCAGTAGTTGGGGTAGCGCTTCACCTGGACGCGCAGGTACTGCAGCAGGGCCATGGCGTTGAATCGGGCCCAGCCCGAGTGGGTAGCGATCTTGATATGCTGTCCGGGGGCCTTGAATATGGCGTGAACTGACTCGGCATAGGCCGGTATTCTACCCCATTCATCACCCATCACCATCGGCACCAACAGTGGTGTGTTGGCGAATTTTTCCGGCAGCTCTCCGACGTCACGGGTGAAGACAAACGTATAGTTGTCAAAATCGGGCAGCAAGCGGGATAATTCACCCATAACATCAGTGAAGTAGTCGATGTTGCATTCCAGCGCAAAGGGCAGGCTCTCACGCACACTGGTGATGACCTCGGTTTTCTCTCCGCCCATGCAAATCAGGCAGTTGGACAGGCCGTCGGCTTGTGAATTCATTGCGCTTGTAATCCGGCAGTGGCTGTTTTTTGATGGATTTCAATGGGTGTTAGCGGCCACAACCGTGGAGATTTAGCCCCGCATGGCCGAAACAACAGGAGGTTCGCCTTTTCAATGAGCTCACTACAGAGCGAGACAATGTTGAAGTTCGATCGATTTTTACAACTGATTGCAGTGGCGTATGTGATGGCCGTCGGCTGCGTGCTTGTGATCGTGCAGCCATTTCCGATCCTGCACGACTACCCCGAGTGGATGTTTCAGGGCTGGTTGCTGGAGAGCATTCTGGCCGGTCAACCTGACGGCGACTACCAGTTGGCAGGCTGGCCAGTGCCCAATTCACTGACACAGTTTGCACTGGCATTGATGAGCGCGATCATCTCACCGATTGCGGCCGGCAAGATTTGGCTTGCCGCCTATTTGATCGTCGGGTTTATCTGCTGCCACCGGGCGGCGCGACTGTGCTGGCCCAGTCACTCTGGCACCATAAGTTTAATCCTGGTGGCAACAGTGCTGCTTGGCCCAGGCTTCTGGAATGGTTATATCAATTATCAGGTCGGTCTGGTGCTGCTGCTCGTTGGCTGGCTGGGTTGGCAATGGGGTGGTCGTACCGTCTGGTTGCTGATAATTTCGCTGTTGGTGTTCTTTGCTCACGCGGCAAGCTACGCCGCGCTAGTGGCGGCAGTCGGCGTGGTGGTTGTCGCGGGCGCTGCCTCGTTCCGCCAGCGTGTGTCGATGTTGATTGCGCTGTTGCCGAGCCTGCTGTTGATGGCCTGGTACCTGGGCGTGAAACTCGCGAACTCGGCGGTGTCACTGGAGGCGCCGCTGTCTCTTGTGCAGTGGTTCGGCTACAAGGCCTACACGGTTGCCAAACAGGGGCCGTTCCACAATTTTGTGATAGCCGACGGCACCAGCATGCTGCAGCAATGGCACTGGGTCTATCTTGCAGGGGCGTTGATCAACGGGTTGATGCTACTGGTGGTGACACTGTGGTTTGCTGTGTTGTGCTGGCAGTGGCTGCGACGCCGCTTGGAGATGTCAGCGCCGGTTTCGCACGACCGGCCGATGGTTGTTTTGTTGCTGACCCTGGCTTTGATCATTCTGTTTCTGCTGCCGGGTCGCAACAACTTTGGGGTGGTCAATCTGGGTGAGCGTTTCCTGATTCCGCTACTGGGCTTCGGGTTGCTGGCGTTTGCCTGCCCGCCACTTTTGTTGCGCACCTGGGCCTTGCTCTGTACAGTGGCCGCAGGGTTGGTAGTCGGCCCGTTGTTACTGATCAGTTCGCACAATGTCGTCGCCTACACCGGGCCCGATTCTGATATCTACGCCGCCAGTCGGCACAAGTACTTCAACCATCGAATTTTCATCTATGCAGATAGAGGCTTGTTTCTCGCTGCCGAGCAGTCTCCCGACATGCGCCCGCAGCCGGACGCGCAACTGGCTACCGGTCCACTGATTCTTAGAGAACAGTAGCTTTGACACTATCAGTTGATCAACTGCGAACGCAATTTAGAGCCGCTCGCGCCTCGCTGGCGAAGCCGACGCTGTGCCGCCACGCAACGCTGCTGCAGCAACGCGTGTTGCGCGAGCAGGCCTTTGTGGCAGCCAGGCATATCGCAGCCTACATCGCGATCAGAGGTGAAATCGACGTCGCCCCGATTATTGAAAGCGGCGCGGCCGAAGGCAAACAGTTCTATCTGCCGGTACTGCGCGGACAGCAAATGTTATTCGCACCCTGGGCGCCAGGTGAACAGTTGTACAAGCGAGGCTTTGGTTTATTAGAGCCCGATTGCGATGAGCAGGACTGGTGTAGTCCCGAGTCGCTCGATTTGGTGCTGACCCCGCTGGTGGTATTTGACGCACATGGCAATCGCATCGGGCAGGGTGGCGGGTTCTATGATCGCACCTTCGAGTTCAGGAAAAAATCGCCTGGTGCGCCCGTGTTGCTCGGTGTCGCGCACGACAGCCAGCGCTATCCGCAGCTACAGGCACAGCCCTGGGATGTTGCTCTGGATCTGGTGGTCACCGAACTCAATAGCTACCGGCCTGTGCACGAGACTGATACCTGACTGCCCGCATCAGCGCTTTTGGGTCGCGCTTGCGAAGCGAGTGGTGGCCACTGTTTAAAACAATGGAATTGAGACACCTATGGCCAAAGCCGGTAAAAAATCGACAGGCAAAAAAAAGGCGGCGCGTGCCAAACGCGTCGACGGCATTCCCGTCGATCTGGTGTACGTCGACAAGAGCCCGATCCACGGCAAGGGGATGTTTGCGCGCAAACGCATCAAGAAGAACGTCACGTTGGGTCCCCTGCTGGGTAAACTCACGCGCAAGGACGGGACCTACGTTTTATGGCTCAGTGAGACGGAGGGTTTTCGCGTGACCAATGACTTTCGTTTCATCAACCACGACAGCAACCCCAACTGCGCTTTGACAGACGTTGATGTCGTGACCTTGCGCGCGATCGAGCCCGGTGAAGAGTTGACGCACGACTACGGCTGGTAGTGCTGCTCAGACCGAGGCGGTGATTTTCATGCCGTCGTAGGCCCCGCGTATGTGTGCAGGTAGCTCGGCATTGAGGGTGTCGTAGTCGATCGCATTGTGCATGTTGGTCAGGATCGCTCGCGTTGGCGCAAAGTGTTCGATGCACGCCAGCGCTTCATCGACATTCATGTGTGTCAGGTGTGACGAATACCTCAGCGCATCGATAATCAGAGTATCCAGTCCACGCAGTGTTTCGCGACTTGGTTCTTTGTTGATCGTTTTCACATCGGGCATGTAGGCGAGTTTGCCGACCCTGAAACCCAGCGCGGGTATATCGCCGTGCTCCACCTCAAAGGGGGTGATTTCAATGTCGCCGCCGGCACCGCTGATCGTCAGGGGCACGTTGGCGTGTATTCGGTGTTCATTACAGATCGCCGGATAACTGCTGTCGGGGGCCTGATTGAAACAATATGAAAAAGGTTCCATAACCACTCTGGATGTCGTCTCATCCATATACACATTCACCCGTTGACGGTGGCGGATTGCCAGCTGGCGCAAATCGTCCAACCCGAAAATGTGGTCGGCGTGAGAGTGCGTGAGCAGCACGGCATCCAGATACTCAACGTCACTTGCCAGCAGTTGCTGCCGCATGTCGGGGCCGGTATCGATCAGGACGCTGGTCTTTTCTCCGCTTACCGCTGACTTTTCAATCAACATGGAACAGCGCAGGCGACGGTTGCGCGGATTGGCCGGATCGCAGGCGCCCCAGTCGTTGCCGATTCGCGGAACGCCGCCGGAAGAGCCGGTGCCGAGCAGTGTGAATACCGTATTTGTCATCGTTGCCAAGTATATCAGGCGGGTGCCGTGAGCCGGTGGTTTCGACCTGGCAGGGTAAGAATTACCCGGTAAAAACTACCTTTTGTATTTCCAATGGTGCAGCCACTATCTTTCATGGCGTCGCGGTGGTTACCGCATCTTTGGAGAATGAGATATGAAACTGCTTTCAGTCAACAGGCCACCGCAACGGCAGGTGGCACTGCAATCTGCGGCGCTGAGCGATAGAGCTTCGCGCGCCCTGATGTTCATTACCGTCGGCATCATGGCGGTGGTCGCCAATGTTGCCGCGGCAACGGGCCTGCCCGATTTCGAATCGTTGGTAGAGCAGCATGGCAAGGCTGTGGTCAAAATTTCTGTGACCGGCAACCGTATGACCAACGGACCTTCGCAGCAACCCGATTTTAACGGTCAGGAGATGCCGGAGTTCTTTCGTCGCTACTTTGAAAACATGCCGCAAAATCCACAGCAGCCGCCGCGCGGTGGTGTTGGTTTTGGCTCCGGGTTTGTGCTGTCAAGCGACGGTTACATCGTGACTAACGCGCATGTGGTCGACAACGCTGCTGAAATCAGCGTTGAATTTCCGAATCGACGCGGGTACACGGCCGAGTTGGTCGGAGCAGATGATCGCACCGATATCGCCTTGCTGAAAATTGATGCCAACGACCTGCCGACCGTCACGCTCGGCGATTCCAGCGATCTCAACGTGGGTCAGTGGGTGCTGGCAATTGGCTCGCCTTTCGGCTTTGAATACACCGCTACCCAGGGCATCGTATCTGCCTTGTCGCGAAGCCTGCCCGACGGCAACTACGTGCCGTTCATTCAGACTGATGTCGCGGTCAACCCGGGCAACTCCGGCGGTCCGCTGTTCGATACTGACGGCCGTGTTGTGGGCGTGAATTCGCAGATCTATTCACGGTCAGGCGGCTACCAGGGTCTGTCGTTCGCAATACCTGTCAACGTGGTCAAGAACGTCACCGCGCAGTTGCAGAAGAAAGGTTTCGTCAGCCGTGGTTGGCTTGGTGTAGTGATTCAGAACGTTGATCAGAACCTGGCTGAATCTTTCGGTATGGATCGACCGCGTGGCGCGCTGGTATCGAAGGTGACACCCAACAGCCCTGCCAGTGAAGCGGGTGTAATGACGGGAGATATCATCCTGTCGTTCAACGGGCAAAACGTCGCACGCTCCTCTAATCTGCCGCCGATGGTTGGCAGCACGGTGGTCGGTGAGCCGGCGCAGATGACAGTCTTGCGCAATGGCGACGAAGTGGCGCTGGATGTGGTCATCGCCGAGCTTGCAGAAGACCGCGAGGTGGTACCGGGCAGACCGTCGTCTCCGAAAGCTGACGAGCGTCTGGGCATGAGCATCGCGCCGCTGACTGATGAGCAACGTAGCGAAAGCGGCATAGAGGAGGGCGGCGTGCTGATCACGGGTGTCGATCCGAATGGTGTGGCGGCCCTGGCTGGGATCCGCGCCGGCGATGTGCTGATGTCTTTCAATCAGACGCCGGTCGAGTCGGCGGCGCAATTGCGCCAGCTGGTTGCCTCGGCACCGGCCGGAAAGCCGCTGGCGGCGCTGATCAACCGCGATAACAATCCGTTATTCACCGCGTTGACCCTTAAGTAAAGAAATCTTTGCAAACCGCGGGCTTCACCTGGGTGGAGCCCGCAAGTTGTTGTAATAGAATGTGAAAATAGAAGAGTCAGGTTGGAGAAATGTAGCTCAGGGTAAATTTTACCGGTTGGCACGTTGAGATTGAAATTGTCAGGCTGCATATGAGTCTTAAGAGACAGGACCCTTTCAAGACAAAGACCTATGACTGAAGCCCCGCTAGCAAAATCGAACGAGAACGAGTGCGCGGAACCGGCCCCGATCGGCACCGATCTGGGTATCAACCCGGACTGGCGCGAGGAGACCGATCGCCGCCCGCCGATTCCGCTGTTTGATGGGAAGGCTGAAATCGGACGCATCGCGATGGTTTTTACGCTGTGGGCCCGGATCGAGAGCTTTCTTTATGACGAGTGCGGCGTGCTGCCGCTGCGCAATCAGCGCGAAGAGAAAAAACACCTGAGCATCCTGCTGGAATCGGAGTCGTCGATCGTGTGTCTGTTGTGTCTGCTCAACGACGAGCACTACAGCGCCGGTGCGCTGGTTGACGCCATGGTGGGCGAATTTGCCACGCTGGATGAGCGCGGCAATGCCCGCAAGCGGCTGATCAATCGCACGCTGCCGATAATCGCCGAGCGCTACGGGCTGTTGAAATACACCGAGAAAATGAATGGCAAGTCGCGAGAGTACAGCATTTGCCGCAGTCCGCGTTTAACTCGCTTCGCCCGCGAGCACCTGATCGCAGGTTTCAATGCGATCGTCGATATGCAGCGCCCGTGCGTCGACACCAACGAGAACGCGAAGGAGCAAACACATGAAAGTTAGCCGATGGCTCAAAACCGGAATCGCGCTGTTCTCATTGCTGGTCGGTGCCTTTGGTTCGTGGACGGTCCATGCCGATGGCATTGCGGCCAGCAACGCCGCACCGCGTGTGCAAGTGCTGCATCAGCAAACTGAATTTGGCGACTTTCATGTCGTCAGGATCGCGCTGGACAGCGATGGTTTTGAGCAGGTGAACCACCCCAGGTTGCCGCTGCACCACATCGATTTGCAGGTGGTGCATCGTGCGGGCGGGGCGGTGTTAATTGGGCGCAGGGTTATCAGCGTTCAGCGCGGCGAGGTTTCGCAGACGCTGTTCGAAGAGGTATCTGTGCGTGTGCCACACTATCGGTTTTCGATGGGGTGGGATGTCAAGGCGCTCGAGCGTGAACTGGAGCGGCTTGGCATCAAAGTCAAGCCACCCGCCAGTGCGCCAGCCCCTCGGCCCGTGCCGCCTGCCACCGGGGGCGCGTAGGCGCCTCCCGTTGTAAAGGCTGGTGTCGACCAGCGCTTCAGTGATGCCCGGGTTGGCGAACGGAGGACTTGGCACAACCTGTGGAATGTACGTCGTATTACGTATGCCGGTAGAATGACGAACCAAGTAGTATCCGTCGGTTTTCCAACTCTCGAATTTCGTTCAGGTCATGCCAATCAGGAATCCTTTCCTTTTTCCCAGCCTGGCCGCACTGGCTGTTGTGTGTGCAGTAGCGATTGCACCTGCGGGCTGGGCATGCGAGGCCGGGCAGGACGTCTGTCTGGAGGTTGAGAGCAATGATGCGCCGCAGGCTGAGCCTCCCAAGCCCGCAGAGCCTGCCAGGCGAGACAGGGCAGCGGAAATCAAGGCGCTTGAAGACGCCATCACCGCTGACCTCAAAGCCCGTCGTTTGACGCGACCTCCCGGTAACAATGCGATTTGGCGAATTGAGCAGATGCAATCGCTGTCGCCGGAACACGACTACGCGATTAACGGGCGGCAGTATGTCGTCGACATCTATCTGAGCCTCGCGAGCTGGCAATGGCGGCGTGACAATCGCGATGCAGCGATGCGCCACCTCGCCACGGCGCGAACGCTCGATCCAGGGTCGTCGGCGGTTGATCGACTTGCCCGGCAGTTGCTAGACAGTGATTCCCCCCAGCCCTCGAAAGACGATTCGAGCGCGTCATCTGACGCCGCGCCAGCGCCTAAGCCCGTAACGCCCCCCACGACTGCCAGCAACACCAAGGCACCCGCGAAGCAACCAATGGCCACACCTGGCCCAGACAGCGAGTCTGAGCCGGTTGAGCCGACAGAGGTCTGGCAGCAGGGCAAAGATGCTCAATTCCCGGCGATGGTTGCGATACCAGCCGGTCGATTCGAAATGGGCGGCAGGCTGCCGGCAGAGTTGCCGCGGCGCGAGGTCCAGTTGCCAGCCTTCAGTCTGTCGCGCCATGAGGTGACCGTGGCCCAGTATCGGCGCTACGCGCTGGACGTCGGGGTGAAAATGCCTCAGATCGCCAGTGATCGAGACAACATGCCGGTCACTGGCGTGAACTGGCACGACGCAAAGGGCTATGCCGCCTGGCTGGCGCAACGGACCGGGCGCGCCTATCGCTTACCGAGTGAGGCGGAATGGGAGTATGCCGCGCGCGCCGGCACGACCACACCGTATTTTGGTGGCACGACGCTGCAGGGCGCCAATTGTGTCGGATGCGATGTCGAGGATCATGCCGAGCCCAAGGACGTCGGTAGCTATCAGGCCAACGATTTTGGTTTGTTTGACACCCACGGAAACGTGTGGGAGTGGGTGCTCGATTGCTGGCGTGATAATTACCGCAACGCGCGTAGTGACGGCGCTGCCTATGAGCGGGATAATTGCGAGAGACGGGTGCTGCGAGGTGGGTCCTGGTACAATACCGCAGAGTTCGCTCGATCAGCCTACCGGGGGCGGGAAGTCAGCGGCTTTCGCGATGGTGGAGTGGGATTTAGGGTGGCGCACGACGGGCTGTAGAGTCGCCCGTCAGTCGCCGCCGGAATTCGCTGTTGTATGCCCTGTAGCCAGGGTAAAAACTTACGGTGATACGATTTTTCGCTTCAGCTGCTCTTCGCTCTCTTCAAGCAGCGAGACGTGCACGTATCCAGCAATGCCGCGCTCGTCGTTGGTCTCGACCTGAGCCCATCTGCCCGAGATGTCGAACAGGGTCAACGTGCTTCCTTTGCGGATTACGCCCAGCACATCGGAGCTAGTCGAGGCTTGTTCGCGCAGGTTGGCGCGATTCACTGCGATAGTCACCAGTTGCCATGCAGGCAGGCTGGGTGAGGCCGTTTCCGGCTCCATGCTGGCTGGGATCACAGTCTTGTTTTCCAGCGCAGCGCTGTGTGTGGTTACGCCGTCGAGCACTGGCTTTGGGGTGGCTGGCGTGGCAACCGCCACAGCCGTCTGCGCGACTGGTTTACCTTGCCACTGTGCGATCAGGTTGCCGAGGTAGCCTGGCACCTGCGGCGTGACGTGCAGCAACACGATAAATGCGGCCACGACGATCGAGAGCTTGATCAGAAAAAGAGCGCTGTCCAGCAGCCAGAAACGCAGCCAGCGGTCGTATTTGTGTACGGCTCGGTAGCGTCTGTAACGCTCAGCCAGTGTGTCGAATTGGTTCATCGGACTCCTCGTTGGCGAGCAGTCTAAACACAATCGAACACGCTGTGGTAGCGGCGGTCCGGAATTATTGTCACGCCTAGAAACCCGTCACATCCCGGGCGATAAAACGTGCTGTGGTGCCGCAAACTGATCGAAGTCCGTCACCTCGATCAGTGTGTGAACAAGCGCAGAAAAGTGCTCGTTTTGGCTACTTTGTCGCCAACTCGCCGGTTGGTTTGTCACCTGCAAATTTCTCCACGCCCCAGATCGTCACGGCGCCAATCGCGACCAGTAACAACGCCTGCCAGGTGGTTAAATCGGTCAGTGCCGGCAGCGCCCAGTCGTAGCCAGTCACCAGTTCTTTGTCGGGCTTGTTCTGGCGCGCGATAATCTCAATGTTGGCGGTTTTCCAAGGCCAGATAATAGCCAGCGAACCGAGGATAAAACCGGTCATCATGGCGATAGTTTGATCGCGGAAATGTTTGAAGATCCAGGCCAGCAGATGCGAGAAGGCGATCAGGCCGAAGCCGCAGCCGAGCGCCAGCGGGACCAGGATCGAGAAATCGGCGTGGCTGATGGCAGCCAGAATCAATGCGTAGTTGCCCATGATGATCAGGATGAACGAGCCGGAAAGGCCGGGCAGGATCATGCTGCAAATCGCAACGATGCCGCACAGAAAGACATAGAAGAAGGAGTTGTCTTCACTTGCAGGCGCCAGCAGCGCTACAGACACGGCGATCGCGGTGCCGATCAGTAGCATCAGAATGGAGCTGAAATTCCATTTCTCGACGGTTTTGCCAACGAATACGATCGACAGCAGAATCAGCCCGAAGAAGAATGCCATGGTGTGGGTTTCGTAGTGTTCGAGCAGAAACTCCAACAGCTTGGCCAGGCTGACGATACTGACCGCGATGCCGGCAAAAAGCGACGCCAGAAAGGTGCCGTCCACAGTCCGCCAGAAGTCGGCGAACCGCAGTTGCAGCACCAGCTTAAGCGCATTGTGATCGACGGACTTGATCGCGTTGATCAGGCGCTCGTAGATGCCGGTAATCAGCGCGATGGTGCCGCCGGAAACACCGGGAATGACGTTGGCCGCTCCCATCGCTAGGCCTTTTAGAAACAGGCTGACTATCTGGTTCATTTAAAGTCTCAAGGTGAATCCATGCTTGAGTGTGGCGGCATTGCGGGGAAAAAATGCACCGCAGCGATCGCATAGACGCGATCGTGTGACAGTTGACGGGCGCACAGCCTCAAGTGTTGAGCGCAGGCAGCCCCTGGCAAACTCCGCTTTGAATAACCTGTGGGTCGTAGGCCTTGCGGCTGAAAACCTCGGCGACCATCGGCTCGAAATGGGCGAGATCGAAGGAAGGGTAGTCCGGATCAAAGGAGGATTGATCCCAGCGCTCACAAAAGTCGACGCAGGATTGATAGTAAGGGTTGTCCTTGTACTTCTGGCGTTCGTACTGATCCCAGCCGTAGTGATGGGCGTAGTAAACCATTTGAAACGCGCCGTGGTGCTCGACTACCCAGGTAACCTCCTCGCGCACGAACGGGCGCACGATCTCGGCGGCCATGCGATCGTGGTTCTGCGGTGCCAGTCCGTCGCCGATATCATGCACCAGGGTAGCGACGATCCAGTCGACATCAGCGCCTTCTCGTTCTGCACGGCTGGCCGACTGCAGACCGTGCTCAAGGCGCGTGATTTTATAGCCACCGATGGTGTCCTGCCCCTGGGCGGCGAGCTCGCGGATGATACGTTGTGGCGTCATCGAGACGAACTGGTGTTCCTGCTCGCGCAAAAATTCGTAGTCCTGACGGGTGCCGTCCTTCATCGCGGTGAAATCAACTGTTTGCATCGTAGCTTGCTCCTGGATGAGTCTCGGTCAGTCGAGGCGAATGATGCCTTCGAGACTTTGTGCAACGGATAATAGCTGCCGGTCGCGACCGTGGTGGCCAAGCAGCATCAGACCTACCGGCGCCGTACCCGCGGCCTGGCAGGGGATCGAAATCGCCGGCGCGTCCAGCGTGTTGGCGATCGACGTATTGCGCAGGTACAGCAGATTACAGCGCTTGGATTCATCGTCGTTCGCCTGCAAATCAGCGATCGGGCGGGCCAGCAGCGGCACCGTTGGCAGCACCACCGCATCGAACGCGTCAGTGCGAAGTGCCGTCAATTTTTGGCAGCTTGCGCGACGGTTGACGGTGTCGACATAGTCTGCGGCACTGAAGGTTTCGCAGGCTTCAATGCGTTCACGCACCCACGGGTCGTAGAATTCGCGTCGCGTCTCCAGCAACTGACGGTGCCAGGCGTACGCCTCGCCGCCGATCAGCGCGCCTCGATTCACATGCGCCGAGTAGGCTTCTAGTTCGGGCAGGGTGATGGACTTCATCATGACGCCACGCTTTGACAGGCGGTTTAGCGTGGCACGAAAGGCATCGGCCACTTCGTCATCCAGTTCATCGGTGGCGAAGCCCTCCAGTACCCCCAGACGCAGGCCCACCTGTGGAAACGCGGGCTCGGCCTCGCCGCTGCCGCCCGCCATGATCGAGTCGAGCACCGAGCAGCACGTGACCGTGTTGGCCAGCGGTCCTATCGAATCCAGCGAGCTGGATAGCGGCGTACAGCCGTCCAGCGGGATGCGCGCCTGTGTCGGCTTGAAGCCGGTAATGCCGCACAGCGCCGCTGGAATCCGCGTCGAGCCGCCGGTGTCAGTGCCGATCGCACCGGCTGCCATATCATCTGACACTGACACCGCCGCGCCTGAGCTCGATCCACCCGGGATCAAGCGACGCTCGCGGTCCCATGGGCTGGCTGGCGTATCGAAGTGTGAATTGATGCCAAGACCCGAATAGGCGAATTCGGTCATGTTGGTTTTACCCATGATGATAAAGCCGGCCTTGCGCAGTCTCTCGACAATAGTGGCATCGCGTTTGGCCGCCGCGTGTTCATCCAGCGCGTGTGAACCCGCGTGCGTCACTTCACCGGCAACGTCGAACAGATCCTTGATCGATAGCGGAATGCCGCAAAAGGGCGAGCTGTGGCGGCCATCCCTTCGGGCCTGGTCTGCAGCCTCGGCCTCGGCCAGCGCCCGATCGCGATAGACTGACAGGAATGCGCGCGCGCCCTCGCCGGAACGATTGTCAATATTGGCCAGACAAAGCTCGACCAGTTGCCGGCTGCTGAGCTTTCGTCGCTCGAGTTTCGCGGCGAGATCAATTAGCGTAATCATGCTGCTATTCTATGCCAAAAGACCGGCTGTGCCATCGGCGGCTGGTGCAGTCCGGCGCGCTCGTGCAACCGCGGCGGGCAGAGTCCAATTTTCGGGGTATGTGCATGAGATCATTCACCAGCGATAAAGCCGGTTCACTGGATTCGGCGATCAAGGGCATCGCTCTGTTTGTCGGCTTAATCTGGCTCTTTTTTCTCGCCGACCAGTTTCTGCCACTTGAGCGATGGGGGCTGATTCCCCGCACCGTCGGCGGGCTCGCGGGTATTGTCACGCTGCCGTTTCTGCATGGCAATTTGCAGCATCTAATCGGTAACACCGTGCCGTTGGTCGTGCTGCTGTTTATCCTGGCGGGCTCGCGTGCCAACAGCGTGGATATTGTTTTTCTGATCAGTCTGCTGGCGGGAATCGCACTATGGCTATTCGGCCGTTCGGCGATACATATTGGGGCCAGTGTGCTCGTGTTCGGGTTAATCGGTTTTTTGATCTGCGCCGGTTTTTTCGAGCGTCGACTGGTGTCGGTAATCGTCGCAGTGGGGGTGGCACTTAGCTACGGTTCGACACTCTTCTATGGCGTGCTGCCGATGCAGGAGGGAGTGTCGTGGGACGGGCATCTGATCGGCGCTCTGTCTGGCGGCGTGATTGCGTATTACATTTCAACAGAGCTTCGCGCCCCCGATACGCGCTAGCCGAACCAGCGCTGCCAGAAGGGTTTGTCGAG
>CAZNIS010000014.1:52632-98532 GCA_964573105.1 uncultured Granulosicoccaceae bacterium
GTCTCCTTGCGATAAATCTTCCAGGTCGAGTCGACCGCCTGTGCGTAACCGTAGGCACTGCTTCGACGTTTCCACGGGATGATACCGAACAGATAGCGGCGTGGCGGCTTGGCCTTGCTGCGAAATTTGCTCTCGTGATACATCACTGCCATCGGCACGCTGAGTGGCAAATGCCACTTTTCCTGCGCCCGCAAAGCCGATTGATGCCAATCGCTTCGAGCGCGAAAGATCGTGCAGATGTCTCCGGTGAGTGAAACGGGCAAACTAGCGCAGGCGGTGATGGTGATTGCAATCGTCACCGCAATCAATCCACCGCGCAGAGCCCGGCGCTTGAGCAGACGCCGATTCAATGTTTTCATCGCACCTGTTGAAATGCTGTCATTGTTGTTGCGACGCGTTCCTGCGTCGTTCGTTCGCCTTTGTCACAGAAAAAAATACTGCGGCCGTCGGCGTGAGCTGCCTGGCAGTGTGGTCGCTTGCAGCGACACACGGCGACAGCTTTGGGGGAAATTGATGCTACGTGGCAAGCTCCACCCGGAGCAATTGCAAACAGGAAAGTCGTCAGAATAATGGCATTATCGAATGTTGGTATCCCGTTGAGACCCGCCTTGTATCGAGTTCCCTTCAGTTGTTGCGCGAGTGATTAGCTCGGCACAGCCGCGCGCCTATCTGTTGTTGGGCAGCGCGTCGATCATTTGGGCCAGCAATGCGGTGGCGGGACGCTTCGCGGCAGACCACATCGGGCCCGCCACACTCACCCTGTTTCGCTGGCTGTTGGCGTCGATTGTCATTTTGCCAATCGCCTTGCCGCACCTGCGGCGCGACCGGGATGAACTGAAAAAGCACTGGCGCTACATCGCCGGCATGGGCATCTGCGGCTTTGCAGGATTCAACCTCGCGCTGTACACCGCGCTCAATCACACCACTGCGATCTTTGCCACCATCGCTCAGGCAGCGATCCCGATGATGGTCATGATGGCGTGTCTGATCGTGCTGCGCGAGCGGCTGACGGTCGGGCAAATCGGTGGCTTTCTGCTAACGGTCGTGGGCATCGCGATGACGGTCAGCGAAGGGCAGGTGTGGAGACTGCTCGATCAGCCGATCGGCCTGGGCGAGCTGTGGATGCTGCTGGCGACGGTACTTTATGCGATCTACTCATACTTTCTGCGCTATCGCCCGGCGCTGCATGCGTTGAGCTTTATCTCGGGCATGGTGTTCGCCGCCACGCTATTTGCACTGCCTTTCGGTGCGATCGAAATTGCCCGCATTGGCTTGCCCGAGATGACGCCTGAGGTGATCTTTCTGGTCGTCTACACCGCGGTGATGGCATCACTGGTCAGTCAGTCTGCCTATGCCGCCGGGGTGGCGATCATTGGGCCGAGCAGGGCGAGCCTGTTTATCAATGCTGTGCCAGTGTTCGGCGCCATACTGGCCATGCTGATACTGGGTGAAGTCTATCGCTGGTATCACGCGGCAGGGCTGGTGCTGGTCATGGGGGGCATCGCGATGGCAGAGCACTCGCGACAAAAAAGCTGACGGCAGCCACCCGCGCAATGCGGGCGGCTGCCTTACTACTGCGGCTTACTTCGCTACCAGGCAGGTCTTGTTGTTCTCCCAACCGTAGCCGTCACCGTCCGGATCAGATCCGCTGGACGCGCAAGTCGGGTAGCGACCCTGGGATTGTGTTTGCAGCACGATGCAGCTGCGGTTGTTCTCCCAGCCAAATCCGTCGCCATCGGGATCGGAGGCGGCTGATGCGCAGTGGCTGACGACGATGCAAGAGCGTTCGTTTTCCCAGCCGTAGCCATCACCGTCAGGGTCTGAAGCCGATGAGGCACAGTTGGGATGAGTGTCGGCGCGGCTGCCCTTCACTACGCACGACTGATTATTCTGCCAGCCGAATCCATCGCCGTCCGGATCCTTGTTGGCTCCGCAGTAGGGCATGCCATTGGCAGCCAGCTGCGCGCTTGCAGCGGGACGAGCGTCGTTCTGCTGTTGAGCCTGCTGCTGTTGAGCCTGCTGCTGTTGCGCCGGCTGTTGTTGCGTCGCATTGATCACCTGCGGCTGATTGTTGGCGGCAACCACGGTGAAGTTGCTTTCAGACCATTTGCTCTTGCTGCCGTCGTGCGCGACGCTTTGTACCGCGAACAGGTATTCGCCAGCGGGCAGCTGCATTCGCGGCGCAACCCATTTGGGTTTCTCGCCTTTGCCCACGCGCATCTTCAGCTGTGCGTTGCGATGAAATTTCCCGTCCGGCCCAAGAAACAGGCCGGTGCTCTTGTCGCGAACGATGCCGTTGACCGCCGCGATGCCGTTGCTGTGTCGGGCCAGCCCGCTGAATGCGGCGACGCCTTTAATCCGGCTGCCGTTTTTGGGTGCCTGGATCGCGACACGTGGCAGTGTTGCCGCCTGACTGGCGGCTGGTGCTGTGCTGGCGGCCGGCGCAGTACTGGCAGCCGGTGCAGTCGTTTGCGTACCAGCCGGATTGACGCCCTTTAGCACCACGAAATTGTGAATGATTTGCGCGCTCTGATTGCCTTTGCCATCGATGGCAACCACGGTCATGTTGTAATAACCATGTGGCAGCTTATAGGGCTGGGTAGTCCAATTGGTCTGGCGAGACTGCCGAAAAGACACCGGGATCGCCACACGCTTTTTGGAGAAGCTGCCATTCGGCGCCACCCAGGAGTTGCGGTTAGAGACTTTGATCCAGGCGGCCATTTGCGCGATGCCGTCGGGGTCGGCGGCCACCCCGGTGACCTGTACCGGGTTGTAGATGTTAACGGCTGTCTTGCCCTTGCTGTTGCTGACCTGAAGTTTAGGGCCGTCAGCGGCGAGTAGCGGGGCGGCGGGAGCGCCGGCCAGTGCGAATGACGTGGCGATCAGCAATGTCTTTAGCCATTGCCTGCCGGGGCCATCTTTCCGTTGTAGTTGTATCTTCGCCATTGCAGGCTCCTTTGTTTGATCACGTACCCAGATGTGATAACACTCGCGACGCCGGAAGGTTCAGGCGTTTGCGGTTATCGCTGGTACGGTAAACAAGTAAACCTGTCTATCCCGCAATTAGCAATGATTCTTAACAATTGTCTGGCGACTATATTGCTGCGTCGCCAGTGGACAGGACAGTTAGTTACCGTACCTGAACATCATAGCGATCGAGGCTGAACGTACCCTTACCCCACCAAAGTTCGGTACCGATTTCGATCGCGCCCATGCAATGCTCGGGCAGCAGCGGATCCATACCCCAACCGACACCCGCACCTGAAGACCACACACGCGTCCATTCGACAAATTCGTTCCAGTGCAGGCTGCCTGAGGTGATATCTTCCTGTGCAGTGAAGGCGATGTAGTGTGAGTCTTGCGCGGGCTTAATCCAGACATCCCACAGCCTGCCGTCGATTTCCACGCCGGTCTCTGCCAGTGTTGAACCCGGTTTGCGCAACTCCGGGTTAGCGACCCAGACCATCATCTCGTAAGCCCGATTGTCTTCCAGATCACAGGGGCCAGTGACTTCACAGGACTGGTGGAAGAATGACTCCAGCGCGACATTGCGTTCGGCATTGCCAGTTTCGCTGTAGCTGAAATCGACGTCAAAGCGGGGTAACTCACTGACCAGCGCAGGCAAACCCGTTTGTGATTGTGGTGCCGAGACATGCGTGCCCAGCTTGTTGCCGTAGATGACTTCGGGGTATGCCTTGACGTCAAATGTGCCACCGTCGGATTCGGTCAGCCAGTCGTAGTCCCACTGTGCGCGAACGCCACCATTGGCGTCTTCCTCGAGGTGGATGGTTTGTTCCCATCCGGTCGTGCGCATCGAACGGGCGCCCCAGATATTGTTGAGTACGGTGTAGCTGCCGTAGTCCAGCGCCGGCCATGAAGAGCAGGCCTGCGCATTGGACGTAATGGGCTGTCGTTCGATTGATCGCTCACTGCTGAAGGTGCCGCCAGCAGCGACGGGACCTGGCTCGCCGTTGACGGTGGACTCTACCTGCCAGCTCAGTTCGGCGCCATGATAGTAAGACTCCAGTGCCGCACTGCAGGCTTCGGTGGTGCAATTGGCCGATTGCGGATCGAGTGTCGCAGCGTAACCATTGCCGGCGGAATCTTCGACGATCAGGCGATAGGCTTCGGCGCCATCGACGGCGGGCCATTGGAAACCCGGGCTTGCAGTGTCGAGCAGTCCGGCTGCTTCGCCGGCGGAGATCGGTGGCGGCACTGGCTCACTGGAGGAACCTGTACAGCTGGCGAGCAATACTACAGCCCCGGCAACCAGCAGGCGATTTGCGCGTGTATTCATGGCAGGCGTTCTTGGAAAGCGAAAGCACTGTCAACGCAAGGGTCACGCCCGTTCCCGGATCTCGATCACAAAGTGCAGGCAAGTTACAGTTGGCGCCGAACGCGATGCGTCCGGCGCCGGTTACAGCATCAGTTCTGGTTGATCTGCCACTCATAGATATTCAGATCGCCATCGCCCCACCAGATCTCGGTGCCGATCAGAATATTGGCCAGACACCAGTCGTCCTGGATTTGGTCAGAGTTGACTCGCGCGCCAAATTCCTGCTGCACGCGATGTGCATACTGGCGGGCCCAGTTGATGAATCCCGACCAGTCGAGGACACCGCTTGTCTGCGGGTTGCGCGCGACGAAGGCGACGTACTTGCGATCGCTGGACTTGGTGTAGACATCGTACGCCTGACCACCCAGCGTGATCGTGGTGACGAAGTCGCCCGGGCCAGACGGCAGCCGCTCGGCGCCGGAATCGATCCATACCATCACTTCGTAGGTGTGGTTGGAGCTGCCGCTGCCGCGTTGCACCACATTTTCGCCACAATTGCCGCTGCCGTCAGACGGATGCAGAAACGATTCAACCGCGATGTTGCGTTCGCCCTGGATCAGCGTGCCATTCGGAAAACGCGGATTGGTAGAGACGCTAACCGCCCTGGCGGGGCCGTATTCGGATCCGGCAAGACTGTAGTCGATCTTGATGTCAGGCATTTCATCAATGCGAACCGGCAGACCGGTCACTGATTTCGGCGCACTGATCTCACCCTGTGATTTCACGCCATAAATTAGTTCCGGATACGAGCGCACGTTGTAGTCGCTCGGGCCGCCGCCGGCACCCCAGCGGTAGTTCCAGCCGACTCTGGCACCGTTTTCGTTGGCGTAGATGCATTGCTCCCAATCGAAGTTGCCGGCCGCATTGGCATTCCAGGCGTTGGTGGCGAGGATGAAGTCACCCAGTCGGATCGCGCCGTGGTAGTTGCCATCGATCGTATCCTGCCGCGTCAGGCAGGTGTCCGCCGGTTGCGAGATCACCGGAGTCCAGCTTGACGTGATGTTGCCTGTCGGGCTTGAAGGAGGTGTCGGTGCCGTCGGTACTGTTGGCACTGTGGGCGTAGTCGGCGTAGTCGGTGTTGTCGGCTCTGTTGGCGTGCCACCACTGGCGCTCAGGCGACACGATGCGCTGCCGTTCCAGCCCCAGTCGTCGTCGAACGGCGGGGTGTCGATGCACTCGCTGCCATTGTCATCGCCGGCGCCCGAGCCACCGGTTGGAGCGTCACCGCCAGAGTTATCGCCGCCAGCATCGAGCATGCATGATGCGCTGCCGTTCCAGCCCCAGTTGTCATCGAAGGGTGGAGTGTCAATGCACTCGGCAGCATCGTCTTGCGTAGGGGCGCTGCCGCCGCTGGCGCTCAATCGGCACGATGCGCTGCCGTCCCAGCCCCAGTCATCGTCGAATGGAGGGGTGTCAATGCAGCTTGCGTTGCTGGTTCCGCCAGTACTGCCGCCAGAACCACCGCCACTTTGCACCAGGCAGCTCGCGTTGTTTTCCCAGCCGTAGCCATCACCATCGGAATCACTGGCGGCCGAACTGCAGGCGGGCAGGTTGGCGGATGCGATCGGGCTGTAGCTGCCGACGCCAATTACTGTGCCGGACATCGCCAGCAAACATAGAGTGGGGAATTTCAAGGTGTACCTCGTAGCCTGAACAATTTGGAAGGGGCGCGATAGTCCTCGCGCAATCGCACCACAGCTGGTGCTGCGGAGCGGAGAAGTGTAGGGCAAGCAGAAGAGTAACTTGTAAAGTTACCTTTACGTCAGCAAGGATATTCAGTTACCGTGCTGCAATTTACGGCGCTGGCAGCGCCGAAGGACGCGGCGCTGAAGGTTGGTTGTCGTGACTGATGCCGCGTGATTATGCAGTCAGTGCCCTGGCGTGAAACTGCAGGTGCTCGCCAATGAAGCTCGCGATGAAATAGTAGCTGTGATCGTAGTCGGCCTGCATACGGATGTCTGCTTCAATGCCCTTGTCTTTGCAAACAGCCTGCAGCGTGTCCGTGTTGAGCTGTTCGGCCAGGAAGTTGTCGGCGCTGCCCTGATCGACGAGCAACGGCGGCACCGCTGCCCCGGATTGCAGCAGGCAGGTCGCATCCCAGTTTTCCCATTCGGTTCGATCATCTCCCAAATAGGTGCCAAAGCAACCTTCTCCCCAACCGCAGTTCACCGGGTTACAGATCGGCGCGAATGCGGAGACGCTTTTGTACATGCCCGGGTTCTTCAATGCGCAGATCAAGGCACCGTGTCCACCCATGGAATGGCCGGTTATCGACTTGTGAGTCTTTGAGATGGGCAGTGCGCCTTCGACCAGCGCCGGTAGCTCGCGCGTGACGTAGTCGTACATGTGATAGTGCTTTGACCAGGGCGCTTGGGTGGCATTGACATAAAATCCCGCTCCCATGCCGAGGTCGTAGCGATCTGCATCATCAGCCACGCCTTCACCCCGCGGGCTGGTATCTGGCATGACCAACGCAAGGCCAAGTTCTGCTGCGTAGCGCTGAGCACCGGCTTTGCTGCGCACGTTGTCATCGGTGCAGGTTAGCCCCGACAAGTAATACACCGCGGGCACCTCGGCGTGGTCGGCGGCGGGTGGCAGAAACACGCTGAAAGTCATGTCGCAATGGCAGCTTGTCGAGGCGTGACTGTAGCGTTTCAACCAGCCTCCCGAATCGCGAATGGTTTCCAGTTCTTTCACTAGGCGAGGTGTCCGTTATGTTGTGTCTAGGTTTGTTCGAGCAGTGTCAGGATCCACGGCGCGCCGAGCAACTCGGGTTCTGTTGTTTCGAGTGCATCGATTTTCAGCGGCTCGGCGAGTTGTCTGGCGCCGAGTTCGAGCAGTGCGTGGTCTATCGCGAGTCCGCCTCCGCAGAATGTATCATACGAGCTGTCGCCGAGTGCGACGACTGCGAACTGCAAATGCGTGATGCGCGGAAACTGCGTGAGCAGGGCGGTGTGAAATTCAGTGAGATTGTCCGGCACATCGCCGTTGCCGGTCGATGAGGTGCAGACGAAAAGATAATCGATGGTCTCGTCGGTCAGATCGTCAACCGAGGGATTGTCGGGTCGGAGCACTTCGTGTCCCGCCTGTTTCAATGCCTGCTCGATTTCGTCGGTGGTTAAAATGGCAGAGCCAAAAACAGAGCCACAGGCCAGGTAGATTTTTGCCACGCCAGGTCCTCGTATGCGTTGGGTTTGCTATCGTGCCAACATCCTGCCAGCGAATCGATTGCAGCTGAAACAGGGTGCTGGAAAAGCGCGATTGTCGCGCTATATTCTGCGACTGATGAAACCGCGGCGAGAGCATTGCGCGAGCCGGCGTGCGGTGTTGGATGTAAACGGGATTAACAAGGTGCCGATGAGCGCAATTGAAAAGTTTGAGAAGGTAAGTGTCGATCTGCAGCAGGCGATTGTCGGTCAGCAGAGCCTGGTACAACGACTGCTGATCGCGCTGTTGGCGGATGGCCATCTGCTGGTTGAAGGCGCGCCGGGGCTCGCCAAAACCCGCGCGATCAAAGCACTTGCCGAGCGCGTCGACGGCAGCTACAAGCGCATTCAGTTTACTCCTGATTTATTGCCGGCCGATATCACCGGAACCGAGATCTATTTGCCCGCGTCAGGCGAGTTCAAATTTCAGCCAGGCCCTTTGTTCAGCCAAATCATTCTGGCCGATGAAATCAATCGCGCGCCTGCCAAAGTTCAATCCGCGTTGCTCGAGGCGATGGCCGAGCGGCAGATATCGGTGGGTCAGACTACGCATCCGCTGGACGGTCTGTTTCTGGTTATGGCCACGCAAAACCCGATCGAGCAGGAGGGCACCTATCCACTGCCCGAGGCGCAGCTCGATCGCTTTCTGATGCACGTGAAGGTCGATTATCCCGCTGCCGATCAGGAGCGCGAGATTCTGCGCCTGGTGCGCGCCGAGCAATCAGCTGCCGAGAGCGCCAAACCCTCAGTCGAAACGCTGACGGCAACCGATCTGCACGCAGCGCGCGCCGAGCTTGGCTCGATCTACATGGCTGAGGCGGTCGAGGATTATTTGATTCGGCTGGTGACCGCCAGTCGAGATCTAGCGACTGGCGATTCGGCAGCCCTGGTCAGTTTTGGTGCATCGCCACGCGGCACGATTGCGCTGGATGCCTGCGCGCGGGCGCACGCCTGGCTGGCGGGGCAGGACTACGTCTCGCCAGCAGATATACAGGCCGTGGTCCACGATGTGCTGCGGCATCGGATTTTGCTGAGCTATCAAGCCGAGGCAGACGGCGTCGATGCCGATCAGTTGATCGATCGTTTACTGGATGAGGTGGCGGTACCTTGAATCGAGGAGGTGCGGCGGCTCGAGACGCCACACAGCTTAGCGCCGCCGCATTGATCGCGATGCGCGGCAGCGTACCGCGCGTGCGTCGCCGCATCGGTCGACGGGTGGCGGCACCCGCCAGTGGTGGCAACACCTCGCGCGCGCTCGGCCGCGGTCTCGATTTTGCCGAAGTGCGCGAGTACTACCCCGGCGACGACGTGCGCCTGATCGACTGGAATGTCACGGCTCGCAGTGGCCGACCACACACCAAAGTATTCAACGAGGAAAAAGAGCGACCGTTTGTGGTGGTTGTCGATCTGCGCCGCTCGATGCGCTTTGCCACCAGGGTGGCCTACAAGTCGGTGATCGCAGCCCGTCTGGCCGCCATGCTCGGTTGGGCCGCCGCCGACAATCGCGATCGTGTCGGGGCGCTGGTGTTCAATGATCAGGCTATCGGCGAGGTCAAACCGGTGGCTGGTGCACGCGGTGTGAGTGCCGTTATCCGCTCGATCGTCTCGATGCACCAATCGCCGGTGACGGGTGAGATCAGCACTGATCTGTCGAGTGTCCTGCAGCGCTTGGATCAGCGCATTCACGCGGGATCTTCGGTGGTGCTGTTGTCTGATTTCTACGGCTATGACACGGCCAGCAAAGGCGGTGGCAATCGACTGCTGGCGAACAATCATGTTGCCTCGATACAGATCTATGATCCGCTGGAGGCTGGATTGCCGCCGCCGGCGCTCTACAGTGTTAGCGATGGCCTGGCACGCAGCCATTTCGACTCATCCGATCAGGCAGGTCGCGACGCCTACGCCCATGCCTTCGAGCGCCGTGCCGAAGCGCTGGCCAGCGCATTATCAGGGCCTGGCAACACCTTCAGGCAATGCTCGGTGGCCGATTCACTGCGCCCGATCGCCGTCGATGTAATGCGTAGCTTGCCGGGAAGCCAGTAGCGTCATGGACCCGCAGCGAAAACAGGAGTTGCTGGATCAATTGCGCGGGCTGGAACTGCCACCGGAACCGGGGCTGTGGCCGCTTGCGCCGGGCTGGTGGCTGGCGCTTGGCCTGTTGATCGCGCTGCTGGCGGGCTGGTTGATTGTGCGGCACATCCGCAAACCGACATGGAAAAAATCTGCATTGCGCGAGCATCGTCGGATCAGCGCGCAGATTCAGGACTCAGTTGCGGCTCCAGCACAGGCACTGGCAGCCCTGTCTGTCCTGATGCGGCGCGTTGCGCTGGCAGTTAACGGTCGATCCGGTGCCGCGGCGTTGACTGACGGTGACTGGCTATCAGCGCTGGACAGCCTGTCGAAGTCGACGGAATACACCCACGGTGCCGGTGCTTTACTGCAGCGACACCCCTATATGCCGATCGCGCAAATCGAGCCAGGCGCGCTGGCCGAATTGCTGGCGCTGACAGAGCGCACCATTCGGACTGCCGATCGAACCCGGCCGGCAGTGATGCCAAACCAATCACCGGAGGCTGACGGTGTTCGGCTTTGAGTGGTGGTGGGCTGGACTGGCATTACCCGCCCCATGGCTGGTCAGGCGCTTGCTGCCGGCGGCCACTGGTCCGCAGCAGGCGGCCCTGCAGGTGCCTTTTTTCAGTCATATCAGCCAGCTCGAGCTCACCGCCGGGCGAACGATGGCGACCACGCGCGGGCGCTGGATCGCACTGCTGATGTGGCTCGCACTGGTGCTTGCCTGCATGCGACCGCAGTGGCTGGGGGAGCCGATTGAGCTGCCGGTGTCTGGTCGCGACCTGATGCTCGGCGTCGACATCTCTGTCAGCATGCGCGAGCAGGATTTCAGCGTCGGCGGGCGCACCGTCAATCGTCTCGATATGGTCAAGACTGTCGCCAGCGATTTCATTGCCCGCCGCGAGGGCGATCGTGTGGGCCTGATACTGTTTGCCGATAACGCCTACATTCAAACGCCGTTGACCTACGATCTGACCACCGTTCAGCACTTTCTCGACGAGGCGATGATCGGCCTGGTTGGCAAATCCACCGCCATTGGCGAGGCGATCGGTCTGGCGGTTAAACGGTTGCGCCAGCGCCCGCAGGAGGCACGTGTGCTGGTATTGCTGACCGATGGCTCCAACACCGCCGGTGCCGTATTGCCAGACGAGGCCGCGCGACTGGCAGCCAAAGAGGGCGTGCGCGTACATACAATTGGTGTGGGGGCCGAGCAGGTCGTGTCGCGTGGGCTGTTTGGTAACCGGCTCGTCAACCCTTCTCTGGCGCTTGATGAAGAGACCCTTCAGGAAATCGCTGACATTACCGGCGGGCGCTATTTTCGCGCTCGCAACACCAGCGAGATGGAAGAGATCTATCAGCTGATCGATCAGTTGGAGCCGACCGAATCTGAAGCCAGCCCCCAGCGGCCTTTGCGCGAACTCTACCCCTGGCCGCTCGCACTGGCGCTGCTGGCGAGTGTTTGTCTGGCATGGGTGCGCAGCCGATGATCTGGTCGGATTTTCAATTTTTGCGACCGCTCTGGTTTCTCGCCCTGATCCCGCTCGTGTGGCTGGGGTGGCGGATGGTTCAGCGAGCTCGTGGTGGAGACAGCGCCTGGCGCGAGGTGGTCGATCCTGCGTTGCAGGGGCAGTTGCTGCAGCCCGATCAGCAGCAGTCTTTCAGATTGCCCCTGATCGGCTTGTGCCTGGCGTGGGTGCTTAGCGTTGTGGCGCTGGCGGGGCCGGTTTGGGAGCGCCAGAAAACCGCGGTATATCGCACCGTGACGCAGCGTGTGCTGGTGCTCGATCTATCGCTGTCGATGAATGCCAATGACGTGCGCCCTAGCCGTATCGAGCGCGCACGGCAGAAGCTCAACGACATTCTCGACGAGTCGGCTGAAGCCCAGATCGCGCTGGTGGTGTTCTCTGCGGTGCCCTACGTCGTCACGCCACTGACCGATGATGTCGAGACGGTGCGATCCATGTTGCAGGCGCTGTCGACGTCGCTGGTGCCGGCACAGGGTAGTCGTCCGTCGCTGGCGTTGCTGGAGGCGCACAAGCTGCTTGAGAGCACAGGCAGCCGCGATGGCACTATCTGGCTGTTGACCGATTCAACGCCGGATCCAGCATCAAGCGAAGCTGCGGTAACAAAAATCGTCGACTCGGGGTATCGCCTGTCGGTGCTCGGGTTTGGCACCGAACAGGGCGCGCCGATCCCGGACGGCAATGGCGGATTTGTCAAAGATCGAAGCGGCAATATCGTCGTACCTGGACTGGACGAGTCATCGCTCAGGACGCTGGCCAGTGCCGGTGGCGGTATCTACAGTCGCGTCTCGACCAGCTCGTCGGATATCGATCGGCTTATCGGCGGATTCTCGCTTCCGGGTGAGCTCGCCGCGTCAGAGGATCAACAGCTTGGCGAGGTGTGGCTGGAGCGCGGGCCGTGGATTTTAATTGCACTGCTGCCGTTGGTGGCACTCGGGTTTCGCCGCGGGTGGTTGTCGTGAGGGGGCTTCTGGCGTTGATCATGGCGGGATTTGCGACCAGTGCCGGCGCGATTGAGCTCGATGATCTGTGGCGACGCCCCGATCAGCGCGCCATGCAGTTGCTCGACGCGGACAAACCTTCCGAGGCGGCCGAGGCATTCGAAGACAAGCGCTGGCAAGGAGTCAGTCACTATCGCGCGGGTGACTACGCCAAAGCTGCAGAGGCCTTCGGGCAATCGGAGGGCGCTTTGTACAATCAGGCGACCAGCGCGGTGCGGGCGGGTGATTATCAGACCGCGATCGAGCAGTTCGAGCAACTGCTGGAGCAGAATCCGGATCATCAGGATGCACAGCACAATCTCGATATCGCCCGACAGCTGGCGGGGCAGGATTCCGAACAGGCTGGCCAGTCCGGAGAAGAGGACAAGCCGTCCGAGGAGCAGCGCGAGTCAGAACAGGACGGCGACAACCAGAATCAGTCGGCCGAGCAGCAGAATGATGCGGCATCGGAGTCTGAGTCATCGCAAGATCAGCAGCCCGGTGAGCAGCAAAACGAGCAAAACAACCAGCAGAGCGGCGATCAGTCTGACGCGGCTGAACCGCCATCCGAATTGTCTGAGCGCGAGCAGCCCGAACAACAACAGTCGCGCGAAGAGGAGGGGCAGTCAGGCGACGCACAGGCCAATGACGAAGAGGATCCGCAGCAGGAAATCGCAGCCATAGAGGATCAGCTCAGTGAAGTTGATCAGGCGACAGAACAGTGGTTGCGTCGAATACCGGATGATCCCTCGCAGTTGTTGCGTGGCAAGATTCGATTGAAACATCGCACTGACTACCGCGATGTCGGCGATATGGTGGAGCCATGGTAAAGCGCATTTTTCTGTTCGCGTTGCTGCTGGCGCAGGCGTTCGGTGGCGCACTGCAGGCGGCCTCACTGGAGGCCACGGTCAGCTCGACCAGTGTTGTCGAGGGTGAATCCGTGGCGCTGTATCTTGAGGGCGTCGATTTGACCGAGATGCCCGATATCTCTGCGCTGTATCCGAATTTTGACGTGCTCGATTCTCGCACCAGTGAGCAGATGAGCTTTATCAACGGCCTGCGCTCGACCAAGAATATCTGGCGTTTCGAACTGATGGCGAAAAGCCCCGGTAACAGCGTGATTCCGGCGTTCACCGCCGATGGCCTGTCGACCGATCCGATCGTCATTAATGTCCAGGCCAGAGGTGCGCCAGGTGCCGTGCCGCGCGACGACATTTTCTTTGAGCTATCTGTCGATAACGCCGAGCCGTGGGTGCAGGGGCAGGTCGTACTAACTATCAGCGTTTTCGACGGGGTCGATATCACCAGTGGATCGCTGACGGAGCCCGAATCGCCTGATTTGCAGATTGAGCGGCTGCCCGATTTGCCACAGCAGATCGTCGAGCGCGACGGTATCGAATATCGTTTAATCACCCGCCGCTATGCTCTGTTTCCGCAGCGCAGCGGCGAGATTGTGATTGCGCCGTTGCAACTCAGTGCCAATATTCGCGATATCGACACCCACGGTCAGCGGCGCTACTCGCAAAATCGGCGCGTGACGATCCGCAGTGAAAGCCTGACGCTGAAGGTAAAGGCGCGGCCAGCCGAGTCGACGTCAGCCTGGTGGCTTCCGGTGGCCGAGATCAATTTGACGAGTGAGTGGTCGGGCGACATCGACAGCAGTGTCGTTGGTGAGCCACTGACCCGCACGCTGGTTTTGACGGCACTTGGGGCGACCGAAACCCAGCTGCCCGAGATCAGTGTCACGTCCGTCGATGGTCTGAAAATCTATCCGGACGCAGCGCAGCTGGACGCCAAGGCACTGGACACCGGATTAGTCAGTGCGCGCCAGGAGAAATGGTCAATCATTCCGCAACGGCCGGGCACCCACACCCTGCCGGCGATTACGATCAAGTGGTGGGATACCAAGCACGACGCCGAACGCGAGACCACCTTGCCAGCAGAGGTGATTGAGGTGATGGCCGCCGATTCCAGCGAGGCGCCGCCGACACCACCGGTCGACAGTGCCGCGCCGCTGGCGCTCACGCCCGATGGCAGCGTCAGCGAGGTAGCTGATGCTGCGGTCAGGCCGGATGCGCCGGGCTACTGGATGTGGCTCGCGCTGATGGCCACGTCGGGTTGGCTGGTCACGTTGCTGGCCTGGTGGCGGCAACGTCGGCCAGCGACCGTGGAGTCCGAGCCGGCGATTGCGCCTGTGACCGCCGATGCACTGTTGCAACAGGTGGGCAAGGCAAGTAAAACAGGGGACACCCGTCAGTTTCGCAGCGCGTTGTTGCACTGGGCGCGGCGTCAATGGCCGACAAAACCGCCGCTGCAGCCAGCGGAAATCGGCCGTCGGCTCGGTGATGACGCGCTGACCGAAGCACTGGCGCGCATCGATGCATCAATTTACTCGGAACAGCCCTCGTCCATCGATATGCCTGAGCTCTACACCAAGCTGCGTGCGGCCGCATCGCGTCACAACACCGCGAGCCCACCGGCCGCGGCCGACCCGCTGCCGCAACTCTGATGGTCATCGCCAACAGCGCTGTCGGTGCGCGCAGAGGATCGTTGTGGCTGCGTTGATCAGCGCCGACAATCTCGCGGTGTTTCGCGGCGATAAGCTGCTGTTTCGACAGTTAAGCCTTAGCCTCGATGAGGGACAGATGCTGCAACTGCTGGGGGCCAATGGTTCCGGCAAGACGACCCTGCTGCGCGCGCTGTGTTCACTGGTCGCGCTGGAGGCGGGCGAGATTCGCTGGCGCGGGCAGCCACTGGCAAAGGTGCGCGATCAGTATTTTGCCGAGATTCTCTATGCCGGCCACAGTGATGGACTCAACGGCGACATGACGCCGCGCGAGAATCTGGTGTTCGGCGCGCGATTGCGCGGCAGCGATACCGACCGCGTCGATGCGGCAATCGAGCGCGTTGGTCTGCGGCGCCAGGCAGAGTTGCCGTGTCGGGCTTTGTCGGCTGGTCAGCGCAGGCGCGTGGGGCTTGCCCGGTTGCTGGTATCGGAAGCGGTACTGTGGCTGTTGGACGAGCCACTGACCGCGCTGGATGTGGCCGGTCGCGAATTGGTTGAGTCACTGTTGGCTGATCAGGTCAGCGCGGGACGATCGGTGATTTTTACCACCCACCAGCCGCTGCAGGTGCACGATTGTGAACTCCAGACGCTGACGGTGGCCTGATCGTGTTCGATGCCTGCTTCGCCGTGCTGCGGCGCGACCTGCTGATCGCCGCCCGACGCCGTGGCGAGTGGCTGAATCCGCTGGTGTTTTTCGTTATTGTCGTGAGTCTGTTCCCGCTCGGCATCGGTCCCGAGCCCAACCGGCTGCAGGAGATCGCGCCGGGGGTGATCTGGGTAGCGGCATTGCTCGCCACGCTGCTGGCGCTGGACAGCCTCTTCAGAGCCGACTTCGACGATGGCGTGCTGGAACAAATGCTGATGAGCTCGCAGCCCCTGTCGATGCTGGTGCTCGGCAAGGTGTTCGCGCACTGGCTGACGACCGGGCTGCCGTTGTTGTTGCTGTCGCCGATGCTTGCGATGGTTATGAATCTACAGACTCGAGCGCTGCCGGCGCTGGTCGCCTCGCTGGCGCTCGGTACCCTGACTTTGAGTCTGATTGGCGGGATCGGTGCAGCGTTGACCGTATCGCTGCGGCGCGGCGGTGTGCTGCTGGCGCTGCTGGTATTGCCGCTTTTTATCCCGGTGCTGATATTTGGCAGCAGTTGCGTGGTGTCTGCCGCCGCCGGACTGCCGGTAGAGGGGCAGCTGTCGCTGCTCGGAGCGCTGGCAATACTGGCGACTATTCTCGCGCCACCGGCGATTGCAGCCGCGCTGCGGGTCAGTGCGGAGTGATTGTTCTGGCGATTGGCACTAAAATCGATCGCTGCGGTCGTAATGCGCGCGGGCGCTTGCCCGTCGTGTTCTTTTCACCCGAAAACAGGTAGACGAAGCCCTTGTTTCTCTGGTTCCACAAAATGGCGTCGCCGCGGTTTTTCTATCGGCTGTCGGAAATACTGATTCCCTGGGTCGCTGCCTGTGCGGCGATCATCATCGTCTGGGGGCTGTATCTTGGGTTGATTGTCGCGCCCGCCGATTATCAGCAGGGTGAGAGCTACCGAATCATCTACGTGCACGTGCCTGCAGCCTGGATGTCGATGTTCGTCTACGTGATTATGGCGGTGTGCAGCGCCATTTTTCTGATCTGGAAGATGAAACTTGCCGACGTAGTTGCCGAAGTCTCAGCGCCGATTGGCGCGTCATTTACTGCAATCGCACTGGCCACCGGTTCGTTATGGGGCAAGCCGATGTGGGGCACTTACTGGGTGTGGGATGCGCGGCTGACTTCCGAGCTGATCCTGCTGTTTTTGTATCTGGGATACATGGCCTTGCGGGCCGCCATCGAGAACCGCAACACCGCCGCGCGCGCGGCCGGGATTCTGGCTCTTGTGGGGGTGGTAAACATACCCATAATTCACTTTTCGGTCGAGTGGTGGAACACCTTGCACCAGCCGGCCTCGATCAGCAAACTCGATACACCGTCGATCCACAAGAGCATGCTGATTCCGCTGCTGATGATGGCAGTCGGGTTCAAGTTGTTTTATCTGGTTAATATGATGTCGCGCGCCAGGTCATCGATCCTTGAGCGCGAGAGCAACGCCTCGTGGGTGCGGGAGCGACTGGCGCAGGATCGATTGTGAGAGAATTTTTTCACATGGGGGGCTACGCGTTTTTCGTGTGGTCGTCTTTTGCACTGACATTCTTTTTACTGGCGTTCAATGTCTGGGCTGCCGCACGTCGACGCAAACAGGCGATTCAGCAGCTGAAACGCCGAGTGTTACTGGAAGAAGATGAATCCCAAGCGTAAACAAAAACTGATTCTGATCCTCGCAATGGTGGCCGGAGTCGGTGTCGCGGTCGGGCTGTTGCTCAATGCGTTTCAGGCCAACCTGATGTTGTTTTTCTCGCCGACTGATGTCGTTGCGGGCAAGGCGCCTGACGATGCCAAGTTCCGCATTGGCGGTCTGGTTGAAGCGGGCAGTGTGGCGCGTGAAGCCGATGGTTTGACCGTCAGCTTCAAGGTCACTGACAACGCTGAGACGGTTCCCATTCGCTACACCGGCATCCTGCCGGATCTGTTCCGCGAAGGGCAGGGTATCGTCTCGCTGGGGCGCCTGGGTGAAGACGGCGTCTTCGTCGCCTCCGAAGTGCTGGCCAAACACGATGAAAACTACATGCCTCCCGAGGTCGCCGAGGCGCTTGAGAAAACGCGCAAGCAGGCGGGCGAGCAGGGTGGGGCCACACCTGCGGTGCACGGTGCCGGCACGGTGCAGATGCAATGATCCCGGAACTTGGACATTTCGCCCTCATCCTCGCGCTGTGTGTGGCGGTGGTGCTGTCAATCGTGCCGATGGTCGGCAGTTTCACTGGTACCACGTCCTGGATGGCGCTGGCCCGACCGGCGGCACAGGTGCAGATGTTGTTGGTTGGCGTCTCCTACGCGGTGCTGACACATGCCTTCCTGGTGCACGATTTTTCCGTCAGCTATGTGGCCAACACCTCCAATCTCACACTGCCGCTGATCTATCGCATTTCCGGTGTCTGGGGCTCGCACGAAGGCTCGCTGTTGCTCTGGATGCTGATTCTGGCGGGCTGGACGGTCGCAGTCGCCATATTCAGTCGCGGGGTGCCGCTGCAAATGATCGCCCGCGTGTTGTCGGTACTCGGCATGATCAGCGTCGGCTTTCTATTGTTCATGCTGCTGACGTCCAATCCGTTTGATCGACTCCTGCCAGCGCCATCAGACGGTCAGTCACTCAATCCGCTGTTGCAGGATTTCGGGCTCGCGGTGCATCCGCCGATGCTCTACATGGGCTATGTCGGGTTTTCTGTTGCGTTCGCGTTTGCGGTTGCCGCATTGATCGGCGGCCGGCTGGACATGGCCTGGGCGCGCTGGATGCGGCCGTGGACCAACATCGCCTGGATGTTTCTGACGATCGGGATTGCCCTGGGAAGCTGGTGGGCGTACTACGAGCTTGGCTGGGGTGGCTGGTGGTTCTGGGATCCGGTTGAAAATGCGTCGTTCATGCCGTGGTTGATGGGCACCGCGCTGATCCACACCCTCGCGGCCACAGAAAAACGCGGCGCCTTCAAGGCGTGGACTGTGTTGCTCGCAATCAGTGCGTTCTCGCTGAGCCTGCTGGGCACATTCCTCGTCCGCTCCGGGGTGCTGACATCGGTCCACGCGTTCGCTACTGATCCCGAGCGCGGTGCATTTATTCTGGGCTTTCTGGCACTGGTGGTGGGCACGTCGCTCACGCTCTATGCCTGGCGCGCCGGGCAGTTGCGTAGCAACACCAGCTTTTCGGTGCAGTCCCGCGAGTCGGGTTTGTTGTTTAATAACGTCGTCATGCTTGCGATGTGTGCCAGTGTGTTGCTCGGCACGCTGTATCCGCTGGTGCTCGACGCACTGGGCATCGCCAAGATTTCTGTTGGCGTGCCGTACTTTAATGCGGTGTTCCTGCCACTCGCGATTCCGCTGATGCTGGTGGTTGGCGTCGGTGCGCTGGCGCGCTGGAAGAAAGATTCTGCCTCCGACATCCTCAAACGCCTGCGCTGGGCGGCTATCTTGAGTGTCGTCGGCGGGCTTGCACTGCCATTCCTGATGGGGTCGTTCAAAATCGGCGCGGCCGTTGGCATCGGTCTGGGTCTCTGGGTCACACTCACCAGCCTTCACGGGGTGTTTGAGCGGCTGCGCCACCGCAAGAACAAACTCGTCGCGTTGTTCTCGATGGGGGCCGGGTTCTGGGGTATGACGATGGCACATATCGGTATCGCCGTGTTTGCCGTTGGTGTCAGTCTCACCACCATTTACAGCGTGGAAAAAGACCTGCGCATGTCGCCGGGTGACAGCTACGATATCGCCGGCTACACCTTTGGTTTCGAAGGCGTGCAAAAAACCCAGGGGCCGAACTATCGCGCGGATGAAGGCGTGGTAGAGGTTACCCGAGACGGTGAAGCAGTCACCACGCTTGCCGCGCAAAAGCGTCAGTATGACATTCAGATGAGCATCATGACTGAGGCCGCGATCGATGCCGGTTTCACTCGCGATCTCTATGTCGCGCTGGGCGAGAAGATCGGCGATGACGGCGCCTGGAGCGTACGTCTGTACTACAAACCATTTATTCGCTGGATCTGGCTCGGTTCACTGCTGATGGGATTGGGTGGTGTACTGGCTGTCTGCGATCGCCGCTACCGCAAGGTCAGCGAGCGGCTGGCACAGCAGACCACGCATCAGCCACTGGAGGCGCGACCCTCGTGAGATATGCGATACCGCTGGTCGTATTCGCGCTGTTGGCCGGTTTTCTGTACCGCGGCCTGGCGCTCAATCCGCGCGAAGTACCGTCGCCGTTGATTGGCAAACCGGCACCGGAATTTACCCTGCCGACACTAGCCGACAGCAATCGGCAGTTTTCACCCGCGCAAATGAAAGGCAAGGTCTGGTTATTCAACATCTGGGGTACCTGGTGTGCGGCCTGTCGCGTCGAGCACCCGCTGCTGGTCGAACTGGCCCGGCGCGAACAAGTCGAGATCGTCGGCCTGAACTACAAGGATGACACTGAACAGGCAAAGGTATGGCTGCGCGATCTCGGTGATCCCTACATCGTGACTGCCGTCGATGAAACCGGTCGCATCGGTATTGACTGGGGTTTCTATGGTGCCCCGGAGACGTTTGTCGTCGATGCGGAGGGTGTAGTGCGTTACAAACATATTGGGCCGGTGACACCGCAGGTGCTTAACGACACCATCTTGCCGCTGGTGGCTCAACTGCAGGGAGCACAGTCCTGATGACGCGAGTATGCGTAGCAGTGTGGTTGTGTCTTACGCTGTTGCCCTGGCAGGCTCACAGCTTTGAACAGCGCGATTTCCCCACCGCAGAGCAAGAGTCTCTGTTTCGGGAGCTGGCCGCCGAGCTTCGCTGTCTGGTTTGTCAGAATCAGAACATCGCTGATTCCAATGCGGAACTTGCGCAGGATTTGCGTCGCGAGATCTCGCAGATGATCCTCGATGGCGATAAAAAAAATCAGATCATCGAATTTATGGTCGCGCGCTATGGCGAGTTTGTGCTCTACAAACCTCGCCTGAACGCCAGCACGATTGCCTTGTGGGTCGGGCCGCTGGTGTTCTTTCTACTGGGTCTATGGGTGTTGTTGCGAATCGTGCGCGGTGGCTCCAGAGACAGCGCCACTGTCGACGATGCGGCACTAGAACGCGCGCGCGAACTGCTCGATGAGCAGTCCTCCCAATCCAATCGAAACGGATAAGCCTTGCTAATCTTTTTTTTGCTGGCCGCGGTGCTGGTCGTCGCCGTGCTCGCCCTGATGTTGCCGCCGATGATACGCCAGCGACACGCTGCAGCACCTGATCGCAACGAGATCAATCTGGCCATTGTGCGCGAGCAGCTGGCCGAAGTGGAGAGCCGCCTGGAGCGCGGTGAAATCGGTGATCAGGAATGGCGCGACGAGCGTCAGCGACTGGAGCGTGATCTGGCGATTGCGCTGCAGACAGAGGGCAAGACGCGCGACAGCGGGCAGTGGTTGATCTGGCCGCTGGCTGCCGCGGTGCCGATTGCGGCGGGTGCACTTTACATCACACTCGGCACACCGACGGCTCTGCAGTCAACAGCACCCGCGGTGGTAGCGACAGAGTCCGGCGCGCCTCAAACCCCCGATATGCGCGTAGTCATTCAGCGCATCAGAGAGCGAGTCGCGGAGCAGCCGGAAGACGCGGAAGCCTGGTTTATGCTCGGCCGCGCTTACATGAACGTGCGCGAGTTCGACAATGCGGTGGCGGCAATGCGTCGTTCGCTTGAGGTAGAACCCGACAACATCGACGTGATGGTGCGACTGGCCGATGCGCTGGCGATGGTGCGCAATGGTCAGATGCAGGGCGAACCGACTGATCTATTGAAAAAGGTTATACAGGTTGCTCCGCAACATCCTCAAGCGCTGTGGTTGCTGGGAATGGCGCAACGTGACGAAGGCGACCTGTCCGGCGCCATCAGCAGCTGGCAGAAACTGCTCGGACTGCTCGATTCGGATCCGCGTTCACAGCAGGAAGTGCAGCAGTTGATCGCACAGGCGCAGGAAGCGCTTGGCGCGACACCAGCGTCACCGGCTACTCCCGCGGCGGTTGCCGGACCAACGCTTGAAGTAACGGTACAAGCCGGTGTTGAGCTCGACGCCGCCATTGATCCGGGTACCACCGTGTTCGTTTATGCACGGGCGATGCAGGGGCCGCCAATGCCACTGGCAGTGGCGCGTCGAACGGTAGCGGATTTGCCGTTCACGGTAACGCTTAGCGAAGCCGATGCGATGGTCGCAGGGATGGGTATTGGATCTGCCGGGCAGCTTGTCGTCGGTGCGCGGATTGCGCTATCGGGTCAGGCGATCGCTCAAAGCGGCGATATTATGGGTGAAGTCGACGGCGTCGACCCACAGCAGTCACCTGCAGTCAGCGTATTGCTTGGCGACATCGTGCCCTGACTCCGGCCGGGATATTCATTCCTTTGGGGAATGATAATTTCGGATTTGCGTACCGCTAGACAATCGACTGCAACGATGTTGCAAAACAGTATGGCGGCTACAACCCGTGGCGCAAGAAATGCAAAATCCACGGTGCGTACGCCCAGTTGCCAACCCCTTTGAATTTAGTCGAAACTACATCCGAATGCGGTGCAAACCAGCGCCTGCGAGCGCTTGTTCTGTGTGCGCTGCTTGGCGTCGTGCTGGTCGTCGCCAAAGCGGTGGCAGCTGATCGTGCGGCACCGCATTGCACTGGTGTCGTCAACGAAGTGCAATTCGAGGGCAATCGGGTAACGCGCGACAGCACCTTGCGACAGTTCATCAGCTTGCAGCCAGGCGATTCCTGCAGTGCTGAAAAGCTGCTCGCCAGTCGCCAGGGCATCATGAACTCTGGCCTTTTTCGATCCGTCGATGTGCGCTTTGACAATTCTGATGGCATCGTTACTTTCAAGGTCCGCGAGCGCCACTACAAGCTGCCGATTCCGCGCTTTGATCGCACCTCTGATGGCGAGCTCAGAATCGGTGGTCAGTTGCGCATGGACAATGTCTTTGGCCTCAATCATCGTTTCAAAATAACCGCTCGTCGCGAGGCGGCCGACGATGGGCGTGGCAATGCAGGCAATCGCCTGACGACGAGCTATCAGATACCGCGCTTTCTGAATTCGGATTTTGGATTTCAGGTGGCTTTCTCTGCCGTGGATAAAACCGAGTCGCTAATGGCCGGCGGTATCGAGACCGGACTGGTACAGAAAAAACAGGGATTTCTGGGTTTTGATCTGACGAGATTTTTCTCCAGCAGCAGTTCACTTGCAGGTTGGAGCACGCGCATGGGAGTGGGTTTTCTCGCCCGCGACTATGAACTTCGTGGCGGTGATATCGGCTCACTGGTCTCGGGTGAGATCGTTCAGCTGCGTTTTGCTGCCGAGTATCGCGATGTTCAAAAGGGCGAGTTTCGTCGCATCGGCTATCAGTACGGGATTGGACTGAGTGGGTCTCACGACGAATTGCTGAGCGACTATTCGTTTGTTCGGCTCGATGCCTACTACCAGGCCTATATTCCACTTTCCAGCAAGAACTATCAGAACGTCAATTTGCGGGTCAAAGTGGGCGTCGCTGATCGTGGCCCGTTTGGCGAGAACAGCTATGCGCTCGGTGGCAGCGACACCACGCGAGGTTTTCCGGCCGCCACTCAGGTGGGTCAGAAGATGTTATTGCTAAACGCCGAGTATTTGCGAGCCTTCGATTCGATCCCAACCTTGCGCTGGAGTACGTTCATGGACATGGGAGTAATCAAGGGCGATGAATCATTCAAGCTCGGCGATGTCAAAACCGGTATCGGTGTGGGGTTGCGCTGGAAAGTTCGCTCGTTCGTGAATACGGATTTGCGGCTCGACGTGGCCTGGGGGCTGGGCAATGAGGCCGATAGCGGTGCCCAATATTACTTTGGCACCAATGTAGTGTTCTGATTCGCGGCTGCTTGCACCGCGATCTTTGGTAACACTGCATATCGACCGGTTCGAGACGTTTGTTGCTAGAATGTCGCGCCTGTTCCAGCCGCCTGGTGCCATCCTCCGGGTGCCGGTATACCCGCCTATCCACCTCGACGTTTGTCTGCCAAACGGTTAGAGAGCCATGAACGATACTGTCCCCGAATTTAAACATTGGCGATTGACCCGCGATGGCGATGACATCGCCTGGCTGACGATCGACTGTGCCGGTGAATCCACCAACACGCTGGGCGAGGCGGTGATCACCGAGCTTCGCGATGCGCTGACCGGGCTGGAAGCGTCGCTGCCGACCGGGCTGATCATCTTGTCCGGCAAGTCGAGCGGTTTTATCGCCGGTGCGGACATTCGCGAATTCGAAAACTATTCAGATCCCGCTATCGTCAGCGATCGCATTCGAGAAGGGCACCAGGTGTTCGCGCAACTCGAGCGGCTCGAATGCCCGACGGTAGCGGCAGTTTCCGGATTTTGTCTTGGCGGCGGTTACGAGCTGGCGCTGTGCTGCGATTACATCATCGCGCACGATCTGCCCGACACTCGCATTGGTCTGCCAGAGGTCAAGCTCGGTATTTTCCCCGGCCTCGGTGGCAGCGTTCGGTTGCCCGAACGGATCGGCGGATTGAAAGCACTGGAGGCGATGCTGACCGGGCGTCTCTACCGTGCCGGGCAGGCGCGCGGTCGCGGCATGATCGATGAACTGGTGGCCCGCCACGGCACGCTGCGCTGGAGTGCGCGGCGCGCAGTGATGCAAAAACGCGTGGCGCGCAAGCCATCGATGCTGGCGCGGCTGAGTAACACGTTTCCCGCGCGCACCGTGCTTGCGCAGGTGATGCGCAAACAGACATCGGCCAAAGCCAACCCGGATCACTACCCGGCGCCGTTCAGACTGATCGACAACTGGCGTATACACGGGGGTGACCGGCACGCACTGTTTGAAGCCGAGGCCGTCGCCGTTGGTCAACTGATGGTCAGCCCGCAGGCGGCCGGATTGCGCCGCGTGTTCAACCTGATGGAATTGCTCAAGGGGCTGGGCAAGCAGGCGGACTTTCAGTGTCGTCGGGTACACGTGATTGGCGCGGGCGTAATGGGCGGGGATATCGCCGCCTGGTGTGCCTTGCAGGGGATGGAAGTAACACTGCAGGATCGCGAGATGAAATACATTGAGCCTGCGATCAAGCGCGCCCGCAAACTGTTTGCCCGCCGCGCGCGTGGCAAGCCGGCGATGGATGCAGTGATGGCGCGCTTTACACCGGATGTCGATGGCCACGGCGTAGCGCGTGCCGATGTAATTATCGAGGCGATTTTCGAAAACGTCGAAGCCAAGCAGGCGCTGTTTCAACAGATTGAACCCAGGATGCGCGCCGATGCCGTGCTCGCCACCAACACCTCGGCGATTCCTCTGGAAACCCTCGCCACCGTATTGCAGCGCCCGGAGCGTTTGATCGGACTGCACTTTTTCAATCCGGTCGCCAAGATGCCGCTGGTCGAAGTGGTCCATGGCGAGGGTACCGACCAGGCCATGGTCGAGCGTGGCAACGCCTTTTGCGGGCAGATCAATCGCTTTCCGCTGCCGGTGCGCAGCAGCCCCGGATTTCTGGTTAATCGCGTACTCGCGCCCTACATGAACGAGGCGATGCAGATGGTTATCGACGGCGTCGAAAAGGAAACCGTCGATGCTGCGGCACTGCACTTTGGTATGCCGATGGGGCCGATCGAGCTGGTCGATACCGTCGGGCTCGACGTCGGGCTCAGTGTGGCGAAGAACCTCGGCGCGGGTCCTGATCACCCCGTGGTTAGCGCGCTTGAAAAGTTTGTCGAGCGAGGAGACCTCGGCAAGAAAAGTGGTGAGGGCTTTTACAAGTGGAGCAAGGGCAAGCCCGTCAAGCGCGAAGTGCCGACCGAGCCTGACATCGAGCGGCGCGCGCGCCAACTGTTGAAGCCATTTCTGGATGAGTGTCGGGCTTGCAGTGCGGATCGCATTGTCGAGTCTGATGATCTGATCGACGCCGGCATCATATTCGGCACCGGCTTCGCACCCTTCAAAGGCGGGCCGATGCACTATCTCGACAGCCATAAAAATGGTGGAGCAGCATCATGAGTTTGAAACCTGTGGCGATTGTCGGTGGCACGCGGATTCCGTTTTGTCGGTCCAATACCGCGTACTCCAACCTTTCAAACCTCGATATGCTGGCGACCACGCTGACCGGGCTGGTTGACAAGTTCGATCTTAAGGATGAAAAGATCGACGAGATCAATGCCGGCGCGGTGATCACCCATTCGCGCGACTGGAATCTCGCACGCGAGGCGGTACTGAGTACCGAACTGTCGCCACTGAGTCCGGCGTTGACCATGCAGCAGGCCTGCGGCACCAGTCTGCAGGCGCTGATGGTGGCTGCAGCCAAGATCGCCAGCGGCCAAATCGACAGTGCTATCGCGGCCGGCAGCGATACCACCAGTGACGCGCCGATCGTGTTCGGGCGTCGATTTGCTCAACGGCTGGTCAAGCTCGGGCGCGCGCGCAGCATGGGTGAGCGCCTGAGTCTGTTCAAGGGCTTCAGGCCGAGTGAGCTGAAACCCGTACCGCCGTCGGTTGATGAGCCGCGCACGCTGTTGTCGATGGGCGGACACTGTGAGCTGATGGCCCAGCACTGGCAAATTTCGCGTGAGGCGCAGGATGAACTCGCGCTCGACAGCCACTTAAAGGCGGCTGCCGCGTATGACGAAGGGTTTTTCGACAATCTGATCACGCCCTGTGAAGGCGTGGTGCGCGACAACAACATCCGCGCCGACAGCACGGCCGAGAAGCTCGCCGGATTGCGGCTCGCCTACGAGCGCAAATCGGGACGCGGCACGCTGACAGCTGGCAACAGTACGCCACTCACCGATGGTGCATCCAGCGTGTTGCTCGCTACTGAAGAGTGGGCGCGAGAACGCGACCTGCCGGTGCTCGCCTACCTGACCCACAGCCGCACCGCGGCGGTCGATTATGTCGGTGGCGAGGGACTTTTGATGGCACCGGCGGTGGCGGTCAGCGAGATGCTCACAAGCGCCGGGCTGACGTTGCAGGACTTCGACTTCTACGAAATTCACGAGGCCTTCGCCGCTCAGTTGCTATGCACACTGGCGGCCTGGGAATCTGAATCCTACTGCCGCGATCGCCTTGGCCGCGATCAGCCGCTCGGCAGCATTGATCGCAGCCGTCTGAACGTCAAGGGCAGCAGCCTGGCGGTTGGGCACCCGTTTGCCGCCACCGGTACGCGCATCGTCGCAACGCTTGGTGAAATTCTCAAGCAAAACGACGGTGGCCGCGGACTGATCTCGATCTGCACCGCCGGCGGCATGGGCGTATCGGCGATACTTGAACGCTAATCCCGGGCGCAGTCAAACACAGCGGTAGAATTGCGAGAGCCTTGTTGTGACCCCGGCCTCGCTTGCTGCTCTTGAATTTTTGCCAATCGTGCGCACATCCGGCACAGTCCGGTCGCGTCTATACACAGCGCGATGTCGCCAGCCTGTCAGGCGGCATGCGTCGCGCCTGGCTTTGTGACGCCACTGGCGCGCTCACTTCCGACCCATTTCTCTCGCAGTCGGATACAATTAGCAGGATAGCTGCGTCTTCTCCGCGGGCATTCTATTTCATCCGTTACCGCAGGTTTTAAGCGTCGTCTGGCACGCATCTGGTGTCGTTGACGCTACGACGCGGAATATTTGCTGTAACTATGCTCCGGGGCTCAACCGATTCAACCCGGAATAGGAAAACCTCAAGGTGTCTGTCTAATGAAAATACTGGTGGCCGTAAAGCGGGTCCTCGATTACAACGTCAAGGCGAGGGTCAACTCCGAAGGTACCGGCATCGATCTGGCGAACGTCAAGATGTCGATGAACCCGTTTGACGAAATCGCGGTTGAAGAGGCATTGCGTATTAAGGAGGCCGGCAAGGCCGATGAAGTGATCGCCGTGTCGATGGGCGTCAGTCAGTCGCAGGAGACGATTCGCACTGCGCTTGCGATGGGCGCTGATCGCGGCATTCTGGTCGAGACCGACGCCGAGCTGCAGCCGCTGGCGGTGGCCAAGCTGCTGGCCGCGATTGCCGCCAAGGAAGAGCCGGGGCTGGTGATCGTGGGCAAGCAGGCAATCGACGATGACAGCAACCAGACCGGACAAATGTTCGCCGCATTAATGGACTGGCCGCAGGCGACATTCGCCTCCAGCGTCGAGGTCGATGGCGACAAAATGAACGTCTCGCGCGAAGTCGACGGCGGTATGGAATCACTGGCGATGAGTCTGCCGGCCCTGATCACCACCGATCTGCGACTGAACGAGCCGCGTTACGCGAAGTTGCCCAACATTATGAAGGCGAAGAAAAAGCCCCTGGATGTTATGTCGCCGGACGATCTGGGTGTCGACATCACACCTCGTCTGAAGACGATAAAGGTAGAAGAGCCAGAGCAGCGCAAGGCCGGTGAAATTGTTGGCAGCGTCGCCGAGCTGGTGGACAAACTCAAGAACGAAGCCAAGGTGATATAGGGGCGATCATGACTACACTGGTAATAGCAGAACACGATAACAGCGAACTCAAGCCGGCGACTCTGCCTGTGGTGGCGGCCGCGGCGCAGATTGGCGGTGGCGTCGATATCCTGGTCGCGGGTGAAAATTGTGCCGCCGTCGGCGAACAAGCCGCAGCGGTGGAAGGTGTGGGCAAGGTGCTGGTGGCAGACGATGCCGCCTATGCCAACCAGCTGGCCGAAAACGTCACGCCGCTGCTGACCGGCATCGCCGAGGGTTACTCGCATATTCTTTTCGCCAATACAGCTTCTGGCAAGAACTGCATGCCGCGCGTGGCGGCAAAGATGGATGTCGCCGGGATCTCTGATATCACAGGCGTTGTCAGCGACGACACTTTCGTGCGCCCGATCTACGCCGGCAACGCGATGATGACCGTGCAGAGCAGCGACAGCTGCAAGCTGATCACGGTGCGAACCACTGCCTTTGAACCCGCTGCAGCGAGCGGTGGCTCGGGTGCGGTTGAGGCGCTGGCTGGGGCCGGTGCCAGTGACAAGGTCAGCTTCGTCAGTGCAGAACTCACCAAATCCGATCGTCCCGAACTGACCAGTGCCTCGATTGTCATATCCGGTGGTCGCGGCATGCAGAATGGCGAGAACTTCGCCATGCTCGAATCGGTGGCTGAGAAGCTCAACGCAGCGGTTGGCGCATCGCGTGCAGCGGTCGATGCCGGCTTTGTACCAAACGACTATCAGGTAGGGCAAACCGGTAAGGTAGTGGCGCCCGATCTGTACATCGCCGTGGGCATCTCCGGTGCGATTCAGCATCTGGCTGGCATGAAGGACAGCAAGGTGATTGTCGCGATCAACAAGGACGAGGAGGCGCCAATCTTTCAGGTTGCCGACTACGGCCTCGTTGCCGATTTGTTTGAAGCCGTGCCGGAACTCGACAAGGCGCTCGGCGAAGGCTGATCACCTGCCGCGTGTCGCACACGCAGTAATGCATCGGGACAGGGCGGCGGCGCTGGGCGCCGCCGCTGATTTTTGACGATCACCAGATCATCTCGGAGGTTTGCATGGGCTATCAGGCGCCTGTGAAAGATATGTTGTTTGTGCTCAATCACCTGAGCGGCATGGAGCAGATCAGGCAGCTGCCCGGCTACGAAGAGGCGACACCCGATATAGTCTCCGCCATTCTCGACGAGGCCGGCAAGTTTGCCTCCGAGGTACTTTGGCCACTGAACTATCCCGGCGATCAGCAGGGTGCGCAGTGGACGCCTGACGGTGTCACCACAGTGCCCGGCTGGAGTGAGGCCTATCAGCAGTTTTCCCAAGCCGGATGGGGCAGTCTGGCGTTCAGTCCCGAGTATGGCGGGCAGGGTATGCCGGGAGCGCTGGCAGCGGCAGTGCAGGAGATGTGGCACAGTTCGAATATGTCTTTCGGGCTCTGCCCGCTGCTGACACAGGGCGCCGTCGATGCGATCGAATCGCATGCATCAGATGCGTTGAAAGACACCTACCTTGAGAAAATGATCTCCGGTGCATGGACCGGCACGATGAATCTCACCGAACCGCAGGCAGGCTCTGACCTGGCGGCCGTGAGGGCGAGTGCAGAACCTGCCGGTGATCACTATCTGATTAAAGGACAGAAGATCTTCATCACCTATGGTGATCACGACATGACCGACAACATCATTCATCTGGTGTTGGCGCGAACCCCCGATGCTCCACCCGGGGTAAAGGGAATATCGTTGTTTGTGGTGCCTAAATTTGTTCTCGATGCTAATGGACAGCCCGGCCAGCGCAACGATGTTCGCGCCGCATCGATCGAACACAAACTCGGCATTCACGCGAGCCCGACCTGCGTCATGTCGTTCGGCGATAATGACGGTGCTGTGGGTTACCTGGTAGGCGAGGAAAATCGTGGCCTGATGTACATGTTTACGATGATGAATGCCGCCAGACTGGCTGTTGGCATCGAAGGCTACGCGGTCGGTGAGACGGCCTATCAGCGCGCGGTCGAGTTTGCCCGCGAGCGCAAGCAGGGGCCGGTGATGCTGGGTGGCAGCGATGCTGAACAAACCATCGTCAACCACCCGGATGTTCGCCGCATGCTGATGATGATGCGCGCACAAGTTGAGGCGGCGCGCGTGCTCGCCTATGACTGTGCCGCAGCGTTTGATATCGGCAGCAGACACCCGGATGAAGAAGCGCGTGCGCGCTCCGATCGTCGTGGTGCGCTGTTGACGCCGATCGTCAAAGGCTGGTCAACGGAAATTGGCGTGGAGATCTGTTCACTTGGCGTGCAGGTCCACGGGGGCATGGGATTCGTAGAAGAGACCGGTGCCGCCCAACACTTGCGCGATGTGCGCATCACACCGATCTATGAAGGCACTACCGGCATTCAGGCAAAGGACCTGGTCGGGCGTAAAACCCAGTTTGATGGCGGGCAAGGGCTTGAAGAACTGCTTGCCGATCTGCAAGCCACTGAAGATGCGCTGGAGAGTGTCTCTGATCCACTCGGCCAGTTAGCACGCGAGCGTCTGGCTGATTCAATTACGATGATCAGTGCGGCCGGCAAGCAGATCGTTGGCGAGGAAAGTCAGGTGCTCGCCGCTGCGGTTGCCAATGATTATCTAATGATGATGGGTTATGCGCTCGGTACCTGGGCGATGGCGCGTTCGGTGCTGGCGATTGAGCAACACGACGATGAAAACTTCATTGCGGCCAAGCGCACAGTGGCACGTTTTTACTTTGATATCGTGGCACCCAAGGCCAACGCCTGTTATAACGCCGTCAAGAACGCGCGCGAAGAGCACTACGAACTGGCTGTCGAACTGCTGTAGCAGCATATTGAAGTCGAGCGGCACAACCAGTCGGGTGTGCCGCGTGACCTGACGTGTGTTATTTAGTGCCCAGGCTGGTGGTGACGCAAGCCACCGATCAGCAGTAACAGCAGGGCGGCAATCCCAAAGCTGCCACCGCCACCGGAAGAAATCTTCAGTTCGACCGCCGCGTCGTTATTGCTGTCATCGGTATCTGTCGACAAGGTGCTCGCGTCCACTGTGATTGGCATGCTGCCTTCTTCCATCGACATCAACTCGACTGTCGCGACTTGCTCTGCGCTGGCGGCGAGTGTCGATAACTGACAACTCACCCCGTTGGCTGCAGGTTCGCAAAGATCAAAACCGGTGATGTCGTCAGCCAGAGCCGGGTCGATGCCATTAATCTGTACGGTGATACCAATGGCAGCGTCGGTCGTGCTGAGATTGCTGACCCGAATACTCAGTACGCTCGCTTCCTCGGGGCTCACACTCTCGCTCGACAATTCAGCGCTCAGTGCGACGTCAGTGTCGGTGGCTGTGAACACGGTGACGGCCGGGCCGGTGTCGCTCGCGAGATAGGCTGCGTCAGCTACTAGAACGATTTTGTCAATTTCACTGCCATCGGTATTGGCTGCGACCTGTACCGTGTGTTCGCCAGCGGCACTGATATCAAGATAGGCTCGCGCGGGGCTTGCGCAATCGCCCGAGCTCGTGGTCCATTGCCATTGACCTGACGGCTCGCAATCGCTGACCGCGCCGTTGTCAGCCGACCAGGTGTTGTTAAGACCTATGTGTAACGATGCGTTTTCGCTGTTGTCGGCGCGCATTCTCGCATGGATGTAGTAGCGACCGGCTTGCGTGAAAATCACTGGATAAGACAGTGTCGGGCCTTCGCCACCCGCAGCAAAATTCGATGCTCCGCTAACCGCCGGTGCCTGCTCACTTTGGCGGCTATCGGGTAATACGCTCATATAACTCTGGCCGCTCGCGTCGTTGTCGGCACTGCCGATGTTCCAGGCCGGGGTGACGTAGCCTTGTGCAGGCGTCTGGCTGGAGGGAGACACACTGGTGAACTGTTCGGCCTCGAAACTGATCAGTCCGTCGCTGCTGATAAATTGCGCCGCGGCACTGGTGGCGGGGATGGTAAGGCTGGCCGAGTTGTTTTCCGGTTGCTCATCGCCGTCGATTTGTAGTGCAACTGGCAAGATCACGCTTTCCGCGCTGTCTGTGGTGATGGTGAATGTCACCACCGTGCGCTCTGCGGTGTCGATCGTCGGCACCGGGACCGCACACGGCGTTGTGTCGTCACTGCACACCGTCTGTTCTGCCTGCAGACTCGAGCCTGCAGGTAGCGATACGTTTAGCGTGGCGCCCGTTAACGAGTCTGACCCCAAATTGGAGATATCTGCCGTAATCTCGGCACTACTGCCACTGGCAACAATGTTAGTGTTGGCGGTGAGCGAGACAATCGCACCGTCGAGTTGATTCTCAGGCTGATTGGACACAACCGACTGCTGTGCGCTGTTGTTTGAAACGCGATCATCGGGCTGGTCGGCATTGATGCTGGCGTTGACAAATAGTGATCCTGTTGTTGTGGCTGAGGCACTAAAGCTTGCACTCGCACTTTGCCCCGCTTGTATTTGCGCAATGCTGCAGTTGAGGTTGCTGCCTGACAACACGCAGGTATCACTGTCGTTAAACTGCAGGCCACTGCCCAGCCATACATTGGCGCTCACACCGGTGGCTGTCTCCGCCACGTCCTGATTGGTGACAGTGACGGTATAGTTCACGATCTGACCGGGATGGGTAAACTCTTCATCTGCTGACAGTGCGACTGACAGATCGACTCGCCCATCGGAGTCGGCCGGCGTGTCTATATCGTTGCCCTGATCGAGCACTGTGACCGGCAGATAGGTTTCACTGACCAGTGCCCCAGTGGTGGCGTCCTCGCAGCGAATGCTGTCGCTGGCGGTCGGAAAGCAGTCGAGTGATCCACCGTGATCCTCTTTCAGCAATATGAACTGATCCAGTTCAAAGCCGTCTTCCCGAGCCCAGAACGTAATGGTGTTCTGACCGGCGCTGGCAATATCCAGATAAATTGTTTTCGGAACGCCGCAATGGGCGTCGTCGGTGCGTTGAGCGCTGGACCAGGTCCAGGTGTGCTTGCCCTCGCACCATTGCAATCGGTGTCCGCTCTCAGGCGTGGTGCTGTTGATGCCGACGTGAATGCCATTGTCTTCGGTACCGGTCGAATAAGCCTTGCCGTAGACGAGATAGCGGCCGGGTTGTGCGATGTCGACGTTGTAGTGCAGCGCGGGGCCGGCACCCGGGCCGCCCCAGAAGTTCTGCCCCTGGAGTATCTGGTCATCGTGCGTCACGCGTGTGTCGGGCAGCAACTCCATATAGCTGTCGCCACTGGCGTTTTGATGGAACGGGTCAACTGGATCCGAGGGCACAGCGCTCGGCGTGGTGATTTGCCAGTCACTGTTTCGCGACGTGAAGTTCTCCGCTTCAATGCGGATGGCTGTGTAGTCCTGCGCGATCGCGGGGGTGCACGCCACCGTCACGCCAATCGAAATCCACCGGGCGAGCTTACTGCGGTGGTGTGAGCGCGGGTGGTTGGGCATGGGCGTACTCCGACAGATTATTGATCGCTGATCAGTAACCTAGCGTCAGCCCGACGAATGAACTTGAGGTGGGTTTGGCGTCTTGTGGCGAGTACGACTGCCCCGGCGAAAGGCGCCGGGGCAGGGACTACTTCAGGTGCCTTAGCGCACCACGCAACTCTGGTTGTTTTCCCAACCCCAGCCGTCGCCGTCCGGATCAGAGGAGGCTGACGCGCAGTACGGATTGCCGTTGCTGGTCGAACCACTGCTGCTTGCGCTGCCCGAGCTACCCGATGTGACGCGGCAGGACTGATTATTCTCCCAGCCCCAGCCATCGCCGTCGCTGTCAGAAGCGGCTGACGAACAGACGTTAGTGCCGCTGCTGGCACTTGAGCTGCCGCCAGACGTGGCGTCGTTCTGCGTGGTGGTGACGCGGCACGACTGACCATTCTCCCAGCCCCAGCCATCGCCGTCACTGTCAGAGCCTGCCGATGCGCAAGCTGGCGCACCGCCGCCGCTGGACTGACTACCTGAGCCACTGCTGCCGGAGTCGGAACTGCCGGTCGAGCCACCACTGCCCGTCGAGCCACCGCTGGTTGCGTTCGACAGGGAAATGAAGGTGTCGCTCAGGGTGTTGCCGGAGTTGTCGGTGCAGCGCACCCGATCATCACCGAGCGGAAAGCAGTTTTGCGATCCGCCGTGCTTTTCCTTCAACAGCAGGAACTGGTCAAATTCGAAGCCATCTTCGCGCGCGGTGAAAGTGATGCGGTTGAGGCCGGTGCTGGTGATATCCAGGTAGATGGTCTTGGGTGTGCCGCAATGGTTGCTGGAGGTGCGCTGCGCACTGGACCAGGTCCACTGATTCTTGCCATCGCACCACTGGATGCGCTGCCCGCTGGCCGGATTGCTGTTGTTGAGTCCAACGTGTATGCCGTTGTCCTCGGTACCGGTCGAGTAGGCTTTCACATAAACCAGGTAACGACCGGTCTCTGGAATGGACACGTAGTAGTCGATCGCGGGACCGGTGCCGGCGGTATCCCAAAAGTTGGTACCTGTGATCAGCGGATCGCCGTGTGTGACGCGCGTATCCGGCAATAGCTCGAGGTAGGCGTTGCCACCGGCGCTGCCGGCGTGAGACGGGTCTGGGTCGGGCTGAATGTTCGGCAGTACATTGTTGCTGGTCAGCGACCATCCGCCGCCGGTGTTGTCGGCACTTTCAGCCTCTACGCGGATTGCCACGAATGCATCACCACTGGTGGCGGCGGTCGTTGTTACAGGCGTTGATGGTGTTGTGGTAGTGGTTGTAGAAGGCGTGGATCCACCTTGCAGATAGAATCGCCCAAACGCATCGACGTCTGAGATCTGATTGGTACCGATGCCGAGAATGTGCAACAGTTCTACAGTGTCAGAGAAGTCGACCTTTTCATTCGGGTTGAGGTAGTTGAACGCGACATTCCACTGACTCGCGTAGGCACTGGATCGGGCGACTTCGACAAACGCCTGGCCGCGCTCGAAGCGCAAATCTGCGGTGCTGTTCGGGTGGTTGCCGTCCTCGATGCGGATGTAGTCGGTGTTGGATTTAACGAATGCCAGATCGGAGCCGTCGGCGTGATCCTCGTTCCACTGACTGTGCTGCACCACGTGGATGCGGCTGCGCGTGTTGTAGCCTGCCTGTTGCAGCTGGCGCACAACATCAGCAGTGAAATCCGACTGACCACCCTCGGCGACCCAGACGTCACCGCCGGCGGCCAGCGTTCCGATCCAGCGATTGACGGTCTGCTGGACAGCGCTGCTCCAGTTTGAGTGGGCGTTGACCCAGGCACCCGGCCAGGCACTGTGCATGACGGTTTCCGAGGCCGGGTTGTACTGGCTGGCGTTGCGCACGCCGTAGGCACCGCCGACGACGTGCGGCGTGAAACCGTGGTGGCGGCTGACGATCAGACCGGCGACGGCAGCGTGCCCGTCGTCCGGGTCGGGTGCGTGATCATAGTGCAGCGAGATCAGGTCGGTCGAGGCATTGTAGGCGGCACCGGACAGACCCGGTAAGAGAAAAGCGAGTGCAACAACGAAGATGCGAAGCATGTGGTTGTAACCTGCCAAAAGCGATTAGGGGGATAGCAGTGCGACGCGAGTCGCAGCCGTAGACAGGATTGAGGAGTGCGTCACCCCTCGATCCAACAGGCGACAGATGATGCCTAATCGCTAATGCGGGTATGTGTGTAGCTGGTCACAGTTTCACGGCGGTTGGCGCCCGTCAAACATTGCCAGATAGTTAACATTTTCAAGATGCCAGTGTTGCACTGGCTTGTGTAAGAGCTAAGGACGATCGTGCGTGGCGATAGCGCTGGATATGACCTCGGCGCGCAGTTCGGTAGCGTCGTAGATGGTCTTGAACTGGTCCACCTCGACCAGGTCGGTATCGCGAAACAAAAACTCCAGATGGCCAAACGCGAGCGGCTGATAGACCAGCTCGACCAGGAAATTGTAGTTGCCGCCGGTGGTGACCGGAATCCGGTACTCGAAGAAATCCTGACCCGAGTTGAAATCAGTGTCGGTGCTTGCGCCACCCACGACGGCCACGTCGTTGCCGACGATATTTTTGTCGAAACCGATTGGCGTCAGGCGATTGTCTTTGAAGTATTCCACACCCTCGACCAGCGAGTGGGTGACGTTGCCTGCCGCATTGGCCATGATCGATTCGTAGATCTGCACCTGGTTTTCGCTATTGATGGAGGTGTAGTGCGGCTCGAAGCGATCATAGGACTGATCACCATCGGCCCCGACAATACTGCCGTCCGGATTCATCTTGCCCGATTCAAAAACCACGGCGCCCGATTCGTCGGTCACCACCAGGTGTACGAATACGCGTCGTGACGGGTAACCGCTGGGCAGTTTGTGACCGGTGTAGTTGGCGATTCTGATGCTCGCGACGACCTCGTCGCCTTCATCTCGAATATCCACGATCTCAAGCTCAGCGGAGGTTTGCAGGAACGCGCGGTTGCGCTCTATTGCCTCTTCAAAACCTGTGACGGTGATGCCCAGTTCCTCACGAAAGTTGGCGAACATGTCGAGCATCACGGTATTGGCGCCGAGGAACGTATGCCGCGAGAAGTCGCTGCGGCGAAGATCCGTGCCCGCAGAGGCGAGATTAACTGTGGTTTCGATCTTCGGCATGTGACACGCCTGGCAGGTCGCCGCCAGTGCGCCGCCGTCGCGGTAATCGCTGTTGTTCCACTCGGTGTAGGTCTGTTGCTCCTGAAAGCGATCGGCTGGCAGGGTGGGCACCAGTTGACCTTCGGCATCGAGGATCGGTGTTTTCAGATCGTGGCAGGAGGCACAGGTACCCGACTCACTCATATGGGGTCCATAGACCGGCGTGAACTCGGCGTTGGTCACCATATAAGCGGCCACCGGATCGCTGTATTGTCCATAGGCGCGGCGCATGCTCCGATCGGCCGGGCTGTAGGTGTTGATTTCGAAGTTGCCTGACGTCGCCTCAACAGACCCCAAATTGCCGGTATCTTCGATCTGATGGCAAAGGCTGCAGCTGACGCCATCCTGTGCGTGGTCATAATAGCCACTGACGGGATTTAGCATGCCCTCGTCACCGAAGGCGAGAATTTCCACCCCGTCCTTGCGCATCGCCTCGTTTGCCATCGGTGCGTGACAGCGTGTGCAGGTATCGTTGATTTCGTGTGCCAGATTGGGGTGATTTTTCAGCGTGGCGGCCATTTTCGCGCGCCAGTAGGGGTCGCGCGCGCTGTTGGCCATGGTGCTGGTCTCCCAGTCTGTGCCCAGCGAAACATCCACACCCTGATCGTCGATCAGATCGTTGTGACATTCGCTGCAGGCGCCGCTGCCGGCGAAGTGCTCGCCCTCGAATACGCTGCTGGCCGGCACGATATCGGGAAGTATCCCGCTGCCTTTGCTGGAAGTTCCGCTATCGCCACCCGAACCGCATCCGGCGAGCGCAAGGGCAGTCAGCACCATTGTGGTTCTGAGCCAGCGCAGGGAGCGACTTGCGGCAGAGTGATCAGTGCTGATGAGACGCTGTTGGTTCAAGGTGTATACCGGCGATGCGTTGTGCGAATGCACGATCGGTAACGGCAGGGCTGGCACGGTCTTGAGAGGTGCCGGCTCGCGGTGTGCGCGGATGCGTTCAGTAGTCTGTCGGCTCGAAAATATGAATCTTGTTTTGCGCGTAGTCGGCGACCCAGACGGTGCCCGGAAACGGATCCGAATCTCCCAGCGCTACCACGTCCAGCGGAATGCCCAGGCCGGTGAAAAGCTGTTCGACACCGGTGACCTGATCACCACTGCTGTTCAGTTGCACGCGGTGTACAGACTGATCGAAACTCGCGGTCAGCAGATCGCCAGTCATCGCACCGCCGAAGTTGCTGGCCGTGAACTCGGTCAGGCCGTTGGTGGATGAACTGAACACGTGCAAAGCGCCATCCTGCGACTCGGGAATCTGGTAGTTGCACTCCACAGGATTGGCGGGCACCTGCACCGGACTTTGCGGATTGGAGGCGTTGAACGTGTTGGCGGTATTGCCGCGCACCGGATTCGGATGGCCGCCGTAGTAGCCCGGGCCTGTAATCAGGTGTAGTCCGTCACCGTAAGTTTGGCCGCCCTCGACGACCGCATTCAGGCAGTTGCCCGGCGGCACGCCACCCCAGCCGGAATTGGGGCCATTGTCCACTGTGTACATTTTGCCGTTGCTGGTGATCACCAGATCAAAGGCGTTGCGAAAACCGGGTGCATAAATCTGCACCGGGCTGCCGCTCTCCAGCACCGCCATATTCTTGCCGTTGTTGCCGCCAAACGGATCGTTCGCGTCGTTGCTGCCGGCGCGGTCTTCGTCGTCGAGTGTCGGCAAATCATAGGTGCTGTTGCCAATCTGGGCGAGATCGACCGTGGCGATCGCAGCGCTATAGCTGTACTCGCTCAACTCGGCAAAATTGTTTGACGGTGCGCCCATATTGGTGTGGCCACCGAGTGAGACAAACAGCGTCGAGCCGTCTGCGGACAGTTGCATGCCGTTGGGCTGATGGTTTTCCTCGGAGCGGGGCAGGCCGCGCACCAGATCGATTTTGTTCCACTGATTGCCGGCACGCTGCAGTTTCGAAATTACGCCTGAATTGGTATCGAGCCCCAGATCCGTGCCGGACGGTCCGGCGCCGATTCGCGGATCGCCCGACGTCACATAGACGATGGGGTCATCCGCACTGCCGGCAACCAGAATGCCGGTGATCAGACGCTGGTTGATCTCGTTATTGACGGAGCCATCGTCGTCGTGATTGGGGATATCCTGCACCAGCGACAGGGTTTCGGTCTGTGTCGTTGTGTAAGTATTGGTGCCAGTGCGCGATACCGTATAGACGTGAATCAGACCGGATTGCTCGGCCACATACAAATTGCCGTCGGGACCAAAGTCCAGTGACGTCGGCTTGTAGGGCCAGGCGTTCAACAGCTCTCCGGCGTTGAACTCGGGCAGTGTCTCGCCGCCGCCACTGCTGATATTGCCTTGCAGCTGAATGTTGAACGGATTGTTCTCGCCATCGTGTTGCACTTGCAGTTGCGCATTTTTCTGGCCGGCGATGGATGAGTTGAGCGTCACTGCGATGTCCAGTGTTTGCCCTGGATTCAACGTGACCTGGTTGCTGAAATCGGTTGAAAATGCATTCGCGCCAGGTCCACTGAGCAGCACACCAGTCACCGTAACGGGTGGGGCGTTCTGGCCGTTGCCCTGGGCGCCAATGGTGATTGATGCGGTGGATGGCTGGTTCTCCGGCGTATCCCCAAAGTTCTTGAATTCACCAGTGTTAGATGTCAGTTCACTGGTCGGAATGCCGGTGCCGTTGCCGGTCAGCAGCAAAAAGTGTGGACTGTTGCGGCCGTTGTGGTACACCCGCGCCCAGGCATTGCGCACGCCCTCTGCGGAGGGCAGAAAGGTGAGATCAAGTGTCGTAGCCGCGCCCGGTGCCAGTAACAGTGGCGTGCTGAATTCGGTTTGAAAGTCGCTGGCGTGTTCACCGCCAATCTGCAGGTCGCGAATCTCCAGATCTGCATCCTCGGGCCCGCCAATATGCCGCAGCTCGAATTGCACAGCCAGCTGGGTCGCCACCTGTGTAAAACCGGCATCGAGCAATGGCGGATTAACCAGCAAGTCAGCAATATTGGAGCCTGTACCCGTGCCCGACAGCGGAATGGAGACGGTTTCGGCTTGAGTGATGCACGCAGCGGCTAGCAGCACGCTTGCAGCAGTAATTTTGAACCTGGACATCGAATTGTGGCCGCGACCCGGATTGGAAGACTGTGATTCAGCACAGTGAGCAATAATCAGGCAAATACGAGAACGCGCGGCAAATGCGGCAGGCGTCGTGAGTCGTTGATCGGCAGAATTGCCAATGTGTTCAAAGGATGCGATTTCTTATCGGATTTGGCCGTGCCGGGAAAGCGACATGGTATGGCAGTTGCTGCCTTGCGCGGGACACACGGGAGCAATTCACGCACATGTCTATCAATTCAACCCAAGCAGTCGCGGGTCCTTCACTGACGACGATCAAACGGATTCTGGTCACCGGTGGTGCGGGCTTTCTCGGCTCACACCTCTGTGAAAGCTTGCTGAATCAGGGGCACGAAGTTGTCTGCGTCGATAATTTCTACTCCAGCACCAAGCAGAACATTCAACACTTACTGCCGAATCCGAATTTCGAGTTGATTCGCCACGACGTGACATTTCCTTTGTATATAGAAGTGGATGAGATCTACAACCTCGCTTGTCCGGCGTCACCGATTCACTATCAATACGATCCGGTGCAAACCACGAAAACCAGTGTGCACGGGGCGATCAATATGCTTGGGCTGGCCAAACGTACCGGAGCCAAGATCCTGCAGGCCTCAACCAGTGAAGTGTATGGCGATCCGGCGGTACATCCGCAGACAGAAGACTACTGGGGTAACGTCAATCCGATTGGCCCGCGCTCCTGCTACGATGAAGGTAAGCGCTGTGCCGAGACCCTGTTCTTCGATTATCAGCGCCAGCATGGCGTGAACACCAAAGTTGTGCGCATATTCAATACCTACGGCCCGCGCATGCATCCGAACGACGGGCGCGTGGTGTCTAATTTCATCGTCCAGGCATTATCCGGTGCGCCGCTGACCATTTTTGGCGAGGGCCAGCAGACGCGTTCGTTCTGTTATGTATCGGATCTGATTCGCGCGATCGAGGGTACGATGAACAGCGGCGATGATTTTCACGGACCGGTGAATATCGGCAATCCGACGGAATTCACGATTGGTGAACTGGCGAACCTGGTCGTAGACATGACAGGATCAAAATCCACCATCATCAACAAGCCTTTGCCGGAGAACGACCCGACACAGCGCAAGCCCGATATTTCAATCGCCCGTGACGTGCTTGGCTGGGAACCGAAGATCGAGTTGAAACAGGGTCTGGAAAAGACCATTGCCTACTTTGACAAACTGTTGAAAATGCAGCAAGTCGACAAGGCCGCCTGATTAAGGCTCAGCGTTCTAATGCAATGAAAAAAGCCTCTCACTTGAGAGGCTTTTTACTGTTAGGCAGTGTAATTTACATGTTGGGATAATTGGGCCCGCCGCCGCCTTCAGGTACCACCCAGGTGATGTTCTGGCTCGGATCCTTGATGTCGCAGGTTTTGCAGTGAACGCAGTTTTGTGCGTTGATCTGAAACAGTGATTCGCTGTCCTTTTCAACCACTTCATACACGCCCGCGGGGCAGTAACGCTGAGCCGGCTCACCCCACTCTGGCAGGTTTTTGCCAATTGGGATCGATGCATCCGCAAGCGTGAGATGTGCTGGCTGATCTTCTTCGTGATTGGTGTTCGATAGAAAAACCGAACTGGGTTTATCAAAGCTGATCGCACCGTCCGGTTTTTTATATTCTATCTCCGTTGCCTCGCGCAATGGTTTGAGCGTTGCGTGGTCAGGGGTTTCATCTTTCAGGGTAAACGGCAGTCTGCCGCCAAAAAAGTTCTGGTCCAGATAGTTAAATCCACCGCCCGCATAGACGCCAAACTTGTGCAGCGCCGGCCCAAAGTTGCGTGAGCCGTAGAGTTCCTGATATGCCCAACTGCGTTCGAATGCATCTTCGTAGTCGGTGAGGTCGGCACCACCAGCGTGATCTTCCTGGCGCAATACCTCAAACAGGGTTTCTGCGGCGACCATACCGCTTTTCATTGCCGTGTGAGTGCCCTTGATTTTGGCAAAGTTAAGTGTGCCGGCATCACAACCGACAATCAAACCGCCTGGAAATGTCATCTTGGGCAGTGAGTTCAAGCCGCCCTTGGCGATCGCTCTGGCCCCATAGGCCACACGCGTACCACCCTCCAGTACCGGTGCAATCGTGCTGTGATGTTTGAACAGTTGAAATTCGTCAAACGGGCTCAGGTGCGGATTGCTGTAGTTAAGATCGACGATCAGGCCCACGACCACCTGATTGTCTTCGAGGTGGTACAAAAACGACCCGCCGGTGGAGCCGCTGCGAGACAGCGGCCAGCCGGCGCCATGCACCACCAGGCCGGGTTTGTGGTTCTCTGGTTTGACCGTCCAGAGTTCCTTCAGCCCGATACCATAGTGTTGCGGGCTCTTGCCTTCGTCGAGCTTGAAACGCTTGATCAACTGCTTGCCGAGATGTCCGCGGCAGCCTTCGGCAAAGATTGTGTACTTCGCGAGTAGCTCCATGCCAGGTTCGTAGCTGTCTTTCTTTTCGCCGTCGCTGCCGATGCCCATGTCACCGGTGGCAACGCCGCGCACACTGCCATCTTCGTTGTAGAGAATCTCGGCTGCGGCGAATCCGGGAAAGACCTCTACGCCAAGGGACTCCGCCTGTTCTGCCAGCCAACGCGTGACGTTGCCCAGGCTCACGATATAGTTGCCGTCGTTGTGCATGGGGCGCGGAATCATGAAATGCGGCACCTTAACGGAGCTCTCCTCACTGGTGTAGAAATGCATATCGTCACCGGTGACCGCGGTGTTGAGAGGTGCGCCGAGCGCCTTCCAGTCGGGAAAGAGTTCGTCCATGGCTCTGGGTTCGATAACCGCACCCGAGAGAATGTGCGCGCCGACTTCCGAACCCTTCTCCAGGACCACGACACTGATTTCGGTTTCGTGTTGCTGAGCGAGTTGCATCAGTCGACAGGCAGTCGACAGACCCGCCGGGCCACCGCCGACAATAACAACGTCGAACTCCATCGATTCTCTTTCCACGCAATATCCCCATATAGAAAGTGGCAGACGGTTCTGGCGTTGTGTCGCAGATTCCGTCTCGCTGTTGGGCTTGGATTGAACGCGGTCCGGGGGCCCGGTGCGTCATTCGGTATAGCGCTAATTATAATGGGTTTTTTTTCTCATCGAAGGTGAACATGTCGCACTCGTGGCCAACCGGCAGTGGACACCCGGCGGTGCCGGGACGATCGCGTCGCTACGAGTTGAAAGGGTGACGTTTTGCGAATGTGTCACCCAGGTGATCGTTAACGCAGCGGGATGCTTAAATGAACGATTGCAGCAGCGAAAGCGCAACACAGGCGAGCGCGACCTGCAATCGGGTGTCATCAAAAGAAAGCTTGCGAATTGTTCGAATCGTCATTGGCTGCTCCGTTGTGGATTACTATGATCAGTAGTCTGGCGACCGATTGTTGCGTCGCACTGGCGAGATTCGGAGTCTGTTATGGCCAATTGTGCTGAAAAATGGCAGCCGCTATGCGCAGGGTAGCGGTCGTAGAAGATGAGCCGGCGCTGCAGGCTAATTACCGCGATGCACTCGAACGTCACGGTTATTCGGTCGAGGTCTTTGGCACGCGCAAGGATGCACTGGCTGCATTCGAGCAGCGACTGCCGGAGCTTGCCATCATTGATGTTGGTCTCGGTGAGGAAATCGAAGGCGGTTTTGAGCTCTGCCGGCAACTGCGGGGCATGGCGCCGCAGTTGCCGATCGTCTTTCTGACTGCGCGCGACAGTGAACTGGATACCATCTCCGGTCTGCGCCTGGGGGCCGACGACTATCTGACCAAAGATATCAGCCTGGCGCATCTGGTGGCACGCGTGGTGGCACTTTTCAGACGCATAGACGCCTTCAATCAACCGGACGAACCCGGCGAGCTGGTCAGCGCGGGTCAGCTGCAACTGGACCTCAGTCGAATGACCGCCACCTGGCAGAATCAGCCGGTCGATCTGTCGGTGACAGAACTGTGGATGGTGCACGCGCTGGCACGGCACGTCGGGCATGTCAAAACCCGCGAGCAGTTGATGGCGGCGGCCAGTGTGGTGCTGGATGACTCGACCATCACCTCGCACGTGCGCCGCATTCGCAAAAAGTTTCAGCAGCTCGATCCGTCGTTTGACGCGATTCAAACAGCTTACGGCATGGGGTATCGATGGCAGGCGGATGCCGGTTGAAGCAGAATCCAGCAACAATCGGGTGCTCACCCGATATTGAACAATCCACTGTCGAGCAAAGCCTGTGAAACTGCACTGGCAATTGTTGCTCGTCTGTACCTCGCTGTTGATACTGCCGTGGTCGCTGCTGCAGTTTGCCACCGAACTCGATCGCAACCTGCAACAAAACGAGATTGCCGGCAGCAATCGTCAGGTAGAGTCGATTCGACAATTGCTCGGCGCCTATCCCGAGCAATGGCGCGCGCTGGGTGTTCGCAGGCAATCCCAGATGTTGCTGGCACTGCCTTCGCCGAACGACATTTTGCTCGATGGCTATGCGCACGACTGGGCGGGCTATGAGCTGCGTGCCCGGGACTTTCGCTACCGCGACAACAAGACAGTGTACCCGTCGGCCGAGCGTCAGGTCGCCAGCCAGTTCAGTGTGCAGGCCGCGGTGCACGGTGACCGACTGAATCTGTTTGTCCGCGTCAGCGACAACAAGCTGATGTTCCACAACCCGGCCAGTCGCGCGATTGCCACTGGCGATCGGGTATTGATCCGCGTGCCTGATTCGACCGGTAACATCCGGCGGTACACTTTTCGGGCAGAGGCGCCGGGGCAGATGATCGGCCGCTATCACGGCGATGCGTTCGAGGGGGTGCGACCGGTACTGGAGGATCCCGATTACCGTGCTGCGCTGCTCGAGACAAGATCCGGCTACAGCGTCGAGATGAGCCTGCCGCTGCCCGCCGACGGTCGCTTTGGCATCACCGTCGAGGACGTCGATTTTGCCGGCGGGCCGGCGCTTTGGACCGGCATGTTCGACCCGCAACAGGTCGATGCCACCGGCCAGTTGCGCACGCTCAATGACACCTTCAGCCGCCTGTTGGACAACTACTCGGAGCAGGGCATGCGCATCCGGGTATTCGATGCACAGGGCTGGCTGGTGGCCGATGAGGATCAGCGCGCACCGGATGCCAGTGTGCGCAGTTTCAGTCCGGGCTCTGCCAGCCTGATCGATGCGGTGTTGTATCGGTTTATCACCGCATCGCTCGATCGGGCGATTGAGGCGACGCCGTTCCCGCGCTTGCCGGCCGGCAGGCTCGATCCCGAGAAAGCGGCGACAATCCTCGAGATCGCTGGCGACAACCGCTTTCTGCGCGATCGCTATGGTCGTGTTTTCCTGGTGGGGGCACGCAGGATCGAATCGTCGGATGGCGACCTGTTTGGCTACCTGCTGGTACAAAGGCCGCGCGCGGCGATGACATCACACACCGAGCAGGCGGTGCTGCGGCTGATGAAGATCTTTGGCTTGTCGGTGCTGATGATCGCAGCGGTATTTATCGCCTTTGCGCTGTTTCTGTCGTGGCGCATTCGGCGGCTGCGCAACGAGGTCGAGCGCTCGGTCAACGAGGAGGGCAAGGTGCGGCGACACATCCGGGTATCGCATGCGCGCGATGAGATTGGAGAGCTGTCGCGAAGCTTCGGCGAGATCAGCAGTCGGCAGCTCGGCTACACCGACTATCTGCAAACACTGGGTTCAAAACTCTCGCACGAGTTGCGCACGCCGCTGAGCGTGTTGTCAACGTCGCTTGAAAGTATCGATCAAAATGGGCTGGATCAGCGCACCCGCGAGTGTGTGGAACGCGCCGACCAGGGCGCCAGGCGACTACAGCAATTGATCAGAAATTTATCGGAGGCGAGTAGCCTGGAGCAAACGATTTCGCGCGCCGATACCGAACACCTCGATATGCGAGGCTGGCTTGAGGCGGCCTACAGTGTCTATCCACAGATCTATCCGACGCGTCGCTTCGAACTTGCGATTGCCGACGGGCGCTGCGAAATCGATGGCTCGGCAGAGCTGCTGCAACAGATGATGGACAAGCTCGTCTCGAACGCGGTCGACTTCAGCAGCTCGGATGACGTGATTCGATTCCGTCTTGAGCGCCATCGCGAGCGGGTGGTGTTGAGCGTTGAAAACACGGGTTCGACACTGCCGGCGGGCATGTCGAACGAACTTTTCGATTCCATGGTGAGCCAGCGCCAGGCGCGTGACGACCAGCCGCACATGGGTCTGGGTCTGTACGTGGTGAAACTGATCGCCGACTATCACCGGGCCAGCTACCGGGCAGCCAATTTGCCCGGTGATCGCGGTGTCGCTATAACGCTAGAGTTCCCGTTTGATCCGGGAAGCTGATCACAGTCCCGCGTATCTGTTCACGCCATACCAGGCGCTGTCTCGGTGGCTGTTCACAGTGCGTCTGTCGTGCACGTGGGGTAGGAGTGTCCGGGGCGCGCAGCTGCACGGAACATACATGGGTATTTAGTGGCGGCCGGCTAGGTGCGGCCGGCTAGGT
>CAZNIS010000015.1:0-19438 GCA_964573105.1 uncultured Granulosicoccaceae bacterium
TGTTCCCTGTTCCCTGTTCCCTGTTCCCTGTTCCCACAGCTGATCTCGCTCCCTTGCAAATATCAGTAAGTATTCGACGCGGTCGCGATATCCGCTGTGGAAACAATTATCTGCGCGATATTCTCGCCCTTTCATGAATAGTCCGGGCTAGTGACAGCAAGAACTCGGCCTTTCGATCGGGACACTAGTTCCAGAAATGTGACGCGGCATTCCATTGCGCACCCCATGACGGGCTCATTTTGCGTTTGACCTGTGTTAATCAGCAGCCGGGATGGACCGACGGCGCAGAGGAGAGTTCGCTATAATGCACCAATCTGCCAAACCGACGCACACCACGGATCAATATTCCGTCTTATCTACACCTGATATCGGTAGACTCATATCTGGAAAAGCGCGGCTGCACGCTCTGGTCGTAACAGCCTTTGTTTTGATGTTTTACTTGCCATCGATGCACGCAGCGGCTGCCGATGTGCGCTTCTCTCTCGATCTGCGCACTGTCGATATTCATGCGTTGATAGAAAAGGTGTCTGAAAAGACCGGGAAAAACTTTATCGTCGATCCCAGAGTTCGGGCCACCGTGACGGTCATATCATCTGGATCGGCCAACGCAGAAGAACTGTACCAGTTGTTTTTATCTGTGCTCGATATTCATGGATTCGCAGCCGTTACAGCAGGGGAGTATGTAAAAATAGTACCCACTCAGGTCGGTGTGCAAAGTCCGCTACCGGTGTTACCGGAACAGAGAAACGATTTGGAGCATTCCGTTGCCGAGCACCACTCAGTAGCGCAAGAAGAACTGATCACCGAGGTGGTGGCCGTACAACATTCAGCCGCTGCAGAATTGGCGGTAGCCTTACGCCCACTGATCCCCGAAACTGCAACCATCAATGCTGCAGCCAATTCGAACACGATTGTCGTTACCGACAGTGCAGATAACATAGCTCGCATCATCGAAATCATTCAATTGCTGGACGTTCCGAACTAGTGCCGTTCGACTCACGCTAGATTGAATCGACCAATGTCATCCCGGTAACAAACGGGTTTTGCTGCTACGATTGCGTCTGATTGGTGTTCATCCAGCGGCGTTTGATTTTTTTGGCCAGTGACCACTTGTGTACCTCAGTCGGGCCGTCGTAGATTCGAAATGCGCGCGTTTCGCGAAAAAAACGCTCAACGATCGTATCGCCACTAACACCAGTTCCCCCCATGACCTGGACACAGCGATCAGCTATCTGGAACAGCATTTCTGACACACTGACCTTTGCCATCGAGCTTTCGATGTTGCCAGACTCACCGCGATCAAGCGCGTCAGCGCACCAGTCAATCATCAGTTCACACTGCTGCAGATCGATCTGATTTTGCGCCAGCGAAAACCCGACCCCTTCGTGATCAATCAGTAACTGCCCGAAGGCTTTTCTGGTACAGGCATATGCGGTGGCGATTTCATGTGCACGGTGCGCCATACCGGTCCAGCGCATGCAATGGGACAACCTGGCTGGCGCCAGACGGATTTGCGCCAGTTGAAAGCCACGTCCGGGTTCACCGAGAATACTCTCGGATGGCAGCCGAAGATTTTCTATCTGTAACACAGCGTGACCGCCCGGCATCGAGCTGTCGATGGTATCGAGCACGCGCTCGGTACGAATTGCCGGGTTAGGCAGATCGACCAGGAAAAGCGTCGCACCTTCCTCGGCCATCGCCATCACGATGCCGACAGCGGCACCGTCAGCACCAGTGATAAACGCCTTTCGGCCATTGATCAGCCACTGATTACCATCGCGCGTGGCGGTGGTTTGCAGCAACGATGGATCGGAACCGGCGCCGCCGTCACTGGCCGGCTCGGTCATAAAGAACGCCGACCGCGCGCTGCCGTCAATCAATTGGTCGAGATATCGTGCTTTCTGCTCCTGGCTGGCTATGCGACCGAGCAGGTACATATTGCCCTCGTCCGGTGCCATGACATTGGTTGCCAGCGTACCGAGATGTGACCAGCCTGCTTTGATCAGCACCCTTGCCGTACCACGCTGACTCAGATGACTGCCGTCCGCATGAATATGGGGAGTGAGCACCCTCGCATCTCGCGCCAGAGCGCGCAGTTCCTGGACCAGCTCATCGCTTGGCCCGTGAGGTCCGTTGCGCGGATCTGTCTCAAACGGTACCACCACATTTTGCACAAACTGCTCAACCCGGTCTGCGATTTCGGTGGAGAGCTCAATATCAGAATTTCCAGCCTGGTTCATTTGTCACCGACGTTTGGTTTCTGTTAGCCGTGAAAGATACTACGCCAATGGGCCAGACCAATACGAGCCATTTGATCGAACCATCTAAGGTGATCGCCTTTGTACGAACTGACCGCCCAATCATACTTGACAGGTGGGCGCACCATGTTTCCGAAGCATAGCCGGCGCTCGCTATCTGCTCGGGTTGTCTGGTACTCATTTCTCTGTTGCGAACCAATCCGACAACTTCCCTTCCCCGGCCCCGCCTGCCCGCGCCGATTGGCGATCACAGCACACCAGTTTGCCTGACATTATATAGATTTAGCAGAAACTGATTTCCGATTTAGGACATTGATCCTTCGATTGCGAACAATAGAATTTCAACTCCAGAACAGGGACCGAGAGTCGACGCACCGCAGCGGAGTGACACCATGCATATTGAAGCCAACGTGAATTACCACGTAAAAAAATCCATAAGCCAGGCATTCGAGTTCGACGTGAACGGCATCGTCGGCAACCTGGTTGCACCAGAGCTTGAACCATCCGCCGTTCAGGTCACTGATCTGCGCCACGGCGAGCAGCAACCGGATTTTCATCGCGATGGCATCGAATTCATCGAGACGCCCTCTCAGGTTGCAGACTTCGACAATGGCGACGACTGGCAGGCCGTTTTGAATCGGGAGCTGACCGAGCTTCTACAATCGCGAATCGGCGCGACAGAGGTTATCGTTTTCGACCACACGGTTCGCATAGACGATCCGCAGGCGCCGCGCCGTCCCGCGCGCAATGTTCATATCGACTACAGCCAGGCAAGCGCAGAGCAACGTCTTATCGATTTGGTTGGCGAGGATGTCGCCCGTTCGTATCACAAGACAGGCTTCGGTTTTGTGAATGCATGGCGACCCATTCAGCGAGTGATTACATCCTCACCACTCGGCTTCATTCGAGCCACGTCGATCGAGCAGGATGACTTGATGGCGATTGGACTGGTATACCCGGATCGGCTGGGCGAGATTGTTGGTGTAGCAGCTAATCCATCTCACCAATGGTTCTACAGGTCTGCGATGGACCCGGATGAGGTGGTGATATTCAACCTTTATGACAATCACGGACGACCGCGCATGGCTCACAGTGCGCTCGATCTGCCGGGCGATGCACACGCGACGGTGCCCCGTATGAGCATTGAGAGTCGTACCCTTGTTAAATATTCATAACGGCGCCCCACCCCATCGGTTAACACGAGCGAGATAAGATTATGTCAACAACTGAACTGACCAAAGCGCGCAATGTAGCCAGGCCCAGTCGTGATGCGATGCTGCAGCGAGACCCATCTGTCCACCAATTCTGGAGCGATCACGAGCAATTGTTTATCGATGCCTGGCAACAATGGGAAACCTCCAGCGACGGCGACAAGACTATACTTGATAGCAACCTTTTCGATCCGGATCTGCGTGCGGCAGTAGAGCAAAGCTGGGAAAATCCAGAGCGGGAACAATCGGTAAAGAATCTCTGGACTGAGGTCTTCCCCAACGTTTACAAAGCGCAGTTTTTCGATACCGAACAACTGCAAGTGCTCAGAGACTATCTTGACCACATTGCCGATGCCGGTATTCCACTTCGACCACCCTACGGCATTGTGCTTAACCGCGGCGGCGCTATGCTGGATTCGCGCTCGACGGGATATCTGGCAGCACCAGCCTTCCAGGCTTTCTATCGGGAGTTAATGGATCGCTACATGCGTCCAATTGCACGCCTGTTGTTTCCGGATATTGTTGGCTATGACACGCAGACCTTTGGCTTTTCAATTCAGTGGCAGGCTGGCAAGGATACTAGCCTGCGACCCCACACCGATGCCTCTGCAGTGACACTCAATATTAATCTGAATCTACCAGGAGAAGAATTTTCAGGTTCCGGTGTGCGATTTATGGATCCCGCCACCCGTCAGGTGGAAAGCCTGACGTTTGAACCTGGCACCGCCTTGATTCATCACGGCAGCGTTCCCCATGCTTCGGATCCCATCACCGAAGGGGAGCGCCAAAACTTCGTGCTCTGGCTATACGGCGAACAAGGGCAAATCCCGTCTTTCGGGGCGAATCACAAAACCATCAGCCCGAAAGAGCGCTGGAGCGTTCCAGAACAACCCTCTGATAATTTCGCGCCATTCTAGATTCCTGCACGGACCCTAAGGGAACTGCTGTTGCACACACTACTGACATCACTGACGCCACCGACAGGATCACTCGTCAGCGGCAAAGCACTTGCCGCTGACAACGCGATTCTCTACTTGTTTATCGCGCTGCGTTACAGGCTCCAGGCGAAGCCTGTTTCCTGCTCAGACCGCTCCCATAACTTCACCATCACCGGTTTATCATAGGCGTAAGGCTCAAGCGTGCCTTTGCCAACCGGACCAACCCATTCCATGCGACCGGTTGGGCCATACAGCGCACGTTGCTGAAGACCGGCTTCGGTGGCGCACATGACTTCCGGATAGGCACCTTTTTCTGCCGATTGAACCATTGGTGACAGCGTCATCAGATAGAACGTGAAACGGGTAGCGAGGTTGCCGCTGGTTGTAATGAGTGATGTGGCAGACGACCCGGGGTGACAGACGTAGACTTCCACGCCCTTGTTTGCCGCTTTGATTCGATCCTGCAGTTCGTAGGCAAACATCATCTGTGCGAGCTTGCTTTGGCTGTAGGCAGGGTTGGCGCGATACTTTTTGTCCCAGTTCATGTCGTCGAACTGGATCGTCTTCAGGCCCATTTTGTAACCCAGGCTTGCGACGACAACAATCCGGCCGCGAGATGTTTCGATACGATCAAAAAGCAGCCCGCACAACACGAAATGGCCGTAGTGATTGGTGCCAAGCTGGCTTTCAAACCCGTCTTTGGTTCGTTGTTGGTCTGGCACTTGGGCGATCGCTGCGTTGCAGATAAGTGCGTCGATTGTGGGCGCGGATTCCAGCACCTGAGCCGCTGCCGCGCGGACGCTGGCAAGCTCTGCCAGATCCATTTGGATAAAGCTCACGTCGGCTGCAGTGCCAAATTCCTCTACCAGCTTCGCGATGGCAGCGGCTGATTTTTCCGCATTGCGATTGAGCATCACCACTTTCGCCCCTTTTGACAGGAGGATGCGAGAGGCCTCAAAGCCCGTGCCCGAGTTGGCGCCGGTGATGAGATAAGTCTTGCCCTTAAGATCGCCGAGCCGCCCTGGCGTCCACCCGTCCGGGCCAAATTCTGTGTCTGTCATCAGTACTTGCACTTTTGAGTCTGTGATCGAGTAATTTACTGATTCGCAGTCAATGAACAAGGCGAAATCATCGCTTTTTCTTGCCTTATTGTCTCAATCTAACGGGATCGATATCGACCCGGTCTGACAAGACTAAAAGACACGGCAGACAGGCGAACAGCAGTCGTGCATTGCCCCCGCGGCAGCATTCGTATGCCAACACCATGCATCCGCTCGCGGCTGAACACTGTCAAAAACTGTTAAGGCAAAGTTGAATACGCGGCAAGCTGATATATGGTTACCGGGATATCCTGGAGAATCTTATGGAAAACAAGACTTTCGATGCTGCCAAACGTAGAACGCTGAAACTATTGGCCGGATCTACAGCAGGGCTTTTCGCGGCAACGCCGGTGCTTGCCGGGCACACTGCGCTGTTCGATTCGAGCGCCGCTTTGGGCGATTCGATCGATTGCACACTGATCAGTCGTGCCGATCTTGTACGCGCCTATTTGCTACTGCAAAACAAAACAGACAAAGACATCATCGCAGCGCGATTCAATGAGCAATTCATTCATTTTGATGGCACCACGCTGAATATGGCTGACGCCTACGTGGAACCAGTTGTGGTCTCAGCAAACGATCGAGTGATGGTTCGCCTGAACCTTGAAGCTGGGTTGCAGCCATGTGAGTCAGGCCAGCAGTGTATCGATCTGAACCACAAAACATCGTATCTGCCGCAAGGCACGCGAGTGGTGGAACTGCTGGTGCGAATGCACCAGGGTACAGGCTCGATAGATGCCACGGTTTTAACCTGAATCGGTGGCAGACAGCCCCGGTCTGTGTGCTCAGTCAGCCGGCGTCGTCAGCCTTGCGTATGACGCCACTCATACGGATCGACAAAATCCTCTGAGAACCACCGAATACTGGGCGAGAAAATTTCAAGCAGCCAGTCTTTTACCACTGAAACTGCCATCACGTCTTCTGCGCCAGGGGCGTGATACATGTTCAGCCTGATACTCGCCACACAACCAAGATCCAGTGCCACCAGTTGGGGGCGTGCTTCGCAGACCACTGTGGGCAGGCTGCCCAGCCCGACACCGGCTTCGATGAACTGCAGATTTAACGGGCCGGAATCACAGACCAGTATGTGCTCGTCTTCTATGAGCATGTCGACGGCCTGAGTTTTAGTGCGCCATGACTCGCGGTGCGCATAGTAGGCGGTGTGGTGTATCAGCCGATGGGTGGCATACTCGGCCAGCGTGCCGGGCGTGCCGTGTTCTTCAAGATATGACCGGGCCCCAAAAGCACTGTAGTGGCACCAGCATACCGGCCGGCGCACCAGATCCTGATCGCTGGGGTCGAGAAACTGCAATGCGATATCCGGCGAGCTATCGTCCACCGCTACTATCCCGCAGTCGATGATAATGGAAAGCTTGGGGTGTTCTTTGAGTAGCTCCTGCATTTGTGGAACGACCACACAAGCTGCCAGTGCGTCCGGCAGGCGGACCTTTACCCGGCCGCGCGCCTGATTGGCAGTCGACATCGACATTTTCTCGATCGCGTCTGCGCTTGCTGCCATTCGCTCAGCATGGCTCAGCAGCGCCTGCCCGGCCTCGGTCAGTTGCGCGCCGGAGGATGTGCGGTTAAAGAGCTTCTTGCCAATCTGCGATTCGAGCGCCTCGACCCGGCGACTCACCGTCGGTTGGGTGAGACCGACCTGTTCGGCGGCTTTGCCGAAGCTGCCCACCTCGACAATGACCATGAAGAGACGGATGTCACTCCATTCGAATTGGCCTATCTTGTCATCGCTCATGTCAACTCACCGCTGCCTCGGCTTGGGAGGTAAAAGTCACTGGTGGACGGATCTTTCCGGTTGACGACGAACCACCATTCACAAATCAGGCAGCGTCCTGGCCCGCTTCCTTGCGATCGAATGCAGTGCGGCGAGGCACTGCCCTTCCCGAGGGAGCGATGATAACTGATTTCCCCCGGTGTCGACGGGCCACATTGGCCACGAAGGCTGGCATTTCAGCAAGCGCTATGTCGGATAGAAAAGCGCCACGCCCGGCTGCTCCTGCAGATGCCAAAGCGCCGCCAGCAGCCCTGCCGCCTGATCCACTGCCAGCACTCCCTCGGTCAGTTCAAGGAACTTGGCATCCAGCGCTCGATCGTCCAGGGGCAGATCCGGATCACCCACGCGATGCGGCTGAAACCGATGAAGGCACATCCCGTTGGCCAATTCAATCGTGACGTTTGCGGCGCGTTGCTGTGGAAAAAGCGCGTCTATTTCCGGGTCGAGCTCGACATGGATTTTCGTCATCAGTGACTGCACGCGGGCGTCATTAAGCCGGGCCTGACTGAACGCATCGAGCCGAATACTGCCGTGCACCAGGCCGCTGGCCACGACGAACGGCAAACAAAATCGCGCGGCAGCCGCAGTATCTGCCAGATGGTTGCCGGTCACGTCGACCGTTGCCGAATAGCCGCCAACGCCGATCGATACGACGTCATCCGCTGCGAAACCGTGTTCCTCTGCAAGCCAAAGCACCCCATCGAGCGCCGGGAAAATGTGTCCACAACAACCGTGATTCTTGACTGTCATGCGCGTGATTGTGTACTCGCCTGAGTCGCCAATACCGCTCTGCCAGTCAACCGCACCCGCCATTGCCGCCGCCATCCCCGATTCACCTTCAAAAAGATCTTCGGCCGCAACCACCCCTTCACGCGCAAGTCCGGCTGCCACAAACCCGCTGTCAGCAGCATGGCCGGCATGCAGTGGCTTGATCTCGGAACCGCCCCGAAATGCACCCTGCAGCCCGGCTGCCATGGTGCAGGAGGTGGCCAGTGCGTGGGCCATCTGAGATTCATCAAGCTGATAGATTGTTGCAACCGCAGCTGCCGCTCCGATCGCACCCGCGGTGCCTGTGGTGTGCCAATACCGATAGTGCGGTGTACCGAGTGTTCGCGCCACGCGATTAGAAACCTCATAACCTGCGATGACGGCACGCAACAGACACTCGCCAGATACACCTTCCCCCGTCGCAGCCGCCAGCGCTGCCGCGATCGTCGGGCTGCCCGGATGATAGGTACCCGGCGCGTATATGTCGTCAAACTCGACGATGTGAGACGCCAGACCGTTGATCATTGCGGCGGTTCGCATCGGCGCGCACAGGCCGCTTAGGGTGCGGGATTTACCATGGCCGAGCTCATCGGCCAGTGCGTGTTCGAGTGCCAATGCAACCGGGTGCGTGCTCCCCGCAAGTGTTACCGCTGTCCAGTCGATCACGCACCGGGTTGCCGCATGTACTACCGACGCCGGCAGCGTTGTAATTTGGGAACGATAGGCAATAGCGGCCAGCTGGCAGGCAATTGCCCGAGATAAGGAATTCGAGTTCACCGGGGTTTCGTCAAGTTATTGCTGTTAACAGGAGCACACTAGAGTCCTCAAGAGAATTCCCTACCTATCACCGCTCTCTTTTGAACAGCTTGCGCAGCCACGCAGCTGTTCTGGTCGACACCTTGTCGGGGTTATCCGATGGCACTTCGTCCGTCGTCTTGGCGATTCCAATCTGTCTAACGACTCGCGTAAGCCTACCCGTAGCAAAAGTCCTGGCCTTCTGCAGACGATTCAACAGTCTAGCTGGTTTTTCTACTTTTACAGGCGTCTTGTCCACCTGACTATCTCGGAGTCCGATACGGTCAGGTAGCCGCGCGAACATTTCGGGCACTCCGGTTTTTATAGCCTGTATTTTGATCGAGCCTTGAAACCTTATCGCTCGTACCCGGTCAGCGAAGCTGATTACGAGTCACCAAGAGTGCTTTCTTTCGGGCAAGCTTACGCTCGTCTTTCAGCTTGTCTTTTCGACGACGCTCACGCGTCGCCAAATATCCCTGCCACGCAACCCAGCCGTGCATGGGAGTTGTGAGCAATAGAAGTTCGCCGCCATTTAGTATGGCTGCCGCGTGCAAAACCAAAAACAGGTAGTGACGGTTCGCAGGTTTCCGTAATAGAAAAAACAGCAATCGCATATCTCACAGCTCACAACGTTTTCGCCGCCATGGACGACAATTAAAGCTAAGTCGCTAGACGCTCCACTATCGTCGGACCAACTTTATATCATAGTGCCCACTATCCCACAAACGCGCGACAAGACATGACCGACAGTTGAGCGAACAGCAGGCCCATTTTGACTAACTATCAACACTGAACAGCAAATAACTTGCAGCGTGCAAGGGGTATTCAACATTATAGTTTAGTAGCCTGCACTAGCACATGACCAAGTTTATTGACCCCATACCTTACGACATTTGCACCCGCTTTTCGCGCTACCTGACCAAACAGACCTGAACATGTCGTTAGCCGCACGTTCCAGTCCTGTTAACGATCAAAGCTTGCATTCTACCACCACACCCCTCCAGAGCCTGGCCGGTGCTGAATAGGTCGGCTGCCAGGGCGCTATCCGATGCTGCCCCTCCCCCGGCGCTGATCAGGTCCATTGTGCTGATGTTTTTCGATAATCAGAGACAGCGCTTTTGTAAAGTGCTCCATGTAAATAAAATGACCGGTATCCGGCATTGCTACCACGGGCTTTGCGCAATCCGCCGCCAGTTTTTCTATTCCAGGCAGCGGATAAAAAGCATCCATCGTCCCATGGAAAAAAGTCACAGGACTATCGCAGTCTTTGAGACAGGCCCAATCCGTGTTGATCCGGGTGCGATGATCAAATACAAAAAATTCTACTGAACTTAGAATTCTGGTCTGAAAATTCCGCAGCCTGTCGGGATCGGATAGTTCGTATTCGACAATACGCGTATCAGGTTCTGAACCTTCGCTTACACCTCTCATGTATTTCGCAAACGCGGACTCTTTCTGCAAGTGTCGTCGCATCATTTTGAATACTATTGCCAGCATCCCGGGACTGTAGGCAGCAAGTTTATCCAGCCCCTGCGCCACTCGATTGACTGCATTGACTTCCGAGCCTGGCCTGTAACAGGCAGTGACAAAACTGATGCTCTTGACTCTCTGAGGCTGCGACTTGTACAGATCTATTGCATGTGAACACCCGCTTCCTACCGAGATAACATCAACGGGGGTTGTCGGGTCCGCAACGACATCCAGCGCCATCAAAATGCTGCGACTGTAGAGCAAACAAAAACTATCGATATCTCCTACAGTCTCGTTGGGCTCCATCAAGCCCCGTCGCAAGGGCCACAGGAGCCGCATTGAGTTGTCGATCAGAAATTCGCTATCGCGATCCGTCAACATCGGCAATGCTGTCCCATGCAGCACAAGATAAGGCTTGCCGTTTCTTGGCCCCATATCCATGATGCGATGCATTGCACCATCACTGTCCGCGCTGACGTGCAATTGAACCGACGGGTGCATCACCTGCTTGTGAACCTCGAACGTCGATTGAATACCCCGGCTCGCTGTGTAAAACCCTGAGCGAAGCTCGAGCGACAGCCGGGCGGTGACAAACACAGCCAAATCGGACTGTCTGGGCATGCCGGTTTTGCTGGAAATAGATTTGTACTGCGTGCGCTTTGTCTCGTACGAGACGTTGTCGGCGACAGCTGCCTCCCTCAATGTGTAGCCACAGACGATCTGCATCACAAGCCTTACTTCAGTTGCTGTCAGACCACTGTCGGGAAACAACTGACCAACCAGGTAATCGAAATCTGCAAAGCTCACAATCAGCAAGAAGCCACTATCACTGTTGATATTTTCCTGATAGTTCAGCACGACGACGTTGCTCGCCATCGTGCCAAAGCGCTGCTGACCCGAAGGCAACCCGCCCTGCACGTCGATCTCAGCGATCAGTTCGTCAGGCAGATCCAGATCATGAAGATCGTCACTGTTGCGATTGTATGAAACTGCATAGGATGCCTGCAGCAGCAACGTACCAGTGCCGGATGCTGCGTTCGTGGTTACATCGACTCCACGCCGGATTTGTTTTTTCAGCGGCTCTGGCAGTGGGGAAATTACTGATTCTGCGGCGAGATTGACCACGTACGGGAACTTCTGTTCATCGTTCATTGTGTTCAGGCGGGTGTTCAAATAGGTGTTCAGGCAGGCGCCGTCGCCTGACGCGGGCGACGACTATCGGTACATGAGACTGCCCCGTCCAAACGTGATCTAGCTGAGTTGGCGCGGCCGAACCGAGACCCCAATTTTATCGGTTTCGGCCAGGGCGATAAAGTTCGCCCGCGAAAAGACGGCGCAATTAGAGTTAAACTGTTGACCCCGGACCGGAAAGCTCGCCATGTCTCTCGATCGCTACGCACAATACGACAAACTCTCTTTCGACCAGCCGGCAGACCGGGTATTGCGCATCACCTTTAACCGGCCGGAGACTTACAACTCCGTCGATGCGGCGACACACTACCAGCTCACCAACATCTGGCGCGACATCGACACCGATCCGGATATCAATACGGTGATCGTCACCGGGGCTGGCAAGGCATTCTCATCGGGGGGTGACTTCGACTGGATCGAGAAAATTACTACGGATCACCACGAGCTGATGAAAACCTGGAAGGAGGCGCGCGATCTGGTTTACAACATCGTCAACTGCAACAAGGTGATGATCTCCGCGATCAATGGACCGGCAGCCGGTGCCGGGCTCGTCGTCGCCCTGCTTGCAGATGTATCGATTGCCGCGCGCTCGGCGAAACTCGTCGATGGACATCCGCGCCTGGGCGTGGCGGCCGGTGATGTGGCGGCGATTATCTGGCCACTGCTGTGCGGCATGGCAAAGGCGAAGTACTACCTGCTGACCGGCAAGCCGGTAACCGGCGAGGAGGCAGAACGAATCGGCCTGGTGTCACAATGTGTTGACGATGATGAACTGCAGCAGGCGGCACTCGATCTGGCCATCTCGCTTGCCAGCGGGTCGCAAAGTGCGCTGCGCTGGACCAAGTATTCACTGAACAACTGGCTGCGCCAGGCAGGCCCGATCTTCGATGCCTCCACCGCGCTGGAAATGCTGGGCTTTATGGGTGCAGACGCCCGCGAGGGCGTAGCGTCACTGAAGCAAAAACGCGCGCCTGCCTTCGACGACAACTGCCCGATTTAGAGAGCGCACTATCATGAGAGGCCTCCAGCAAAAAATTGCACTGGTAACCGGTGCAGCCGGTGGTATTGGGCGTGCGTTGTGCCAGCGGTTGGTAGAGGAGCGGGCCATCGTGATGGCGATCGATCGCGATGAAGACGCACTGACCCAATTGCATGCAGACCAGACATCACTGCACCCGTTGCCGCTGGACATCACAGACTACAACGCAGTGACAAACGCGATCGCTACGGTTGAGGCGAACCACGGTCCGATCGACGTACTGATCAACAACGCGGGCTGGGATATCGCAAAGCCGTTTGTCGAGACGACACCTGATCTTTGGCAAAAGATTGTCGAGATCAATCTATACGGCCCGCTCAATCTGCATCACGCTGTGCTACCCGGTTTTTGCAAAAGGGGTCAAGGTAAGATCGTTAACATCGCATCGGATGCAGCGCGCGTCGGCTCGTCGGGTGAGGCTGTTTACGCTGCTTGTAAAGGCGGCATCGTTTCATTCACCAAAACCATTGCACGCGAGCACGCTCGCGACGGTATTATCGCGAATGTGGTCTGCCCTGGCCCAACCGACACACCACTATTGCAATCGTTCGTCGGTGATGGTGAGTACGGCCAGCGCGTCTACGAGGGATTGAAACGGGCCATCCCGCTAAAACGCCTGGGCCAACCCGATGATCTGCCCGGTATCATTGCGTTTCTGGCAAGTGATGACTCAGCGTTTATCACCGGCCAGGTGATCAGCGTTTCGGGTGGGCTGACCATGCACGGTTGATCGGGTGCGCAGCTAGAAGAATAAACGTTAGTCTACCCGTGCTGACTAATCTGACTCCAGTTCTTCCAACAGTGATTTTAAAGCACTGGCTGGCGTCTTTAGGTCATGCGACACCGACCGATTGAGATGCATCATTTCCCGCTGTAATTGTTCGCTGACATGCAACGCGCCGGACAAACTAATGACATCGGTAACACATCTGGCGATTCGCTGCATCGTGGCAACTTCACGGTTGGACCACTGCCTGGGACGATTATCTATGACACACAACGCACCCACCGGCGTGTTGTCCGGCTGATGAACCGGCATACCCAGATAAGACAACACTCCCAGCGCTGGTATTGCCAAATTATCTTTCACCAGTGGATGACGCATCGCATCGTTCACAACCAACGCCGCATTGTTGCGCACGACGTGTTGACAAAAAGAGTAAGACAATGGCGTTTGCCGATCACTGGCAAACGGTTCTGGCAAGCCTGAATGACTCTTGAAGTACTGACGGTCTCGATCAAACTCGACTATCGACACCAGCGAAACCGGTGCATCCAGAACTTGCGAGGCGAGCGCAGTTAGATTGTCAAAGCCTGGCTCGGGTGCGGTATCGATCAGGCCAAGATCGTCCAGTGAAAATTCCATTGGTCTACCAAAGTTCCTTTTGCAAACGTTCGCACGTTGCAGGCCAGATCGAAAACCCTCAAGACAAATAGCTGTCATGCCATCCACAACCTGCTCTTATTCCCAATGCCGGCATTGGATCCAGCAAACTTAGTCAGAATGGCAATGGCAGGATCAGCCTCGGCCGACAGTCGTGCTTGTACCTGGAATCATCGACACGGCATCAACCGCTTACCGCAAAGAAAAATGGCTGCGCGACATACAAATTTGCATGACGTACATGCGACTGGGGCCGGCGGCTGCAGCAATGACCGGTACCGACAGATTGATTGGCGAATCAACGCACGCTCACCGGCCAGTCCCGGTTCGACCGCAGTGGCCCAAGCAGCCCCCAGAATGCCGAATGGTGACTCGGTTGGCCCAATCATGCGACTGGTTCCCGGCGGTTTCATTCCCGTTTTATCAGTCACCCGGCAGAAGCTTGCCGCCTTAATACTGATTTTGAAATGCCTGCCATCGTCCACGTCGGAGCCGGGCGGATTTTCCAGGTCTCAGTTGCCGTATTCCCTGACGGAAAACGTATGACTATTCCGGAAATTCGTATGACCAGAACTGTACTCGGCGCTGCTATATTGACTCGGGTGGTGCTGCGAGCCCGAAAATTCCAGACCGATATACAATGAGCCAAGACGAAGCAATTGACAACTACGTTCTACTGCTGAAACGATTCGACAAAGCGAAAAAGGTGAATGCGAGACGATCCTTGAACTCACTGCGGCAGTCGATGATTAAACGTACCAGCATCGAGATCTCGGACAGCGATTTTCAGGTCGCGCTATACGAGGCCGGTTTCGAGCTCGCGAACAAACACGGCACCAACAGCTGCAAGGTAGCCAATATCTGCGAGGCCTCGCTTTTGCGCTATCACAGCCTGAACGACTAACGGTCGCTGATTGATTACGTCGCCTGCGCTCAGACACCCCGACCATTGCGGTCTTTCACGCCCTCACCCCCTCGCCCATCTATACACACCCTGACCCGCTCCTCGATGCCCGCGCGATCGCTATCTCGTTAATCGGGTAGGCAGCTACTGCACAAAACAGACTTGCTCGGCTAAAGCTCGTGCCGGTTTTGCCGTCAACCGCGTTTTGAATTTGAAGCATGGAGTATCGTGATGACGGCGATCAGACTACTGCCCGCAGTAGCCTTGCTGGTTTCGTTCGCGGCGACAGCCAATCCTGAGCCTATCAAGCCTGAATTTTCCCAAAAGGCGCGAGATGCCTTTTTTGCCCGCACCCAGCCGCTAGTCGGTGATTTGGTGGTAGCACCTGCACTGCCACAGGCTGACAAACGCAAAATCAGTCGCAAGGCAAAGCGGAGGCAGGCGAACAATCAGCGGAAAAAACGCAATTCCAGTGGTTCCGGCAGTGCGGCCGAGGCGCAGATGAAACGGGAGAATTGTCAGCTGATGAAACAGATGTATCGCTCCCAGGTTCGCGACGGCGGTGTGGTGGCTGTCGATCGCAATGGCCGGGAGTTTATTCTTCGCGGCGCCCGTGCCGAGGCGGCTATCGCCAAAGCCAAACAGGACGTCGCGCGCTGGTGCAACTAGCCAGTTGTGGGCGGTGAAATTTCACGCCGCCTTTTTAGACGACGTTTTACCTGTCAAGTGCTGCGGGCGAGTACCCGCAGCCAGCATCACAGACCCGCACTAGTCATTTGATCCAGACGCCGGCGCGCCAAAGCTGCGATCGAGCGGCCGCGATACTCCCGCTCGACTATCTCCAGTTCATCGCGCGCTTCGGGATAACGCTGTAGTTCAAACAGTGCAAACCCCTTACGCAAGCGCGCGTCCGGCACTTTTCGGCTGCTGGGGAACTGGAAAATCACCACATCGAAACTATCGATAGCCGTGCTAAAGCGGCGCTCCACGTAGTTGGCCTCGCCCAGCCAGTAGTGTGCGTTATCGGTATAGGCACCATCGGGGTATTCGCTCAGAAAGGCTTGGAAGCCTGCAATCGCCTCGCGATTGCGACCGAGTATCAGCAAGTCGTAGGCGTCCTGATAGGCGACCTTTTCTCGCTGACTGTCGCTTTGCGTATTGGCGGTGCTTTGCGCGGCAGTGGTTCCGCTGACCGAGGCAATCTCCACCGGCGCCGAATCATCAAGGCTCTCTTCAAGCTCTGACAGGCTGATGTCATCGAGATCGTCGAGGTCGTCCAGGCCACCACCCACGCCACGCTCTTCCAGCGCGCTGAGTCGTTCGTCGGTGTCTTCGTAGAGCTTGGCCTGCCGCGAGCGCATGGTTTCGAGCTCGAATTCCTTTTGCTCGAGCTCTCCGCGCAGTTGCCGCACCTCTTCCTGCAGGGCGTCGAAACGCTGCACCATGTTGATCAGCACTGAATTATCCAGCACGCGTTCCAGCCGCTGTATTCGCTGATTGAGGGCCTGTGCAGACAACTCCTGAGCACTCGCCGGTATCGTTACCGTACCGACTGCCAGTGCCACCACCCATGCCACGTTGCTGATTGCTCGCCTGGATATCATTGAATTCTTCTCTGTCGTGTGCCGTCGCAGTTACACGCCTTCGTAGACTATCTCTACCCGGCGGTTGCGTCGATAGCTGCTTTCACCACGCCCTTCATCGAGCGGTACCTCTTCACCGTAACTCAGTGTACTGAACTGACCGGGATCGACACCCTGAAGTTGCAGCATGCGCGCAACGGATGATGAGCGCCCGTCGCCCAGCGCGATGTTGTACTCGCGAGAGCCGCGTTCATCAGTGTGTCCCTCCAGCCGCACCCGCACGTCGGTGAATCGGGACAGGTAGCGCGCGTGGTTGCTGATGATCTCCAGATACTGGGGCTCTATTTCCGCGCTGTCGTAGGCGAAGAAGATAATCCGTCGTGCCAGCGGGCTGGAAGAATCGAAGATGGATTCACGCGTAAAATCGGTGCCGTCCAGCGTGCCTGGTTGTATTTCTGCCTCTGGATTGGTGGCCTGCACCACCGGCTGTTCGTTTTGCTCGGCCGGCACAGGCGGCAATTCGCTGGGCACAGCCGTCGGTGGCAGACTCGACGGTGGCCGTTCTACACCACCGGTTGAGCAAGCTGTCAGCGCGGCGATGCCGACCAGACCTGCAAGATGCAACAGTACGCGTTTCACGGTAAATCCTCTTTTTTATCGGTTCGTTAGTATTCGTTAGCGACGCATCGGACCCCAGGCTGGCGCTCTGACATCCTCGCCATCCACACTGATCCGATAGCTGGTCTCTCCATCGACTGCCACTACTCCCAGTACGTCCGCGCCTTCGTCTTTGGTCGCGTACAGTATCAACTGGCCATTCGGCGAAAAACTCGGCGATTCATCCAGCGAGCCATCGGTCAGCACGCGAGTGACGCGCGATTCGAGGCTTTGCACCGCTATCCTGAAGTTGCCGTCCTGCTCGTGGATAAACGCGAATGAGGATCCATCCGGCGCGGCCGACGGGCTGGCGTTGTACTTACCTTCGAAGGTCAGTCGGCGCGCAGCACCGTTGCTGTTGATGTCGTGCACATAGATTTGCGGCGAGCCGCTGCGGTTGGATGTGAAAAGGATTCGTCCGTTATCGAGCCACTCGGGCTCGGTTTCAATAGACGACACATTCGTTAACTGTGTCAGCCGGCCGGACCCCACATCCACCATGTAAATGTCTGGACTGCCACGATGCGACAGCGACATCGCGATGCGCTTGCCATCGGGCGACCAGGCGGGCGCGCCGTTGGTGCCCTCGATCGAGACCAGCTTGCGACGCTCAGCGGTGAACAGATCCTGCACCACAATCGCACTGCGTCCCGGGAATTCAAACGACACATAGGCGAGTTGACGCCCGTCGACCGACCAGGCGGGCGACATGATCGGCCGCGAGATCTGCAGCAATCGAGTGATGTTCTCGCCGTCAATATCGGCAATTGACAGCGCAAACTGACGCTCCTTGCCGGTGCCTGTTGCCGAGATATAGGCAAACTGGGTATCGAATATCCCGGGCTCACCCGTGAGTTGTTCGAAAATCCGATCGGCGATCAGGTGTGCCGTACGGCGAATCTGGCTGCGCAAAATGGGGTAGTCGCAACAATAGGTAATCGTGCCACCAGCGCTGGCCGGGAAGGCCAGCAACTGACGCTGTTTGACGATATCGACCAATGCAAACTGCACACTCACTTCGCTGTTGCTGCCGGCCACGACCTTGCCGACGATCACGTACTCGACGCCGCTAAGTCGCCAGTCGGAAAACACCACCTCCGAAGCAGTTGCCGGATTGCTGACCAGCTGATCGCGATCGAGTGCAACGAATTTTCCGCTGCGCTGCAGGTCGTCGCTGATGATCTGCGCCACGTCGATCTCGGTATCGACGCCGTCAACCGCAAACGGCACAACCGCGATCGGGGTGGCATTCTGAACGCCAGCGCCCTTGTTGATTTCTATCCGCAGCACGGCATTGGCTGCCAGCGGGGCAAGCATGATGGCAGCAGCCAGCGTGAACATCCAGAGCGACCGCAGTTGCTGCCAGCCTGCGATCGGTAGTTTATTTTCTGTCATGGGCTGAAAACAAACTCCAGTTGACTTTGGAAAAGCGCCTTGTGCGGCGCCTTGGGTAGCGGAGACGCCGCCCAGACGGCCTTCTCGACCGAGCGCACCAATGCGGCACCACCGCTGCTACAGCTAACCTGATTGACCGTTAAAATCTCACCGTTGCGATTCTGCCTGACCTTGATCACACACTGAATGCCAGTGCCTGCGCGAATTCCCTGCGGTGTGTTCCAGCGACTGCCAACCGCCTGCTGGATCTGAGCAACCCAGCGCGCTTTGTGCGGTGCCAGAATACGCGCACGCTCGGCGGCCTTGGCCTCACGAGCCGCGCGTATGCGTGCCTTTTTCGCCTCGCGCTCGCGCTGCGCCCGCTCCTCAGCAAGCAACTCCTGCTGGCGTTGTTCTTCGAGCCGCTGTAGCTCTGCCGCCTCTTCTGCCAACCGCTGCTCCTCTTCCAGCCGCAGACGCTCCTCTTCTTCCTGGCGCAGGCGCTCGGCCTCAGCCTCTGCCTGTTCACGCGCCAGCCGCTCTTCTTCCTGTCGTCTCAGCTCTTCCTGGCGACGCGCCTCTTCCTCGGCGAGTCGACGCTCCTCTGCCTCACGCTCCTGCCGCTGGCGCTCTAGTTCGGCTTCTTCTCGCAACCGTGCCTCCTCCAGCAATCGCTCGCGCTCGATTCGTTCCTCTTCCAGGCGTTGCGCCTCTGCCTCCGCGGCGAGGCGTGCCTGCTCTTCTGCCTCGGCGCGCAGACGCTCCTCTTCGAGCCGCTGTCGCTCAGCCTCTTCTTCAGCCAGACGCCGCTCCTCTTCCAGTCTCAAGCGCTCGGCCTCCTGTTCAGCCAGGCGGCGCTGTTCGGCCTCGAATTCAAGCCGCTTGCGCTCCTCTTCGGCCGCCTGTCGCAGACGCGCCTCTTCCAGCAGACGCTGCTGCTCGGCTTCCTCGGCCAGGCGCTGCTGCTCGGCTTC
>CAZNIS010000015.1:19538-67273 GCA_964573105.1 uncultured Granulosicoccaceae bacterium
CGCTGCTGCTCGGCTTCTTCGGCCAGACGCTGTTGCTCGGCTTCTTCGGCCAGACGCTGTTGCTCGGCTTCCTCGGCCAGACGCTGCTGCTCGGCTTCTTCAGCAAGGCGCCGCTGCTCGGCTTCCTCGGCCAGGCGACGCTGCTCAGCTTCGAATTCCAGTCGTTTGCGCTCCTCTTCGGCCGCCTGTCGCAGACGCGCCTCCTCAAGCAGTCGCTGCTGTTCAGCCTCCTCAGCCAGACGCTGCTGTTCAGCCTCCTCAGCCAGACGCTGTTGCTCGGCCTCGTCTGCGAGCCGTTGTTGTTCGGCTGCCTCAGCCCGCTCGCGTTCGGCATCCAGTTCGTCCAGCCGCTCGATCTCAGCGAGGACTTCAGGGGTATTGACCAGTACTGCCTGGATCGGTTCGAACTCGCCCCCGTCCGATCCGCCATCGAGGCTGATCTCGCGATCGACAACGGTGACCAGAAACACTGCCAGCGCAACGTGCCCCAACAGGGACACGACCATACCGAGCGGATAGCGTCGCAGTAATTCGAACATGGCGCGCTGCCCGCCTTAGAGCGGAGGATCACTCATCAACTGGACCTTTCTGGCACCGGCGCGCTGCAACGCAACCATGCCCTCCATGACCTGGCGATAAACGACGTTTTCGTCTGCATTGACCAGCACGGATCTGCCCGGTTCAGCGGACAGGATGCGGGCTACGAGCTGGCGAGCGGTGTCTTTGTCGATCGGGCTCTCAGGCTGTTCGCCCACGTTGACGTACCAGGCGCCGGCACTGGTGATCGTTAAGATGATGGGCTCGGCCGATGCGCCAGGCTCGACGGCTTTGGCATCGGTGTTCGGCAGATCGACCTCGACACCGGTTTTCAACAGCGGCGCGGTGACCATGAAAATCACCAGCAGCACCAGCATCACGTCGATGTACGGCACGACGTTGATCTCCGCCATCAGCGGGCGTTTCTGACGCTGGGCGCGATGTCGGGCCATCAGCGCGTCGCGTTGCTGTTGCGACGAAGGATCTGACGCTGCAGCACAGCGGCAAATTCTTCCATGAAGTTATCGTAGCGGTTGAGCAGGCGATCAGACTTGTTGCTCAATCGGTTGTAGGCCACAACGGCCGGAATCGCCGCGAACAGACCAATCGCGGTGGCGATCAGCGCCTCGGCAATACCCGGGGCGACCATCGCGAGCGTCGCCTGTTGCACATCGGCCAGTGCGGTGAACGAATTCATGATGCCCCAGACGGTCCCAAACAGCCCGACATAGGGCGCGGTAGAACCCACAGTGGCGAGAAAAGCCAGGTGTTGTTCGACCGCATCAGTTTCGCGCGAGAGTGCGATTTTCATCGCCCGGTACGATCCCTCGACAACCGTTTCGCTATCGGAAGTCTGTTTGACCAGGCGCGCAAATTCGGAAAAGCCGCGCTCGAACACGTGCTCCATGCCCGACAGCCCCTCTTCGCGCGCGCGCAGACTCTGGTACATGGCATTGGCATCGGCACCGCTCCAGAATTCGTTTTCAAATTCGGTGGCCGAACGCGTGGCGCGCGACAACTGCCTACTCTTGGAGTAAATCAGACCCCATGAGATGACCGATGCGACTACCAGCACCAGAATGACAACTTTGACAACCGGCCCTGCGGTCAGCACCAGTTGCCAGAACGATAGATCTGAATTCAACGGTCAAGCACCATTTTCAAGTTTTGCGGTATCGCACAGGGTTTGCGGCTGTCGGCATCGAGACACGCGACCATCACTGTTCCCGTCGTAAGCAATTCACCGCGTTCGCAGCTATCGCTACCGGCCTGGCCGGCAGCACTCTGATCTGACCGCCAGCACTCCTGACTGAACAGCAGGCTGGCTCGCCTGACTCGCTCCACCTTTGCCGTGACTGTCAGCCAGTCATCGAGCCCGGCGGGCACGAGGTAATCGATACTGGCCTGCGTCACAACAAACATCCGCCGTGCGTCCCGCAGCAACTGCGCCTGGTCGATACCGGCCTGGCGCAGATAGTCGGTTCGCGCGCGCTCCATGAATTTCAGATAGTTGGCGTAGTAGACCACGCCCCCAAGATCGGTATCTTCATAGTAGACACGAATGTTGATTGAAAACTCGGCCGACAAAGCTCTTCACCCTGCAATGGATTCGCAGCACCACAATTGACTGATTGGCACCGGGCGCATTCCCGCGACAGCGTGCAAAGCATCCACCTATGATGCTAATCGAAGCACTGTCACTCGCTCAATTACGTTACTGAATTGTTGTACTGGCGCGCTTAGCTGTCGTCTGACTCGAACAGCGGCAGCGCATCGGCGGGTGCGAGCCCTAGGTGTTGCCAGGCGGCGCGAGTGACAGTCCGGCCACGCGGTGTGCGCATCAGCAGGCCCTGCTGGATCAGGTAGGGTTCGATCACGTCTTCGATAGTGCCAGTCTCTTCACCGATGGCAGCACCGAGGTTATCCACGCCGACCGGACCACCCTCGAATTTTTCTATTACCGCGAACAACAAGCGGCGGTCCATGCTGTCCAGACCGAGCTCATCGACGTGTAGCATCTGCAGCGCGGCATCGGCGATTTTTCGATCGATCAGGCCGTCGCTTTTGACCTGTGCGTAGTCGCGAACGCGACGCAACAGACGATTGGCAATTCTGGGCGTACCGCGTGAGCGACGCGCGATTTCCATCGCGCCGTCGTCAGTGATGCGCACCCCAAGCAAACCCGCTGACCGCGAGACTATATGCGCAAGATCCGCCGGCTGGTAGAACTCCAGACGCTGCACAATGCCAAAGCGATCGCGCAGCGGCGAGGTCAACAGGCCGGCACGGGTGGTCGCACCAACCAGCGTAAAGGGTGGCAGATCAATTTTAATCGAGCGTGCGGCAGGCCCCTCGCCGATCATGATGTCGAGCTGAAAATCTTCCATCGCCGGATACAGCACTTCTTCAATGGCAGGGCTCAGGCGATGGATCTCGTCGATGAACAGAACGTCATTTTTTTCCAGATTCGTCAGCAGTGCCGCCAGATCGCCGGCGCGTTCTATCACCGGGCCCGAGGTATGCCGAATACTGACGTTGAGTTCGTTGGCGACAATATTTGCAAGCGTGGTCTTGCCCAGCCCAGGCGGACCAAATATCAACAGATGATCAAGTGACTCTTCACGCGATCGCGCCGCACTGATGAAGATCTGCATTTGCTCGCTGACAGCGGGCTGACCGCGATAGTCGCCAAGCGTCTGCGGGCGCATGGCGCGCTCCTGGACATCTTCAATCGAGGCGCTGCCAGTGACGAGGCGATCATCCTCAGTCATTGGGTGACCGCTCGCAGCGCGCTGCGCACGATCTCTTCGACCGATTCACCCTCGTGACCTTTTACCATCTTGCGCGCCTCGGCATTTTTGAAACCCAACGCTTCAAGGGCTGCGACGGCCTGTGCGGTATTGCCCCCAGCACTGCCCGCTTTGGGCTGCGGCAAAGTGACTGCGCCGCTGCCGGATGTGGTGAGTTTGGCGACGCGATCCTGCATCTCGACAATCAGCCGTTCGGCCTTTTTCTTGCCGATACCAGGCAGCCGGGTCAGAGTGGAGACATCCTGATTGGCGACGCACTCGGAGAGTTCGTCGGCCGACAGACCGGATAGTATGGTGATGGCCATTTTTGCGCCCACGCCGGTAACCTTGATCAATTCGCGAAACATCGCACGTTGAGCAAGTGTTGTAAACCCATACAGTAGTTGCGCATCCTCGCGCACCACCAGGTGGGTGTGCAAAACGACTTGCTGACCGATGGCGGGCAACTCGAAAAACACCGGCAACGGCGCCTCGATTTCATAGCCCACGCCACCGCAGTCGATCAGCAGCCACGGGGGTTCGCTGGCGATCAGCAGTCCGGCAATTCGGCCAATCATGGCACCGAGCTCCAGCGTCGATTGCGCCTGCGCCCGCCACCGGCGCTGACCGCCACACTGCCCAAGCCACGAGAGTGCGCATGACACAGCGCCACCGCCAGACCATCGGCGGCATCGGGGCCAGGTGTCTCTTTGAGCGACAATAAAATCGCGATCATGCTTTGCATTTGGGATTTGTCGGCCGCACCGTAACCGGCCACTGCCTGTTTGATGCTGCGCGGTGTGTATTCGTAAACGGGCAAATCCCGCTGCACCGCCGCGCATATCGCGGCACCACGCGCCTGACCCAGCTTTAGCGCCGACATCGGGTTTTTGGCGACAAACACTTCTTCGATCCCGACCTCCGCCGGCTGCCATTGATCGATCACGGCACCGACTTCGCGAATCACGCAGCCGAGCTTTTCCGGCAAATTGGCCCCTTTTATTCGAATGCTGCCATTGGCGACGTGAAAGTCGCGCACACCATCGGTGCGGATCACGCCATAGCCGGTCACGACTGAGCCGGGATCAATGCCCAGAACGAGTTTCATTGTCGATGTGTTTACTGCCTACTCTCCGTCCATGGCTTCGGGCGGAATGTCGGCGTTGGTGTAGACGTTCTGCACATCGTCCAGTTCTTCGATGACATCGAGCAGTTTCATCAGCTTGACGCCCTGCTCCACATCGACGGCGACTTCGTTTTCGGCGCGCATGGTGACCTCGGCCATGTCCGGCTCGAAGCCTGCTGTCACCATCGCGTCCTTGACTTCGACGAAGTTATCTTCGGCGGTGATGACTTCAAACGAGCCGGCACCGGTATCGAGCACGTCGTCGGCACCGGCCTCGAGCGCTGCCTCCATGAGTGCGTCTTCGTCTGCCACCTCGCCAAAACTCAGCACGCCGAGTTTGTTGAACATGTAGGCGACCGAGCCGTCAGTGCCCATGTTGCCACCATACTTGGTAAAGGCGTGACGGACCTCGGCGACAGTACGGTTGCGGTTGTCCGTGAGGGTGTCGACCATGATCGCAACGCCGCCGGTGCCATAGCCCTCGTAACGAATCTCTTCGTAGTCGACACCATCAAGCTCTCCGGCCCCTTTTTTTACGGCGCGGTCGATGGTGTCCTTGGGCATGTTGCCGCCCAGGGCTTTGTCGATGGCCAGTCGCAGGCGCGGGTTGGCCGACGGATCAGAGCCTCCCATACGTGAGGCGACGGTGATCTCCCGAATCAGCCGGGTGAATAGTTTGCCGCGTTTAGCATCCTGGGCTTTTTTGCGATGCTGAATGTTGGCCCATTTACTGTGCCCAGCCATGAATCCTGTCTCTCGTGTTGTGTGCGGTGCGCGCGCCCCGATCGGGCCCATTGCAAGCCGCCATTGTAACTGCTATCGCCTGCCCTCGCGGCGACACTCGCCGTCAGCGTCCCAGCCTTGGCGCGACAAAGGCGGTGAGCGCTGAGCGATTGCTCCACGACCAGACCATCTCAAGTGCCTGCTCAAAGGGCTTCCAGCAGTAATCGCTGTGTTCCGTGTGCGACAAGGTAACCGGTGTACGTTTGGCCAGCGGGCACAGGAATGCGTGTTCCGTGTTGTAGCGAACACCGGCAGGATACTTGTGCTGCCAGGCGGGTTTGATTTCAAATCGGTACGAATGGGCGCAATCGATCAATTCAACATCGATCAGGCCGGTCTCCTCGGCAAGCTCTCTGGCCGCCGCCTGCGATGCGTTTTCGCCATGCTCAAGGCTGCCGGTGACCGATTGCCAGAATACTGGCTCGCGGCGATGCAGTAACAGCACTTCGCCGGCGGTGGTAAAAACCACCACCAGCACAGATTCCGGTCGCCGCAGGCGCGGCTGCTCGGAATCGGTGCCGGACACGGACTACCTCAGGCTTTGGCCTCGGCGCTGCGCGCACGCAGTCCGAGCTCGCGCATTTGTCGGCTCGATACCTCGCCCGGTGCGTTAGTCAGCAGGCAGCTTGCCGATTGCGTCTTCGGAAAGGCCATTACATCGCGGATTGTCGCAGCACCTGCGATCAACATCACCAGTCGATCGATGCCGAAGGCGATACCACCGTGCGGCGGCGCGCCGTAGCGCAGCGCGTTGAGCAGGAATCCGAATTTGTCTTCGGCTTCCTGTTCACCGATGCCTAGCAGCTCGAGCACCGATTCCTGCATCTGACGGTTGTGAATACGAATCGAGCCACCGCCAATTTCAGAGCCGTTCAGCACCATGTCATAGGCGCGTGACAGGGCCTGACCGGGATCGGCCGCCAGGGCTTCGATGTCGGTTGAGGTAGGCGCGGTGAAAGGATGGTGCATCGCCGCCCAGCGCTTATCGCGCGGATCCCACTCGAACATCGGGAACTCGACAACCCACAGCGGTTGCCAGCCCTCTTTCACGAGACCGTGGTCGTGCCCCAGCTTGACCCGCAGCGCACCGAGCGAATCGCTGACGACATTGCCGGCCCCGGCACCAAAAAAGATCAGATCGCCATCGGCAGCACCCGTTCGCTCGACAATGGCAGCCAGCACGTCGTCGGGCAGAAACTTAACGATCGGCGATTGCAAGCCGTCGCGGCCCCCGGCGACATCGTTGCATTTGATATAGGCGAGCCCGCGCGCGCCATAGCGACCCACATATTCAGTGAGATCATCGATCTCCTTGCGCGTGAGCTTGTTGCCACCGGGCAGTCGCAGCGCGGCGACACGACCAGCTGGATCGACAGCGGGCTCGGAAAAGACTTTGAAGTCGACACCGCTCATCAGATCGGACAACTCGATCAACTCCAGATCGATGCGCAGATCGGGTTTGTCAGAACCGAAGCGTTGCATCGCCTCGGCGTAGGGCATGCGCGGAAACGGGTCCGGCAGATCGACATCGAGCAGTGACTTGAACAGCGCGCGCATCATGTTCTCTGTGATCGTCATGATGTCGTTTTCCTCGACGAAGCTCATCTCGATATCGAGCTGCGAGAACTCCGGCTGGCGATCGGCGCGCAGATCTTCATCGCGGAAACAGCGGGCGAACTGATAGTAGCGATCCAGCCCGCTCATCATCAAAATCTGTTTGAACAGCTGCGGCGATTGCGGCAGCGCAAAAAATTCGCCCTGATGGGTGCGGCTGGGCACCAGGTAATCGCGCGCGCCTTCAGGCGTTGCGCGGGTCAGTATCGGGGTTTCAACATCCAGAAAGCCATTGCCGTCCAGGTACTCCCGCAAATGCCGGGTGACCGCCGAACGCATGCGCATGCGTTGCTGCATCACCGGACGGCGCAGATCGACATAGCGATAGCGCATGCGAGTCTCTTCCTGAACGTCTTCATCGTCGATTTGAAACGGTGGGGTTTCGGCGGCGTTCAATACTTCGAGTTGTTTTGCCAGCACCTCGACTTCGCCGGACGGCAGCTCGGGATTGATCGTGCCTTCCGGGCGACGGCGTACGCGCCCGGTGATCTTGAGGACAAACTCATTGCGTACCTGCTCGGCGATCGCAAAGATCTCTGGCGTATCCGGATCGATGACGATCTGCAGCACGCCCTCTCGATCGCGCAAATCGATGAAGATGACTCCACCGTGGTCGCGGCGGCTATGGACCCAGCCACAGACAGTGACTTCCTGATCGATGAAACCGGCGTCAACCGTTCCACAATATTGCGATCGCATGAAATGCAGTTTCCGAAAGTTGTAGCAAGCGATAAAGGGGCGCAGATAGTACGTGCAGATGGCAAATCGCGCAATTGCCGCCCGCCACAGCTGCCGGCTTGCACCAGCGCTGTTTGCACACGAGCGAGTGAAATAGTGAACATGTATGGCAAAGCCGGCCAGCGGCGCTGCTACACTCCAGCGCCTTAAACAACCGAACCATTCTGCACCGGAACCTAATCCAGATGAAGCAATATGATGTCTACGGAATCGGCAATGCGCTTGTCGACCTCGAATTCCAGATCGGTGACGACACGCTGGCGTCGCTGGGCGTCGACAAAGGACTGATGACACTCATTGAAGAGGATAGACATCACGAGCTCGTCGGGCAACTGGCTGGCATCGATCACAAGAAGGCCTCGGGCGGCTCCGCGGCTAATTCTGTCATTGCACTGGCCCAGCTCGGTGGCCGCGGATACTACAGCTGCAAGGTGGCCAGCGATGATTTTGGCGACTTCTATCTGCAGGATATGCGCGCCTGTAACGTCGATACCAATCTGGACAACCAGCAACGCGAGAGCGGGCACACCGGCAAATGTCTGGTACTGGTCACACCCGATGCTGACCGGACGATGAACACTTATCTGGGCATCACCGTCAATCTATCCGAAGCCGAAGTCGACGAGGCTGCGATCGTAAACTCCGAATACGCCTACATGGAGGGTTACCTGGTGGCCAGCGACACTGCCCGTGCCGCGGCGGTCAAAACCCGCGAAATCGCCGAGCGCGCCGATGTCAAAACCGTGTTGACGCTCTCAGACCCGAATATGGTCAATTTTTTCAAAGACGGTCTGCTAGAAATGGCGGGTTCAACTCTCGATCTGTTGTTCTGCAACGAGGCCGAGGCGACGCTGATGACCGGCACCGACAATGCCGCAGCCGCAGCCGACAAGCTGAAACAACTGGCCAAACGCTTTGCCATCACGCTGGGGCCCGAGGGCGCGCTGCTCTACGACGGCGAACAAACCTTCACCGTGCCAACCGAAAAGGTCGACGTGATCGACACCAATGGTGCCGGTGACATGTATGCAGGTGCCTTTCTGTACGGCTTGACGCACGGCATGGACTTTCAAGCCGCATCGGTGCTGGCCAATCGTGCCGCCTCCACCATCGTGACCTGGTTCGGCCCCCGGCTGCCGGCCGAGAGAACCCGCTCCCTGCTCGCCTCCTGATATCCCTTCGACGGGCCGGCAGGCGCTGCCGGCCCGCGTTAGCGCACTGCCCTGCTTCGTAAAAAACTGCCAACTGCAGACCTGCCGACCACCATCGTCAAAAACGGTGGTCAAATTGATCGCCATTCCGCCGCTAGCCCTAGATAACAAGAATTATTACCACCCTGCGGCGGTTTTTCGTTGATACTTGACGTTGGCTGCCGACCATTGAGTGCTCGCACGGATGCGACACTGTCAGGAGCTAACGATGAGTCACGGCAACCATGCCATCCACGCCACGCAAGCGGATTTCGATCTCGTAACAGTCGACGACCAGCAGGACCGCCAGCGCACCAGGGAATATCTGGCCGATCAACCCGAGCTTGTGCGCAATTACTACGCACAGGTTCCGTTTGAGGACGTCAGCCAGCGCGAACCCGATGCGTTGGGCCGCGCCGCGCTGTCGCACTGGAACTTCGCGACGACGCGACCTCGCGGCGAGAGCCTGATTCGGATATTTGAGCCAGTCGAAGAGCAGCACGGCTGGTCGCTCGATCGCACGGTGATTGAAATTGTGACCGGCGACCGCCCGTTTCTGGTGCGTTCTATCGCGCTGGCTATCGGTGCGAGCGGACTAAACATCCAGCAGTTTATCCATCCGATCATTCACGTCGCCAGGGACGAGCGCGGCAGCATGGATCAGGCGTCCAGTGGTGAGCGCAACACCCAGGCCGAGTCGTTCATGCAGATTCACCTCGACCGCGTGGCGAACGAACAGCAACAGCGTCTGCTGCAAACCGAGATCACTCGGATCATCGGTGATATCAATCTGATCTGCGACGACTGGGAAGCCATGAAGAGCGCGTCCAGTCAGGCTGCCAAGCGCTTGCAGATGTCCGCGATAGACGATTTTGCGACCGCAGAATCCTGCGATTTTATCGAGTGGATCCAGCAATTTCACTTCACCTTTTTCGGCTACTGCGAAATCGCCGAGCAGGATGGCAAGCCGTCGCTGGTGGCAGGCACCGGCCAGGGTATTTTCCGTAGTGACAACGCCTTCGAGCGGCTGCTAAAACACATCCCGGTCGAGGAGTTAGTCAGCAGCGACGAGGACACCTTCAGCTACACCAAGGCAACCCACCGATCGCCACTGTTGCGGCCGTCGCCGATGGACATCATTTGCCTCAAGCGAGTCGATGCGAACGGCCAGATCAACGGCACGTGTGTGATCGCCGGCTTTTTCACCTCGCGCGTGGCCAGCACCAACATCGAATCGATCCCGCTGCTGCGCCACAAGGCGCTGAAGATCGTCGCACGGTCCGGCATCAACCCAGGCGCCCACGATGGCAAAGTGCTGATCAATACCCTGGAGACTTTCCCGCGCGACACCTTGCTGCTCGCCGATGTCGATACCGTCTACCAGATTGCACGCGGCATCATGGGCCTGTATCACCACCCGCGGGTGCGGCTGTTCGGTGTGCAGGATCGATTTCAACGCTTCTCAACCTGCTTCGTGTACGTGCCGAGCGAGGTCTATTCGCGCGAGATTCGCATCCGCATCCAGGAAATACTGCAGGACTCGCTGCAGGCTGACGCGGTCGAGTTCGAAGCGTCTTTTTCATCGGACAACACGCTGGCGCGGATGAACTTCTTTCTGCGCACTGGCAGCCACGCCGGCGTGCCGGCGGATTTCGTCGCCCTGGAACAGCGTATCGTCGAGGCGACGCAGCAATGGGACGACAACCTGCGCAACGCTCTGGCCAGTACCGGAAGCGGCGAGCAGTCGCCGGCCACCAACGCGATGGCGATGATCAGAACCATCCCGGATGCCTATAAGTCGAAACACGATATCGACACTGCCAGCCGCGATCTGCAACTGCTGGCCAGTGAGGAGCATCCCGGTGAGCCGCAGGCGCTATTGGTCCATCGCGACTCGACCGAGGGCCGGCAACTGTGCCTGAACCTGTACCACCGTGACGACACCGCGGTACCGCTGTCGAAAGTGATCCATATTCTGGAAGACATGGGCTTTCTGGTCGACGGTGAAGTGCCCTACGAATTCGCGATTGCCGACGGCACCACGGCACATCTGCGCGAGTTCCTGCTGCGCAGCAGCAGCCAGAGCGAGATCGATCTGGACGCGATTGCCAGTCAATTCGAGCAGGCGTTTATCAGAATCTGGCGCGGTGAGGTCGAGGATGACGGACTGAACCAGCTGATCGTCGCGGCCGGCCTGAGCTGGCGCCAGATCACGATGGTGCGCTGCTACTGCCGCTACATGCAGCAGATCAAGGTGCCGTATTCGCAGGAGTACATCGCCCAGTGCCTGATCGACAACCCGCAGCTTGCGAAAACGGTGGTGTCGCTGTTCGAGCGCAAATTTGATCCAAGCCTCGACGATCACAACTGCGATGCGCTGCTGGCCGATTACGCGCGGCTGCTGGAAGGGGTCAGCTCACTCGATCACGATCGCATTCTGCGCACCCTGGGCGAGAGCGTACAGGCCACGGTCAGAACCAACTATTTCTGCGGCGACGATGTATCTGGGCCGCCAGCCCTGGCGATGAAACTCTCGCCATCGCTGATCGACGGCATACCGCTGCCCTGCCCGATGTTCGAGATATTCGTCTGCTCACCGCGGGTAGAGGCGGTCCATCTGCGCGGCGGAAAAGTCGCGCGCGGCGGTCTGCGCTGGTCGGATCGACGTGAGGATTTTCGCACCGAGGTGCTGGGTCTGATGAAGGCGCAGATGGTGAAGAATTCCGTCATCGTGCCAGTCGGTTCAAAAGGCGGATTTGTCGTCAAGCAAGCGCCCGAGAACGCCAGCCGGGATGAATTGATGGAGGAAGTCGTCGCCTGCTACCAGACTTTTCTGCGCAGCATGCTGACGATCACCGACAACTATCTCGACGGCCAGCTCGTCGCACCACCCAATGTCGTGCGCCACGATGAAGACGACCCCTATCTGGTTGTCGCAGCCGACAAAGGCACTGCCACTTTCTCGGACATCGCCAACGGTGTTTCCGCCGAGTTCAACTTCTGGCTGGGTGATGCATTCGCCTCGGGCGGTTCGGTTGGCTATGACCACAAGGGCATGGGCATCACCGCGAAGGGGGCATGGGAATCAGTCAAGCGACACTTTCGCGAGCTTGGCACCGACACCCAGGCCGATGAGTTCAGCGTGATCGGCATCGGCGACATGGGTGGCGATGTGTTCGGCAACGGCATGCTGCTGTCTCCGCACATCCGCCTGTTAGGCGCCTTCAACCACATGCATATTTTCCTCGATCCCAACCCGGACGCCGCGGCCACGTTTGCCGAACGCAAACGGCTGTTCGAACTGCCGCGCTCGAGCTGGGACGACTATGATCGCAGCCTGATCTCGGAGGGCGGCGGTATCTACGAGCGCTCGCTGAAATCGATTCCGCTGAGCGCCCAGGTGCGCACCATGCTCGACACTGAGGCCGACAGCATGACGCCCGCAGAGTTGATCCACAATCTGCTGAAGGCGCGCGTTGACCTGCTCTGGAACGGTGGCATTGGCACCTACATCAAAGCTGTCGCCGAGACCAACGCCGATGCGCAGGACAAGGCCAATGACTCGGTTCGCGTGAATGGCGCAGATGTGCGCGCTCGGGTAGTCGGCGAAGGCGGCAATCTGGGTTGCACCCAGAACGGCCGCATCGAATTCGCAAGCCAGGGCGGCAAAATCTACACCGACGCGATCGACAACTCCGCAGGCGTCGACTGCTCTGACCACGAGGTCAACATCAAGATTCTGGTCGACGCACTGGTCTCTTCGGGCGCGCTGCCAGCAGAGCAGCGCACCGCCCTGCTGGCCGACATGACTGACGAAGTGGGCGAGCTGGTCTTGCGCGACAACTACCAGCAAACGCAGTGCATCAGTCTGGCACTGGCGCAGGCGCCGATGCTGCTGGAAGAGCACAGCCGCTTCATCAGCGCGCTGGAGGCCGCCGGCAAACTCAATCGCGATATCGAATTTCTGCCATCGATCGATGCGATCAACGAGCGCAAGTCTCGCGGGCTGGGTCTGACCGCCCCGGAAATCGCGGTGCTGGTCGCCTATAGCAAGATGGATCTGTACGAGCACCTGCTGCAATCCAACGTCGTCGATGACCCGTATTTCAACACGCAGCTTGCGAACTACTTTCCCAGCCGCTTGCGAGACGAATACCCGGATCAGTTGCAGCAGCACCAGCTGCGTCGCGAGATCATCGCCACGCTGCTGACCAACAGCCTGGTCAACCGGCTCGGCCCGACATTCGTATTCCGCCTGCAGGAAGAAGTGGGCGCCGAGACGACCGACATCGCCACCGCGTTCGCCGCTGTGCGTGAACTCTACGGCATGCGCAAGCTGTGGGCTGAAATCGAGTCACTCGATAATCAGGTGGAAAACTCGAGTCAGCGCGAAATGCTGCTGATGACGCGCGGCTGGATCGAGCGCGGCGTGCACTGGGTGGTGAACAATCGCCGCGCGCCGCAATCGATTGCCGACATCACAGGCTTCTTTAGCGAGCACCTGCAGGCGTTGCAAAACTGCGTGCCGAGCAGCCTGCCAGAGAGCAACAAAAACAGCTACACAGCGCGCGCGTCGCACTTTGAAGCAGCCGGCGTATCGCCTGAACTGGCAGCTCGTGTATCACGCGTGGTGCCGATGTCATCGGCGCTCGATATCATCGAAATTGCGGTCACCCAGGGGGCGCGCGTCGATTTGACGGCCGAGGTCTATTTCCGCGTCGGCAGCTTTTTGCAATTGCAGTGGCTGCGCGATCAGATCGCCACACTGGAATCATCGAATCACTGGCACACGCTGGCGATCTCGGCACTGCGCGTCGATCTGCACTACCAGCACAGACATTTGGCCGCCGAGGTGCTCAACGGCGCTGCGGCCGATGCCACAGCCGAGGAGCTGGTGGCCAGCTGGGCGGCCGGCATCCCGACCGGTCTTGGCATCTACGACTCACGCGTCAACGAAATCAAGGCAACCGGTTATTCTGACTACGCGATGCTGAGCCTGGCGGTGGCCGAAGTGCACAAACTGTTGCAAACCGCGCGACCGCTGGCCGGTACCGACTAGCGATTCTGACAGCACCGCCCGGCGTCCGGGCGGGGCCACAGGCATCTGTCTGTGGCCGCCAATGGCAGCTGCGCTCGTCCGCAATGGACAAGCGCTGCGCTGTGCTATCGGCTATTCTGGGCAGATGAACGAACTTTCGTACTTGCTCAGCCAACTGGGCCCGGTTCAGTATCTGGTGGTCGCGGCAAATCTGCTGCTCATGTTGTTCGCGCCGCGACTGATCGAGCGGTTCGCGCCTGGTAAATCAAACGTCAAACGTTTTCGCATCACGCTGATGCGCGGCATCAATCTGTTGATTCTGGCAGCGGTGCTCTACCCCGCCTTCAGCGCGACGCAGCCAGATGAACGCGCGGTGCTGACCCGCCTGGCATCGATCGTTGTGGTGATTTATCTGGCCTATCTGATTGCCGTGGTCATCGACGATCTGGTGCGACGCAAATACGGCAAGCGCCAGAATTCAGCTGAACAGGAAACCTGGTCCGACACCTATCACTCGCGCATGCTCGGGCTGCTGATCAGCTCGTTCATCGGCATTGTGGCGCTGATCACTGTGATCCGGCTGGCCGGTTTGTCCAGCCTGCTCGAGGCCGGGGGCGTGATCGGCTTCATCGGGGTTTTCCTCGCCCTGACGCAGGCCGCCTGGGCGCCAGATATCATCAGTGGCCTGTTGTTACTGAACAGCGATATGGTCAGCGAGGGCGACGTTATCGAGATCGACGATGGCTCGAAATTGCTGGCGCGGGTTTTCAAGACCAAGGTATTTCACACGGTGCTGGTCGACGTGATCGACAACCACCGGGTGATGATCGGCAATGCTCGGCTGCGCAACTGCACCATCCACAATTTATCTCGCTTTGCGTCAGCCCGCGGCCTGCGCGAGCGTCTGGTGTTCAAAATCGGCTACGACGTTTCGCCGGAGCGAGTAAAAAAACTGTTCCACACCGCCTTTGACACCATTTGTCAGGATGAATCCATCGCCATCGACCCCACGCATCCGCTGGAGATTCGCGTGTTAGACACAGGCGATCACGCTGTCGAATGGGGGGTGTTCTACTACATCAAGGAAATCGTTCAGAAGGTCAAGTCGCGCCAGGCCTTCATGGAAGAGATTCTTCTGGTGTCGGTCAATCATGATATCTCGCTTGCCACCCCGCAGACACACGTTGTTGCCAAAGCTGATATCGCATGAACCTGCCCGTCAACGACGGCCGACTGTGCCCGATCGACTACCAGTATCAACCGGCTGATATCGCAGCGTTGCAGGCTGCTGAGGCGCAGACGATCTACGTGATCGGCGGTCTGTATGGCAACACGCACGCGTTGTCGACAATTCTGACGATGGCAGCACGCGAACCAGCGCCAGTCAGGCTGATTTTTAACGGCGACTTCAACTGGTTCAATCGCGATCCGCAAACATTCACTGCCATCAATGAGCTCGTGCTGAAGCACACAGCCTTGCGCGGCAACATTGAAACAGAAATTGCGCGCGAATATTTCACTGGCGGTTGCGGTTGCGGCTACCCCGACACGGTTCAGGATCAAACCGTTGAGTGGTCAAATGAAATCATTGCACTGCTGCGGCAGACTGCAAATCATTTCACGCGACTTCAGGTAACGCTTCGAAACTTGCCGCGATACCTGCGGTTTCAAATCGGCGACACGACCGTTGCCATCGTGCACGGCGACTGTCGCTCACTGGCCGGATGGTCGCTGGCGCGAGAAAATCTGCAGCGCAACATTTCAAGCGAATTGCGCGATGATCTACTCGCCTGTCAATCGGACATCGTCGCCAGCACACATACCTGCGAGCCGTTTGCCACGACGGTGGCTGCGGGTGCAAGCGAAATCTCGGTGATCAACAATGGAGCCGCAGGGATGCCCAACCTGCGACAAACAAGATACGGGATTATCACCCGAATAGGGTTACACCCGTTTGCAGGTAACAGTCTCTATCGCCGCCAGCACAACGGTACAACAATAGAAGCGCTGCCTGTGGAATACCAGCATCAGCAGTTTCTGGATGAATTTCTGGCCCAGTGGCCACCGGCCAGTGCTGCGCACGCCTCGTACTTCGAGCGTATTAACTCTGGCACCAATTTGAATCCTGAAGATGCCTGCGGCCGCGGTTTTTCCGTGTAGTTTCGAGGCAACGGTTACAAAAACGGCTGGTCCCAAGGGTAGTTTCTATCAATGGCAGCGCCGTGAACTGCCTGGCGTTTCTCAGATGTGTCGAACTAACGACTCAACGATACGTGCATTTTGATCAGCTCGGCAAGCGTTGATGCCTGCATTTTCTGCATCACCTGTGCACGATGCACTTCAACCGTGCGCTCACTGATCTTCAATTCAGTGGCGATACCGCGATTGGTCATGCCATCGACCACTCGATCGTACACTTCCATCTCGCGCTTTGACACTCTGGCCAGACGCTGTTCGAGTTCCTCACGATTGCTCATACCCTCGTGCGCAATCGCCTCGTCTTTCAGTGCCTGGGCTATGCGCTCCAACAGAACCGGAGTTGAAACCGGTTTCTTGATGTAATCGACCGCGCCGCGACGCATCGCATCGACTGCGGTTTCCACGTCGCCAAAGCCTGTCATGAAGATAATCGGGTGGTTGGCGTCACGACGTTGCATTTCACGCTGCAATGCAAGGCCGTCCATTCCGGGTAGTTTCAGATCAGCCAGCACACAGGCGCGCGGATAGTTGCCCAGATCTGCCAGCATGTCCTCGGCAGTGGAGTGCGCGACAACCCGATAGCCCTCATTTTCAAGCACAAGTTTCAATCCATGGAGAATCGTCTCGTCGTCATCTACCAGGATTACAACATTGCTCACGGGTGTCATGGGTGTTGCCCTTGCGGGTTTTGCTGGGCGCAAAGTTCGCCGTTGCCCCATTGGGGGGATCGATGTTGTGTCAAAAGAATTACCTTTTGTGCAATTGTCTAGTAACGCCGGTACCGTAAGCCGGGCGGTCTGACCACCCCGAAATTCGTGTCCAGTCTACTAGCCACCCTGCCCCCGATGGCAGAGTGCAACTAAAGCACACGGCTCCACTCTTTTAATCATGCCAAAAAGTAGTGGATAAAGTAAGAACAATTACGCCCTTATCGATACTTTTTTGCCAGGCTGACGGCTGACTGCAAGGCTCTGTCGCAATTGCAACCGGCCTGCGACAGATTCTCCGCCAACCTCAATAATCCACCGTTGGATGATGAATTATCTCACTGAATCGTAAACAAATAGAACATAGGAACCAAACTACGTGTTTTCACTTAATTTGATTCTGGTATGTCTGATGATAATACTGCCGGTCGACACCCTGTTTTGTATACATTGACAAACGATTAAGGGGCCATAGTCACGCGACAACCAATTCAACCGGGATCGCGTCGCAGCGCCTGACACATGCAGTGTACGCCGCCACCGCCGGGCGTAATCATCGATACGTCCGGGTCAAACACCTCCAGACCATGTGCACGCGCGCGCTCTTTCAATGTTTGACTGTGCTTAGGCAGCAGCACTCGATCATTCCCCAGAGCCACAACGTTGCAGCCAAGATCAAGCGTATCCTTGAAAGGAACCGGAATAATCTCGATTTGTTTACTCTTCAACCATTCGATCACGCTGTCATCAGTACTCTCAAGACAAACGGCTGCCAGCTTGCGTGCCAGCATCACGACCATCAGATCGATGTGAACGTAAAAGGGGTCTATGTCAGCCAGCATGACTTCCCAGCCCTCGGCCTCGAACCAGTCGCGCAGTTGCTCTGCCGCACCCAGCTGACTGCGCCCTTCGTCACCCTCCCAGCCAATCAGCACGGTGCCGGGTTCGATGACGTTGAAGTCACCGCCCTCGAAAGTGCCAGCTGTGACGTAGTCGTAGATCGGGATGCCGAGTTTTTCGTAGGTTTGAATGGCGCGAAAGTTCTCGCCTCGGCGCCACCAGTTGGCCATGTTAGTGATGATGGCGCCGTAGGGTGTCATCACTGATGAGTCACGGGCAAAGATCTGATAAGGCAGCGCCTCGTCGGGCTCCAGGATATGACAGGTGACGCCGGCCGACTCGTAGGCGGCAACCATCTCTGTGTGTTGGGCAACGGCCGTCTGAGCGTCAAAGGTGTAGCGTCTGCGAATGCTTTTCTTCGAGACCGAGCTGGTTTTCAGCCACTCGTAGTGTTGCGCCGGCCCCAGAAGGACATCGCGTAACACCCCGTACTCACAATCGGCGCCCCAGTAATCAAGCGGCTTGCTGCCGCCGCCGGCGACGCGCGTCTGCAATGAAAATGCACTGTTCAACTTAAATCACTCCCGTTTTCATCTGCGCCAAGCTCAGAGCGATAGTAGCGCTGCAGCGTAGCGACGTGTGGTTCCTCGGCTGGCGACAAGGGCCCGTTGCGATAGACACCGGCGGCCAGGTTGACCTGCACTGTCTCGCAAATGCCAATATCTTCCTCGACAACGGTTCTGCTCCAGGCAAAGGAGTCCTCGCGCTCAGCGACACTGAGATTCCGATACCAGGCCCAGTTTGTCGAGCGCAACCGATCGATCGCTATGGGTTCGAGCCGCTCGATCTTGAACGCGTTGTCGCTGATCGCGAGCTGAAACCCCGGAAACTTGTATGTCCATATTCCGGCATCGCCGCGCAGTTTGGCCGCTGATGCCGCCTCTCCATAGCCGACATGAAACGCTACCAGCGCACCGTCGTCATAGGAGGCGATCTCGACATTGCCGGAGGCGACGGCTTTTGCCAACCTGGGGTGGACGCTGTGCAGGTGATAACCCTCGACGGTATTGTCGCAGTAGGTTTTCCAGTTCGCGTGACCCTCGACCACGAAACTGCCGTGATATTCCATGCTGTCAATCGAGTCAAACGATTCGATCAGCCTCGGCAGGCTGCCAAGCCATTGGTCAAAATCGATCGCCGGCTCGCCCTGCCCGCTGGCGGGACAGATGAAAATCATGCCCTGCCAGACACGACATTCCAGATCAAAAAGATCGCAGGAGCCGGCATTGATTTGCTCGTCGCCAAAGCGCGGCGCCCTGAGCAGCCGACCGTCAGTGGCATATTGCCAGCTGTGATAGGGGCAGCGGACGGTACCGCAATTGCCGCTGCCCGGCGCCAGCAATTGAGCGCCCCGATGGCGACAGACATTGTGAAATGCCCGCAGCTTGCCATCGTCGCCACGGATCGCGTAGACCGGCCAGCCACAAATGGTATCGGACAAGTAATCACCCGCGTTTTCACACACCTGTGCCGGGCCGAGCAGCCACCAGTGTCGGGCAAAGATTCGCTCGCGCTCCTGGCGCAGTATCTTCGGATCGGTGTAGAAATCCGAATTCATCGAGTAGTTCAAGTCGCCCTCGTCCAGCAGTGTTGTGATCCGACGCCGGCTGAGTTCAGCCGCTTGCACCCAAGTGACCAACGTCGCGGCCGGCCAGTTTACTGCAAGCCGTGCGCTGTGCGAATGTTGCGGCGCGGGTGCACAAGCCGCGGACCGATGGAGCAGATCCCATATCCGCGGCCAATCAACAATGCGGGCTTGTTGCTCCAGACTCAGGTGAATACCATGCAGGTTGCCCGAGTGCGAGTGGCGGGCAAGCCTGAGACGACAACGGAGCAATCTAATGAGCACGACCCCCGATCTGTGGCAAAGCGCCAGCGAGATGCCCGACACATTCAACGCCAGCGATTTCTTTGTCGAACGCCACATCCGCGAGGGTCGCGCCGACAAAACCGCCATCATCGACCAGTACGGAGAAACGAGCTATGGCCAGTTGGCCGAGCGCGTCGGTCGAGCCACCATGGCGATGTCGAGTCTGGGCCTGCGACAGGAAGATCGGGTCGCGATGATCATGCTCGACAGCCGCGAATTTCACACCGTATTCTGGGGCGCGATCAAGGCGGGGGTGGTACCGGTGGCGCTCAATACGCTGCTGGTCACCGACAACTACGAGTACATCCTCAATGACTGCCGCGCGCGCGTGCTGTTTGTCAGCGCAGCCTTGTTGCCGGTGGTAGAGCCCATTCTCGATCGGCTGCCACTGCTTGAAAAGGTGATTGTCGACGGCGACGCCGGTGGCGCGCACGGGTCGCTGGATCAATTGCTCGAACCACTCGAACCGACAACCGACTGTGCCGCCACGCAGCGTGACGAGGTGGCTTTCTGGCTGTATTCATCCGGCTCGACCGGCAATCCCAAAGGCGTGATGCACCGGCACAGCAGTCTGTATATGACCGGGCTGCACTATGGGCGCGGAGTGCTCGATATCGACGAATCGGCCATCGTCTACTCGGCGGCAAAATTGTTCTTTGCCTACGGTCTGGGCAACGCGATGACATTTCCGATGTTCGTCGGTGCCACCGCGGTGCTGCTGGCCGGCCGGCCCACGCCGGATTCGGTGATGGATACACTGAAAGCGCATCAGGCGACCATCTTCTTTGGCGTGCCCACGCTGTACGCCGCAATACTCGCCGATCCCGCCCACACGCCCGACAGTGGATCGCAGCAGATGCAGCTGTGTGTCTCGGCGGGTGAGGCCTTGCCGGGCGATATTGCCAAACGCTGGCAGGAACGGTTCGGCTGCGAGATTCTCGACGGCGTCGGCTCGACCGAAATGCTGCATATTTATCTGAGTAATCGCCGCGGCGAGGTGCGTGCTAACAGCTCAGGCACCGCGGTGCCAGGCTACACACTTGAGTTATGCGACGAAAACGGCGCCAGTGTGCCGCACGGCGAAATTGGCGAGCTGGTGGTGCAGGGAGAATCGGCCGCCACCGGTTACTGGAATTTGCGCGCCAAGTCGGTCAACACCTTTGCCGGCAAAGACACCTGGACTGGCGACAAATACTACCGCGATGAGCAGGGCTACTACGTCTACTGCGGGCGCACCGATGACATGTTCAAGTCCGGCGGCAACTGGGTTTCTCCGTTCGAAGTCGAATCGGCCCTGATCGGACACGACGCCGTGCTGGAGGCGGCCGTGGTGCCGCGTGCCGATGAATCCGGCAACGAAAAACCCTTTGCCTACGTGGTGCTAAATCCCTCCGTCGACGCATCGGATGCGCTGGCCGATGAGCTTAAGCGCTACGTCAAGCAGCATATCGAACTGTGGAAGCATCCGCGCTGGATCGAATTCACCGACGATCTACCGAAAACCGCTACGGGCAAGATTCAGCGCTTCAAACTGCGCGCCTAGCGCCGGTGCAGCCATCGTACTGGCACATTCACGGGCAGACGATCGAGTATCAGCTGTGGGGTGAGTCACATCGCGATCGACCACTGTATCTGTTGCTGCATGAGGGGCTCGGTTGCGTGGCGTTATGGCGCGACTTCCCACAGCAGTTGAGCGACGCGCTACAGGTACCGGTGCTGGCATACTCGCGCGCGGGCTACGGGCGCTCAGCGCCAATCGAACTGCCGCGCCCGGTCAGCTACATGCACGATGAAGCGCGTCTGTGGCTGCCGCAGATCATCGATCAATTGCAGGCTGAGACGATCCGGCTGATCGGCCACAGTGACGGCGCCTCGATCAGCCTGATCTATCTGGCAGGCGAGCACTGCCGACAACAACGGCGCGTCGACGCGGCCTATTGCCTGGCGCCGCATGTGTTCGCCGAGCCGATGACGCTCGACAGCATTCGTACCGCGCGGGAAAAATTCGCGACCACCGACCTGCCCGAACGTCTGCGCCGCTATCACCACCGCAACACCGAGAACGCTTTTCGCGGCTGGTGCGACACCTGGTTGCACCCGGATTTTCAGCACTGGAATCTGTCTGACCTGCTGCCGGGCATCGAGACCCCGCTGTCCATCATTCAGGGCGAGAACGATGAATATGGCAGCCTCGAACAGCCGGCAACGATCGAAAGGCTCGTTCCGGGCCGCACTGAAATCTCCATACTCGCCGACTGCGGCCACGCGCCACAGTTTGATCAGCCGGTACAGACAATCGACATTGTTCGCGCCTTTGCGCCGCTGCCAGGGTAAATTACTTTAAGCTTGAAATATTATTTTTCCGCGCGTAGTCTGGCTCGCGTGGTCGAAAGCGTAGCCGTTTACCGGCCTGCGACCGGGGTTGCGAATTATTGTTGTGAAGATGGCAGAATAGCGAAGCACAAACCATTTCTATCCACGCCGTCTTCGGTCGGCAACGACGCTGGGGATACCTCAAGATGAAAAACAGTTTCAAGGGAACACTACTGGCAAGCCTGATTGCCGCGCCGGCGGCCTTCGCTGCCGACGAGGTCAAGATCGGTTTCGTCACCACACTGACCACCCCTGCCGCATCGATTGGCCAGGACATGGAAAAGGCCGTCAACCTGGCACTGGAACACATCGATAACACCATGGGTGGCAAGCCGGTCAAGCTGATCATGGCTGACGATGGTTTCAAACCCGAGACCGGCAAACAGGCGACTGACAAGCTCGTCAAACAGGATGACGTCGACTTCGTCGCCGGCTTCATTTGGTCGCATGTACTGCTCGCGTCGCGAAAGTCGGCACTCGATGCCGGCAAATTCCTGATCAGCGCCAATGCCGGTCCATCTCCGGTCGCCGGCAAGCTGTGTCACGAGAATTTCTTTTCCACCTCGTGGCAGAACGATCAAACACCGATGGCGATGGGTGAAGTTCTCAATCAAAAAGGGGTCAAGTCGCTGTACATCATGGCGCCGAACTACGCCGCGGGCAAGAACATGGTGGCCGGTGTTGAGCGCACCTTCAAAGGCGAAATCCTCGGTAAGGACCTGACCAAGTGGGGCAAAGACGCACAACTGGATTTCTCGGCAGAACTCGCCAAGGCCAAGGCCTCGGGTGCCGAAGGCATTTTTGTCTTCTACCCCGGTAAGGCTGGCCCGTCTTTCATCAAACAGTACGAGCAGGCTGGCCTGCGCGACACACTGCCGCTCTACACGGTATTCACCGTTGATGCACTGGCACTGCCGAAGCTGCAGGCTGGCGGCATGACCGGCGTCCTCGGCTCGCAGATGACGCAGTTCTGGAGCCCTGACCTCGACGTACCGGCGAATAACAAGTTTGTTGCCGACTTTCGCGAAAAGTACGGCACCTATCCGTCGTTCTACGCAGCACAATCCTATGACTCCATCATGCTGATCAAATCTGCCGTCGATGCAGTGAATGGCGACACCGCAGATATGGACGGCATGCGCGCCGCGATGAAGGCTGCCAGCTTTGACTCAGTGCGTGGCCCGTTCACCTACGGCAACAACAACATGCCGATCCAGAACTTCTACAGCCGCACAGTCGTAGAAGATGCCGATGGCAACTGGACCACGAAAATAGACTCCACCGTCTATGAAAACCATCAGGACGTCTACGCCGGCGAGTGCAAGCTGTAAGCTGAGTAGCATGACGAGGGGGCACACGCCCCCTCCGACCTTCTATGGAATCCTCGATCCTACTGATTCAACTGCTCAACGGACTGCAGCTCGGCGTGCTGTTGTTTCTGCTGTCAGCCGGACTGACGCTGACGTTCGGCATCATGGATTTCGTCAATCTGGCGCACGGTTCGCTGTACATGCTGGGTGCATTCTTTTGCGCCTCGCTGACCCTCTTCACCGGGTCTTTTGTGCTCGCCGTGCTGATCGCACTGCCACTGGCAGCGCTGGCGGGCTGGCTGCTTGAGTGGCTCGTCGTTCGCCACCTCTACGAGCGCGATCATCTGGATCATGTGCTTGCGACTTTTGGTCTGATTCTGTGTCTCGATACGCTGGTGCATCTGGCCTGGGGCCCGTCGGGCATTGCGATTCCGCTGCCGGCCTGGCTGAACGGTCAGGTGGAGCTCGGCTCCGGTGTCACCTTTCCAAGCTACCGTCTGTTGATCATTGGCACCGGCTTGATTGCAGCTGCCGGCTTGTACTGGCTGGTCAATCACACGCGGCTGGGCATGCTGATACGCGCCGGCGCATCCAACCGCACCATGGTTGGCGCCCTGGGCGTTGATATCAAAACGCTGTTCACCGGTGTATTTGCCATCGGCGCGATGCTCGCGGGGCTTGCCGGTATGCTGATCGCCCCCATCACCGAAGCGTCAATTGGCATGGGCAACGACATCATCATCACCGCGTTTGTCGTGATTATCGTCGGTGGTATCGGCTCGATGAAAGGTGCGTTTGTCGCCGCGATTCTGATCGGCATGATCGACACCATGGGGCGCTCGTTTCTCGATGATCTGTTCAAGTTACTGATGTCCACCGAAGCTGCCGAGACCGCAGCACCCGCCGTCTCGGCGATGCTGGTGTACATCATGATGGCGATTATTCTGGCCATACGCCCGCAGGGCCTGTTTCCACCCAAAACGCGCTGACACCGAATTGACTTCAGGCACAGAATCCACTGCAGGCAACGGCTTTAACCTTTTTGCGCTGCTGTTGCTATTGCTGCTGGCAATCATTCCACCCGCACTCTACCTGACCGGCAATCCGTTCTGGCTGGACGTGTTTACCCGGCTGGTGATTCTGGCGCTGGCGGCCACAAGCCTTAATCTGATTCTCGGTTATGGCGGACTGGTCTCTTTTGGCCATGCGGCCTACCTTGGGCTGGGCGCCTATGCCGTTGGCGTGCCGGTGTATCACGCTACCTATGGTGGCATGGATATCATCGCATCCTACAACGGCTGGCTGCATGTGCTGCTGGCGATCGGTGTCAGCGCCCTTTTTGCGTTAATCACCGGTGCCATTTGCCTGCGCACCCGCGGCGTCAATTTCATCATGATCACGATGGCTTTTGGGCAAATGGTGTTCTACGCCATCGTATCGATCGAAACCTATGGCGGCGACGACGGCCTGACAATCGATCTGCGATCCGAGTTTCCGCTGATCAGCCTGGACAACCCACTGACCCTGTACGGGCTTTGTTATGTGTCATTGCTGGCGGCAATGTTTTTGATTCATCGCATCACGGGATCACGCTTTGGCATGGTGCTGCGCGGCGCGCGCGCCAACGAGCAACGCATGCGCGCAATTGGTGTCGACTGCTATCGCTACCGGCTGGTGGCGTTTGTGATCTCCGGTGCGCTGTGTGGCTATGCCGGTTTTCTGCTCGGCAACTTCACCACCTTCATCTCGCCGGAAATGATGGACTGGACGCGCTCGGGCGAATTGATGTTCATTGTTATCCTCGGCGGTGCTGCCTATCTCTACGGGCCGATCGTCGGTGCGATCGTGTTCATCATTCTGGAAGAAGTGCTATCCGGCTACACGGTCTACTGGCATCTGCCATTCGGCCTGTTGCTGATATTTTCCGTGTTGTTTCTGCGCGGTGGACTCAGCGGCGCGCTGGACAGCCTGATCGGTCGCCGCTCATGAATGATCTGGCGCTGTCGATTTCGAACCTGAACAAATCTTTTGGCGGCGTGCGCGCCACCGACGATGTCAGCCTTGAGATACGCACCGGCGAACTGCACGCGCTGATCGGTCCGAACGGTGCCGGCAAGACGACACTGATCTCGCAGCTGTCGGGCCTGTTGCCCGCCGACAGCGGTACGGTGATCTTTAACGGGCGCGACATCACCCGCCTGCCAGCGCACGAGATCGCACTGGCAGGACTTGCCCGCTCGTTTCAGATCACTTCGATCTTCGCCGACATGACAGTCCTCGACAATGTCGCCATGGCTGTCCAGGCACAGGATGGACACTCGTTTCGATTCTGGCGCCCGGCGCGCAAGGATCAACGCTTGCGCGAGCCGGCAATGCAATGCCTGCAGCGTGTTGGGCTGGCCGATCGTGCGTCGAGCCTGGCCTCGGCGGTCTCACACGGTGAGCGGCGTCAGCTTGAAATTGCGATGGCGCTGGCGACCAGTCCGCAGATGTTGTTGCTCGATGAACCAATGGCTGGCATGGGCCCGGAAGAGTCAGGCCGCATGATCGACATCATGCAGAGTCTGCGCGGAGAGAAAACCATGTTGCTGGTCGAACACGACATGGATGCGGTGTTCGCACTGGCCGATCGCATCACCGTGCTGGTCTACGGCCGAGTGATCGCGTCGGGCAATCCCGATGACATTCGCGCCAATGCCGACGTGCGCCGCGCCTACCTGGGCGAGGATGCCGAATGATGCTACGCGTTGATCAGCTGCAGACTTTTTACGGCGAGAGTCAGGCGCTGTTTGGCATGTCACTGGAAGTGGGTGAGGCCGAAGTGGTCACCCTGCTCGGTCGCAACGGCATGGGCAAGACCACCACCATCAATTCAATTATGGGTATCGTGCCGGCGCGCAGTGGTCAGATTGAATTTCGCAGCCACGACATCACGCCCATGCCACCCTACCGGGTGGCTAAACTGGGTATTGGCCTGGTACCCGAAGGGCGGCAGATCTTTCCGAACCTGACCGTGCGTGAAAATCTTGAAGCCACTGCGGCCAATCGCCAGAAGCACAGCAATCCGTGGAATATCGAGCGCGTACTGCAAATGTTTCCGGCGCTGGCAGAGCGCTTGTCATCCATGGGCAATCTGCTCAGTGGCGGCGAACAGCAAATGCTCGCCATCGGGCGCGCCCTGATGACCAATCCGGTGCTGCTGATTCTGGACGATGCCACCGAAGGACTGGCACCGTTGGTGCGCCGCGAGATCTGGGACTGTCTGGCGAATATCAAACAGCAGGGATTGTCGATTTTATTGGTAGACAAGAACATCAACGATCTGCTCGCGCTGTCGGATCGACACTACATCATCGAAAAAGGTGCCGTAGTCTGGAGCGGCAACTCTGATCAGCTGCGACAGGACCCGCAACTGCGAGAACGCTACCTTGGCGTTTAGCGCACTGCCAACGCTGAGATAATTTTTCGCGCAATCCAGCCGAACACCGGTAATTTTGCAAACAGTTGCGACAGGCTGTCCCAGTGATCGATGTGCCTGACTACGCGCCCTTGATCATCCAGATGCACCTCTGACATCCCCTGCAAATCGATCGTCGTTCCCTTGCCACGGGTGGACCCCGTCATGCGCCAGCGCAGATAACTGGCGTTGTCACCAACTGCATAGTCCATCACTTCAAAGTGCGCGTTATCGACGGTGCGAAACATATGTTCGAACACCGCTAACACGCGACTGCGACCCTGCAGCTGATTAAACGGATCGACGAATTCGACGTCATCGGCCATCAGACTACCCAGCGCATCCAGGTTGTCCTCACGCAGCGCTTCGTACGCCGCAGCATAGGCGCGTAGATGCTCCTGCGACATTAAATGCTATCGCCGCGCTCGAAGAATATCGTCACTTCACCAATGTCTACACCCAGCCGTGAGACGTAAGCCTTGTTCAACAGACGGTCCGGCGTTTGCAGCCACAGCCAGTCATCAAACGATACGCGCATGGTCTTGCCAGGCCCGGTTGCCAGATCGAATTCATAACGCCAGTGCATGGCATTGCCGGCTACCTCGCCCTGCGCGTGACCGACCACACCATCAGCGTAACCGGTCCAGCTATTCTCGGCCTCGCCTTTTCTAATGCGCCAGACACGTCTTTCCTCTTCGCCGTCGTCGTAGAAGAAATCTTCAATCAGCGTCAGCTCCTCGCCATCCCAACTGCCTTCGATATCGACGCTGAAACGGCGGCGCACTTTGCCGAAACGATCCTGAAACTGCCCGTGTGCCACTGACTTGCCTTCAAAGAACTCAACCAGATCAAACGTCGGCGTCTGCTCACTGTGATCGCCAAGCTTGTGATTTGCACAGGCGCTGATCATCATTGAAAACCAGACAACCACCAGTGTTTTGAACATTTTCATCCTATCTTCCTCAGGTTGCCAGGTCGGGTTGAATACCGTCTCGCTCGGCCAGTTGCGCGCGCATTTTGTCATGCACTTCGCGCGTCACCGGGTAGTTGCGCATCGATAACATGGCGGCGACTTTGAATGCGACACAGGGTGCACAATAGACCCACGCCAACGCCGATAGCGCCGCTGGTGTATTGTCCCCGGTAGCGCTAAAGCCCAACAGATCGAGCAGCGGAAACGCAATCCCGATCGCCAGTGCATATGCCAGTTTGGTGGTCGTACCCCACAGCGCGAAAAACAGCCCCGGTCGACGGTAGCCGGTGTTGAGCGCATCCCACTCAATCAAATCGCCGTTGATTGCCGATGGCAAGACCAGGTCGGCGCCGGTGGCGAAACCAGTGCCAATGACAATCAGATAGAACCAGTGCGCCTGTCCGGCGGGGATAAACGGACTCCAGATAAAAAAGCAGCAGGCCAGAATAATCGCGATGGACCAGGCCTGATGTTTTCCCAGGCGACCCGCCAGCCAGACCCAGAACGGCACAGACAAGGCCGCACAGATGAAATAGCAGAACAACATCGGGCCCGCCTGCTCGGGTATGCCCAGCGTGTGCGTCACAAACAATAGAAACAGCGTGGCCGGTATGGCGTTGCCGATGCCATTGAGTAAAAACGCACCGAGCAACTGACGAAACGGGGTCGGCTCACGTAGCAGTTTGAAGGAGTCTCGCCACACCGACTCGGGCAGCGTGGTGTCGCTGTTGTCAGGTACATAGCGCCAGCTCAGTGCCGTGGCTGCGAGCAATGTGACGACCACCAGCCAGGCAATCGCATGCAGCGCACCGGCCAGCGAACTGGTCGCATCGGCCCCGACCAGCACCGGCACCAGCAACGCCGACAGCGTACCGGCAAGACCGAATGCCACGCGGGTACCAGTTACCCGGCTGCGCTGTTGGTAATCAGTGGTTAACTCAGCGCCCCAGGCGTTCATCGGCACAATCGACATCGTGCCCGCGACATAGATCGCGAGTGTCCAGAACAGCAGGTAATAGGCACCGGGTTGCGCGCCAGGCACAAATAACATCCAAACCGAGATACACACCAACGGTGCACTGACCACCACCCACAATTTGCGCTTGCCAAACCGGGCGGGTGATCGGTCGGAGAGATAGCCGACAACCGGATCAGTAAATGTATCCCACAAGCGTGCGAGCAATAAAATCAAGCCAATCGCCGAGAGGCTGAGCCCGGTCACACTGGCGTAGAAGGTCGGCACGATCACCTGCAACGTCACGAATGCCGCGGCCAGTGGAAACGCGAGCGAGCCATAACACAGAAGCTGATAGCGCTGCGGGCCTTCTGGTTGATCGACGTAGTGGGTATTCAAGCAGCCGTTTTCCGGTTAATCGCGATATCGATAGTCAATCTGTACTACAAGTCCCTTGCCATCGCGACCAGCCAACTGCCCCAGCCCGTTGTAACGCAGCAGGCGCCGTTGCGTCACATCGTAGGTGAGCAAAATGGGCTTGACGAATCTGCTCAACAACAAATTATCAATGTTCAGCGAAAAACAGCGAACCACTACATCGAATTGCGCTGCGCACTTTTTCATCTTGAGCTTCAGCGGAATGACGCGCGCCTTATCGATCTGCAGAAAATCAAAGCGCACGGTGCGCCCGGCGATCAGCCGCTCCCAGCGAGCCTGCACGTAGCGGTCGAATCCCGCATCAACCACGAGGTTATCGCCATACTCGACCGCTGTGGCGCGACCGGCTGAGGGCGATTCCAGCGGTGCCGCGGCCGCGAGTTTGAGCTTGCGGACCATCAGTTCGTCGCCATCGCGCGAGACTTCAAATCCGCGCCGGTGGCGAAAGTCAGCCTGACGCACCGAGGGGGCGAAATCAGAATCGCTAAAGTCGAGTGTCTTGTAGGCAATCGCTGCACCATCGGGTGCCCAGTAGCGAACCGTCGCGCTCGGACCACCCGGCTTGTCATCCCAGGTCTCTGTGTAGAGTAGCTCGCCCGTTTTGGGGTGTGATGCCAAGCCAGTCAGGTAGGCCGCGGATTGAAAGTCTGCCAGTTTCTGCGTGTGTTCATCCTGCCCATAGACATGTTGGCAAAAAAGCACACCGGCCAGTGAACCAATCGCCGCGACGCGTCGCGTGAGTGTCCGTACCGACGTGCGCTTTATGCTCATATTGATGGCACCGAGCGACAATCGGGCTTGCAGGCCACCAGCTGCACCGTCGAGATAATTCTCTCGCGAAAACCGCCTTCGCAGTAACACAGGTAATACTCCCATAGCCGCATGAAGTCGCGATCAAAGCCAAGGCCCGTAATTTCATCCGTGGCCGCGTAGAATCGATGACGCCAAGCCGCGAGTGTGCGCGCATAGTGCTGGGTGATATCTTCCAGCCGTACCAGTTGCAAGTCGGTATGGCGGGTCAACACCTGACCGATTTTGGTTATCGACGGCAGGCAGCCACCTGGAAAAATATAGCGTTTGATAAAATCGATCGAGTTCTTCGCTTGCTCGTAGCGTTGATCGGCAACAGTGATCGCCTGAATCAACATTTTGCCATCGGGCTTTAACAGTTCACTGCACTTACTAAAATACGTGTCAAAGTACTGGTGTCCCACCGCTTCGATCATTTCTATTGATACCAGCTTGTCGTACTGCCCCTCGAGATCGCGGTAGTCGCACATCTTTATCTCTACGCGATCCTGCAGACCCTCCGAAGTCACGCGCTTCACCGCATACTGATACTGTTCCTGTGAAATCGTAATTGCAGTTACCCGACACCCGGTCTCGCGCGCCGCAAAGCTTGCAAACCCACCCCAGCCGCAACCAATTTCGACGACATGATCGTCGGCTCCGATATCCAGAGTCGAGCAGATGTGCGCGAGCTTGTTGAGTGACGCTTCGTCCAGCGTGCTGTCCTGCGCTGGAAAAATCGCCGACGAATACATCATTTGCGAATCGAGGAATGTGGCAAAAAAATCGTTGTTTAAATCATAGTGCGCGGTGATGTTCTTCTTCGAGCCCACCTTTGAATTGCGAGTTAAAAACTCGCGTCCTCTCGATGCAAGGCGACTCATCATTGATCGCTCGCTGTCCACGCGTGCCATCACCTGCAGGTTGGCAGAGAAGACGCGAATCACGGCCAGCAAATCCGGCGATCGCCACAGGCCGGCCGCATAGGCCTCGCCCGCACCGGCGATTCCATCGCGTAAAACATGCTGGTAAGCCTGAAGACTCTCAACCACAATCGATGCCTGCAACGGATCGTCGACATTGCCGAAACGATCGATCTGACCGTTGTATTCGATCACCAGACAACCACGTTTTATTCTCTGCAGCAACTTGGTTACCGCCGACTTTGCCAGCGCCTGCACACGCGGTGCACTGGCTAGATCGGACTTTCTGAACGCCGCAATTCCGGATGAATCTGTCATTCTTATCGAGTGGTTTCTCGTTGTTTGATAATTTATCGGGATGATCCGGCCATTTTCGGCCCGAGCCAGTGGCTCCATAAAAATGGCACGTATCTCAGCACCATCAACACTGCGTTCAGGCGCCGCGGAAAAGCGATCAATCGATGCCCGGATTCGATGCCGGCAATCATACGCCGCGCCGCCTCGGGTGGCTCGATCAGAAACGGCATCTTGAAGGTGTTGCGGCGAGTCAGCGGTGTGTCGACAAAGCCCGGGCGAACGATCGTCACGTCTATATTGCTGTTGGCCAGATCGATTTCGCAGCAGCGAAAAAAGTATTCCAGTGCCGCCTTGGACGCCCCGTAGGCCTGGGCGCGGCCAAAAGGTATCAGCGTGGACATTGAACTGACCGCCACAAGCTGTGCCCGGTCACCACCTCGCATTAAGGGAAGCGCCGCTTTGACCGTTCGGGCAGCGCCGGTGGTATTGACGTCAAACACCTGTTGAAACTGCCCGATGTCCAGATCGTTGACGTCGAGATATTCACAGGCCCCCGCGTTGACAACGCATACATCGAGCCGGTCGGTAAGCGCTCGCAGTCGCGCGTCAAGCCCGTCCATCTGGGCTTCGTCGGTCACGTCCAGTGCCAGTGGCAATACTGTGCCCTGCGCCTCGCCGGCCAGCGACTCAAGCGTGGCCAGGGTCCTGGCGCTGGCAATCACGGTGTGACCGGCCGCTGCCAGCTGCAAAGCCAACTCTCGGCCGATACCGGAACTCGCACCGGTGATCCAGATCGTTTTCGATTTCAAGCGACATCTCACTTGGGTTGATGGGTAAACCTTAAGACTGTACGGATGAACGTTGTGTCGCCAATGTGGAACCGTGACGACGACGTGCGCCTGTCTCGCCGGCAGTTCAGATTCGATTCAGGCGGCCAGTGTTCTGATGCGATTCTACTACCAGTCGAAAACCCTGTGAGGCTCCCATGGACCTGCGCCCGCGCACATTTTCACTACTGTCACCACTCGCGATGATGTTCAGCGCGCTGATCACAATTTCAAGCCCGGCCATCGGCGCCGAGGCGAACGCGCCCAGGCTGTCAACCAGCACGTTAGGCGAGCATCGCCAGCCGGCTCGCTACCCCGCCCTGCGCACTGAAGCGGACCCGGCATCGGCGGCAACGCGCGAGGATCGGCGGCAGATCGCACACCTGGGCAATTTCTGGGTCTACTCAGCCGGTGTGCAACTATCGTTTGACTACGACCACGACGGCCACTATTCGGGCTTTGGTATCTCGTTCGATATCGACACCGTCTTCGACTATGCCCCGGTCTACGCGGTGCTTTATCTAAGCCTCGCAGGTGGCCCCTGGAACGAGTACGCAGTGACCGGCGAATTCACCGTGTCAGGCAGCGGCTCGGCCGACAGAGTAACCATTGAAACCGAACTGGAATCGGGCTACCCGAGTGGCAGCTACGATCACTATATAGAAGTTTACGACGCCCACACCCATGTGCTGTTGACTGAATACGGCCCGCACGATTCACACTACTGGAGCGGGCTGTTATTCGAGGGATATGATCACGACCGAGTCAATTTCGGTGCCAGCCTGACGCTGGATTTCACCGGAGCCGGGTCTCTCGACCCATTGTCCATGCTGTTGTTGCCGGTGACCGCGGGCGCCTGTTACCTGCGACGCAGATCGGGTAGCGCTGACAGACGCCGTTGAAATAAGTCGCGACCAGGCCACAGACGCCACTCGACAACTGGCCGCAACCGGTATCATAGCGACCTTTGATCTGCGGAGCAGACGTCTTTGGCATCTAATCGATCCCGCCGCACCGGCATCAAAGCGCTGGCGGCAATCACACTGGTTATCTGGATCGTCGTCACCGCACCGGCGACGGTCCTGCTGTTCTGGCTGCTGGACTACCCCACTGGCTCCGCCTTGCTTACGGCAATGGCACTGGCACCGCTGGTTGGATACTGGATGTGGCGCTCGGTGCAGACCGCCAATCCGAAGAAGCGCTGGCCCGCGATGCAACTGTTGGGCTGGACCGGCATCCTGATGTCAGTGGTGATTTTCCTGTCGCCGCTGTTGTGGCTGATACCGCGTCCAACCCTGGGCACAATCGCACTGGGGTTTTGGCTTGTACTGGCGGCCTGGGGGCTGCACTCGGCACTGAAGATCCGCCACACTGAATTGCACTTTCGCGATAATCGACTGGATCGATCCTATCGCTTTGTGCACCTGAGCGACGTGCACGCAGGCTCACGCGATCGCCAGTTCATCGAGAAGGTGGTCGGTCAGGTTATCGCCCATCAGCCAGATGGTGTTTTCATCACCGGTGACCTGATCGATTCGAGCGAGGTCGATCAACAATTTCTATCGCCTCTGGCCGCATTGAAGTGCCCTGCATGGCTTTGCATTGGCAATCACGAGCGCTACGTCGATCTGCCCGCCGCCATTAGAGCGATTGAGGCCAATGGTATCGAGGTACTGCGCAATGCATCGGTTGAGCATGGCCCCTTTCAGATCATTGGCATCGACGACGCCGACAACCCCAAACAGGTGTCGACGCAATTAAACTCGATTTCCCTTGCGCGGGACAAATACAGTGTCCTGCTCTATCACCGTCCCGACGGATGGCCCGCAGCGCGTGACGCAGGCATTGATCTGACACTCGCCGGTCACACCCATGCCGGGCAAATCTGGCCTTTCGGATTGCTGGTGCAAAGACAGTTCCCACGCATGGCCGGTATTTTTACCGAAGCCGGTAAAACGCTTTTTGTCTCGCGCGGCACCGGGACCTGGGGCCCCACTATGCGCCTTGGCACCTTTTCCGAGATGACTATCATCACCGTATCGCCCTGAGGGCCTGACACTGCTGTGGCACGCACACTGGCTGACATCAAATCGGGAGCAGCGAACGGCTATACCAATTTGACTGCGTCGTCAATTAGATCATCCTCTAATCTATCACGCAGCTAAATACAGACTCTGTAAATAGTCTCCACAGGAATTGTAAACGACTGATAACTCGCTTGATTTCGCCGGTTGATTGCGCCTAAATTGTTTGTGACGTTTAAGCATTTAATCAACTTAAGATGCGTTTGGAGCATAACTCAATGGACCAGTCTCGCCGCCAGGCGTTAATGACTCTCGGTATCGTTACCACCGCTGTGGCAGGCGGCACTTCACTACAGGCAGCAGATAGCGCGAACACCGACCACGCGCGACCGCCCGCGACCCGCGCAGATCAGTTTTCAGTCCAAGTAGAACATGCCTGGGCACAGTCAGATATCACTCTCATAATCAAGAACATATCCGCCACGCCGGCCACCATCAACGAACTGCAACCGTGTTGCATTGTGTCCGATCCGGGTGTTTTCAGCCTCGAAGATCTGACCGCAAACGGCCCGGTCACGATCCAGCCCGGCAGCGAGATTCGCGTGCCATTCGTCACGACAGATGATCAGGCGGCAAACCTTGGGCACTTTGATCGCAGCCTGCAGGAAGCCATTCAGCGCAATCTGCACATCAGCACAAATAACTCTGCCAGTGCTGAGATCACGACGATTTTTAATCCTCGCATCGTCTAAATTGCCCTGCCAATTCTGGCAGGTACTACGACCGGGACGGATTTAGCGCTACACCCAGTCGCTGCCAGCGAATACCTTCGTCGCCACGTGAGAACCAGACCTGACGGGCGACGCCGACGATATCCACCAGTGGCACCATACCAAAGTCGCGAGAATCGCGGCTGGCATCGCGGTGATCACCCAGGACATAAGCGTGACCATCGGGAACTGCAGTCATCGGCTGCGGAAGCGAATCGTTTCCGCTCGTCGCCCAGTGCCTGCCATCGATCGACTCCTGCCCCGATGCGCTGGCCAATGGCCTGGCATTCACGCTCCAGCCAGTGCCATCGTTTTTTATTCGATCTCCAGGCAACCCGATCACGCGCTTGACATAGTAGCGCGTGCGATCGTTGGGATAGACAAACACAGCCACGTCGCCACGCTGCACTGACCCCGGGCACTCGGGGCAGTTGTATCGCTTATCGACAAAGAACAATTCCCCTGGCAGGATGGTCGGCTCCATACTGGCACCGACGACTCTGAACGCCTGCACCAGATGATCGCGGACATAGGTGATGGCACTCGGCAAAACAACTCCGGCCCCTATTACCAGCACCAGCGCGTACAACCCATTGGTCTGCCAACGCTGCAATACAAATTGAGTGCGATGCCTGCGCGACAGCACAACTGCATCAATAATCGAATATACCCATACCGCAAAGGTGGCCAATGACGCCAGCAACAAGCACGGCACGAGCAAAACACCAGGCAATGCGAGTGCAATGACCACCGTCACCGGCAACGCAAACAGACCAAACGCAATAAAAAACCAGATCGCCCGGTTAGGTTGCCCATTGTAGAGCTGCCCAAGCCCCGGCAAGAACATCGACATGACGCCAGCCAGCCAGGGCTTTCTTGCGTGTGTATCGTCATCGACGACTTCGTTATTGTTATCCAACACTGTGTCTGCCTCCTGATTCGTCCGGGCTTAACATGCTATCCAGCTGCACTCGCGAGCCAGATACCGAACACATAGCGCAGCACCTGCGAAATCCCCAGGCACCCGCCCAAACACACGCCACACCACGACAACACCCCCGCCAGCCTGTGCCGCAACGGGTGGCGCGACTGAATGCCAATCTGTGAGCGCACTGTTTGCTCAAAGTGGTCTGGCACGCGGACAAGCCCGTCGCGCAACCAGTCTTCAACCTCGTCGAATGAGGGTTTATTCGATTGCATCCGCCTGCTCCAGACAGTTCTTCAATTTGCTCCGCGCACGGTGCAGTCGCGTGCGAAATGCCGCGTCGCTGCACTGCGCGATGGCAGCCGCTTCGCGACTGGAAAAGCCCTGATCATAGGCCAGCGCCAGCACCGTGCGATCGGCCGGCTCGAGTGTCGACATACAGCACCGCAACTGCGCCAGCAGCTCGCTGTGCTCAGCCATTTGCAGTGGCGATGCCCCGGGATCGATCAGTGTAGACAGTTCGGGGTCCGCACTTGTCGGCCGTCGAGCCTCGCGCTCGATGTGAGACAACGCCAGATTGCGCGCGATCGTGAACAGCCAGGTGGTGAAGGTCGCTCGCCGCTGATCAAAGCGATGCAAATGACGCATGGCGCGAACAAACGTGTCCTGAGCGATATCCTCACAATGCCCCTGCGACAACCCCATGCGCCCCAGAAAGGCGAACAATCGGCTCTGGTAGTGACGCACGATGCTGCCAAACGCATCGACGTCACCGTCGAGCACACGCTGAATTTGCAGGGTGATGTCGTCCAACGGCTATCCGTGGTTCCGGTTAGCTGGTTTTACCGTCGAGACGACAGTCTGTTACAACAGAAACTGTCTTTTTTTTGCGCGCGCCTCAGGCCACGGGCTCGTAGGCACCGCCGTGCTCGGCGGACCACTGCAGTGGCTGGTTCAAGAATTTCTCTACCTGATCGAGCGTATCGGCATCGAAGTGTCCGTGTTGGCGACAGACCTTCAGCACATCCCACCAACTGGCCAGATGGTGCAGAGTCAGACCGCGCTCGGAAAGTCGCGAACGGGTATCGGGAAAGATGTCGTAGTAGAACACCACCATGGTGTGTGCCGTCTGTGCGCCAGCCTCGCGCAGCGCATCGGCGAATTTGAGTTTTGATCCGCCGTCGGTGGTCAGATCCTCGACCAGCAATACCCTCTGCCCTTCTTTCAGGTCACCTTCAATTTGCGCATCGCGGCCGAAGCCCTTGGGCTTTTTGCGCACGTAATGCATCGGCAGCCCCATGCGTTCGGCAATCCAGGCGGCGAACGGGATGCCGGCCGTCTCGCCGCCAGCCACCGCATCAAAGGCTTCAAAGCCGACATCGCGATACAGCTTGGCGACGGCAAAATCCATCAGCGCCGCGCGGATGCGCGGATAGGCAATCAGTTTGCGGCAATCGATATACACCGGACTGGCGAGCCCGGACGTCAGCTTGTAGGGAGGATCGGTGCGAAAATGTACCGCCTCGATCTCCAGCAGCATACTGGCTGCCAGCGACGCCATCGACAGATCATCCGGAAAGGTATTCTGGAACATGCAGGGCAACTCAGGGCTAGGTAATCGGCGGGATTATACCAGCCGCAGCGACCTCTACGGTGCGGCAATACCTGCGCTGCTCACTGCACTGCCCAGTGCAGATCAAAGCCGGGATCAAACACAGTAACCGGCCCATCATGGGTGGCAATCTGGGCGGGGTAGCGCACAGGCTCAGCCTGGCGCGCAAGCGTCACTGACTCTGTGTTCGGCTCCAGACCATAAAAGCGAGGCCCATTGAGTGAAGCAAAAGCTTCAAGCTGATCCAGCGCACCCTCCTCCTCGAATACATGCGCAAGACAAGACAAGGTATTGCTGGCGTTGAATACACCGGCGCAGCCACAGGCGTTTTCCTTCAAGTGGCTCAGGTGCGGCGCGCTATCTGTGCCGAGGAAAAATCGCGCACTGCCAGAACAGGCCGCCTTGCGCAGTGCGAGCCGGTGCTCCTCGCGCTTGGCGATCGGCAGGCAATAGTAGTGCGGGCGAATACCGCCGACCAGCATGTGATTGCGATTGATGATCAGATGATGGGTGGTGATGGTGGCCGCCATGCTATCGCCGGCCTGCTCCACATACTGCACGCCATCGCGCGTGGTGACATGCTCCATGATGACCCGAAGCGTCGGTATCCGCTCGCGCAGCGGAGCCAGCACCCGCTCGATGAAAACCGCCTCGCGATCAAAGATGTCGATTTGCGCATCCGTCACCTCGCCGTGTACACAAAGCGGCACGCCGGCCTCGGCCATCTGCTCCAGCACACCGGTGACTCGATCCATCGATTGAACACCTGAATCCGAGTTGGTCGTCGCGCCGGCTGGATAGAGTTTAACCGCGCGGATCAGACCGGACTGGTGCGCCGCCACCACATCCGCAGCCTGCGTCGACTCGGTCAGATAGAGCGTCATCAGCGGCTCGAACGACTGACCGTCGGGAATTGCCGCAAGTATCCGCTCGCGATACTCACGAGCCTGCTCACCGCTGACCACCGGGGGCACCAGATTCGGCATGATCAGCGCGCGCGCAAAGTGACGGGTGGTCTCGGGCAGCACGGCACCGAGCATCGAGCCATCGCGAAGATGCAGGTGCCAGTCATCCGGGCGGCGTATTGTCAGGCGGTCTTGGGTCATTGGGTCGCATCTCGTCGGGCAGCGCAAATCATAGCGAGCCGCCCCCGGCGACGCCAGCCCGCAAGACCGGGCACAGGCGTTCGATGGTGTACTGACACGGTGTGCTGCAGGTATACTGCAGCGCCCACAATCGATCGCTCGCATGCACTACGAAACGGCTAAAAACAACCACGGACTGCGCTTCAATCCGTTCAAGGCGCTGGTGGTGCCCCGCCCGATCGGCTGGATCTCGACCCGCAACGCCGCTGGTGAGCTAAACCTCGCGCCCTACAGTTTTTTCAACGGGATCTCGGATCAACCGCCGATGGTCACCTTCTCGGTGGGCGGTCGCAAGGACACGCTGCGCAACATCGAAGAGACGCGCGATTGCACCTGTTCGCTCGCCACCATGGCGCTGCGTGACTCGATGAACCTGAGCAGCGCCACCGTTGACGCCGATGTCGACGAATTCGCCCTGGCCGGGCTGGAAACCGCTGACTGTGAACTGGTCAGCACACCGCGAGTAGCCGCGAGCCCGGCCGCATTTGAATGTCGCTACTGGAAGAGCATGCCGTTGCCCCGCCCGGATCCGGACGTCGATTTCTGCTTCAATCTCGTGATTTGCGAAGTGATCGGCGTCTACATCGACGAAAGCTACATCAAAGATGGCATAGTAGATATCGCAAGCATGCAACCGATTGCACGGCTTGGCTACATGGATTATTCGGTAGTCAACGAGGACAGCATGTTCACCCTGAATCGCCCCGAGGTCTCTGCCGACGGCAAGCAGGCTGCAATCAGCGGCAAACCCTGGGATGGTGTCTATCGATAGGCACTTACGCCACTGAACGCCCGCCACTTGCGACGCCAATCTGTAGAGGCAGGTACTGCTTATGCTGAAAACAGCCCTTCGCGATCAAGACGGTGACCAACCGCGGGCCGCCGTGCGCCCCGGGCTTTTTCTGGCGCTGGCCCTGGCCGTTCTGATCGGCGAGGGCTGCACCACTCGACCGCCACCCAATTATCAAAATCATGTGCAGGAACTTCCCATCGGGGAGTATGAACTGGCGCCCAGCCTGTCCTATCTGACGCTGAACACACCCAAAGCTCGGCGTCACAACACACTGCTGAGCTTTGATCAGTTCGCAGCCAGCCTCGATTTCAACGAAAAATACCCGGAGCAAACGCGGCTCGAAGCGATCATTCACCTGCAAAGCGTCAGCGCGATCGATGAATCACTGTCGCCTTTGCTGGCCGATGCCGAGCTTTTCAACAGCCGCCACTTTCCAGTCGGTCGATTCACCAGCACCGATATCGACATCATCTCTGAAGACACCATGCAAATCAGCGGTGATCTCGATCTGCGCGGCATCAGCCACCCGATTGTACTGACCTCGCGTTTTATCGGCGCAGCACTGAACCCGATCACCGGCGAGCGAACACTGGCCTTTAATGCCAGCGCCACTGTCAGTGCAAAGGAGTTCGGGCTGCCAGCCAGCATCGGCACCTCAGAACTGGAGCTGCAGCTGTACGGCGAATTCCTGCGCAATAGTCGCGTTAGAATCTACTGAACCAGCGCTTTTCTGATCAGGTTCAATCCCATCAGACAAAACACCACCAACACCACCTTCTGAAACTGCTCGCGATCGAGCTTGCCGCGCAGGCGCTCGCCCAGCGCATAGCCGGCAAGCGTCGGGATGATCATCAGTACCGAGTAGACGGCCAGCTCCCTGGTCAGCAGTCCGGTTGACAGATAACCCATCGTCAGCGGTATGGTGCCGGCGATAATAATGAAGCCGGTGAAGCGCAGAAAATCATCTTTGTCGACGCGTCGCGACAACAGATACATCACCATCGGCGGAGACCAGATCGCGGTTAGTCCGCCGATCACACCACCGATCGCACCGGCGATAAACTGCATCGGGCGATCGAGATGATCCGGGATCGCCGGTGGCGATCGGATCAGACTGGTCAGTGTCCATAACACCACAACCGCACCAATCCCGATCACCAGCGTGTCAGTGGTGGCGACCGCCGCATAGCGAGCCGATACAAACAAAAAGACAAACATGGTGCCGGCCAGTGGCCACAACATGCGAAAGCTGCGACCAATCTGGCCACCGCGAAAGACCTGCCAGGTGTTGGTAATCAGTGCCGGTATCAGCAACAGCGCTATCGGAATACGCGGATCGACCGCCTGCGCCATAATCGAGATCGTCACTGTCGGCAAACCGATGCCGACGGTGCCTTTGATCACACCGGCACATAAAAAAGCAAACACGGCAAGCCAGAGCAGCTCAGGTGCCAATGGCTCGTCCTCTAGTGTCTGATCGCAGCCATTGTGACACTGCGCCGTAACGCGCGTTCAACGCAACGCGCCGTTTGCCGCCGCCAACACCAGCGCACGCAGGGCGTCGACACTGGCTGCGATTGCGCGCGGCACACCGGCATAGGCGTGTGGCCAGCCCTCGCCCGGCGCCGAGTAAACCACCCGACACATCGACGCGAGCTCCACCTGTAGTGCCGGCAAGTCGAGCGCTTCGACAGCAAACCGCGTCACGGTGTGGCTGCGAATGCCGCCGGTAAAACGCGAGTGATTCAGCACCAGTCGACGCCATGGCAGCGGGAAACCTGGCGCCAGTTGCGATTCATTGATTGATTCAAATCCCGCGGCCAGAAAAGGACGCTGCGCCAGAGCACCGTTGCAGGCGCGATCGTGCATCGTGCCGAGTGCCACCCCCATACCATGACGGTTGATCATGCCGTGAAGATCGATCACAAAGCGAATATCGCAACGATCGCAGAGGGCACGCAATCGCTCTTTGTAACGGGCATGTTGTTGATAGTTAGGATCTTCGGTAGTCGCATTGCGCAGGAAAATAGCACTACAGCCAAGTTCGCCCGCTAGATAGGCAGCCATAGCGGCGGTGAACTCTTCTTCCATTTTCATGATACCACTGCGCCGGTGCGCACAACTGTGCGCAGCAGATACCAGTACGGGCAAGTCGCCCTCGATCACCTGAATCGCGTGATCGGGATCTTCGCAAAGCTGTCGATAGCACAAGGTGCGCTCTAAACTGAGTAGTTGCGCAAACCGTTTGTCATGCGGGTTGCTGCGCATCACATTGAGTACGTCAGAGTGGCGCAAATCGTGCGCTTGAATCGACGCCTGTCGATCGCATATCTATGGGTATCCTCGGCACATCCGTTTTTTAGGGTAACTGCCGCAAGAGAGCCGCCCGCGGCTGTACCTTTGCCTACACAGGGTCGAACGCCATGCGAATCGCCAGTATCAGAACTTTGCTGACCCTGCTCGGCTGTGTCGGTTTCATCATTGCATCGCACAGCTTTCTCAGTTAGCGCCGCTCAACTGCCAAACGCTAGTACGTCGCCCGGCCACCTGAAAGATCATAGACACCGGCGGTGGTGAACCCGTTTTCCTCTGACGCCATCCAGCTGACTGTCGCTGCAATTTCCTGCACCGTGATAAAACGGCCGCGCGGAATCTTGGAGCGCATGTAGTCGATAAACTCTTCACTCAACTGATCCAGTATGCGCGTATCCGCCGTGACCGGAGTGATGCAGTTGACTGAAATATTATGTTGCGCCAACTCCTTGCCAAGCGATTTTGTCATCCCGATTACCGCCGCCTTCGAAGTGGAATAAGCCGATGCATTCGGATTGCCCTCTTTGCCGGCAATTGATGCGGTATTGATGATGCGCCCGTAATTTTGCGCAATCATGTGCGGCACCACTGCACGCGCGCAATAAAACACGCCGTTGACATTCACATTTTGCACCGCCAGCCACTGATCGATCGGGTACTCCCAAAGCGTACTGGTCGGGCCTGCAATACCGGCATTGGCACAAAGAATATCGACGCCACCCCATTGATCGACTACGGCATCAACCGCAGCTTTCACCGCATCAAAATCTGATACATCGACCGCTTGCCCGATCACGTTGGCATCACTGCCGAGGTCAGCGGCGGTCTGTGCGAGCATCGGGTCGACATCCCATAGCGCCACCTTCGCACCAGACGCCAGAAACCGCTCGGCAATCGCCCGTCCGATACCCTGCGCACCACCGGTGATGATTGCGCGTCTGCCGCCAAGATCAAATTGCGTCGATTGCATTGAGTTACCCGTTCAGTTTCCAGTCACAGCAATATGACGCAACTGTCGTCACGCTGCAATCCGTTTGTGTGGCGAGCGCCGCCCGCGCATCGGCAGCGACGCGGCAACAAATATCCACGCTACAAACTCGGGCGAATATTTACGCAACGCTGACTTGACCTTGTCGATATCGTCATGACACTATCGACGCGTAACGGAACTTCGACGGCGGCGCTTGCCCCCCAACAACCGCACGCTGTCGCTGGCACATGGACGTGCCGCCCCTCCACCTGCTTACGCCAGGCGTCATCGTTGAGATTGTCGCGCTACAATGGCCGCTCACAGCCAATGGAGCAGCCGATGCCCGCAACAACCCGTTTCGTTCTGGTGGTCAGTATGGACGTTGAACCAGCCAAAGAGGCGCTGTTCAACGAAGTATACGATCAGGAGCACGTGCCCTTTCTGCTCGAGGTCGACGGTGTGCATTCCGTACAACGGTTTCGCGCCGAGCCGTTTCAACTGGCATTGGGCGGCGAACTGGTTACCCTGGGTGACAAAGCGCCACGCTACAGCGCCTGCTACGAGATCGACGGGCCGCATGTGCTTACCAGCGACGCCTGGGCCGAGGCCTGCGAACGCGGGCGCTGGGCTGAAGAGGTTCGCCCCTACACCAGCAACCGCCACCACGAATTGCGCGAATTGCTGTGATGCAGCAACGCGGACGCGCACTGCACCTGTAGCAAACTGGCAGCAAAATCTCGCGCCGCTGCAAGCAGCGCATCGGCGGCCGGCCGGTTACCTGCCCCCCTCATACGGCGTACAGTCCCTATTGTTGTGCAGCATCTCGTGCGTGATTGTGCGCGTGCACTCTGGATTCCAAATGGCGATATCAGCGTCGCTGTCAACCACTATGCTCCCTTTTTTCGGATACAGGCGATAGATGGGCCGCCGCTGTTCGCACGTTACGCATCTGATCTCTCATTCACGATTCAATAGCCACTCGAAACAAACACCCCGACTGACACCACTGTCATTCCAATCGCGACAGTTAACTTGCATACGCGGCCGGCACGCACAATCATGCCACCATGAAGATTGGCATTCTCGAAACCGGCCGCCCGCCCGAGCAACTGCAGCCGCAATTTGGCACCTACCCCGCTGCCTTTGAAAAGCTATTGCACAATCAAGGCTTTGAGTTCGCAAGCTGGGCCGCGCTGGAGGGCGATATCCCCGACTCCATCCACCTGGCCGATGGCTGGCTGATCACCGGGTCGCGGTTCGGCGCCTACGAGGATCACGACTGGATCCAGCCGCTGGAAGCATTCCTGCGCGACGCCTATGCGGCATCGATACCGATCGTCGGCATCTGCTTCGGACACCAGATTCTCGCTCAGGCACTGGGCGGCACGGTGGAAAAATTCTCCGGCGGCTGGTCGGTTGGCCGCGTTGAATACCAGCTCGATATCAGTGATGAGCCTGTGCCGTTATACGCCTGGCACCAGGACCAGGTCACGCAATTGCCCGCCGATGCCACGGTGGTCGGCTCAACCGATTTTTGCCGCTACGCGGCGCTGCGTTACGGTGACCGGGCACTGACCGTGCAGCCACACCCCGAATTCAACGCCGACTTCATTCAATCCCTGCTGCACGCCCGCCGCGACGTACTGCCGGCAGATATTGCGAAGGACGCTGTGGCCGGTCTTGCTGACGGCCCCACGCAGTCTCCACTGGTCGCGCGCTGGATCGGCGATTTTTTTCGCCAGAGCCAGGCAACCGAGCGTCCCGCATCTGGCTGAATCGAACGCGTGTAGATTTGCCATAATAGCGGGCGTCGGGGCAGCCCGCGTCATCGGAACACTCTCAACAACCTGCGAGGCACTTGCGCGTGCATCCCATTAATCAAACGGTCAGTGCCCCGGACGAGATCACCGCGCTGGACGCGCTGGATCTGTCGGCCGCCATTGAGGCGAAAAAATACTCCTGTGTCGAGGTCATGCGCGCCTATCTCGACCGGATCAATGAGGTCAATGATCGCTTCAATGCGATCGTCGCCCTGCAGGATGAAGACGACCTGCTCAAACAGGCGAAAAAAGCTGATGCAGATCTGGCCAAAGGCAAACGCCACGGCTGGCTGCACGGCATCCCGCAGGCACCCAAGGATCTCGCGCTCACGCGTGGCATCACCACAACCCGCGGATCGAGCCTTTTCAAGAATTTTGTACCTGACGAAGATACGCTGATTGTCGAGCGCGCCCGCAATGAAGGCGCGATCATCATCGGCAAAACCAATACGCCTGAATTTGGCCTCGGCTCACACACCTACAACGCGGTCTACGGTGCGACCGGCAACGCCTGCAATGAAACGCTGTCTGCAGGTGGCTCGAGTGGCGGTGCGGCGGTGGCACTGGCGCTCAATATGTTGCCGGTGGCCGATGGCAGCGACATGATGGGTTCACTGCGAAATCCGGCCGCGTTCAACGGCGTCTATGGCTTTCGCCCCAGCGCCGGACGCGTGCCACTGGCACCCGGTATCGATCAGTTCGTACAGCAACTGGGGATCGAGGGGCCCATGGCCCGCACACCGCAAAACTGCGCACGCCTGCTCGCCACACAGGCCGGCTACTCCATACGCGCGCCATTGTCGCTGGCAGGTGATGGCAGCGAATTCTTGCCGCTGGCGGATTATCAACCGAAGAAAAGCAAACCACTGAGCGGCGTGCGGATCGGCTGGCTGGGCGATCTGGAGGGCTACCTGCCGATGCAGGAAGGTGTCATGGAGCGCTGCACAATCGCTGTTGGGCAACTCGAATCACTCGGTGCCAGCGTCGAGCCGGTCGCCCCCAATTTCGATCCCGCTGTGCTCTGGCACACCTGGCTTGTCATGCGCTCCGGATTGCAGGGTGGCACTCTGGGCCCATTGATTGAAGATCCAGAAAAACGTGCCATGGTCAAAGAAGCTGTGGTGTGGGAGGCCAAAAATGCCAAAGAGTCATCATCAGCCGATTTCTTTCAGGCCTCGGTCAACCGCACAAACTTCTATTTGTCGGTAGTAGCAATGTTCGACGATTTCGATTTTCTATTGCTGCCGACCGCGCAAGTGTTTCCGTTCGATGTCAACATAGAATGGCCGCAAGACATCAACGGTAAAAAAATGGACACCTATCACCGCTGGATGGAAGTAGTACTCACCCCGACCATGTCAGGCCTGCCGGCAATGAACCTGCCGGTTGCCGCCTCCAGCAATGATGGCAACGCTACCGACATGACCGGCGTGCAACTGATCGGCAAACCGCAGGATGATGTCGCTGCGCTGCGTGCATCAATCGATTTTCACACCGCCTGCAGCGGATAGCGCAAACGTTCACAATACCTGGATCAGGTGGTCAAGCGACTACGCGTCAATCTGGTGAATTGCTCACGTTAGTCATTACCCTCCGGATCCAGATCGCCCTCCTCGTAACCGGACGAACGATTGTGTACCCCGGCTGCCGCCACCGCCAGCTTGTTCGCGATCGAACTGCACAGGTAATGCGCCTCGCGCTGATTGAGGTTGCCCGGCAGTGCGTTGGCCGCTCGGCGTTTGGCGGCCACGAATCTCCTGATCGATGCGCCAGCGACTTTTTCCGTCCCGTCGCGAGCAAGCGCGCGTCCGGCATCGACATTGGTTTTTGAAATTTCACCATAGCGACGATGCCTGAAGGTTAAACCTCCCGCATCTTTGCCCAACCAGACTTTGCAACGCGGCAGCAGCGCCGACGCCTGCATATAGAGCACATAGGTATCGAGCTGATAACGCTCCTCGCGGCTTAACAAACCTTTGTCGAGCGTGGGTGCGACGCTGCGCTTCATCGTCGTTTGCTGATCTTCGCCGCATGGCTGGCTCTGAAACGAGACCCTGCCGTCGGCATCTTCACACTTGTAAATCGATCCCGCCCAACTGCTGCCAGAAAGCACCAGAAGGCCAAACAACGCGACTACTTTATCCATATCACCCGCCACTTCGCTCTTGCGCCATATCCCGCTGCCTCCAACGCCCGGAACATAGTCCGCGCGCAACGGTGGCAACAGGATGCAAGAGACATGACAACCACCGCAACGCCCAACCCGAGTCACAGATAACGCAAGACTGCGAACGCGGACAGCCGCTCTACCTGGCCCGGAATTCAAACGGCCCAACGCTGATCGATGCAGTACACTAGTGCCCACTCAGTCTTGCCAACGACCAGACTATTTCCCAATCGGGCACTACAATTCGGATCCGCATCATGAGCCGCACACGTCGCCGTCGACGCAATACCGACAAGCCAGCCAGGGTCCCGCTGCCACAACTGGATCGCCGAGTGCTGCGCAATCGATTTGCACCGGTTGAACCACTCGACGATGAACAGATCAGCCTGATCCACGAGGCGAGCATGACGTTGCTCGAAGATCAGGGCATTGAAGTCATGGGCGACATGGCGCTGCAAATGTTCCGGCAGGCCGGCGCCGAGGTAGACGATGACGGCATCGTACGCATCGATCGTGATCTGCTGATGCAGACCATCGCAAGCGCACCCGAAACTTTCACCATGCACAGTCGCAACCCTGACAATGCACTCGAGGTTGGCGGCAATGTCGTTAACTTCGGCATGGTATCCGGCCCACCCAACGTGCATGACAACATCAACGGCCGGCGCATGGGCAACATCGCTGATTTCGAAAACCTGGTGCGTTTCGGCCAGTTCTTCAACGTGATCACTTTTTTCGGCAATCAGGCCACCGCACCCACCGACCTGCCGGTCAACACCCGCCATTTAGACACCCTGATGGCGAGTATCACACTGTCAGACAAACCCTTCTTCTCCACCGGCATCGGCGGCGGGCGCTCGCTCGATGCAATCAATATGTGTGCGATTGCGCTGGGTGTGAGCGTAGAGGAATTGGCCAATACGCCCAGCGCCATGACCAATATCAATATCAATTCGCCGCGCAAACTCGACGACAGCATGGCCTACGGCGCAATGCAGATGGCAGCCTGCGGCCAGGCCGTGTCTGTGACCCCTTTTACCCTGATGGGTGCAATGACACCGGCTACATTGGCCGGTGCTCTGGTGCAGCAAAACGCGGAAGCCCTGCTGGGCATCGCATTGCTGCAACTGACACGCCCCGGCGCACTAACCATTTACGGTGGCTTCACCTCCAACGTCGATATGCGCTCCGGTGCACCGGCTTTCGGCACACCGGAAAATGCACTGGCGAATCTGGCTGGCGGGCAACTCGCCCGCTACTACAAACTGCCACACCGCACCAGCGCCTGCAACGCGTCTAACGCCGTAGACGCACAAGCCACCTATGAAACCCAAATGGCCCTGTGGGGTGCAGTGATGGGTCA
>CAZNIS010000015.1:67373-94275 GCA_964573105.1 uncultured Granulosicoccaceae bacterium
TGGCAGAACCACGAAAGCTGGACCACCGCCGGCGCGAAAGACAGCACCCAGCGGGCAACCGAGATCTGGCCAAAAATACTGCAGGAGTTTGAAGCACCACCACTGGATGCGGCGATACGAGAGGAGCTTGAAGCTTATGTCGCAAAGCGCAAGGAGGCGCTCGGCAAAGATGAGCCGATGCTGGAGCCGGAGCTGGGATAATTGTGTCGGCAATAAAACAACGCAGTTGCACCCGGCCTGCGCGGCCGGGTGAAGCATGAAGTTATACCTGACGTCAGAACGACTCCTGCAATTCAGACACGAGCGCCACACCCAACGCGGCCCCACCCTCGTGAAAAGCTGCACGCAAGCCGCTCCACATCGCATCACAAAAAACCGTGGCTTCCGGCTGGATTGAATAGGCGATCATCTGCTCCAGATCGGCATCTGACAATGACTCATACATAAACCCGAGCGTCGCATGATATTCATCAATCATGTTGGCGCGCTCGCCCTGCATATCCATCGAAACCATTTGCCGCACCTCTTCAAGTGCCATCGGCATACCCATGCTGCTCATCATCGAGTGACCCATGATCGCTGCCGTATCTATCGCCAGATCCATCGCGTTGTCCGATCCCATCACCACCTGATCGAGCTTTTCAATCAAGGCGCGACGCTTGTCAGTCATCTCGGGTCGCTCGCCGCGGGTGACGCGTTGATCGATCGCCCACTGATCTGACAAATGGGCCGCAGCGACGCGCTGACCTACCGGTGTCTCGTACCATGCGAGCAAACCGCTGATCTCCTGCTGACTCAATCGGTCACGCAGCTCGCCGATGATCGAGCGTTCAAACAGAGATGCAGTCAGACTACTCTGCAAGGAACGACTGACGATGCGTGCAATCTGCGGATCACCTATTTGCGCTTCCAGATGCTCCTGGCCCATCTCGGTAGAAACCATCTGTGACATGGCTTCAATAGAATTCGACACGCCACTGAGATCTATCAGTTTGTCGAAATCATCACTCGACGAATCGGCAAACGCCAGCGGACCACTTAGAGTAAAAACAAGCGCAAGGGCGGGGACTTTTAACTTTCTCAACACAATAAACCTCCCGATACTACTGTTGTGAGCCAAAACGGGGCTGACGATACGAACGGTCGGCACATCAAAAAACGGGCTACTACTCTCACCCCTGATTCGGCAATTATTTTTGTTTTTGGCAACGAGCAGATAACTCGTCAGGGCGGGGCATCGGCACAGCGCGAAGTTACTTGATAAAAAACAGGTAAAGAATGCCGGTAACGCCTAACGTTGCACGTAAACCTCACCAGGATCAGGCAAACGCGATGTCCTGATCCTGATCGATGGTTGCCGTCAACCGTCTGCGCTCCTATCCAATCAACAAGCCACTGTCGCCAGTGAATCATCGCTAACGCCATACACCCGCAGCGATCGACCGGAGCCTCTCACCGGCTGCTCGCCGAGATCGGCGGTACTGACATCGACCCGGTTAGCCACAGCACCGCTGAGCAACACAGAGTGACCCAGGTGTTTGGTCATCTCCTCGATGCGGGCGACTTCGTTGGCAGCCTCACCGACGACCGAAAACTCCAGGCGCTCGGGCGCACCGATATTGCCGAAAAGCACTTCGCCGTAGTGCAGTGCAACCCCGTAGGACAACTCATCCTTGCCGACTGCCACGCGCTCGCGATTAACCGACTTCATCTTGGCTGACGCCAGCGCCAGTGCGCGAGTCGCCTGGCTCATCGCCAGATGCTCGTCCTGATCGTCCCACACTGGAAAAATGGCGAGCACCGCATCGCCGATAAACCGCAGCACCTCTCCGCCCGACTCCAACACCGCGCCTGCCGTGCAGGAGAAGTAGTCGTTGATATCGTTCAGAAACTCCCGCCCATCGACTTTCGAGGCGAGTTCAGTTGAGCCGCGCATGTCGCTGTACCAGATCACCGCATTGACAGACTCGACGTCGCCGCGCTTGATGCGCCCACTCAGGACCTGGCGGCCGGCGTCCGCACCGAGATAGGTATGCAGAATGTTGTCTGTCATCTGGGACTTCATCTGCAGCTTGCAAACGACGGCCGACGCGAGCTCAACTTCGCGCAGCGCCGCCAGTCGCGCGGACGTAAATCCACCAGGCAGGCTGGTACACCAGGATCCCGCCAACCCCTCCGGCGAATCGTCGATATCCTCAATCGACTCAAATGCGTGCAGGTAGCCTCGATAATCGGTGTAGCCGGCCTGCGCGAATTCCTCGAGCACGGGCATATCGAGCAGCGCCTCAGGGCCGGCCAGATGGCGGCGCATCTCCAGCACGCCGTGACTGATCATGAAATAGAACGGGCTGCGCACCCAGCCATCGGCATCCGGGGCGTGAGCGTAATAGCGGGTTTCGGTGGATTCGGCGTACACCCAGGTGTGCGACAGCGCCTTGAACAGCGGATGTAACGTGCTAACGGTTATGTGTGCCCGGGAAATCCCCAGACCGGCGGCCGCCATCTCATTGCAAGCGGCATCAAACAGACGATTGAGATCCGGCTCGACCAGCGAGCGTCTCAACAGATTGCCTATGATAGTTGACACATCCACTGATTGCGCAGTCGTCAGATCGGCTTGTGCCATGCTCCCTTCCCTTCTTCCGAATAACCGCATGTTACCGGCTTGCCAAACGATCCACAGTTTTTCTGCTCAATCCTGCAATCGGGCCAGGCAGCACTGGGCGGCGTGGCATGAATCGTCTATAGTCCGCGCAACGTCATTAAATATTTTTAATTCTTTAATAGCAACTACAGCTCATGCCAGGCCGGCCCGACAAAACAGACGAACTCAACCTGCGCCGCCGGCGCGCGGTAGAGATGCGCATTGCTGGCGCTACACTCGCCGACATTACTGCCGAGGTCGACCTGTCCGCCCCCACGATTATCGCAGCCCACAAAGCCTGGCAATCCGGCGGGTGGGAGGCGGTCGACACACGCCCCCGCGGCAGACCAAAAGCCGGTTCGGCAGGGCTCTCTGCGACTGAAAAGGATCGATTGCACGCGATGCTCGGGCAAGCGCCCGATGCAAATACCGCGCTTTGGAGTATCGAGGCAATCCGCCACTGGCTGACGAAGGCACGCCGGATCGAACTCAGCCCGTCGTCGGTTGCAAGCATGCTCGCCGGCTGGCAGCTCAGCCCGGTCAATCACTTTGCCAAAGCCCGATCAGCCAGCGCCGACAGCGATCTTGGCCGCTGGATGCAACAGACCTACCCCACAATAGTCCACCGATCCCGTGCGCGCGGTGCTGCCATTTTCTGGCTCGGCCGCCAACGCCCGAGCGATGCGCAGACACCGGCACTGATCTACGCACACAGCCCGCGCGGCAAACAGTTCTGGCTGCCTGCCGGCGCCAACACAGACAGCACCAACCTGCTGGATTTTCTCAACCGTCTGCACACAGTCGCCGGACAACCGCTCACGATTATCGCGAGCGACATCGCTCTCGAGCACGCCAGTGAGTTGCAAAACTGGCAGGCCGTGCGACATGACGAGATCCAGATCTATACCGCCAGACAGCCGCTGGATGAGCAATCACCGGCACCACCGCACACCGATCCGGCGGCAGAATCAAGCAAACACCCACGCACCGAGCAATCGGAATCACCATCAATCATTTCACTAGCGAGTAACCCAGGCAATTCCATGAATCTGACTCATCTGCAACGGCTGGAAGCCGAGAGCATTCACATCATGCGAGAGGTGGTCGCAGAGACCGACAATCCAGTGATGCTGTATTCAGTTGGCAAGGACAGCAACGTGATGTTGCGACTCGCGCAAAAAGCTTTCTACCCGGCACCGCTGCCATTCCCGCTGCTGCACATCGACACCGGCTGGAAATTTCGCGAGCTGATCGAATTTCGCGACCAACTGGCCAAAGATCAGAATCTGGATCTGATCATCCACACCAACCCGGATGGCGTCGCCAAGGGCGTCAATCCTTTCAGCCACGGCTCGGCACTGCACACCAGCATCATGAAAACCGAGGCACTGCGACAAGCCATGGATCAGCATCGCTTCGATGCCGCCTTCGGTGGCGCGCGACGCGACGAGGAGGCCGCCCGCGCCAAGGAGCGGGTATTTTCCTTTCGCGACAGCCAGCACCGATGGGACCCGAAAAACCAGCGCCCGGAACTGTGGAACCTTTACAACAGCAAAGTAGCTCAGGGTGAATCCATTCGCGTGTTTCCACTATCAAACTGGACTGAACTCGACATCTGGCACTACATCTACCGCGAAGAGATCGCACTGCCATCACTCTATTATTCAGCCGAGCGTCCCGTCGTCGAACGTGATAGCAAATTGATTATGGTTGACGACGAGCGCCTGCCAATGAACGACGGGGAAGTGCCGCAATTGCGCAACGTGCGCTTTCGCACCACCGGCTGCTATCCATTGACCGGAGCACTGGAGTCTGACGCCACCAGCATCCCGCAAATCATGGAAGAACTGCTGCACGCCACCACCTCCGAACGCCTCGGCCGCACCATAGACAGTGATCAGGCCGCCTCGATGGAACGCAAGAAACAAGAGGGCTATTTCTAGTGACCGGCAACCTCAACATGGAACAATTTCTCGAACAGCAAGCCGATCACAGCCTGTTGCGATTCATCACTTGCGGCAGCGTCGACGATGGCAAGAGCACATTGATCGGTCGCCTGCTGCTGGAATCCGACTCAATCCTTGAAGACCAACTGGCAAAGACCGAGCGCGACTCAAGCAAATGGGGCACACAGGGCAAGAATATTGATCTGGCCCTGCTGGTCGACGGCCTGGCCGCCGAGCGCGAACAGGGCATCACCATTGATCTGGCCTATCGGTACTTTCACACCACGCGTCGCAAGTTCATCGCCGCCGACACCCCCGGCCACGAGCAGTACACGCGAAACATGGTTACCGGTGCGTCCGCCACACACGCGGCGATAGTACTGGTCGATGCACGCAAGGGCGTTGTTACACAAACGCGCCGACACACTTTTATCGCTCACCTGTTCGGGATTAAAAACCTGGTGCTGGCGGTCAACAAAATGGACATGGTCGACTACTCCGAACAAGTCTTCAACGACATCGCCGAAGACTTTGCAAGCTTCACCGATCAACTCGAAGGCCTGAACGTCACCGCCATTCCACTCTCGGCACTGGTCGGTGACAACGTCAGCAAACCTGGCCCCAATACGCCCTGGTACCATGGCACAACGCTGTTGTCGTGGCTGGAAACCACACCCAACGATGTTGACCTGGCACTGCAAGCGCCATTTAGAATGCCGGTGCAGTGGATCAATCGGCCCAACCAGGATTTTCGTGGCATCGCCGGCACGATCGCCAGCGGCAGTATCTCTGCAGGAGACGCCGTGCGCATTCAGCCATCCGGCAAAACCACCAACATCGCACGCATCGTCACCATGGACGGCGACCTGGACCAGGCAATCGCCGGACAATCAGTCACGCTGACTTTCAGCGATGAGATAGACATCACTCGCGGTGACATCGTCTCGACCACCGAGTCGCCCGCCATGTCCGCCGATCAGTTCGAGAGCACGATTGTCTGGATGGACGACGAGCCGCTACTGCCCGGTCGCCCCTACACAGTCAAATGTGCCAGTGCCACCGCGAAGATCAATGTCACCGATATCAAATACGAATACAGCCTCGACACGCTGGAGCATAACGCGGCCAAGCAATTGAACGTCAACGCTATCGCCGTGTGTAACATCAATATCGATCGACAGATCGCCTACGATGCATTTAACGAGAATCCCGAAACCGGCAGTTACATCATTCTAGATCCGGTCAACAATCGCACCGTCGGCGCCGGCACCATCAACTTTGCCTTGCGCCGCTCGCAGAACATTCACATGCAGGCGGTAGACGTCGACAAGAACCTGCGCGCATCCCTAAAATCGCAAAAGCCTTCAGTGCTATGGTTTACCGGATTATCGGGTTCAGGTAAATCCACGATTGCGAATATCGTCGAGCGTGAACTCGCGGCACTCGGTCACCACACCTATCTGCTCGATGGCGACAACGTGCGCCACGGTCTCAATAAGGATCTGGGTTTTACCGATGCCGATCGGGTGGAGAATATTCGCCGCATCGGCGAAGTCACACGCCTGATGGTCGACAGTGGCCTGATCGTGATGACGGCGTTTATCTCACCGTTTCGCGCCGAGCGACAGATGGCGCGCGACCTGCTCGAGGACGGGGAATTTCTGGAAGTCTATGTCGAGACCCCACTGGCGGTTGCCGAACAACGCGATCCAAAGGGCCTGTATCGCAAGGCGCGCAGCGGTGATCTGAAGAACTTCACCGGTATTGATTCTCCATACGAGGCGCCGGAAAATCCAGAGATACTGGTCGATACCTCTTCCATGTCGGCCGAACAATGCGCCCGTCGTATCATCAGCGATCTGCGCAAACGCGGCGTGATCGGCGACAACCAATAGCTGCAAACACCCTGCAGCCGCCAGAAATCACTTGAAGCGGTACTTCGGCAACAAGCTTGTCGAAGTACGCACACCATGGATAACACCGGCGCAGGGACTACAGATGAGTGGTGCAAATACCAGTCAGGCATGCAAGCGCGGTAGTTACCGACGCTAGGTTGGCGTGTCGTCGAGCCTGTTGTTTTGCTCGGGCTCGACAGAGCCCGATTCGAAGCGGCTGATAATTCGAGTCACAAAACGCTCGGAAAAACCGGCGACGAAGCTCCAGAAAACCAGTTTACCGTAGTCCTGATAACTTTCAGCCCGGACTTCGAACAGCACGCCTATGCCTTTTTCAGCAGTTCCCGCGTCGCCCGAATTGCTGACGAAGGTCGGAAACATTTGTCCATCGAGCAAACCGGAAATAAACAGAACCTTTAACAGCATCGCCATAAATCCGCCCACCAATGGCGCAAGCAACAGATACATCACCGATTTATTCAGCAGCAGTAAATCTTCATCGGTGAAATTTTTGAGTCGATTCTGCAGCCCGACAATGCCACCGACAACTCCCGTAAAAAACACGATGAGCATGGAGCTTTGCTGACTGTTATCTGTCTCGATCAACCACCAGACAACCAAAGCAACCGCAAGCGCCAGAAAGCAAAACAAGCGATTGCCGATGACTCTTAACATCTTCTGACGAACAGTCAAATCCTGTGCTGCACTGCCGAAGTATTTATCCATCAATCGTCCGAACCACTTAAACATCCCGATTCTCCCTCACTCCCCGTTGCTGGTTACCAGTCTTTCGCTCCGATCCGTACGGCACAATACACTATTTGCGTCATGCCATAGCCGCCAAGCGGCAAGTCGTACTACCTTAACAGACGTTAGCCGGGCTTTTTCACAGAGATCGCGTGCCCGATTTGCCAGGGTCGTGACAGCGTGCTGTGCGCCGCTTTGACTTCGGCCAGTCGCGCAATCGCCTCGGCGGGCAGTGGTGCGGTTTTTCGCGTGTTCATATCCACCCAGACTGAAATAGTCTCATGGCTTGCGGCCATGAAGCCCTCCTGCGCATGAAACATCTCCTGGTAAAAATGAATACGCTTCTCATCGTGATCGAGCAGTCGCGTTTCAAAACGCAGCGGATCACCCTCTCGCACTTCGCGAAAGTAGTTCAGATGCGCCTCCAGCGCAAAAGTGGAGCCGCCGGTCTTTTCACGAAACTCCGGCGTCAGTCCGAGCCAGTGAAAAAACGGCTCGACGGCGATGTCGAACACCACGTGGTAGTAGCCAACATTCATGTGGCCGTTGTAGTCGATCCACGCTGGCTGAACCGTCGTGGTGTACGCTTGATAGGGCGTCTCAATCGTCATTTCTTTTCCGCAACTGACATGAACCCGATTCCATTGTAACCCGGCGAGAGCGACTGAAGCTGGCTCATTGCTCTCTATACGGCCACAGCAACGCCGCCTTACCACCCGGTAGCCACCAGGCTGTTTCACCGCGCAAGACGGTACGGTACGATCATCCATACCCTTCAGGCACAGCGTAACTAAATCGAATGCCCCGACTAGAAGACCCGGCGCTGTTGCGCGGCCAGGGACAATACACCGATGATCTCTCACTGCCGGGCCAACTGGCGATGGTGGTGGTGCGCGCACCGATCGCTCACGGGCGTCTGCGCAATCTGGATTGTCGAACCGCCGCCGAACTAGCCGGTGTCGTCACCATACTGACAGCCAGCGATTTACAACAACACGGTGTCAAACCACTCAATTGCCGTGCGAGCCTGACCGGCAGTGACGGGCAGGCCATGCTCGAACCCGATCGCCCGGTGCTGACCGACGACAAAATTGTCCATCTCGGCCAGCCGCTGGCCGCCGTCATCGCCGAGTCCGAAGCGATCGCGCAGCAGGCAGCAGAATTGATCGAGATGGACTACGAGACACTGCCAGCGATCACGAACCCGCAGCAGGCAATCGCCGACACCGCACCACAAATCTGGCCGCAGATCCCCGGCAACCGCTCATTTATCTGGGAGAAGGGAAACCGCGAAGAGACAGACGCCGCAATGGCGGCGGCCGATCACATTATTGAGCTGACGGTAGAGCATCCGCGCATCGCCATCACACCGGTGGAGCCTCGCGCCTGCCTCGCCGCCTACGATACTGATTCATCGTCTTATACGCTGATCACTCCAAGCCAGGGTGTGATCTCATTGCAACGCGCACTGGCGGGGTTTTTAGCGATCGAACAGGATCGCCTGCGCGTAATCACACATGACACTGGCGGCAGCTTCGCGGTCAAGATATGGCCCTACCCCGAGCAGGTGCTGGCGTTAATTGGCGCCAGGGTCAGCAGCCGCCCCGTCAAATGGACGGCCACACGCAGCGAGTCGTTTCAGGCCGATGCGATGGGCAGAGGCCGCGTCGACAAGGCACAGCTCGCGCTGGATAAAAACGGCCGCTTTCTAGGCTTTCGCATCGAAGCATTGGCCGATATGGGCGCCTTCCTGAATGCAGTCGGTCCCTATGTCGCGAGCAGTGGCGCGGTGCGCCCATTCGGCCAGACCTACAATATTCCAGCCATGCACTACAGCGTCGACGCACTGTTTACCAACTGCATTCCGACCGATGCCTATCGCGGCGCAGGCAAGCCCGAATCTGCGACCACTCTGGAACGTTTAATCGAACTGGCCGCCCAACGCCTTGACATCGATCCGTTCGAATTGCGGCGGCAGAATTTGATTCAGCCCGCCGACCTGCCATTTGACACTCCGATGGCAGAAACCTATGACGGCGGCGATTTCCCGCAACTTGCCGATCAGCTGCATCAAAAAGCCGACTGGGCCGGGCTTGCGCAACGCAAGACTCAAAGTCTGCAAAATGGACTGCTGCGCGGCGCAGGCGTCGCGTTCTACCTGCACGCCACCGGCGGCTCAACAGATGAACGCAGTGAGGTGCACGCACAAGCAGACGGCACAGTGCTGGTCCGAACCGGCTTACAGGACAACGGCCAGGGCCACAAAACCGTGCTTGCAACGGTCGCATCAGAGGCACTGGATATTCCAATCGAGCGCATCACCGTCGAACAGGGCGATACCGAGTGGCTGAAAAAAGGGGGCGGTACCGGCGGCTCCAATCTTGTACCAGTCGCGGCCAATACGGTGCATCGCGCAGCGCTTGAGATGATTGAGAATGGCAAGCAGATCGCAGCGCACCTGCTGGAGGCGTCACATCTGGATATCGAATACAACGGTGGCGAATTTCGCATCGTTGGCACCGATCGCAGCGCCACTCTGGCAAAGGTGGCAGAGTCATACCAGCAGGCGGCCAGCGACTTGCGCGAGCAAATGCCGGAGACCGGCTGTGCAGGCATTCTCGATTTCGAGGGCACCCACACCACGTTTCCAAATGGCGGCTGCGTCGTTGAGGTAGAGGTGGATCCGCAAACCGGACAGGTGCACATCGATCGCTATTGCAGCATTGACGACGTCGGCAGAGTTTACGATGAGCAATCGGCGCTGGGCCAGCTACACGGCGGGATCGCTCAGGCCGCCGGTGAAATTCTGTATGAAGACGTGCACTACGATGAGTACGGCCAGCTGTTGTCGGGCTCGATGATGGACTACACCCTGCCCCGCGCCACCGACCTGCCCGGTTTGCATGCTGAATTTCTGCCCACCGCAAGCCCCAATTCACTGCTTGGTGCCAAGGGCGTCGGTGAACTTACCAGCATTGGTGTCCCCGGCCCGATCATGAATGCCGTGATGGACGCACTGCGGCCACATGGCATCGATCACATCGACCGACCGATGACCGCCAATAAAATCTGGCAGGCGCTGGCGCTTACAACGCCTGCATCCGTCCGAAGTTAGCCTTGCCATGGACCTTCGTCCGGCAAACCTTGAAGTGGCTCAAATGGCGAGGTTCGATTCCTGCAAACATTCCTGATCGTCGCTGTTTATCAGTTCGGTACCCGTTTTATTCAAGAGGTTTTCACAAGATGAAAGAATCACAGACCATCCGTACAACGGCGATCGCAGTCGCCACCGCTTGTTCGCTGCTATCTGCCTGTGGTGGTGGCGGCGGTGGCTCACAAATCGATCCGGCCGTTAACGACACTTCAACCGACGATCTCAAGCAGGCTGCACTGGCCAACATCGGCAGTGGCCTGAACACAGCGAGCACAGGCGCCGGTGACGTCGTCAACAACAATGCCGGCACCCTGCAGGGCACGCCGGTCGATGGACTGATCGACCCACCGGACGAAAACGGTGATCCAGTCGACGTTTCATCTGACATCTTCAGTGCCGAGGCACGAAGCCTGGTTGGTGCCACCATGGCACTCGACGACGCAGACGGCAATCGAACCACTCGCTCCGGCACCCGCGTGACCATCGACCCCGATCCGGTCGAAGTCTGCGCCGAAGATTTTCTCGATGCACAGGCTGATCAACAGGAACAGCAGCGCTGTGAGACTCTGGTTGAGGATATCACCGTACAACTGGACGTCACCTCGCCCACCGCTGGCACCGTCAGCTATTTCTTCCGTGAACAGCCGCTGATGACAGTCGGCTACGACGACAACTCAGACAGCTTTGAACTCGATCTGGGCGGATGGCAAAGACTGACGATCGCAGAGGCAGAATTGCTGCCCGCCAACGAACAGCCCGATCTGCCCAGCACGCTGGACGGTGCAATCAAGGTAACCTCCACCGTCACCGACGACACCTTTGGCGCCGAGGCCGGATCATTGTCCCTCGCCGTCACGCGCGCCATCACGGCAAGCAGCGAGGAGATCGGAGCAGACATCAGCATTGCCGCCAGCCAGCTGTTGTCCATGGCTGTCGATGCAGGCGCCGGCACAGGTAACATCGACATTAACATTGGCCAACTCGACTACGACCTGAACGCCGGTGAAGGTACGCAGTCGTTCGATCTGGCGGGACTGACCGCATCGATGGACCTGAATCAGCAGGCCGAATCGTTTGTCGTCAGCAACTTCGGACTCGGTCGCGGCCCACTCGTCATTGCCCTGGATTCAGAAGAGGTACTGCGCATGACCATGGAGACCTTCGGGTTTAGCGTATCCGAAGAAAACGGAAGCATCCTGATCGATGGCAACCTCGACATCAGCATGTTCGTTAAATCGCAATTCGGCGAAGGCGACAGTCAGGGCAATTTCACCGAGTACACGATGACACGCCTGCTCGAACTCCAGGCGCCAACCGGCACCGAGATCGCACAAGCGCTGAATGGTGCACTGCGAGTGGACCGCGGCGGACCGCTGAGCTACAGCCTGACCTCAACCACCGATGATGAAACACCCATCGTCAACAGCATCACGGTAGAGGCCGGCCAGTGTGCCGAAGATATCGGAGAAGACGAGTACCAGCTAGTCGCCTGCGTCGAGTAAGGCGGACACCCATCCATGGCGATAGCCATGTGGCTATCGCTGTGCTGACCCTATTCCACAACAGATCATAAAAAAAGGGGCTTGCGCCCCTTTCTTGCTACATCAAATGAGTAAAGCGGTGAATCAGTCTTCGCCCGCCTCACCGATGACTTTCCAGCTACCGCCGTCGATCTTCGAGATAAACACCTTGCCGCTACCCAGGTGATCGGCACCGTAGTTGACCACTGTGCCCATGATTTCATCCGTGTAGCTCAACCCTTCCACAGCCTTGATGAAACCGTCGACAGTGAGATCGGGCCCGGCGGCTTCCAGCGCACGCACCATGCCTTCAGCACTGGAGCGACCGAGAATCGCGCCGGTACCGGGCGCCTTTTCGCCGGTGGCTTCGACGTACGATTTGGCGAATTGGGCGACGGCTTCGTTACCCATACGCGCTTCGATATCCTGCCAGCCGGCCGCGGCGAAAAACCCTTCGGTGACGCCACCAGGCACTTTTGCAATCGCGGTGTGGAATGCCGCTGATGAGCCGAGGAATTTCACATCGGTCCAGCCGATTTTCTTGGCCGTGGCCACCGCTGTGATCACACCGCGCACCGACAGCGCGATCGGGATCAGGTCACAGCCGGCGTCCTTGAGTTTGGTCAGCGATCCAACGAAGTCAGTTTCATCCGGCTTGTGGGTTGTCTCGCCACCCATCTTCATACCGCGGGCCTCGGCTTCATCGGCCGCACCGGCGGCGATCTCTTTACCAAAGTCCGATGGGATATACATCGGGCAGACGGTGGTCGAGCCTTCATTTTCCTGCATGTAGCCAACGCCTGCGCGAATGCCGTCATAGTAGGAGGCGAAACCTGCGAATTTCAGCTCGATCGGCTCGTCCAGCATTTGTCGCGCGGCAGACAGTGGCAGAAAATTCGGTATGCGCTTTTTCTCCTGCAGCTTGAAGGCGGCCAGATTGTGCGGTGTACCCAGCGCCATGAACATGGCGAAGATCTTGTCGCGGTTGATCAACTTGTTGGCTGCCTGCACGGCCTTGGGCACCTGATAGCCAGTGTCTTCGACAATCAGTTTGATTTTGCGACCATGTACACCACCGTTGGCGTTGACTTCATCAAAGTAGAGTTGCGCTGCCTGCATGGAGGGCGCACCAAAGGCGGCAAACGGGCCACTCAGATCATTGTGGCTGCCGAGAATGATCTCATCGTCGGTGACGCCTTGATCGGCGATCGCACTGGCTGAGGCCAGCGTCAGTGCCGACAGTGTGATAAACAGTTTTTTCATCGGTATTCCTCGGTGTTTTAGTGGGTGTTGCGGGTGTTATTCATCATGCACGGCTCAGGCAGCGTACATGCTGTCGATCAGTGACTTGTGTTTGGTTTCCACAAAACTTCGCTTGAGTTTCATGGTTGGGGTCAGTTCGTCGTCCTCGGCGGTCAGCAACAGATCGATCAGGCGAAAGTCCTTGATCTGCTCGACGCGGGCAAACTCCTTATTGACGGCATCGATTTCGCTGGCAATCAAATCACGCACCGGCTCGGCCGCGCACAGAGAAGCAAAATCGGCAAACGGTACCGAGCGCTCCTGGGCAAATTTTTCCACGTTCTCCTGATCGATCATCACCAGGCAACTCAGGAATTTACGTTGATCGCCAATGATCACCGCATCTGAGATATACGGCGAAAACTTCAGCCGGCTTTCAAACTCCGCCGGGGTTATATTTTTGCCGCCCGCGGTAATGATAATGTCCTTGATGCGGCCGGTGATGGTCAGCGCGCCATTGTTGCCAATGCGCCCAACGTCACCGGTATGCAGCCAGCCGTCGCGAATGGTCTCGGCGGTTTTGTCCGGCATGTTCCAGTAACCCTGAAAGACATTCGCCCCGCGCACGAGTATTTCACCATCGGTGGCGATTTTCAGCTCAACGCCCGGCATCGGTTTGCCGACACTGCCGATCACATTATCGGCGTTGGTGTTGACCGTCGTCACCCCGGAAGTTTCGGTCGCGCCATAGCCTTCCAGCAGTGGCACACCAATCGCAAAAAACCATCGCAATAATTCAGGCGATACCGGTGCCGCCCCGGAACCGGCGCGGCGCATACGATCCAGCCCAAGCATTCGCCGCAGATTGCGCAGCACGACAAAATCCCAAAACTTGCAGCGCATCGACAACAGCCAGGGCACCGCTCTGTCGTCTTCGACCAGCAGCGATTTGGCGCTACCGGCGGCGATCGCGCGATCCAGCGCCCAGCGCCCGACTGCCGTGGCCTCGGAGCGCAGAATCTGCACCCGCGAGTAAATTTTCTCCCAGACTCGAGGCACCGATGCGAAGGTATGCGGGCTGACCTCTTGCATGTTCTCGAATACGGTTTCGACACTCTCGGCAAAATTCACTGTCAGACCCACGCCAAGCTGAATATGCACCGACAGCAGTCGTTCATAGACGTGACACAGTGGCAGAAAACAAAGCTGTTCGTCATCGGGATAGGCCTCCAGCAATTCCATACCGGAAGCCAGCTGAAAGATCATGTTGCGATGACTGATCATGGCCCCTTTTGGCGCGCCGGTGGTGCCGGAGGTATAGATCAGCATCAGCGTGTCGTCGGGTTGGGCAAGCTTGAGTTGCTCGGCAAAGAGATCCGGCTGCGCACCAGCTGCCTGTTGCCCTATCTCCAGCAGTTCATCGTAGAACATGACTTTGGGGTCAGAGAAATCGCGCAGACCATCGCGGTCATAGACGATGACCTTTTCCAGATCCGGCATGGCATCGCGCTGCTCCAGCCACTTGTCGAGCTGCTCGTCGTTTTCAACGAAGAGAAACTTCGATCCGGAATCGGTGATCAGATAGGCGAGTTGTTTGGCGCTATCGGTGGTGTAGACGCCACTGGCAATCGCGCCCATACCCATCACCGCCATGTCGCAGTAGAGCCACTCGCGGCGATCTTCAGACAGGATGGAAACCACATCGCCGCGCGCAAGCCCAAGCTCGCGCAGGCCGAGGCCTATCCATTGGGCGTTGTCGTAGTAGTCAGCCCAGGTATAGGCGCGCCAGATGCCCAGATCCTTTTCACGGTGTGCCGTGCGCGCGGCGTGATCATGGCACCTTTTCGCAAACAGTGCGGCGATGGTTTCACAGCCGTCGACACTGATTTCTTTGTCGTTGTTGATTATCTCTACCATTGCCTTCACTCAGCGCCAGGTCTTCTTGCGCTTCCAGCGTTTCTGGGCACGCTGGGTGTCACCCTGAACGCCCAGATAGAATTCCTGTATGTCTTCCGATGCCAGCAACTTGTCGGCGTCTGCCGCCATGACGATGCGCCCGATCTCGAGCACATAGCCATAGTGCGCAGTCTTCAGCGCGACACTCGCGTTTTGCTCGACCAGCATCATGGTCACCGCCTGCTCCTCGTTGAGCCGCTTGATGATGCCGAAAATCTCCTGCACCAACAGCGGCGACAGTCCCAGACTCGGTTCGTCAAGCAACATCACGCGCGGCTTGGTCATCAGCCCGCGACCGATCGCAAGCATCTGCTGCTGTCCGCCGGAAAGCGTGCCAGCCTGCTGATTGCGCCGCTCTTTAAGGATCGGGAAATACGAGTACACCATCTCCAGATCAGTTGGCACCTGATCGCGATCAGAGCGCGTGTAGGCGCCCATCGCAAGGTTTTCCTCAACGCTTAAAAACGGAAACACCTCGCGCCCTTCCGGCACGTGGGCCACACCGGCGCGCACGATGTAGTCTGGCTCGCGCCCCTGAATCTCCTGCCCCTCCAGCAGCACCTGACCCTTTTCCGGATCCATCACGCCGGACACTGTTTTCAAAAGTGTAGTCTTGCCGGCTCCGTTGGCACCGAGAATGGTCACGATCTTGCCGCGCGGCACCGTGAGGCTGACCCCGCGAATCGCCATAATCGGCCCGTAGAAGGTCTCGACGTTGCGCACTTGCAGGACGTCGTCAGTGGCTGTGTCTACAGCATGGTTTTCAGTCACGCCGACTCCTCCACACCCAGGTAGGCGGCAATCACATCCGGGTGGCTTTGCACTTCTTCGGCGCTGCCAGTAGCGAGCGGCCGGCCATCGGCCAGCGCCAGCACGCGATCAGACACTTGCGTGACCAGACTCATGTCATGCTCCACCATCACGATGGTCAAGCCCATCTCGCGCTGCATGTCCTCGATCCAGAAGGCCACGTCGCGAGTCTCCTCTACCGACAGACCAGACGCGGGTTCATCCAGCAACAACAACTTGGGATCGGACGCCAGTGCGCGGGCAATTTCAACCACCTTGCGCACGCCATACGGCAACCCGGCAATCAACTTGTTGCGATAGGGTTGCAGATCGAGAAAGTCGATCACCTCTTCGGCGCGTTCGCGGTGCGCCAGCTCCTGCCGGCGGGTGCGCGGCAGAAAGAACATATCAGACAGCCAGCTCGTCGAACTGCGCGAATGGCGGCCAACCAGCAGGTTGTGCAGCACTGTTGAGTGCTCGAACAATTCAATATTTTGAAAGGTGCGCGCAATGCCCAATGGCGCGATCTGCTCAGGACTCAAGCGCGTGATATCGCGCCCGTCGAAGGTGATCGTACCTGCGGTCGGCTGATAGAAACGGCTGATCAGATTGAAGATCGTCGACTTGCCGGCCCCGTTGGGACCAACGATGGTAAACACCTCACCGGGCTCGACATCGAAGCTCACCCCGTCAACGGCTTTCACCCCGCCAAACGCGATGGCCAGATCGCGTACCTGCAGCAGACTCATCGCATCCGCTCCGTCTTCAGGTACGACTTCTGGCGACGGAACATATCCTTGCGCGCCAGCGGAAAGAGCTCCCACCAGGTGCGAATTTTCAGCCAGCGCCCATAGATGCCCATCGGCTCGATAATGATAAATGCGATCAGTATCAGCGCGAAGATGCCGGTCTCAAGTCCCGGAATAGAATAGTTGCCGGCACCGGTCAACTCCGAGATAGCATCCTTAACCGTGGTAATCAGTAGCGGCAAAAAGCCCAACACGATCGCGCCGAAAAATGCCCCGTGAATCGAGCCCAGTCCACCGACCACAACCATCAACAGCATTTGAATGGAGATCAGAATCAAAAACGCTTCGTAGTTAAACGCGGATAGAAAATGCCCCAAAAGCGCGCCGGCAAGGCCAGTGAAAAAACACGAGATGCCAAACGCCAGCGTCTTGTAGCGCGCCACGTTCACACCCATCGCTCGCGCCGAGACTTCCGAATCGCGAATCGCGGTGAACGCACGGCCGGTGGGCGAGCGCAGCAGATTGCGGTAGCCAAGGGTGGCCAAAATCACCACCGCCAGCACCAGCCAATAGAAAAGATACGGATTGCCCCAGCGATCGACTTCAAAGCCGAAGATGACGATCGTCGGCGCGAATACACCCTCGACCCCGCCGGTCCAGTGTTCCAGCAAAATGATGATGTCCTCCGACATGATGCCGAAGGCCATGGTCGCGATCGCCAGATAAATTCCACTCATCTTTAACGCAGGTATCGCGACGACTGCGCCGACCACACCGGCGAACAATCCAGCCAGTGGCAGCGCGAGCAGAAACGGCAATCCGGCTTCCAGCAGTATCACCTGCATATAGGCGCCACAGGCGAGGAACGCCCCGTGCCCGAGGCTGACCTGCCCGGTGTGCCCTGCCAGCACCATCAGGCCCATGCCGGCCAGCGCCCAGATCAGTACGTGGGTCAGCTCACCAAGAAAGTATTCGTCCAGTAAAAACGGCGCGGCGATCGCAAGCAACACCAGCAGGCCGTACTTGGCCATGGTGATGTTGTCTTCGAACAGCCGAACGTCTTGTTCGTAATCGGTCTTGAAGTGAATGCGCATGTCAGACCTTCTTGCTCTGGATCTGCGCAAACAGCCCGTTCGGTCGCAGTATCAGCACCAGCAGCATGATCGCATAGGGGGCGATCTGGCTATAGCCGGGCGCGCCGTAGTACTGCGCCAGCGGTTCAACCATGCCGACGATCAAGCCGCCGAGCAGTGCACCCGGCAGCGAGCCAAAACCACCGATCACCGCAGCCGCGAACGCCTTGATCCCCAGCAGCCCGCTGGCCGGGTCGATCGCACCCTTGGCGGCGAACAAAATGCCGGCAACGGTGGCGGTGATCCCGGAGACCACCCAGATCAACGATGAGATTCGCTTGACCGGAATACCCATATAGTACGCGGCAAGCTGATTCTGACTGCTCGCCTGCATCGCGAGCCCGAGCCGGGTTTTGGCGAAAAACCAGAACAGCAAGATGGTCAGCAGCAGCGTGACACCAATGACAAACACCTCGTCATAGCCGAGTACCAGGCCACCAAAATTAAATGTTTTGCCCGCCAGCGGCGTTTCCAGCGATTGGGGTTCGTGACCCCAGATGACACCGGCGACAAATCGCATCACAAAGCCCAGCGCGATGGTCATGATCACCACCGCAAACTGCGGTTGGCCGAACAGCCGCCGCACCACGGTGACCTCAATGGCGTAACTGGCACCGGCCATGATCATCATCGCCAGCACCACGCCAACCAGAAACGGCAGCCCCCACCAGTCGTTGTTGACCATGGTCAGGGTGACGAAGGCGCCAAACATCATCATGTCGCCCTGTGCGAAATTGACCGCTTCAGTGGCTTTGTAGATCAGCACGAAACCCAGCGCCACCAGCCCGTAGATGCAGCCGTTGGCGAAGCCGCCAATCAGCAACTGCAGAATGTCCAACCGCTGCGCCCCATCGTATCGACCCTGTTGCCGGACAGTCTATCGCAGCCGCGCCGGGATGTGTTGCCCATTTGCGAATCGAACGTCTTCGCCTCGGCGAGAGGCTACCCTGCCCCCTTTTTTGTGGCCTGGCGCGTGTTGCGGCACAACACATTCAGCACGACATGCGCGACATGACGCACCCGGCACCGGTACAACGGCCGCTACATCAATCGATTCCACCCACACGCACTGCCGGCAAATCAAGCAGCCGACGGCGCGATTCGACGAGCGCCTGCTGACGGGTAAGACCGACATCCAGCAGTTCGTCATCGGTCAGTCTGGCAAGGGCACGGCGCTCGCGCCAGATTGCAGGCACCAGCCGCAATCGTGCCCACAACACCCGAATGCGACGGCCGTGAGCGTCACTGGCAGCCACGGCGCGCCCAACGGCGATATCGATGGTCCTGGAGGACATCCTGGCTTTCTCCGCTTGATTAGCCTGCAACCATCATGGCCGCTGGCTGATCTTGCGGTTTCGGTGCAGAGCGAAGTCAGCGCCGGATGACTTCGGTCGGCAGCGAAATGGGCGCCGGTGCGGCAATGCTACTATCAAGACTGGAGACTTCGATGAACACCAATCAGATATCCAATATCGCCATTTTGATCGGCGAACCGGCGCGCACGGCCATGCTGTGCACGCTGATGCACGGTCAGTCGCTGACGGCAACAGAACTTGCCAACAGCGCCAACATCACCCCACAGACCGCCAGCGCGCATCTGGCCAAACTGGTGGACGCCAGGTTGCTCACGGTGCATCGCCAGGGCCGCCATCGCTACCACCGGCTGGCCACACCTGAAGTGGCAAAGTTCATTGAAAGTGCCATCAATCTGGCTGCCCTTACGCCCGCGCCAACCCGGCCTGTCATCACCGGTCCGCGCGATGAAACACTGCGCCGCGCGCGAACCTGCTACGACCACTTCGCCGGTCGCCTTGGGGTCGCGATCACCGACAGCATGCTGAAAAAGAAATGGATCGAATTCGACGACGAAGCTGGCAGCCTAACCAGCAAAGGTGCCGCCGGGCTGGCGCGCGCCGGGGTGATTCTGGACCCACATAACCAAAAGCCCTCGCGCAGACCGATTTGCCGCCCGTGCCTGGACTGGAGCGAACGACGGCCACATATCGCGGGCAAAGTCGGCGCCGCGATCTGTCACCACTTTTTCCACCACGATCTGGTGCGCCGCATTGCGGATTCGCGGGCACTGCAACTAACCGCCAAAGGACAGATCGCGCTGCGCGAGGTTTTCTCGATCCGCACACTCGACTGACACGTCCCTCTGGCTGGCAGAGCCGCCGATCTGCACCCAGCCAGGGACTTGGGAATTTTATTGTTGATGACACAACCTGCTAAACGAGAGCGCCGCACAGCCGTTAGCCTTAAATGCAGGTTGCATCACATTATTCATTCGGAGCACAAGCACAGCCGACCAGCGAAGGAGCGACAAGCGCGTGAGTGCGAACAAAACCTATTCGATCAAGGCACGACCGGTTGGACAATACGCCAGCACACTGGAGGCATCGTGGGCACTTCACCTGCGATCGATGTGCGATTCGGTGGAGTACTCGGGCGCTACCAATCAATCGTTTGATTTTCTGGTTGAAAGTGGCGGGCGCCAACTGGCGGTCGAAATCAAACCGCAACTCAACGACGACAACAGCGCCGAGCTCGACGACTATGGCATACCCGATATCGTCTACGCCGCCGCCTCGCGGACCTATCGCAAGCAAGTCGAACACACCAGTCGCCGAGGCCTGACCGCCACGCTTATCGCCAGCGGTTATCCGGAGTCTGCCAAGTGGTATCTGGTGCTGTGCGAAGCGGATGATCGTCGCTATCGGCATCGCAACATGCGGCGCAGCAAACTCTGGGGCGACGACATTCACACCCGCTCTTTTTCCGACTACACCATTTACGTGATGAACAGCGAGCCGACGTTCGGTGGCAGCCTGCTCGAATGGTTGAGCCACGCGATCGATCTGGACAACATGCAGCACGTCGACATCATCGATCCAAAACCACTGGCGCATCGTGCCAAACGGGTAATCAGCGACAAGCAACGTAAAAAACTGCAAAACCGGGCGCGCCAGGCCGCGCGTTGTCGCTAGCGTTTCCACACTGCAATCACGGGTACTAAGCCCCGCCGGCAAGCACTGGCAGCGACTTGCAACAACTGGCAATCAGTGGCGCCAATCAAGCGGCACTGACAACCATCGATCGACTCAACCTGCACCGACGGTTTCCGCTACCCTTGTAGCAGGCAATCAAGAAATCTCTCCATGGAACCCGTCGTCATCATCGTCGCCTTTGCTGCGGGGCTAGTCGCGCGAAAGCTCGGCTATCCGCCGCTGCTTGGCTATCTCGCAGCCGGTTTCGTCGCGCACATGGCGGGCATTGGCGACGGCGAATCACTCAAGCCACTGGCCGACGCCGGCATCGTGTTACTGCTGTTTACCATCGGTCTAAAACTCGAGCCGGCAGAGCTGGCGCCGCGCTATGTGTGGGGCTCAGCCATTTTGCACATGGTGATCGCGATCCCACTGACTACCGCGGTGATCTACCTTGTCGGCACACTCTACGAGCCATTGCGCTTTGACAACAACATCGGCCCGTGGATGCTGGCATTCGCGCTGTCATTCTCGAGTACCGTGCTGGCGATCAAGCTATTCGAGGAGCGCGGTGAGTCGCAATCGTTCTACGCCTCCATCGCGATCGGCGTTCTGGTCGTCCAGGACATACTCGCCGTCGTCTATCTGGTTTTCTCGGCGGATTACTATCCGTCGCCGTGGGCACTGCTGCTGCTCGCGATGCCACTGACTATCCCGATGTTTCGACGCCTGTTGCCGCTGTTGGGGCACGGCGAGTTATTACTGCTGGGTGGTGTACTGTTCGCGCTGGGCGCCGCCGGGCTATTCGAGAGCCTGGCACTGAAAGGTGGACTAGGAGCGCTACTGTTCGGCATGGTGCTGGCGCGCGCGCACCGAACCAAGGCACGCGAGTTGTACAGCCAACTAACCGGACTTAAAAATCTGTTGCTGGTCGGGTTCTTTCTGCAGATTGGCTACTATGGCCTGCCCGAGCTTGAGTTGTTGGCCGTCGCGCTTGTACTGGGCCTTCTAATTGTGCTGCGACCGCTGATCTACTTCAGCCTGCTAACCGCATTCGGCCTGCGCTCGCGCACCGCCTGGCTGACTGGACTGAGTCTGTTCAACTACAGCGAGTTCGGCCTGATCGTCGCCGCAATCGCCGCCGACAACGGTGTTTTAGGGCCAGAGTGGATCACAACGCTTGCGCTCGCAATGGCCCTGTCGTTTTTTATCGCCACACCAATTAACAAGCAGGCCCACTCACTGTACCGCCGCCATCGCGCACAACTCAATCAATACGAGCGCGACGAACGCCTGCCCGAAGAAGTGATTGGTTCACTGAACGGGGCGAAAGTCGCGGTGCTCGGCATGGGTCGGGTAGGACGCGGCGCCTATCAGCGTCTGCTCGATGCCGGTCACGACAGCCTGGTCGGCATCGATGAAAACTACAACCAGGCCAACTCACTGACCGCCAAAGGCTGGCACTGCGTACACGGCGATGCATCGGATCGCGATTTCTGGGACCGCACCACCCTTGCCGACTGCGAGCTGATCCTCGTCAGCTTAAGCAACCACCGCGAAAATCTGCAGGTCGCGCAACTGGCGCGCGATTCGGGTTACAAAAACAAACTCTGTATCGCCACCCGATTTCCCGATGAATCCAAAGCCTTCGAGGGGCTCGATGTCGATACCTATTATTTGTATGCCGATGTCGGCCGCGATTTCGCGCAACATGCGATAGTAGAGAAAAAGGCCCAATGAACAGCCAGTAACGTATGCGTTCACGCCATACCAAGCGATTTTTCAGTGGCTGTTCACAGTGCGTCTAGCTGGGCGCCCCCGTCTGCACGTGGGGTAGGAGGTCGCACGGAACATACACGGCTATTTCGAGGCGGCCGGCCAGGCTACGACCGACACCGCCCACGGGTGCGACAGGCGTGCTGTGAACAGCTACGCCAATAACCGGCCAGTAACCGACCAGCGTGCGGCGATCAGCCTGGCTCTGCCATGCGACGAGAGGGGCGCGCATGACCGTCATCGACAGTCGTCGCAACTGGCGCGCTGCACTCAACCCGATTGCGCCCGCTGTGCTTGGCCCGATAAAGTGCAAGGTCAGCCCGCTTGAACAAACCCGTGAAGTCAGAGTCAGCCGCGGTCTGGGCCACACCAACGCTGCAAGTCACAGCAAGCCCCTGCGCTAACTCACTCCACGGATAGTGTTCGCAGCGCAGCAACAGGCTGCGCATAACACCAACCGCCGCCTGCTCCGAAGTACCCGGCAGCAATGCGACGAATTCCTCACCACCAAACCGGGCCAGCGTGTCGCTTTGTCGAAAGTGATTTTTCAACAGGTCGGCAAATGTTTTCAACACCTGATCACCGGTGTCGTGGCCGTAGCTGTCATTGATTCGTTTGAAGAAATGAATGTCAATAATGGCAAGTGATACCGCAGCGTCGGCGGTTTGTGCCTGCCGCAGACTGGTCTGAGCGATATCCATGAAATGACGGCGATTGAAAAGATCCGTCAGTGGGTCGCGCTGCGCAAGCAACCGCAACCGGCTTTGATCGCGCCCAATTTGCTCCACACTTTGCGTCAATTCCCGGTTGCGCACACTCAGCCGCCGATTGCTCTCTTCCAGCTCGCGCAACTGCCCAACCACCTCTGCAGCATAGGCCTGATTGTCATTGCGCGTTTGGAACATTCGCTCCTTCACGGCGAGGTGCTGCTTGTGATGCGCCAGTGCCAGCGCATAATCACCCTTTCGCTCCGCCAGATTGCATTGCAGCAAATACCAATGCGACTCGTCCACCGCATCGGTCACCTGATCCACGCTGGCAAGCACCTCATCGGCACTGGCCACACAGTCAGTATCGAAGTAGTGTTGGGCAAGCTTTAACTGTATGTGGCTTCGATAGAGTCCCGATGCCTGTGCCGAATCGATGCCTTCAAGCAAATAGCGCCGTGCCGTTTCGGCATCGCGCGCAAGGTCTGCCAGGCGCGCAAGCACTGGCAACGCATAGACGACAATTCGGGGTATACCACAGCGACGGCCGATTTCCAGAGCGGCCTCAGCCTGCGTTTTCGCCTTGCGATAGTTGCCTCGCGCCATGTAGCACTGCGAGTGATTGACCAGCAGATAGCCCAGACTGACCTCATTGCCCTGTACCAGCGAATAGCAGTGTTCGTAATGGCGATGCGCCTGCTGAAATTCGTTCAGTCGAAAGAACTGGTGCGCCAGATTGTGGCGACCGCAGAACAGCTCCTCAGTGAAGCGATCCTGATCGACCTCACTCAGGTTCGCGGCAGCCAGCCGTTCGGATGCCAGCCGAATCTGCGTCTGGTAGTGTCGCAGCGCCGCATCAAAATCCCCCAGTGAATGCAGCGCCGCCGCCACTCTGCCGAGGGCGCGGCACATCCACAGCTGATCGGCGCTGCCGGAGATAACCGGCAATGCGGCTACACCGCTGGATACCGCTGCCCGCAATTCCAGCTGGCGACCAAAGTGGTAGCTCTTGACGATTTGCAGCCGGGCCTTGTCGAGTGCACTCAACAACGGATGCGCCCACAGACGCTTGACCGCAGACTGCGACTCAACCCAGCTGCGCTCGCGTTGCTGCCAGGCACGCTCAATCAACGTGGCATTATTCGACGCTGATCGATTAGATTCGGCACTGCCGTCAGCCTCGCCAACACTACCTGAATCCTGAATTTGAGCCGTCAATCGTGCCTTCTTTGCTGTGTAATGGGCTGTTCAGCTGCGACACCTGTCAGTTGCCGCTGCCATACGGGAATACCGTAGATCTGAGTATAGATTACCCTCTCTCCGGCAGCCACCTCACCAGCTGTTGAATGACACTGGCACAATATTCTGTGGATCGTGCGCATCGACAGGGTGGCCGGCGGGCGATGATTGGACTTTCCTCAGGGCAAGGAATACTGCTAACGCCCGATGCCCTCCCCGGATTGCACCGGCTGGCACGCCTGTCAAGGCAGGTGGCGATAGTGCGCTCGCCGCTCTGCAAATCCAATTCACCTATCGCGCGATTGATACCTAAGTGCAGATAGCACGCGGCAGGTGTAACCCCGGGGTGACCCGGTATTACTCAGCGCAGCGTGCGGCTCGATTATACTGATCAGCACAATAGCCCTGCTCCACCGATTCGCACCCACCCCTGCCCGTCACCGGAACACCCATCCAATGAGTAAAGCACCCGTCACTCGAGTGGCAGCCTACGGACTGCTCCAGCGTGAAAATAAACTACTGCTGTGCCGATTGTCCCAACACGTTGGATTACATCCGGGCCACTGGACCTTGCCGGGTGGCGGCCTGGACTTTGGTGAAGACCCCGAGCAGGCGGTGGTCCGCGAATTCGCAGAAGAAACCGGCCTTATCGTCAAGGTAAACAAGCTCGTCGGTATCGATTCACTCTGTGACAGTATTCCGGGCTGGTCGCCAATGCACAGCATTCGCATCATCTATTGTGTCGATTATGTATCGGGGGAGTTGCGCTTTGAGCAAGACGGCAGTACCGACCTGTGCGCCTGGCATTCACATGATCAAACACAGGCACTGCCATTGGTGAAACTGGCACAGCGCGGTATCGGCTACGCGTTTGGCTAAAGCAAACACGGCCGGCTACCGCCCCGAACGAACAGTATCGCACGCGCCGAACATTATCCACGTCGAGGGACTGCCGGGCGCTGGAAAGTCGACTGCCGCCAGGCAGTTTTGCCAACTATTAAACGGGGCCGGCGTAGACGCATACTGGTGGCAAGAGGGCGCGCCAGACCATCCGATAACACAAGTTAAAAGCCACACTCGCCTTGACCATACGCCGGAATTGCCACAGCTATATATCGACGATTGGCGGGAATTCGCCGCATCCAATCGTACAACAGCAGTATTCGATGGCTATGCCCTTCAGAGCACGGTCCGCTTTCTCTACGCCAACCGCTTCCCAAGAGATCAAATTGAAAGTTACTTCAAGCAGTGGCAGTTACTTGCAACTGAAACGACGCTGATCTACCTCACCGTGGACAACCCGGTTGATCACTACCATACCGTATGCGCCGAACGAGGCAACGACTGGTCGAAAAAACTATACGCCTATGTGGAGCACACACCTATAGGTATGGCCAACAGCATGAGGGGACATTCAGGGTTTGTGGAATTCTGGTCCAACTACCAGCGACTCTGCCTGGAACTTCTGGATACCGCGATTATACGCGTATACACGCTTCAAGCACGCACGTGGATTAACGCAGACCTGAAAGCGATAGCGGGCAAAGCAGGATTCCTACCGAGCCAATGAGTAGCAGCAGAGCGATCAATCGTCTCTTCTAACTCGATTAAATATCAATTCGCACTGAATGTCATCATCTAATACTGATGCCTGTTCCCGCTGCAGGTATCTCTCGTGCAGGATATCCCAATAGCCGTGTTGATAGAGCCAGATACCATCGAAGCTAACGGAGCGCTATTCAGCGCCCGCTACGCTTTAGCTGTTGTCCCAAAAGAGAAGTAAAAAAAAGGACGAAACGTGGTCTATTCGCTTTGCACCAGGGAGCGGCGCCACACACTGGGCGGCGCACCGGCGACGCGCTTGAATTCACGATTGAAGCTGGATTTCGTGCTAAAGCCGCACGCGTAAATGACTTCAGCGATTGTTCTGTCCGGATCAGCTAACAAGCGCTGCGCTTCTTCAACACGCAAATTATTGATCCAGACAGACACGTTGACACCCTGGCTCGTGTTCACAGCCTGCGACACCCGCCTGGCGGGTATCCCTAACTTACGCGCCAGGCGTTGCAGATTAAGCCCGGGATCGAGAAACAGCTGTAGTTCACGTACGCCGGCCGCGAGCGTTGCGAAGTCATCAGCCTGCTGCTCACTGACCACCCCTTCGACCAGCCCTGGCTCCTCTTTGGACAACTCGTCCGGATCTGTTACCGATAAATCCCGTACGGTAGCTGTGGGTATTGCACCCCACAGCAGCAGGCACATGCTGACGATCGACACTGCCTGCAATACCAGCAGAATCTGCCCGAGGCGGCGGCCATTGGTGGCGCCGATATCCAGGGCAATTGCGATATCTGACAACGCCGACAGAATCAGAGCGGATGCAACAATAGCGAGCGCTCGCCGCCCATTGATCATTTG
>CAZNIS010000016.1:0-1479 GCA_964573105.1 uncultured Granulosicoccaceae bacterium
GTTGATTAAGGTGTTGTTTGTCACTAAGTCGTTGCGCGGAATCAACGACTGGCCGGGCCTGAATTGTACGCACGGTAGGGTCATAATAAAAAAGGCTGCTGATGGGGGAATCAGCAGCCTTGCAAGATGCGACCGGCGTTGCCGCCGGTGCGCACTAGATGCTCGATCAGGCAGCTTCTACAACGGTGCCTTTATGTTCGAGATTGTTGCCGCCACCGATCGCGATTCGCTTGGGCTTCATCGCTTCGGGGACCTCCTTGGCAAGCGTGATGGTTAGCAGTCCGTTGACCAGCTCGGCTCCGGTGACTTCGACATGATCGGCAAGCTGAAACTTGCGTTCGAACCCGCGTGTTGCGATCCCCTGGTGCAGGTAATTACGTTCTGTTTTATCGTCAGCTTTTTTGCCGCGGATGGACAGCACACCCTGCTCGGTGGTGATGTCGAGTTCACCTTCTGAAAAACCGGCTACCGCGACGGTGATAGAGTAATGATTCTCACCGGTTGATTCGATATTGTATGGCGGGTAGCCCGTACTGTGATTTTGCTGTAGCGCGCCATCGAGCATGTTGGCCAGACGGTCAAAACCGATGGTGCTGCGGTACAGGGGTGAAAAGTCTATAGCGTTCATGCATATTCTCCTTCGGAAGCAATATGTTTGTTGATGAAATATCGCTTTGCACCTGACAAGCAGCGTGCGTTGCGATGTTATAAAGATTGGGTCGTTTTGATGATTTTCAAGACTTCCCGTTTGCAGTGTTACAGCAGTTTTTAAACTGTTAACTCGTGCAACATTGTCTGCAAGGAGTAAGCTGGAGCCTGCTGCTGGCAATTCAAGGATGTGGTGTGTTCGAGTTCTCGTTTAAATGGTATTGTTGTAAGTGAACCAGTGTCGTTCAAACACCTTTAATTAACATTAAGTGAGGCAACAATGAGAAGCGCTAAAGATTATCTGGCCGAAGCCAACAGTGTAGTTCCAAAAATGCCGGCAGCCGAGGCGGTTGCCAAGCACGGCAGTGGTGCGGTGTTTGTAGACGTTCGCGACTCCAGCGCCATTGCTGACACGGGCACTATCGCCGGTGCTGCCAGAATTCCACGTGGTTTTCTGGAGTTTGCCGCCGACGATGGGATGGCTCAATTCCATAACAGTGCGATGCAAAAAGATGCGGATATTTATCTCGTTTGTGCGGCCGGTGGGCAGGCGGCGCTGGCGGGTAAGACGCTGCTGGATATGGGGTATCAGTCAGTCACTAATATCGGTGGCATCAGTGACTGGAAAGACGCTGGTGGGCCGATGGAGAGTTAGTGGGATTTGACTTATGGGTGTGGTCGCGCACCTCGCTTAGGTGTCGGGTTTCCTGGGTGGCTTTGACTGGTGCTTGTGGTATCTGATATGTGGGGAAGAGTGAGGTAGGCAGGTGTTGCCTTGCTGACGCGGCGGGTTGCTGGTGGAGTTGAGGTGTGTGGGAAGCCCGACGCGTA
>CAZNIS010000016.1:1579-89327 GCA_964573105.1 uncultured Granulosicoccaceae bacterium
GTGTGGGAAGCCCGACGCGTAAGCGAGGCAAGTAAAGCCTATGTTGCCTTGCTGACGCTGCGGGTTGCCAGTGTCGTTTGGGTTTAGGTGTGTGGGAAGCCCGACGCATGAGCGAGGCAAGTAAAGCCTGCGTTGCCTTGCTGACGCTGCGGGTTTCCTGGGTGGCTTTGGCTGGTGCTTGTGTCGCCTTGCTTACGCGTCGGGTTTGCTGGTTGGTGTGTTGGTTCGGCGTTTCGGTAACAGGGTTTTCGGCAGGTGCTTTGCCTTTTCTCGCATGCGTCTTGACGCGTTGAGCTGTCGTCGGCCGAGTGTCCATTTGTTGTACATGTACCAGCGGTGGCGCAGTGTTGCCGGGATGAGAAATTGCCAGATGGCGTTCAGTAGTTTTGTCAGCCCCAGCTTGCTTAACGTGTTGGTGATCAGTTTTCTGATCCAGTTCAACAGTGACTGCGGGATGATCAGGATGGCGATGAACATGTAGGAGCTGCTGGCTGTCACCGCCAGCAGTGCCAGTGCAACTGCACTGCGAAGCCACAGTGCGCTGCCGGTGTATCGCCGATAAACGGTTTTGATGAAATCGACAGCCCGATCTTTCCAAAGCCCCAGGGTCCGACGCCACGGTCGGTGTGAGAGTACAAAGAATCGGGTTGAAAGCTGGATGACGACGCCTCGAATCTTCAGGAAGATCGAGTTTTTCAGTAGCGCGACGACAAGTTTCGGTGTAAGGCTTTTGAATGCCGTCTTAACCCAGGCGAGCAGGGACAGGTACAGCGGCAGCAGCAGGGTTTTCTGGTGAAAGACGATCGCTGTGACACTGACAACGAACAGAATGCCGAGCAGCGTCAGGCGCAGGCGGCTGGGGGGCGAGTTGTTCCGGGGAGTCTGGATGGGTCTGCGAGGTGCAGTCATTGCACCTCGCTATTGTGCTTTCGGTGGAACTACTCGATGTCGTCTGCCTCGTCGGTAACGATCTGGCCGGTGGCACGGCGCCAGATGATCGCACCGGCGAGCCCAATCCCCAAGAATATGCTGTAGAGGATTAGCGCCAGCCATTGAATAGAGGCGGCGTTGCCGGTGGTGGCCCAGCCTTCCTGAAAGGTCAGGTAGGTGACGGCAGCGAACAGGATCAGCACGATGACGGTGCCAACCATGCCGAGCGCCTTCCAGGCGGCGATCACCAGGGCAATATTGATCAGGATGGTGACGATGGCACCGAGAATCACCCAGGCGTCTGTCGGGTTAGGGTGGTTGGTCACCCAGTGATACACCGACGTGCCAGACGGGTTATATGTGGCGAACACCACTATGGCGGCAATGAGTATGCGAGTCAGCAGTACGCCGGGTGTGGAGTCTTGAATTGCCTTGATCATGCTGGAGCCTTGTTACTCGTCATAGGTAATAATGGTTGCCAACACTACCAAATTCGGGGGGCGCGAGGGACGCGTTGTCCATACTGCAACCGGTGTGGGCAAGGACATAGGCTGAAGAATTTTGGTGTGATTTGGCGCTAGCCCGATGTCCTAGCGAGAACAAGGCCAATCGCCATTGTGGCAGTTCACGGCGGCGCTGATCTTCACGCAGTTATGCGGGTGAGTCGCCTGTGAATCTGCGGCGCGAATTGAATCTGTCGGGTTCCAGCCGGGCATCCCGCCGGGCGGCGGGATGCGCTAGCAGTTCGGCTAGGGTAGCAGGGTGCTGCCGGTCAGGTAGCGATCTATTTCGCGCGCCGCTTCGCGGCCCTCGTTGATTGCCCATACCACCAGTGATTGCCCGCGTCGGCAGTCACCGGCGGCAAATATGCCATCTACGCTGGTTTTGTATTGGCCGTATTCCGCCTGGTAGTTGCTGCGCGGATCGTATTGCAGCTCCAGTGGGTCGCTGCACTGGTGCTCGGGGCCGAGAAAGCCCATCGCCAGCAGCACCAGGTCCGCCTTCCACTCGCGTTCGCTGCCGGCGACTGTCTCGAACTTGCCGTTTTTGAATTCGACTTCAACGGTCTCTACACCGGTGACCTTGCCGTTCTCGCCGACAAAGCGGGTTGAAGAGATTCGATAGACGCGCGGATCGCCGCCAAACGTGTGGTCGGATTCTTCGTGGCCATAGTCGCTGCGATGGATCTTTGGCCAGGTGGGCCAGGGGTTATCGTCGGCGCGTTGCTCTGGCGGCTGCGGGAACAGCTCGAAATTCACCAGGCTTTTGCAGCCGTGCCGCAGCGATGTGCCAATGCAGTCGGTGCCAGTGTCGCCGCCGCCAATGACGATGACGTCTTTGTCTTTGGCGCTGATGTAGGCGCCGTCGGCGTGGTTGGAATCGAGCAGGCTTTTGGTGTTCCGGGTCAGGAAATCCATCGCGAAGTGGATGCCGTCGAGTTCGCGGCCGGGGATGTCCAGATTGCGCGGCACGGTGGCACCGGTGGTCATCAGGACGGCGTCGTACTGGCTTTGCAATTCGCGAATATCGATGCTGCCATCACTACCATCGGCAACGTTGCTGTTGGTGTGGAACTCGATGCCCTCTTCCCGCAACAACGCGACTCTGCGATCGACGACGTCAGTCTTTTCCAGCTTCATGTTCGGGATGCCATACATTAAAAGGCCACCGATGCGATCGGCGCGCTCGTAGACAGCCACTTGATGGCCGGCGGCGTTTAGTTGTGCGGCGGCCGCAAGCCCGGCCGGGCCGGAACCGATCACAGCGACTTTGCGGCCGCTGCGGGTCGCCGGCGGCTGTGCGGTAATCCAGCCTTCCTCGAAGCCGCGATCGACGATCGCCATCTCGATATTCTTGATCGTCACCGCCGGGTCTGTGATGCCTAGAACACAGGCACCCTCGCACGGCGCTGGACAGACGCGTCCGGTGAACTCCGGGAAGTTATTGGTCTTGTGCAGGCGATCGAGTGCATGTTTCCATTGATCGCGATAGACCAGATCGTTCCACTCGGGGATCAGGTTGTGGATCGGGCAGCCGTCTTCAGACTGGCAGAACGGCACGCCGCAATCCATGCAGCGCGCGCCCTGCTGGGCGAGTTTGGCCGGGTCGTGATCGGTGTAGATTTCGTCGAAGTCGAGCAGCCTGACCGCTGCCTCGCGGTACGGGGCGGGTTTGCGATCGAATTCGATAAAGCCTGTGGGTTTTCCCATTCTCTTTATGCGCTCCGCGTGCTGATCAGGCGCTGGTTTCCAGCGAATTGTTGATACCGTCGTTGGCTGCATTACCCGATTGGGCCACTTTGCGTTCTTCCAGGACGCGTTTGTAGTCCGTTGGCATCACCTTGACGAAGTGAGCGATCTCGTCGCGCCAGTTGCGCAGGATACGCGTGGCGACGCTTGAGCCCGTGTACTTCAGGTGGCGCTCGATGAGATCGCGCAGTTCTTCGACATCGGCCGCGGCGCGCAGTGATTCGAGCTCGACCATGCCGGTGTTGCACCTGGCGGCAAAGCGTTTGTCGGGATCCCAGATGTAGGCGATGCCGCCGCTCATGCCGGCGGCGAAGTTTCGCCCGGTGTGGCCAAGCACCACCACGCGCCCGCCTGTCATGTATTCGCAGCCATGATCGCCAACGCCCTCGACGACCGCGCTGGCCCCGCTGTTGCGCACGCAGAATCGCTCGGCGGCGACACCGCGCAGGTAGCATTCACCGCTGGTGGCACCGTAGAGCACGACGTTGCCGGCGAGAATGTTTTCATGGGCTTCGAATGCACTCTTGCGTGGCGGATAGACAATGATCCGTCCACCGGACAATCCCTTGCCGACGAAATCGTTGGTATCACCTTCGACCTCGAGCGTCACGCCCTTGGCGAGCCAGGCGCCAAAGCTCTGGCCGGCGCTGCCGGAGAACTTGAAGTGAATGGTATCGTCGTCGAGCATCTGCGGGCCGACGTCGCGAATGATGCGATTCGACAACATGCCGCCGACCACCCGATTGGTGTTGATGATCGGCAACTCGTGGTAGACCTTGCTACCGTTCGACAACGCCGGTGCGGCCAGGCGAATCAGCTCGTTGTCGAGCGCTGCATCGAGACCGTGATCCTGCGTGTGTATGCAGTGTGCGCCAAGGAAGTTCTCGGGCTTTTCGATCGGCGCCAGCAGGCGCGACAAATCCAGGCCTTTGGCTTTCCAGTGTTCGACGGCTGTCTCGACAACCAGTGCGTCGACGCGCCCAACCATCTCGGTGACGGCGCGAAAGCCTAGCTCTGCCATGATCATGCGCAGTTCCTTGGCAACCATGAAAAGATAGTTGACCACGTGCTCGGGTTGCCCCTTGAACTTCTTGCGAAGCTCGGGATCCTGGGTGGCAATACCGACCGGGCAGGTGTTCAGGTGACACTTGCGCATCATGATGCAGCCCAGTGCGATCAGCGGTGCGGTAGCGAGACCATATTCCTCGGCACCCAGCAGAGCGGCGATGGCGACGTCGCGACCGGTTTTGATTTGACCGTCGGTCTGCAGCACCACGCGCGAGCGCAGGTTGTTGAGGACCAGTGTCTGGTGGGTCTCGGCCAGGCCCAGTTCCCACGGCACGCCGGCGTGCTTGATGGAGGTCAGCGGCGAGGCGCCGGTGCCACCGCTATCGCCGGCAATCACCAGGTGATCGGCGCGCGCTTTGGTCACACCTGCGGCGACGGTGCCCACGCCCACTTCGGCACCCAGCTTCACGCTGATGCGCGCTTGCGGATTGGCATTCTTGAGATCGTGGATCAGTTGCGACATATCCTCGATCGAGTAGATGTCGTGGTGCGGTGGCGGGCTGATCAACCCGACGCCGGGCGTTGAATGACGCAGACGGGCGATGTAGTCGTCGACTTTGCCACCGGGCAGCTCGCCGCCCTCACCGGGCTTGGCGCCCTGGATGATCTTGATCTGCAGTTCATCGGCGTTGCTGAGGTAATTGATGGTGACGCCAAAGCGGCCGCTGGCCACCTGTTTGATCGCCGAGCGTTTGGAATCGCCATTGGCCATTGGCACAAAGCGTTTTTCATCTTCGCCGCCCTCGCCGGTGTTGGACTTTCCGCCCATGCGATTCATGGCGATGGCGAGGGTTTCGTGTGCTTCGGCGCTGATACTGCCAAAGCTCATCGCGCCAGTGGCGAAGCGTTTGACGATGTCAGATTCCGGCTCCACTTTATCCAGCGGTATCGGTCCGCCATTGACGCCCTTGTTGAAATCCAGCAGACCGCGAAGGTTGGCTGCACGGGTGCTCTGCTCGTTCATCTGGTGAGCGAACTTCCAGTAGGCATCCTCGCTGTTGGTGCGCGCCGCGACCTGCAGGCTGGCGATGCTGGTTGGATCCCACATGTGGGTATCGCCGGTGCGACGCCAGTGAAAGTCGCCCGGGTTTGGCAGTACGGTGACATTGGCGGCATCGCCGGCCGGGTAGCCGAGGCGATGACGGCGTTGCATCTCTTCGGCCAGCACGCCGAGGCTGACCCCTTGAATCTGGCTGGCAGTGCCGACGAAGGCGCGCTCGACGACGTCATCGGCTAGACCGACGATCTCGAAAATCTGCGCGCCTTTGTATGACTGCAGCGTCGAGATGCCCATTTTACCCATGACTTTCATCATGCCTTTGGCGACTGCCTTGCGGTACGAGGTGAGGACGTCGGCATCCGAATTGACGTGCGCCAGTGAATCGAATTTTCCATCCGCGCGCGCCTGCCACAGGGCTTCGAAGGCCAGATACGGATTGATGGCATCGGCACCGTAGCCGACCAACAGGCAGTGGTGGTGGACTTCGCGCGCCTCGCCAGTTTCCAGCACCAGGCCGATCTGCGTGCGCTTGTGCTTGGCTACCAGATGGTGATGGACGCTGCCAATTGCGAGCAGTGCGCTGATCGGTACGCGGTTAGCGTCGACGCCGCGATCGGACAGCACGATCAGGCTGTAACCTTCATCGATCGCCGCGAGTGCCTCGCTGTTGATTCGATCGAGCGCCTCGTCCAGGCCTTTGGCACCGGAGTCGGCGGCGAAGGTGATATCGATGGTGCGCGTGCGCCAGTCGCGGTAGTCGAGTGTTTTTAGCGAGGCGAGCTCATCGTTGGACAGAATTGGGTGAGGGATGCGCAGGCGGTGGGCGTGTGTCTCGGTGGTTTCGAGCAGATTGCGCTCGGGGCCGATATAACATTCCAGCGCCATGATGACTTCTTCGCGGATCGAGTCGATCGCCGGATTGGTGACCTGTGCAAAGCGCTGCTTGAAGTAGTCGTAGAGCATGCGTGGCTTGGTCGACATGGCGGCCAGTGCCGCATCGTTACCCATTGAGCCAAGCGGATCGCGCAATTCGGCGATCATCGGCTGCAGCATGAACTGCATGGTCTCGGTGGTATAGCCGAATGACTGCATGCGTTGCGTCAGCGAAGACTTATCTAGTCCGGCGCCGGCGACCGATGGCAGATCGGCCAGATCCAGGCGCTGGCGCGCCAGCCAGTCAGCGTAGGGACGGCGGGTGGCGAAGTCGTCTTTGAGTTCTTCGTCCGGGATCATGCGGCCGGCTTCGAAATCGATCAAAAACATGCGGCCCGGTTCGAGGCGGCCCTTTTCAATGACGGTTTCCGGATCGACCGTCACCACGCCGACCTCAGAGGCCATGATGCATTTGTCGTCGATGGTGATGTAGTAGCGCGACGGACGCAGGCCGTTGCGATCGAGCACCGCGCCGATGTACTGGCCGTCAGTGAAAGCGATTGAGGCCGGTCCATCCCACGGCTCCATGAAGCAGCTGTGGTATTCGTAGAAGGCCTTTTTCTCCTTCGACATGGTGGCGTGGTGCTGCCATGCCTCGGGAATCATCATCATCACCGCTTCCTGCAGTTTGCGGCCATTCATCAGTAAAAATTCCAGCACATTGTCGAAGTTGCCGGAATCGGAACAGTCGGGCTCGACGACGGGAAAGAGCTTGGAAAGGTTGTCGCCGAAGGCTTCGCTGGTGGCAGTGCCCTCGCGCGAGTTCATCGCGTTGACGTTGCCGAGCAGGGTGTTGATCTCGCCGTTGTGGCTCATGAAGCGGTTGGGCTGCGCGCGATCCCACGACGGGAAGGTATTGGTGCTAAAGCGCGAGTGGACCATTGCCAGATGGGTCTCGAACAGCGGATTTTGTAAATCGCGATAGAACGGGAACAGCTGGTCCGGCGTCAGCATGCCCTTGTAGACAATCACTCGGGTAGACAGCGAGCAGACGTAGAAGAGCGACGAATCGCTGATTTTTTGATCCTGGCGCAGTCGCTCGGTGGCGTGCTTGCGCGCCTGGTACAGCAGTCGCTCGAATTGGTCGCCCTCGGTGCCTTCGGCGGCGACAAAAAGCTGCTTGAAGGCCGGCATCGCAAGCCGTGCTGCCTTGCCGATGTCTGCGCCGTCGGGGTCAGTCGGCAAATCGCGCCAGCCGATCAGGCGTTGTCCGGTGGCGGTGATTTCCTCGGCCAGCACATCCATGCAGTGTTGTTGTTCGGCGGGATCGTTGGGCAAAAAGACAATGCCGGCGCCGTACCGGCCGGGCTCTGGCAGGTCTGCGCCGATCTCGGCTTTTGCAATGGACTGGAACAGCGCGTGGGGCAGGGCGGTGAGAATGCCAGCGCCGTCGCCGGAGTTTTGCTCGTAGCCAACGCCGCCACGATGCTCCATACGGCAGTTCATCAATTCGGCATCGCGCAGAATGGCATTGCTTGCCAAGCCTTTGATATTGCAGACAAAACCTACACCGCAACTGTCCTTTTCCAGCGCTGGTTGGTACAGCCCCTGGCGAGCCGGGAAATTGTTCTGCATATCTTTAGAGTCTCCGAGGGGATGCCGCCAACAGCACACCCACTTTGTTCTTATCTCACTGCCTGTCAGCCTGGCCGGGTGCTGACACCTGGTGCTGATAGCCGGGCAGTTTTATTGTTTACCGCATCAGTATCTGCGTCGCTATGCCGGCTTTGCCGTGCCCCTCTCGCTCACCGTTGCTGTGTTTGTCGCTTCGGAAATGGCAGATCCTTGTGGTTAGCAGGTTGTCCCCGTTTGCAGCGGCGCGCGGCCGACGAGCGGCCTTATCAGGGGCCGATTCGAATAGCCGCGATTGTCACATCCAGTGGGCGCGAATGCGCAAAAGGCACGTGACCGGGTAGTCCGCGTAGGACGGGGACCGCTCAATTATCTACCGGGCGCCAACTGAATACTTTGTCAGGGTTCCAGATTCTCGCAATACGCCTTGCCGATTATAACTCTCTGTTTTGACAGGAGATTTGCAAGAGTTTTCCTAGAGCGGAAAGCGTATTTTACCAGATAGAGCCCGAAATCAAAATAGTGGCAAAGCCCGGGATTCTGCGAATTCGTTCTCATCCCTAGCGCTGTGTCGGCCTCGAATTGCAAACGATTAGCGCGCATATCGGCTGGCCTATTCGTGTTATGTTTTTGAATTTTCCTGTCCCCGGCCGCCTGTGGAGGAAACCATGCAATTGCGCGATGTCGATATCGATGACAAGTACACTCTGGAGAAAGGACGTGTTTTTCTCTCGGGTACGCAGGCGCTTGCTCGCTTGTTGTTGATGCAGCGCGCGCGCGACCGCGCCGCCGGGCTGAATACAGCTGGTTTTGTTAGCGGCTATCGTGGATCGCCACTGGGTGGCCTGGATTTACAGATTTGGCGCGCGTCCAGCCTGATCGGCGAGGACGGGATTCGATTCGCGCCGGGCCTGAACGAGGATCTGGCCGCCACCGCAGTCTGGGGCACGCAACAGATTAAGGCGCTGCCGGATGCCAACGTCGATGGCGTGTTTGGCATGTGGTACGGCAAGGGGCCGGGTGTGGATCGATCGGGCGATCCGCTCAAGCACGCAAACTATGCCGGCACCACCGAACACGGCGGCGTGCTGGCGGTTTTCGGTGATGACCATCCGGGCAAGTCATCGACGGTGGCACACCAAAGCGAACAGTCAATGGCCGCGTTCGGTATGCCGGTGTTGTATCCGGCAACAGTGCAGGATTATCTAGACTTCGGTTTACACGGCTGGGCACTGTCGCGCTACAGCGGGCTATGGGTAGGGTTTAAGTGTGTTAACGAGTCGGTCGAGAATACCGCGTCTGTCGATGTCGATCCGGAACGCGTCAAGCCCGTGTTGCCAGAAGGTTTGCCGACCGGTGACAAGGGGCTTTATCTAAACCTGAATTATTCGCCGCAGGAAGACGATATCGTCGTGCAGCGTTATCGCATGCCACGTGTCGCGGCCTATGCGCGTGCCAACCGGCTCGACTCTGCCACCTTTACCAGTGAGCGCGCCAGATTTGGCATTGTCGCAGCGGGTAAGGCCTACCTCGATGTGCTGGACGCATTGCGCTGCCTCGGCATTGATCAGCAGCGGGCAAATGATCTGGGTATCTGTGTCTACAAGGTCGGCATGATCTGGCCACTTGAGCCTGAGGGCATCAGTGAATTTGCCAGCGGCTTGCAGGAACTGTTTTTTGTGGAAGAAAAGCGCGCCTTTCTGGAAGATCAGGCAGCGCGCATTCTCTACAACCTGCCGGATGAAAAACGCCCCGCCATCTACGGCAAGCGCGATGAAGACGGCGTCGATATTTTACCCAGCGACATTCAACTGGATGTCGCAACGGTTGCACAAGTCATTGCCGAGCGACTCAAGCGCTGTGGTATTGCCGATGCATCGATCGCCGAGCATCTGGCACGCCTGGTCGAACGCGTTGAGCAGGCGGCACAGGCCACGGGGGCGGAGCTGGTTCGTACGCCTTATTTTTGCTCTGGCTGTCCGCACAATCGATCGACCAAACTGCCCGAGGGCAGTATTGCGATGTCGGGTATTGGCTGTCATGGCATGGCGGCGATGTATCGGCCGGATACCGTGATGGGCGCACAGATGGGTGGTGAGGGCGCAGCGTGGATTGGCGCGTCGCCATTTACCGACGTGAAACATGTATTCCAAAACCTGGGTGACGGTACTTACAATCACTCGGGGCTGTTGGCAATACGTGCCGCCGTGGCGGCCGGCATCAACATCACGTACAAAATTTTGTTTAACGATGCGGTGGCGATGACCGGTGGTCAGCCGGTTGAAGGTCAGCTCACAGTCGACAAAGTGACGCGCCAGGTAGCGGCAGAAGGTGTCGAGGCGATTGTGGTCGTTAGCGACGAACCCGAAAAATATGGCAGTAACAGTGGCTTTGCCGCCAAGACGCGCGTGCGTCATCGCGAGGAACTGGAAAAGGTTCAGAAACAGTTGCGCGATACCGCTGGCGTGACGGTACTGATCTACGATCAGACCTGTGCGGCGGAAAAGCGTCGCCGTCGCAAACGCGGCGAGTTTCCCGATCCGCAGCGACGTGCGTTTATCAACGATCTGGTCTGTGAGGGTTGTGGGGATTGTTCCAGTGTTTCTACCTGCGTCAGCATTCAGCCAAAGGATACTGATTTCGGTCGCAAGCGTATGATCGATCAGTCCAGTTGCAACAAGGACTTCAGTTGTGTGGAAGGTTTTTGCCCGTCGTTTGTCACAGTAGAAGGGGGCACTTTGCGAAAGCCACCAGCCAGAACGGCGCAACCACTTGGGCAACTGGATCTTCCCGAGCCAAAACGGGCCATTACGAATGCCAGCTACAACATTCTGATCAATGGCGTTGGCGGTACCGGCGTGGTCACGGTGGGCGCGGTGATCGCGATGGCTGCGCACATTGAAGGGCGTGGTGTTTCCGTGTACGACATGACCGGTCTTTCACAAAAAGGGGGCACAGTATTCAGCCACCTGAAAATTGCCGATCAGCCTGCCGACATTGGTGCCACGCGTATCGGTATGGGAGATGCGGATCTGGTGATCGGTTGTGATCTGGTGGTGACTGGCAGCCGAGAATGTCTGGTGTCCTGTCTGCCAGGCACCACGCATGCGGTGATCGACAGTCATCTGGTGCCGACTGCGACCTTCCAGTTGAATTCGGATATCAAACTCAGCGTAGAGACACAGCAAAATGTTGTGCGCGATACGCTGGGCTCTGAGTTTACGCACATGGTCAACGCCACCAGTATTGCGCGCTTGTTGTTGGGCGATACCATTGGCGCGAACCTGTTTACCGTCGGCTACGCTGCACAAAAAGGGTTGCTGCCGGTTGGTGTGGCGGCGCTTGAAAAGGCAGTACAGTTGAACGGTGTAGCGGTCGATTTCAATTTGCAGGCGCTGCAGCTTGGCAGGCTTGCCGCGCACGATCCGAGTGCTGTTTCGGCGATGATAGAACAGGATTCAGCCAGCTCGCAGGCGGTACTCGATGACTCACTGGATGCGATAGTCGATCGTCGATTTGAATTTTTGACAGACTACCAGGACGATGCCTACGCCAATCGCTATCGCGAACTGGTGGATAAGGTCAAGACCGCAGAGGCGCGGGTTGCACCGCAGTCACAGGTGTTGAGTCGCGCTGTGGCCCGTTATCTGTTCAAGGTAATGGCCTACAAGGACGAATACGAAGTGGCGAGGCTCTACACTGATGGCCGTTTTGAAAAGGCCGTGGCCGAACAGTTTCAGGGCGACTACAGCATTCGCTACCATCTGGCGCCGCCGCTCTTTTCACGCCGTCATCCATCGACCGGCCTGCCGGCTAAACGCGCGTATGGGCCGTGGATGAAAAAGTCGATGCAAAAGCTTGCCGGATGGAAGCGATTGCGCGGTACGGCGATGGATCCGTTCGGCTACACCCGCGAGCGTCGGGAAGAGCGTCGTACCCGTGACAGCTATATTGCGATGGTCGATGAGGTGTTGCACAAACTCAACACCGACAATCTGCAAGCGGCGGTGAAACTTGCCGAGGTACCGGAGATCATTCGCGGTTTTGGCCATGTGAAGGCGGCCAATGTTGCCAAGGCGCGTGAAACCGAGGTCCGGCTGCGCGAAGCTTTCGACCATGCGGGGACCGATATTGCAGCGGCCGGTACAGCGGCCGTCGATGCCTGATGCACTGACCCCAAAGGCGCGTTTCATCGAGCGCAGGGTTGGTCGTGCCGCGTTGCCGCGCAAGCTGAACGGCGCTCGGTGACCGGTCCGGACGCTGACGGCACCAGGGCGACAGCTACGTCGGCAGGATCACTGTGGGACAGTCGCGATTTCGTCAGGCTGTGGCTGATCGGAATGGTGACGTTTCTGATGCGCTGGCTGGAAATTCTGGTCTATGGCGTCTTTGCCTATCGAGAGACCGGATCGGCGTTTATCGTTGCCATGCTAATCATGGTGCGCGTGTTGCCGATGGGTTTGTTTGGCGCGGCGTTTGGCGTGGTGGCCGAGCGAATCGTGCGTCGCCACGCCTTGATACTTAGCATGATCGGTCTGCTGATCAGTGCTGTGACCCTGTGTCTGATCAGCTTTGGTGGTGAGCTGCAAGTCTGGCATCTGGCGGCGGGTAGTTTTGTCAATGGTGTGGTGTGGGCGGCCGACAATCCGGTGCGTCGCGCCATGATGGGGGATGTGGTCGGCGCCGAGCGTATGGATCGCGCTATGTCGATAGAAGTGGGGACCAGCAACGCGACGCGCCTGGCCGGGCCTTCGATTGGCGGGTTGCTGCTGGCCTATACTGGCATTCAGGGCGCATTTGCGCTGGCTGTGGCACTTTATTTGGTGGGCCTGTGGGCCGCCGTGAGCGTGCGTGCGCGCAACACCCCAGCGATGGGCGGCCGACCTGCGCTGAGTCGGATGATCGCGTCGGCATGGCGCGAGCTGCGCAAGGATTCGCGCTTTACCGGGTTATTGTGGTTGACGCTATTGTTCAATCTTTTTGCCTGGCCAGTATTGAGCCTGGTGCCGGTGATCGCACACGATCAGCTTGGGCTCGCCGCTGATGGCATCGGGTTTCTGGCCAGTATGGATGGCTTTGGCGCACTGGTGTTTGCGTTTGTGCTGTTGCGAATTTCCCGCCCCGACCGGCACGGTAAAATCTACACCACAGGACTACTGGTGTTTCTGCTCGCGCTGCCGCTGTTTGCTCTGGCAAAGAGCGTTTGGCTTGCGTCGCTTGCGCTGTTTCTCGTTGGCTGCGGGCAGGCTGGCTTCGCCGTGATGCAGGCGACGATCACCTATGCTGTCGCACCGCCGGATCGTCGCAGTCAGGCGATGGGCATCATGACGATGTGCATTGGTGTCGGGCCGATCGGTTTTATACTCACTGGATTGCTTGCCGAGTACACCACAGCTACGGCAACTGCACTGATCTGCAGTTGCACCGGGGTATTGATTATTGCACTGAGCTGGCCGTGGTGGAGGCCGACGTGGCAGAACCGGCGGTTATAGGTGAAATCTATGCGTCAGCCGGCTTTGGATTGATCAGAACCTGATTGCTGTATTTTCAGCATTTCCAGTACGTTGTCGGCAGACACGGGTTTTGAAAACAGATAACCCTGCACCTGATCACACTGCCATTGGCGCAGCATCTCCAGATGCTGCTGTTCCTCTACACCTTCAGCGATGACGGTGACGCCGAGGCGTTGCGCCAGATTCACGATCGATTGGGTAATTTGTGCCGCCTTGCCATCGTTACCCAAATGCCGAACAAATGCGCGGTCGATCTTGAGCTTTGAAACCGGAAACTGGTTGAGATAGCGCAGTGACGTTCGGCCGGAGCCGAAATCATCTACTGCTACCGACACGCCCATCGCACGCACTTGCAGCAATGTTTCCCGCATTTCTGAAAAATTATGTACCAGTACGTCTTCGGTAATCTCCAGTTCAAGACGATCGGGGTCGAGCCCGGTGTCTGCAAGTGTCTGTCTCACCAGCGGGACGAACCCTGCCGATTTCAGTTGTGTGGGTGACACATTCACTGCGATTCGTGGCGCAGTGCTCGTGGGCATCCATTGCGCTGCAAATTCGCAGGCAGTTCGCAGCACATAGGCGCCAATGTCATCCATTAAATCCAGTTGCTCGGCGAGGCCGATAAACTGATCGGGCGGAATTAGTCCGCGCTCCGGGTGTTGCCAGCGGATCAGTGCTTCGAAACCAATGACCTGTTCGGTTGCGGTGTCGATCAACGGTTGATACAACAGAAAAAACTGATCGCGTGCCAAAGCCTGACGCAGGTCGACCTCCAGTTCATGCTGACGCTGGTAGTCGAGATCCATTTGCGGATCAAAAGTGATAACACGGCCTTTGCCCTGTGACTTTGCAGCGTATAACGCCAAATCGGCAAGACGGGCGAGGTCGGTGGACTTTTCGTTGTGCAGCGGATGTGCGGCCAGCCCGATGCTGGCACCAATTCTGGTGGTGGCGGACTGCAGCACGTAGTCTTTGCTGACCGATTCGATCAGCCGGTTGCCAAGTGTGTGGCTCTCGGCGAGTGCAGTGTCCTCATGCAGACCGGTGAGCAGGACGACAAACTCATCGCCACCGGTGCGAAAGGCGCGATCCTGCGGGCGCAGTTCGGATTCAATTCTGCTTGCCACTTCGCGCAGCAGCTCGTCCCCGGCCGAGTGCCCGTAGCTATCGTTCACTTTCTTAAAACCGTCCAGATCGATGCCGGCCACCACCAGCGCTAGGCCGGAACGATCACACGACTCCAGCGCTTCATCGAGTTGCTCGTCGAGCGCACGTCGGTTTGGCAGGCCGGTCAGCTCATCGTGCGTGGCCAGATAGAGGGCGCGATTTTCCGCAGCCTTGCGTGGTGAAATGTCGCTGACGGTTCCCCGGTAACCCAGCAGATCGCCGCTCTCATCAAAGAATGGCACGCCGCGGACTTCCACCAGCAAATTGTCCGCTGAATCGACTCTGGACTCGAACATCGGCAGCGGCGCGCAATGATGCAGGCACAGTCTTATTTCGTTTTCGTCCGCCTCGTCGATGGCAAAAAAATCGAACAGCGACTGATTGCGTGACAACGAGTGCAGGTCGGGCAAATCGCCAGTACATTCGCTGATGTACGTGAAAACCATGCGACTATCCGTTTCCCACAGCCAGTCCGAGGCGGTTTGAGCGAACTGTTTGAAGCGTTGCTCTGACTGATTGATCGTCAGTCTCGCCTTTTCGTGTTTGTCGAGCAGTTGATTCATCGCCTGTGCGAGTTCGCTGTGCTCGTCGTTGCTCGCCACATCGATGTGTCCGGCAAATCCGGTGGCATCCTGAATGCGAGACTCCAGCGCCATTTGCAACCGGCCCGCGCCGACCGCCTCGCCGTGTTCCGTGTAGTTCAGACCAAGCTTCTCTTCTTGCTCGGTAACCCGCAGCGGGATCCAGCGGCTGGCGATTTTCAGGCTAAGCCAGGTGACACTGCTGACAAACACAAAAACCGCCGTTGCACCGAGCAGTTGCACGCCAAATTGTGCGATGACCGAACCGGTTGGCAAGGCTTCTACCGGTGCCACGAAAGCGACCATCAGGGTGCCGAGCAGGCCGGCAAATCCGTGGGTGGCGACAACATCGACCGGATCGTCGATCTTCAGTTTCCTGGCAAGCCACTCCGCCCCCGCAGTCGCAACGCCGCCACCGGCCAGGCCTACCCACATGGCGTCTGCCGTAGACATCAGATTCACTGAGGCGGTACAGGCGACCAGGCCTCCCAGCAGACCGTTGCAGATACGAGATGGATTAAACACGCCGTTGTCCAGGCGCACGCCAATCGCCATGCCGGCCAGCGCGCCAAAACAGGCTGCGGTCATGGTGTTGAGCAGGATCGATGCGAGCACAGGGTCGCCAGGCGACGTGCTGCCACCGTTGAAACCCAGCCACCCGAGCAGCAGCAACAGCACGCCGACCATCGAGATCACGGTGTTGTTGGCTGGCATGCTGATTAGCTTGCCGTCTTCGTCGTAGCGGCCGTGGCGCGCGCCGATCAGCAGGATGCCAACGAGTCCGGCCCAGGCACCGACGCAGTGAACAACGGTTGAGCCGGCAAAATCCACGAAGCCCAGATCGGCCAGCCAGGCGGTGTGCTCGGCAATGAACATATCGCCCCAGACCGCGCGGCCCACGAGCGGATAAACCAGTATCGAAATGACTGCAGCCATCACCAGATACCCGCGATAGGACATCCGCTCGGCGATCGCACCGGATACGATGCTCGCGGCGGTGGCGCAAAAACCCAGTTGATACAGAAATTGCAGAGCGCCTGGCGGTGCCTCGCCGTTGGCGTCCGGCACACCTGTGCCAAACATGACCGCAAAGCCGATGATGAAAAAGCCCGCCCAGGAGACGACCAGATCAGACAGGTTCTTCTGCGCGACGTTGATGGAATTTTTGGCGCGCACGCGGCCGCCTTCCAGCAGCAGAAAGCCCGCCTGCATCATCAGTACGAGGAATGTGGCCGTGGTGAGCCAGACTGTGTCTATGGCGATTTGCACCGACATACTATTAAGCGAGCCTATAAACGCCTACCCGAGTTAAAATTGTCGACTCGGGCTGGCTAAACTGAATCAGCTCGCCGGTTCGCTGCCGTGAATCAAGAACAGATCACGAACCAAATTGATTTGTAAACTACATCGACGCTGTAATCGCCTGGTAGACACGGCTTCGCAGTTCGCGCCGCAACGGGTAGGTAGAAGAGGGCATCAGCTGGGTGAAGAACACAGTGAAGAGCTCCTGATGTTTGTCGATCCAGAAAAACGTACTCGCGGCACCACCCCAGTGCGCCTCGCCGGGCGACGTGATGATGTGTGCCTTGACCGGGTCGAGCACAACGGCGAAGCCAAGCCCAAAGCCAATGCCGTCATAACTGGTTTCACTCCATACCGGCTGACCCATAGCGGCCATGTCACGGTTGTCGGGCAACTGGTTTTGGCACATGTATGCAACGGTTACCGGAGAGAGCAGCCGGCGGCCGTTGAGCTCACCGCCGTTGAGCAGCATCTGACAAAAAGTAGCGTAATCGTCGAGGCTGCCGGTCAATCCGCCGCCGCCGGAGAACAATGGGGTTGGGCGGGTGTAGCGACTGCCGGCCGCCGGGTCCAGCAATTCCAGGGCGGCGGGTGTTTTTGCAGCCAGGCCGGTGGGGGTGGAGGTGCGTCCGACGCTTGCCATATTGCCTCCGCCCTCGGGTCCGTAGAGTGCGGCGAAACGCTGATGGTTGGACTCTGCGACGTGAAAATCGGTGTCCTGCATGTTCAGGGGCTCGAATATGCGGGTTCTGAAAAAGGTTTGCAGTGACTGGCCAGACCAGACTTCAACCAGCCTGCCCAGTACGTCGGTCGACACGCTGTAGTTCCACTGACTGCCCGGCTGGCACAGCAACGGGGCGGTGGCGAGCTTGCCGACCATCTCTTCCAGCGTATGCCCGGTGCCCTGAAAGTTGATGCCGTTGGATCGATAGTAGTCATCGACGGGGCTTGCGTGCATGAATTCGTAGGTCAGGCCAGATGTGTGGTTCATGAGTTGGCGAACCGTAATCGGCGTTGTCTGCGGCTCGACCTCGTCGATCGATGCGCCGTTGCCGATCCAGACCGGTGTATCTGCAAATTCTGGCAGGTAGCGCGCGATCGGGTCGTCGAGCTGAAAGTGACCTTCCTCATAGAGCATCATGGCCGCCACCGTGGTGACCGGTTTGGTCATCGAGAAAATCCGCGTCAGGGTATCGCGCTTAAACGGCCGGTCGGATTCGCGCTCGGCGAGGCCCGCACTTTGGCAAAACGCAATTTTGCCACGCCTGCCGACGATGGCGCTGGCGCCCGCCAGGCGGCCGCTGTCGACTTGTTGCTCGAGCCAATCGCCAAGGCGCTGCAGTCGTTCGGTACTGAGGCCTAAGTGTTCCGGGGTGTCAGTTTCAAGCATGTGATTCTCGCGGTGATTGGCTGTATTTTATCGGGTTATGGTCGCTCTGCACACGCGACAGCGGATCAGCGTTGACGCTACAATGCCACCGGAAGCTTTTCCGGTTAAGCACTCGGCATCGAGAGCGACGAGTAACAGATCACAAGGGTTGTGCTAGATGAAAACCATTGGCCTTCTGGGCGGTATGAGTTGGGAGAGTACCGAGCTTTACTATCGACTGATCAACGAACAGACCAGAACATTAATGGGTGGTTTGCATTCTGCGCCACTGGTGATGGTCAGTGTGGATTTTCAGGAAATTGAACAGCTGCAAAACGACGGGCGCTGGCGACAGGCCGGCGAGTTGCTGGCCGGCAAGGCACAGGCGGTTGAGGCGGCGGGTGCGGATTTTCTGGTGATCTGTACCAACACCATGCACCGCGTGGCCGAGCAGATTCAGGCAGCGATCAATATCCCTTTGTTGCATCTGGCAGACGCCACAGCCAGCGAGATTGTCCGCGACGGATTTTTGAATGTGGCCTTGCTCGGCACCCGTTTCACGATGGAGCAGGACTTCTACAAAGGGCGTTTGGAGGAGCACGGGTTGAATGTGCTGGTACCAGAGCCCGATGATCGAGACACGGTGCACCGAATCATCTACGACGAGCTGTGCCTGGGCAAAGTCGAGGATGCATCACGGCAACAATATCTGGCAGTGATCGACCGTCTCGCCGATGCCGGCGCCGATTGCGTCATCGCCGGATGCACCGAAATAGGGATGTTGGTTAAACAGCCGGATATCGAACTGAAATTGTTTGATACCACGGAGATTCACGCGCTGGCGGCGGTGGCCAAAGCGATGCAGTAGCGGCGGCTAAAAATCTTCCAGATGCGTTCTCACATCAATCTCGTGCGTCCAGGCATTGCGTGGCTGCCCGTGCAGATACAGGTAGATCTCGGCAAGGCCCGACAAGCCAATAAATCGATCCGCACCCAGTTGCTCGAAGCGTTCAGGCATTCGCGATCGAATGCGCTCGCCGTTGATGCCGCCGTCGATAAACACTTGCGCCACATGGATGCCGCGCGGCCCATAAGCTTTGGCGAGGCTTTGCGCCATGGTGCGCAGGCCGGCCTTGGCCGAGGTGAAAGCCGCAAAGCCTGGCTTGCCGCGAAGTGATGCACTGGCACCGGTAAATAGCAGCGTCCCTGCCTCCCGTGGCAGCATGGCTTTTAATGCTTCACGCGCGAACAGAAAACCACCGAAACAGCCAACCCGCCACGCCTGTTCGAAATAATCTGCCTGCATCTCGATAAACTCGCCGGGCATATTGTTGCCAGCGTTGAAGATCGCCAGTCGCACCGGTCCGATGGATTCTGCCTGCTCAAGCAGTGAAATAACTTGCGCCTCATCAGTGGTATCTGTGGCAACCGCGGTGGCCTTACCACCGGCCTCTTCTATGTTGTCTACCACCGATGCAAGCTTTTCTATCGTGCGTCCGGCAGCGATCACGTGCAGTCCACTGGCAGCCACCTGCCTGCACAGTTCTCCACCGAGCCCGTCGATCGGGCCCACACCAATAATGACTGCGGTATCAGGTTGGTTCATCGTGTTTTGGCTTAGTTGATTCGGTAGCGTGCCAACATGGACGGGTCTGGCGTAAAGCCCAGACCGATCGACTCTGGCAGGGCGACGGTGCCGTTGCGCGATAGCGGCGTCTGTGGATCCAGATAGTTCTCCAGATCGATGAAGAGGTGTTCAAACAATCCGCAAACCGGTTGTGCGGCCATCAGTTGCAGGGTTGCCTGATAGCCTGGGCCAAAGTAAGGCGAGTGCGGCATGATCGTCTTGTCGGCCGACTCGGCCAGCTCGCAGACTTGCAGGAATTCACTGATTCCACCGACCTTGATCACACTAGGTTGCAGGATATCGATGCTGCCGGCAAGGCGCGCAAACTCAACGCTGGTGCAGGCGTTTTCACCGCTTGCGATACTGACACCATAGTCGCTTTGCAGCTCGGTCAGTTGTTGTTCGCTGTCTGGTGGGAACAATGGTTCTTCCACCCAGTACAGCTGCATGTCACGCATGTGCGGCATCAGCGCTTGTGCCTGTTCCGGTGTCCAGTTGCAGTTCACGTCTGTGGTGAGCTGAATCGGATGGGGTGCTGCATCGCGTCCGGCACGAATATTCTCAAGTGTGATTTCATGTAGCTTGATCGTCTGATAGCCGCGATTCACCGCATCGGCGGTATACTGGGCGACCGTGTCTGGCTCGCCATAGCGCACCAGGCTTGCGTAGGCAGGCAACTGATCGCGATGATCTGTGTTTAACAATGCCGCCAGTGACTTGCCCGCCTGTTTTGCCTTGATATCCCACAGCGCGATGTCAACGGCTGACATCGCGAATTGCGTGATCCCGTAACGGCCATGCAGGTGCAGTTTCTGTTGCAGTTGCCGGTTGAATTCGGCGGGTGATTCAATGGTCTGTCCAACCACCAGAGGCAGAACCAGTTCATTCAATGCGGTGACAGTCGTTTGCAGATGGGCGTAGGCAAAGCCCTCGCCCCAGCCGATCAGGCCGTCGCTGGTCTGCAGTTTGAGCAACGCGATTTGTACTTTCGTCCATCGATTGGGCATAAGCCCGGTGCCGCTGCTGCCATCGGTGAACGGGATCTCCAGTGCGATTACCTCTGCGGTCTCTATCTGCATGATCGGTCGGGTCTGGCGGTCGCTTGCAAGCAGACAGAGTGCCACAGCTTCGTCAGCGGCCCAAGTGCTGTCGAACAGTGCACCGATCACCACACCGCTGCGGCACTGTGATATTTTGCAGTCAGTCGAGCACAGAGCGCAGTCATGCAGATAGCCGGTAAAACAATTGTGGTAACAGGTGCCGCCAGTGGTATCGGTAAGGCAATGGCGTTGCGCTTTCACGCAGAAGGGGCGGCCGGCATCGTGGTCGCCGATCTGCAGCGCGAGGCACTGGACTCAGTCGCCGCCGAGATAAACGGGCTGGCGGTTGAATGCGATGTGGCAGATGAAGGCTCGGTCAAGGCGCTGGTCGAACGCTGCGAACGCGACGTCGGGCCGATAGATATCTTCTGTTCCAACGCTGGCATTATCACCGGTGGTGGTGAAAACGCCTCCAACGAGGACTGGCAGCGCAACTGGGACATCCACGTGATGGGGCACGTGTATGCCGCGCGCGCGGTGATCCCGGGCATGATCGAACGCGGTGGTGGCTATCTGGTGAATACGGCATCGGCGGCGGGGCTGCTGACACACATTGATCTGGCAACCTATGCGGTCAGCAAACACGCATCGGTTGCGTTTGCGGAGTGGTTGTCCATTCGCTACGGCGATCAGGGCATTCGCGTCTCGACCCTGTGTCCACAGGCGGTGCGCACCGCAATGACAGCGGGCATGGAAGAGGGCGTGGCCGCAGTCGATGGCATGCTCGAACCCGATGAGCTTGCCGAGTGTGTAGTTGAGACCATGGCGCGCGAGGAGTTTCTGATCCTTCCCCATCCGCAGGTGCTGGATTATATGCAGCGCAAGACTGGTGACTACGATCGCTGGATCAGAGGGATGCGACGCATGCTGGGTAAATTTGTCTCGCGTTAGCGCGTTGTGGCGGGTTGGTATACTCTTAAAGTCACAACAGTAATCAACGCGATCCAAGAAACCCGGAGGACTGCAATGAGTCAATCATCAGTGCTGGCAAGTGTCGATAAGCGCGCGGCAGATGCCGGCGAGCGCGAGGTCAGAGTGCAACTGGCCGCCGCCTACCGACTGGTCGACTATTTCGGCTGGAACGAATTGATCTATGGCCACTTGACGGTAAAGGTGCCTGGGCCGGACGATCACTTTCTGATCAATCCCTATGGATTAAATTACGACGAAGTGACGGCCTCCAATCTGGTTAAGGTCGATCTGCATGGCAACGTGGTGGATAACAGTGAACATCCTGTGTCGCGTGCAGGTTTTGTCATTCACTCGGCGATTCACATGGCACGCAGCGAGGAAAACAAGTGCGTCATGCATACTCATACCCGAGCTGGAATGGCGCTGGCCGCATTGCAGGATGGACTGCTGCCTATCTCTATGATGTCAACGCGCTTCCACAACCGCATTGCCTATCATGATTACGAAGGTGTGAGCCTCTACGATGATGAGCGCGAGCGCTTGCTGGAAAGCCTGGGTGATAAAAAGGCGATGATTCTTCGCAATCACGGTTTGCTGACGGTTGGACGCTCTGTCTCTGAAGCGTTTTTAAATTTGTATCGGCTGGAGCGATCCTGTCAGATTCAAATCGATGCGGCGGCCGCCGGCACATTGAACACGCTATCGTCGGATATCGCCGAAAAGTCAGCGCGAGAAATTGACGAATTTTCCGAGCTTGAAACTGACAAGGGTGTGGGCTGGCTGGAGTTTGCGGCGTTGATGCGCAAGATGGATAAGATCGATCCAGGCTATCGCGAATAATCGGTATCGAGTTTTTGGCGCTGCTCCGTTGGGGAGTCTTTCAGCGATCCGGTGCTGCTGCGGTGGCTGTATTGTGTAGGATCTGGATGCCGTGGCAAGCACGGCATGAGGGAGTATTTTAGCGCGCTGCAGTAGCGGCTTGCGCTGATAGCGCTTGATACACTTTTCCGCCATACCCTCCGCCATACCGAACTTGCTCCGCTATCCAGTTGCATACGGTTGTACGAGAATCGGATGCGATTGTGCAATTCAGGCAAACATTGCATAGCAAGCAGGGTATGACGTGCACTGGCACTGTACTTCAGGCTGGCTTGTTTGCGTTGGACTTTCCCGCTAAACGGGATTCTCTTCGATGTGGTCAGCAGGGGCTTCAACTTCACGTGTGACGAAATTCGCCGGTGACACAATTTCCAGTACTTCAAAATCTTCAGAGCAATCGATTTCACGATGCCGAATATAGGGCTTTTGTAAAACGCTGTCGCCCTTTTTGATCGTTTTGACACCCTCGCCTTCGTATTCGAATGTGGCCCAGCCATTCAACACCATCACGAATTGAAAATCGCATTCGTGCAAGTGCCAGGCTTGTACTTTGTCCTTGGTTTTCTTGCCATTGTGGCGGATGATGTGGGCGACGTAATCCCCTTTGGTGCCGTCTTTTATTCCCAGATCGCGATATTCGAAAATCTCTCGCAGCCCGGGTGTCCAGTCGGCGTCAGCTGCCAGATTGTGGACAAAATCCCAGTGGCTCTTGTCTTCGATTTTGTCTTTCGTCTGGTCTGCCATGATTCGCTCCACGCTGGTTGATGTCGGCATCAATGTAGCAGATTGCCGTCCGATTCAATAGCTCAGTCTGGCGCAGCGCTGCGGCACCGGTACATGCCCATTCCAGCAAAAGACATCACGACTTCCCCGTGCTGATTCAGGGTTTCCGTACTCATGTGTACCACCCCGCGATCCGGTTTGCTGCGCGAGCGGCGGGTCTCCTTCACGGTGACGCGAATGCTCAGGGTGTCGCCGGGGCGTACCGGTTTTCGCCAACGCACCTCGTCCACGCCTGGTGAACCCATGCTGGCGCTATCCAGGATGTAGCTCTCGCACAGCATGCGCATGGTGATGGACCCGGTGTGCCAGCCGCTGGCGACCAGGCCGCCAAAAGCGCTGTCCTTCGCCGCCACCGGGTCGGTGTGAAAAGTTTGCGGATCGAACCTGCTGGCAAATTCGATAATCTGCGCTTCTGTGATCGCAATTCCGGGATGTGTGATCACCTCACCAGGTGTAAAATCTTCAAAATACCGCATCGTTTGCTGTCCTCCGGGCGTGCAGGGCAGATGTTAGCATTGTGCCCGCTGTGCCGTTCGTCGCTCCATAGATCAGTCATCGTCACTATAACAGCAATAAAAGGGTCAGAGTCACTGTGTCAGTTTCAGTTGAAAGTCTTTTGCGGGTCTGGATGGCAGTGAGTCTGAGGCGTTCCAGCAGATTTGGGATGACTGTTTGATATGACGGTATCACAACGCTACCGCGCTGATGCGCCTGCCGCACTGGGTGACATACGAGTGCTCGATTTGTCGCGCCTGGTATCGGGCAATGCGTTGACACACATGCTGGCAGATCACGGCGCTGAGGTTATCAAGGTTGAGCGGCCCGGGATAGGCGATGATCTGCGCAACTGGAAAACAGCGGGGGTCAGCACACACTGGAAAGTTTACTGCAGGAACAAAAAGAGCATCACGCTGGATCTTCGGCAGGACAAGGGGCGCGAGCTGCTGCTAAAGCTTGTGGCCGGTGCCGATGTGCTGGTCGAAAATTTCAAGCCTGGCACACTTGAACGCTGGGGGCTGGGGCCGGATGAACTCCACGCCCGCAACCCAAAGCTTGTACTGGTGCGAATCTCTGGCTGGGGGCAGACGGGTATTTACAGCCACAAGCCAGGATTTGGCAGCCTGGTGGAGGCTTTGTCGGGCTATGCCAGTATGAATGGCTATGGCGACCGCCCGCCGGTGCTGCCACCGCTGGCACTGGCCGATATGATTGCCGGGCAGTATGGTGCCTTTGCCACACTGGTCGCGATACGCCACATCGAGCGCGGCGGTGGAGCGGGGCAGGTGATCGACTTGCCTCTGTTTGATCCGATCTTTTCGATCCTTGGGCCGACTGCGGCAAATTATCGTCTCACCGGTGAGGTGCCTGAGCGTATCGGATCATTGTCCGATCAGACGGCACCGCGCAACGTCTATCGCACTGCAGATGATCGATTTGTCGCGTTGTCCGCCTCGATGCAGCAGATGGCCGAGCGGCTGTTCGATACCATTGGCATGCCGGAACTGATCGCCGATGAACGCTTTGCTAACAATTCGTCGCGAGTAAAAAACAATGCTGCGCTGGATGAAATTATCTCGCAGTACATGCAGCGACACACACAGGATGAACTGCTGAAAACGTTTGAGGTAGCTGATGTCACCGTTGGCCCTGTGGCGGACGTGTCGCAATTAATGGATCATCCCTACATCAACGATCGGGCGATTATCGTCGATGTGCCCGATGACGATATTGGCGGTGGGTTGCCGATGCACAATGTGATACCCGGTATGTCGCAATCTCCCGCAGCTATTCGCACGCCCGCGCCAGCGCTGGGTGCACACAATCAGGCGATCTATGCTGAGCTTGGCATCGACAACGCAGATCTGCAGGCATTGGAACAGGACGGTGTTGTTTAGAATGACAGCGTATTGGCCTGACAGAATTAGCCAACAATCTTACTTTTAACGTCCTTTGATCAAATAGCGGTACACAGGAGAAACCCATGTCCACATTGTTCAGCCCGATCACCGTCCGCGGCGTGACCTTTCCGAATCGCGTGGTGGTGTCGCCTTTGTGCATGTACTCGGCTGACGACGGAATGGCGCAACCCTGGCACTTCGCCCATCTGAGCACCTTTGCACGTGGCAAGGCTGGACTGGTATTCGCAGAGGCCACCGCGATCGAGCCGGAGGGCAGAATTACACCGCGCTGTCTGGGAATCTGGAGTGATGCTCATGCAAAGGCGCTGGTGCCGATCACCGATTTCATCAAATCTATGGGTTGTATGCCCGGTATACAGTTGGCACATGCCGGCCGCAAAGCCTCAACCGCACCACCGTTCCAGGGGGCGACACCGCTGGGGCCGGACCACCCTGAAGGCTGGCAGGTGGTGGCGCCCAGCGCCGAGGCAGTCGGCCCCAATTTCCAGGTGCCGAAGGAAATGAGCATCGCCGATATCCACGCCATGACCGACAAGTTTGTCACCGCTGCCAGAAGATCAATCGACGCGGGCTTCGAGGTAATCGAGCTGCACGGCGCTCACGGCTATCTGATGCACAGCTTTTTGTCGCCGATCTCGAACCTGCGGAAAGACGAATATGGCGGCGACCTTCAAGGGCGAATGCGCTTTCCACTCGAAGTGGCAGCCGCCGTTCGCAAGGAAGTGGGTGATGATATGCCGCTGTTCTTCAGAATATCCGCCGTCGATGGCCTTGAGGGCGGGTGGACGATGGATGATTCAGTGGCTCTGGCAAAGGCGCTGGGGGAGCACGGCATTGATGTGGTCGATTGTTCCTCTGGAGGGGTCAGTGGTGCACCGCGATTTAGAATCGATGACGATGGCAAGCCGCTGACCAGGAGCTCCGCACGCTTGCCCGGTTTTCAGGTGCCCTACGCTGAGCGCATCAGCAATGAGACCAGTCTTAAATCCATGGCCGTCGGCGTGATCATCGACGCTGACCAGGCCGAACAAATCGCAAGCTCAGGCCAGGCAGACTTTGTCGCACTGGGGCGCGAGATTATGCACAACCCGTTCTGGCCATTGCATGCAGCAGAGAAACTCGGTGCCGATCCTGATTTTAAAATGTGGCCGGATCAGTATGGCTGGGCAGTGGATCGTCGCTCGCAGATTCAGAAAATGAACAAGGCTTAGGCATCGTTCCTTTTGGTTCAAGCGACTCGTTAGGTTGTTCTTGTTCCAACGTGGCGTGCCGGGACTTCTCCGGTGCGTCAGATGCCTAAAAGAGTGTGCTTTCACCTACCCTTGCGACACTGGACCACAGAAGTCTAACGCTCGCACTTAGTCACAAACTGCTGTTTGGCTCAATTGACAGGCAATATGTCATGACATAATATTGTGTCATGACATTACCCGCACCAGCTGGTGCGCCTTTCTACAAAGCTAAGCAGGTATTCGGTTTATGAGTGATAAGTATCTGACTACTATTAGAAATCTGTCTGGATTGGCACCACTTTCTGCGATGTTTGTCTCGCTGGCGCTGGTGGCTGCCGCGCAAAAGGTCGGTGCGCAACAAGGCGCAGAGTGTCTGGAGTGCCACACCGGGCTGCCAGCCACGGCTGCCAACCTGATCCCGGAAGAGACGGAAGAGCAAATAGCCTCAGCCACGTGCGACTATTCGAGTGCGGACCTGTTTGACGGGTGGGGCTGGAATCCTGTGACGCGCGAGAGTTGCCCGCCACTTGAAGGGGGTGGAGAGACCACCGAGACATCCTCCAATTGCGACTACACCAATGCCGATCTTTACGACGGTTGGGGCTGGGATCCGGTGGCGCGTCAAAGCTGCCCGCCACTTGAGAGCAGCGATCCGCACGCGCGCTTTCCGATTTGCAGTGCGACGTTTTACGATGCTGAGGGTGATGGCTTTGGCTGGGAGAACGAGGCAAGTTGTATCGTGACGTCAGACTCTACGCCGCCGCCGGTGTTTACCAATCAGCAGACCGGCAATCAGGTGGATCTGGTGAGAGCCTACTGGGATGGCAATTCCGATCTTGCCGATCGAGTGGTTCAGTGCGATCTTTATTATTACGATAGTTACTCGATGACCTATCGCACTGAGGACTTTCCGTTCAGAGCCGGCGCCGGTATCAATAATCAGGTGTTTCCTGCATACCGTTTCCATCATCTGGCGCTGCCACCTGAATCACCGTTTGAGGGCTTCATCGCTGATGCGGCCTATGTCGATAACGGTGAGGTGCTTTCCACGCCACTGGCGGCACAACCTTTCTGGACCACCGATGATGGGCGTTATATTGGTCCGACTGTTCTCCAGGATCCGTATCTTGAGCTGGTGACGCGCAACAGTGGTGCACAGGCAGTTCGCCTCTGGGTTAACAGCCGGCAGGATACCGCGCTTGATTTGCTGGATTCAGGAAATCGGGTGCGCCGCGACGGCTACTTTGAATGCTATGACATCAGCGGTCGCGATCTTCGGCCTACAGGAAGGCAGGGTGGTGGTACCAATAGTCCCAGAGTGCTGTCTGATCTGGTGGTCTCATCGGAAGGGCTGAGTGGACAAGCACAGCCTGAGGCAATACGCAATCTTGATACGGGCAGCGATGTGTCCTTGCGCAAGGCTTTCTGGAATTACAATCAGGATCTGGGCGGCAGATCGTTCTCATGTGAATCGAACGTGTACCTTGAATGCGATGATTGCCCGACGAACTATATGCCGATAGAATTTTTCGAGTACAGCTTTGCCAAACACTTCACCAGTTCGGGCAACCGGATCCACTTTACCTCCGGTCCAGTGCTTGGACTTTTCAACGAATCATTCCTGGTAGAAAATGGCGTGGTACAACTATCCGATTATGCAATTGGCGGCATCTTTGGCTCGCCTTACATCGAAGATACCTCGCAAGGTGTCAGGTTCTGGACTGACTCAGAATTCTATACAGAGTGTATTGGAATAAGTCCTACTGGTACTGAGCCTGCAGTGGTGAACAATAATCAGTGTGACTACAGCAGTGCCGATGCGCACGATGGGTGGGGCTGGAATTCGGTTACCCGAACCTCCTGCCCGCCAGTGTCTGAATCTTCGGGGACTGATCCGGTCGAGACAGAAGTTACCGATGGTTGTGACTACAGCAACGCCGGGCTCGATGGCTGGGGCTGGAATCCAGTAACCAGGACTTCGTGTGCACCGCTTACAAGTGGCACAGGAAATGTGCCGGAGAATACTGAATCGGATAACTGTGATTACAGCAGTGCCGGTTCAGATGGCTGGGGCTGGAATCCGGTAAGCCTGATGTCCTGTCCGCCACTGACGCAAACGCCAACGGCCGACAATTGTGACTACAGCAGTGCCGGCCCGGATGGCTGGGGATGGGATCCGGTGGCAAGATTGTCTTGCCCGCCTCGCTAGTGAATTAAGGTCTGTGCCCCGAATCCGGGGCACAGCTTTTTCAGCCTGTTGTTTTAGGCCAACAGTGGCAAGAGTCTTTGCCTGCTTCTGATGTGGCTGTCGCTATTTTTAACTTGCTGTTTTAGTTTGTGCAGCATCCATCACTAACTCGCTTAGCGTCGGGTGCGGGTGGATCGTCAGCGCTATATCCTCTACAGCCGCTGCCATCTCGATAGCAACACAAATTTCAGCGATTAACTCTGACGCGTGCGGGCCGACGACGGTGGCACCCAATAGAATCCCTGAGTCGGCATCGGCGACCAGCTCGATAAAACCGTCGGTTTGATTCATTGTGGTGGCGCGACCGGAGGCCTTCATCGGCAAGCGCTGAGTGGCACTGTCAATTCCCTGTTCCTTCGCTTCATAGACAGACAGGCCTGCCATGGCTATTTCGGGATCGGTAAATACGATCAATGGAATAGCTTGCGGTTCGAATGCGGTGTTTTTTCCGCACAGCGCGTCGACGGCGACAATCGCCTCGGCGCTGGCTTTGTGGGCCAGGGCAGGGCCGCTGGTGATGTCGCCGATGGCGGCGATGTGGGTTTTTAGTCGTCTGTCGGCTGCTACGTTTAGCAAGCCCTGTTCGTTGAGTTTGACGCCGATGGTGTCGAGCCCGATTTGATCGGTATTGGGGCGTCTGCCGATCGCGATCAGCAGTTTTTCTGCAGCGATTTTGGTTGTTTTAGCGTCTGGGGTTGTCAGGGTTAGCTGACCATTAGTAAACGACTTTGCCTGGTGTGATAGCTTAAAATCGATGCCCAGATTGTCCATCGATTTTTGCAGTACTGGCGCAATGGTTTTAGGCATGGCGGGCAGGATTCTGTCCTGTGCCTCTACCACGGTGACTTTGCAGCCTAGCTTCGCCAGCGCGCAACCCAGTTCCAGCCCAATATAGCCTGCGCCGATGATGGCGATGCTTTTGGGGATGGATTGCAGTGACAGTAGACCCTCGGCATCGAGTATGTCGTCGTCGAATTCAAAACCCGGTATTGTCAGTGCACGGGAACCGGTGGCAATGATGCAGTCGCGAAATTGTACAAATCGGGCCTGGCCATTGCTGGTGGCGATCACGAGCGTTTTTTCGTCGGTAAACATGGCGTTGCCGGCGGCTGTTTCGACACCGGCTGCTTTCAATTTTTGTTTCACACCACCTGACAGCCGACTGATCACCGATGATTTGAACGTCTGCCACTGTGGCATATTGAAGCTTGCATCGGCGACTGACACGCCCATGCTGTCGCTGTGTCGGGATTGATGCAGGATTTGCGCGGCCTCAATCAGTGATTTGCTGGGTATGCAGCCGGCGTTCAGGCAGACGCCACCGATGCCATCCTCGCCGTGATTGTCGATCAGCAGAACTTTGCGGCCACACTTTGCCGCGTGCAGTGCGGCGGTGTAGCCACCCGGGCCCGCGCCAATGACGACAAAGTCTGCTGCTTCCGGTGCGTTGCCGACGACCATGATCTACAAGTGTCCCAACAGTCTGACGGGATTGGCGAGCAGGCGTGTGAGTGTGGCGACAAATCCACCCAGGTGTTCGCCGTCGTTCAGTCGATGATCAGTTGAGATAGCGATTGGCAGTATCTTTCGTACTGCGGGCTGGCCGTCAATAGGCACTACTTTATCGTGGATGCGGCCAAAGCCTGCAATGGCCACTTCCGGCGGGCGTATGATCGGTGTACCCAAAGTGCCGCCGTAGCTGCCAAAATTCGAAATAGTAAAGGTGCCACCACGGATCTGTTCGACTGTTACGCGTCGACGCCGCGCGAGATCGGCAAGCGATTCGATTTCGCTTGCAATCTGCTGTAGTGACTTCTTCTCCGCCTCGTGCACCACGGTGACAATAAGACCTTCAGGTGTGGCGGTGGCGATGCCGATGTTGCACTGGCCGTGATAGGTCACGGTTTCATCCTGCATCGACAAGGATGCGTTAAATCTGGGGTGCTCCTGTAGCGCGACCACGCAAGCTTTGACGAAGAAGGGCAGGAAGCTGATTCGCGTGCCCTGTGTTTCGAATTCGGCGTTGATCTGTTGCCGGGCGTGCACGAGCTGGCTGGCGTCGATCTCTTCGAAGGTGAAGATATGCGGGATATCACTCCACGCCTGCTGCATGTTGACGGCGATTTGCTTGCGCAGGCCGGTGAGTGGTTCGGTGACTGTGTCGCGAGTTTGCAGTGGCGGCGCGGCGCTGGATGGTGTTGTCGGTTGAGCCGGTGCATGATCGTTCTGGCTCGCGGTAGCCGTCGCGGATTGAGCCATATGGGCTTCCACGTCTGCACGGGTTATTTGCCCGCGCGAACCACTGCCGGTGATCAGCGTGAGATCGACTGCATGTTCGCGCGCGAATTTTCGCGTTGCAGGGCTTGCCAGCGTGCGATTGGGCGGGGCAGTTTGGGTGCTGGGTGTGGCAGCGACGGATGCGTTCGCTTGAACCTTTGGGTCAGGGGTTGGCTCGGATGTTGTCGTTGGCGCTGTGTTGTCGCTTGGCACCTCAAACGTGGCGAGAACATCGCCGACGCTGAGTGTGGCACCCGCGGCTGCACCGTGTGTGGTCAGCGTACCGGTAACCGGTGCTGGAATTTCAACCACCGCTTTATCAGTTTCGATCTCGACGATGATTTGATCGGCACTGACGCTATCACCTTCGGCGACCAGCCACTGAACGATGGCGCCACCCTCAAGGCCTTCGCCGACATCGGGTAACAGAAAATTGTGTTTTGCCATTGCAGGTAACCTAGTCGACCAGGGCTTCGCGAACCGCGTGAACGACTCGGTCTGACGTCGGAATGTAGTAGCCTTCGATGCCGGGCGGTGGGTAGGGTGCATCTGGGGCAGTGACACGGATCAAGGGTGCCTGCAATGAATAGAACGCCTGTTCCTGCAGTAGTGTGATGACTTCGGCACCAAAACCTGCCGCGGCTGGCGATTCGTGTACCACCACGCAGCGTCCGGTTTTTTCCACCGCCGCAACCAGGCCCGCTTCATCCAGCGGCACGACAGTGCGAAGATCAACCACATGCGGATCGATGCCCTCTGCCACCAGTTGTTCAACCGCCTGCTCTACTACAGGTACGCTTGCACTCCAGGTTACGATGGTGACATCGGAGCCTTCGCGCATGGTGCGCAGTTGACCAAATTCGATGGTGTAGTCCTCGTCCGGGACTTCGTCGGACACCAGGCGATAGCCGCGCAGCGGTTCCAGAAAAAGTACCGGGTCGGGATCGCGAATGGCGCTGGCGAGTAAACCCTTGGCATCGTAGGCGGTCGATGGCATGACGACTTTCATACCGGTGCTCTGGGCGTATTGCGCCTCCATGGAATCGCTGTGCAGTTCCGGTGTGCGCACATTGCCGCCAAACGGGGCGCGGATGGTGATTGGACAACTGTGCGACCCGCGGGTGCGAAAACGCGTGCGGGCGACCTGCTGACAAATCTGGTGAAAGGCGTTTTGCGAAAAGCCCAGAAACTGCATCTCGAATACCGGTACCAGGCCGGAGATTGCAAGCCCGACGGCGGAACCTGCGATCACGCTCTCAGCCAGTGGTGTGTCGATCACACGCTGCGCCCCGAATTGCTGGCGCAGACCGTCGGTGGCGCGGAATACACCACCCAGGTGGCCGACATCCTCACCCATCAGAATCACCCGCTCATCGCGCAGCATTTCCGCGCGCAGTGTTTCGCGGATGGCTTCGACCATCGTTAAACGTACCACGTTATTGCTCCTGCAAATGCGCTGTGCGCTGGCGAATCAGCGTGTCGGTCGGTGTCTCGAAAACATGTTCGTAAAGCGCTTCGGGGCCGGCGGGCGCCAGTTTGGCCGCGGCATCGAACGCACTTTGTATTTCATCGGTGATTTCCTGTTCCCACTGTTGAGCAATGGTGTCGTCCCAGTGTCCGGCATCGCTGAGGTAGCGTTGCACGCGGTCAATCGGGTCGCGTGTGCCCCAGCGCTTTTCCTCTTTTTCATCGACATAGCGTGTTGGGTCGTCAGCGGTGGTGTGCGCCCACATCCGATAGGTGTGGCATTCGATCAGTGTCGGACCGTCACCGGCGCGTGCGCGGGCGACGGCATCGGCCGTCGCCTGGTACACCGCGAACAAATCGTTGCCATCGACCGAAATGCCGGGGAAGCCGTAACCGGGCGCACGCGCGGCGAGGTCGCTGGCGGCGCTTTGAATGTCACGCGGGGTCGAGATTGCCCACTGATTGTTTTGCAAAAGAAAGATCACTGGCGCTTTGAGTACGCCTGCTAGATTACAGGATTCGTGAAAATCGCCTTCCGATGATGAGCCATCGCCGAAGTAGGCGACCGCAACGCCATCCTGTTGTTGTATTTGCATGCCCCAGGCAAGGCCGACGGCATGCGGTATTTGCGCGGCCAGCGAGATCTGGAACTGCAGTACCTTAATTCCATCGGGTACAAAGCCGCCCTGCGGGTGTCCCTCGCGATAGAGAATGACCTGTTCCAGCGGATAGCCTTGACGCAGCATCGCGGGCGTTTCCCGATACTGTGGTACCACCCAGTCGCTGGCGGGATTCAGCGCCATGGCGGAGCCTACTATTGATGCCTCCTGTCCGTGCAGTGGTGCGAAAGTGCCGATTTTGCCTTGCCGCTGCAGGCTGAAGCACTTGGTGTCGAAGGCGCGCCCCAGCATCATCAGGCGCAGGGCTTCGAGCACTTGCTGTGTGTCCATGGGCGCTTTGGCACCACCGTGCAGCTTGCCCTTCGGGTTGAGCATCTTGTGCGGCGTGACGGCTTTGGCCGCTGGTTTGAATTGAGGTTTGAGCGCCTCTGTCATGGGATGCAATCCTGATCAGTCCGCTATTTCGCTGCGGGCTGGTTGTGTGTGGAGGTCTGGCGCAGGCGATGCTTCAGGACGCGGGTGTCGTCACGCCTGGCCGCTACGCGTAAGTGAATTATGCTGCTGTGGTGTGGCCGCTGTACAGTCCGACTACCGGGTGTCTGCCAGTATCATGTCTGCCGCCTTCTCTGCGATGGCGATGACGGCCGCGTTCGTATTGCCGGAAATTACTGCCGGCATTATCGAGGCGTCGACAACGCGCAGATTGTCGATACCGCGCAGCCGCAATTGCGGATCCAGCGGTGCCTGCTCGCTGGTCCCCATGTGGCAGGTGGCGACCGGGTGATAGACCGTGCCGCCAACCGCGCGGCAGTAGGCGAGCCATTCGTCGTCTGTCTTTACCTCGGGCGCGGGGGCGACCTGGCGTTCGATGTATTGGTTAAGCGGTGCACTGGTGACGATCGTTTTGAGTTGCTTCAGTCCATCGACCATGACGCGGCGATCCTCGTGGGTCGAGAGAAAGTTGTATTGAATGGCGGGCGGCTGGAACGGATCGTTGGAGCGGATGTGCACGTGCCCCCGCGATTCGGACTGAAGCTGCGAAACCGAGCAGCTAAAACCCGAGAACGGATCGAGCTGGCCGGGCTTTTGGCTGCTGGAGAAATTGATGAAATAAAACTGCGCATCCGGTTGTGAGAGTTCGGCCCGGGTGCGCACGAAGGCGGCCGCGTAGCCGGCGCTGACGGTCATCGGGCCGCGACGCCGAAGCGCCCATGTGGCGGCGGTCTTGACCCGATTCCACGGCGTGCCGAGCGCGTCATTGATAGTGACCGGGCGATTGCATTGCCAAATAGTGCGCACGTAGTAGTGATCCTGCAGCCCTTCACCGATCTGTGCTACCGGGTGCACGATCGGTATGCCATGTTCCTGCAACAGTGATTCTGGGCCGATGCCTGACAATTGCAGGAGTTGTGGCGTGTTGAACGCGCCACCGGCGACGATGATCTGTCGCCCGTGTGCCTGCTGCGTCTTTCCCCGCTTGTGGTATTCAATGCCCACAGCGCGGTTGTGCTCGAACAGGATCCGCGTCGCGTGGGCATTAACTTCAACCCGCAGGTTGGCCCGCGATCGGGTGGGCTTGAGGTAGGCGACAGCCGCGCTGCTGCGTCGGCCGCGGTGAATCGTCGCCTGGTAGTAGCCAGTACCCTCCTGACTGGGGCCGTTGAAGTCGTCGTTGCGCGGTACGCCATTGGCCACCGCAGCGTCAATAAAGGCGTCGCACAATTCGTGGCGATCGGGCAGGTCTTCGACGTGTAGCGGGCCATCGGTGCCGTGCATCGGGATTGCACCGCGGCGCAATTCGTCACGTCCCTGGCACTCTGATTTGATGAAGTAAGGCAGTAAGTCATTAAAGCGCCAGCCGGGAATTGCCCAGTCATCGTAGTCGCGTGGCTGGCCGCGAATGTAGACCAGGCCGTTTATCGATGACGATCCGCCCAGCACTTTGCCGCGCGGGGTGAATATGCGCCTGTTGTCGACATGGGGTTCGGGTTCTGATTCGTATGCCCAATTGACTGATCGGTCGTCGAAGAGCTTGCCGTATCCGATCGGGACATGAATCCATGGATTGTGATCCTTCGGCCCGGCCTCGAGCAGCAGCACACGATATCTGCCGTTTGCAGAGAGCCTGTTCGCGAGCACGCATCCGGCGGACCCCGCGCCCACAACAATGAAATCGTAAGCGCTTGTGGGCGCACTTTCCGAAAATCTGAAGTCTGTCATGTTATGGCGTCAACAATATGGCGAGGGACAGGTCCTAGTCTGCACGGAGTTTACATTTTTTCGATCAAGCCGATAGCGACCTAGACAGGGAGCGTCCGGTCGCGAACCCTGCCAGCCTATGCCACAACCACCCAATCGATCTACTGACCCAATATTGAGCGAGACACTCTCCGGTGCAATGCGAAAGCTGTTCGTTTCACCGAACGATCTGGCAGTAAACCGCAATCTGGCCTGGGACGGATGGCGAGGCTGTGCCATTTTGCTCGTGCTGTGCGGTCATTTTTTCGACATCAAATGGGTGTGGGAAGATCGCATGGGTGTGGATGTTTTCTTCGTGTTGTCCGGGATGCTGATGAGCGGCATTTTGTTTGAAAAGCGATTGTCGCTGCGCGACTTCTACATCAGGCGGCTCAGTCGAGTGTTTCCAACGCTGCTGGTGTATGTCGCCTTCATCTTTACCTTTTCATGGTTGTATGCAATCGAATTTTCCAGCTTCGAAGTCATCAGCAGCCTGGCTTTCATGCGCACCTACCTGCCCGCCGAACCACACATATGGGAAAGCGGTGTCGTGATCAATCACTTGTGGTCGCTGAACGTCGAAGAACATGCCTATGTACTGCTGAGCCTCATCTCTCTTGCGTTCATCCGGCGGGAGTGGATTGGTGGTTTGCTATTGATACTTGCGGCGCTTTGTATAGCGCTGGGGTTTTACCAGTACAGTCGGTTGTCGGTAGAAGATATGCACCTGTACCTGATCCGTACTGAAAGCGCGGTTGTCTTTATTCTGGTTGCGGCAGGCTATGGCTTGTTGAAGCGGCGCTATGACTGGCAACTACCCCCTTGGGTGCCAGTCGTATGTTTTGCGCTGGCGTTTCTTTGCTACGCGCGAGTTGCTCCGGTATGGCTCATATTCGCGATCAGCCCGCTACTTTTGGGCGTGGCGGTTAATCATCTTGATCGCTTGCCACATTTGATCAGCCAGATTCTCAGTACACCAGCTATTCGCTACATGGGGTTGTGGTCCTATTCGATCTACCTATGGCAGCAGTTTTTCTATAACACCTCATGGATCTACCCGGGTGGCCGCGCGACAGCGTGTGTGCTCGCAGTGCTCGTCGGTGTCGTGTCTTTCTATACGATTGAAAACCCGGTGAGACGATGGATCAATGGCCGGTGGTCGGCGCAACCCAGTTATCGAGCGTGACAACTAATGAGATTGAAACTTTTTAACGAGAGTGATCTGTGGCGTCACGCAGCATTTTTTACGATGGTGGTCTGTTGCGTCGCTTTTTTCTATATCGCAGTCACTTACCCGATTCAGAATTGGGATATGCTGGGCTACGCCGGTTCGGTTGCCAGTTTGAGCGAGACTGACCCTCATCTTCTGCATCAATGGGTATATGAGGAGTTCAGGGCTTACGCCACGCCGGGTGATTTTCATACACTGACGCAGTCCACCAACTATCGGCAAACGATGTTCGAGGACGCAGATGGGTTTGTTCAGCAAATACCGTTTTATAAAATCAGGGTGGCTTTTGTGCTGCTCATTGCGTTGATGGCGAAACTGGGGGTCAATATCTACGACGCTCAGCATCTGCTGTCGGCCGGTTTCGGCAGTGCCGGGTTGTTTTTGCTGTTTCTTGGCTTGCGACAGTACATCCACTCATTGCTGTGGCTCGCCGTGCCTTACTTTTTTTATCAGTTTACTCAGGATCTGGTCGTCGTTCGATTTGCCGGTGTCGACTCGTTCGCGTTTTTCTGGGTGGCGCTGACGCTGGTGGCCTATGTACACAAAAGCCCGTTGTTGTTGCCGTTGCTTGCGTGTTCTGTACTGGTTCGCACCGATCTTATACTTTACGTAGGGTTGATGTATGCGCTGGTTTTCCTTGGTGACTACAGCAAATGGTGGTTGCTCGGGATTTGGGGGGCAGTCTGTGCAGGTTTGTATTTGTGGGTCAATCACTGGGCCGGGAACTATGGCTGGCAAACGGTTTTCTATTTCGTTTTTATGACCGACATGGAGGCGACCCACCCATCCGAATACTCACAGATCGGTGTTGGGCTGCAACAGTATCTCCAGGTGCTGGCGCGTCCGCAGTGGGTGAGTAAATGGCTGTGGTTTTCAGTGGCCGCGTCGATGTTCGCGATGCTGTTGTATTGGTATCAACTGCGTGAAAGCGAACACCGCGGCGTTGTCGGCAGGTTTTGCTTGCTCGGGCTGGTTGCGATCGCCTATGTGATCGTGCATTACCTGTTGTTCCCGGTAATCTTCATGCGCTTTTTCGTCGCTCAGTATCTAGTGATGCTGATGGCGCCAATGGCGGCAATAACCGCCTGGTGGCGCCAATCAATTGCGCTTGAATTTACTGCCGCAGAGTCGATCCATTGACTGAAATCGTGCTGATTGGCGACAACACTATGATTTGGCGCTGGCGCAGCACTCTGCGAGTATGCATAGCAATTCGAACATAATGTTGGCGCCGGTGAGCGCGGTGTTGCCGGAGGGATCAAACGGCGGCGCCACTTCCACGACATCGGCACCGATCAGATTCAGGCCGGCCAGCTGGCGGATCATTTTCTGTGCTTCGAAAGTGCTGATGCCACCGATTTCCGGTGTGCCTGTCCCCGGGGCGTAGATTGGGTCCAAAGAGTCAATATCAAAGGTAATGTAGGTGGGTTGATCGCCGACTACACGCCTTGCTTCAGCCATCGCAGCGTCCGGGCCAATGTCGAAATACTCTTCGATCGTGATCATTCGAATGCCCATCGACTGACAGTAGTCGTAGTCTTGTTCAGAATAAAGTGAGCCGCGAATACCGATCTGTATCATCCGTTTTGGGTCGACCAGATTCTCTTCAATCGCTCTGCGAAACGGGGTACCGTGGGTGTAGCGGTTGTCACCGAAGTAGGTATCGTTGGTATCTGTGTGTGCGTCGAATTGAATCAGACCGACCGGACCCGAGGCCACTGTACCGCGCAGAATCGGCAGCGTAGTCAAATGGTCGCCGCCGGCGCTTAGTGGCAGCGTGCCGGCGCGTTGCAGGCTCTTGTAGAATTCTTCCACGCGTGCCAGAGTGTCTGGCACATCGATGGGATTGACGCTCGAATCACCCATATCGGCGACATTGCAGACGCTGTAAGGGCTTCGCATCGTCACCGGATGTACTGATCGAATGAAGGATGACTGATTGCGAATTTCTCGTGGCCCGTGTCGCGCGCCGGGTCGATTTGTCGTGCCTCCATCCCACGGAATCCCCACCAGCGCAATATCGATATCGCCCGGATCACGGGTATAGGGCAGACGCATGAAGGTTGGCATGCCGCCAAAACGCGGAACTTCGATGCCACTGACAGGCTGGTTGAATGTTGTGCTCAATTCGGATTGCTCGCTTGCGTTGCTGAGTACGGTACGGGTGGCGATGATCGCTTGCGCGGACGGTCAGAAGAGGGTGAGTATTCTGACCCTGTTCAATTGTGTCAACCGGGGTGAACGGCGAACATGAGTCCAGGCATTCTGCTGATCGCGGCGGGGCAGACAGTAGTCTGGGCCGGGCTTTTCTATGTCTTTCCCGCGATGTTACTAGAGTGGGAGCAAGGCCTTGGATTTGGCAAGGTCGAACTGACGGCGGCGTTTTCGGTGGCTCTTCTCGTTTCTGCTGTCTGTGCGCCCGTCGCCGGCCGAATGATCGATATGGGGCATGGCAGATGGATCATGGCTGGCAGTACTCTAATTGGTGCGCTGGGGCTGCTCATCCTGTCGCAGGTGCAGATGGTCTGGCAGTTCTATCTGTGCTGGATTCTGATTGGTTGCTGCTGTGCCGGCTGTCTGTACGAGAGTTGTTTTGCCCTGGTCACTCGTGCACTGGGCGCTGATGCGCGCGCGGCGATCGTCAGAATAACCTTGATGGCAGGGTTTGCCGGGTCGTTGAGTTTTCCCGCCGTCCATTTCTTAAGTGCGATTTGGGACTGGCGTTTGACACTGCAGGTGTTTGCGCTGGTGGTGTTCGCCATTGGCACACCACTGATCTGGTTTGGCGCAGGCCTGATAGAGTCATCTGCAGCGACGCTCGCGCCTCGATCGAACATCGCCACCCCGGCGCTCAGGCTCAGTAGTTTTAGTGCGCCCGTATTTTTGTGGTTAGCCGTCGGGTTCGCTTTACTGGCGGTAGTGCACGGGGCAACGCTCCACCATTTGCTGCCGTTGCTGGACGAACGCAACCTGCCCAAAGAGTGGGCGATACTTTGTGCGTCGCTGATCGGGCCGATGCAGGTTGTTGGTCGCCTGGCGATGATGGCGGTTGAAAAAAAGGTATCTAATCAGTTTTTGGTCACTTTGTGTTTTTGGCTGATGGCAGGTGCGATTGTTCTGCTCTTTGTTGCGGCAGCGCTGCCATTGTTGATATTTGGCTTTGTTTTATTGTTTGGTGCAGGCTACGGCATGGTGAGCATTGTACGGCCAGTCATCACGCGGGATATTCTGGGTGGGCAGGGGTTTGGAGAAAAATCGGGCGGGATGGCACTTTTTTACTTGACGGGTGCGGCCCTGGCGCCGTGGATAGGGTCAGTGGTGTGGAGCTTTGCCGGCTATGACGGCTTGCTCTGTCTGTTGGTGCTAATGGCGCTGTGCGGCTATTGTATGTATCGCATCGCGCTGCGTTATTCAGTAGCGCGGCTAAACTAGGATCAAGGCGCTGCGTGTCTTTTCTGTACAAATATCGTTTCGCTGATCCTGTAAACTTTGCACCTATCTTCGTTCCACTACCGACCAAGAGCACACTATGAGCGATACAGTTAACCTGCCACAACTAACAGAAGCTGGGGCCGTCAAGGTTATCGATGCTGCGCGCAGCAAGGCAGCCGCTATGGGCGTACCGCAAAGCATCGCGGTGGTGGATACCGGCGGTAACTTGCGTGCTTTCAGTCGTATGGATGGAGCCAAGATCCATAGTGTCGAAACCGCACAGGCGAAAGCTTACACAGCGGCCTCTATCATGGCGGCGACCGGTCACGCCCCTGACCCGTTTGCCAGAAACGTCGCTGCGGCGACCAACGGTGCGTGGACAAACCTGCTTGGTGGGTTTCCAATCTTCATCGACGGCGTGATGGTTGGCGCCATTGGTGTCGGGTCAGGTAAACCGGAAGAAGACATCGAGGTTGCACAGGCGGGTGTTGCCGCCGTGGGTAGTACGACTGCCGATTCCTGATCGCGCCGATAGCCAGAATGCAGTGAGCAGGCACCGCATTGCGATAGCAGTGTGGTGTACTCGTGAGTATTCCGGGGGAATGGATGAAAGTACTGTCGGTAGATGATCACAGGCTGTTCGCCGAAGGGTTACGCAACCTGTTGGGTGACTTCGTGCGCCCGGAAGATTTCAAAGTCTGCTTTTCGTGCGAAGAGGCGTTTGCGCTGGCTGATCTGGATGATTACGGCATCGTGCTGCTCGACTACAAGCTCGAACCCGGTGGTCTGGTGGGGATGGAGGCGCTTGTCGAGTTTCGCGAGCGCTGCCCGGCCGCTCGAATTGTGGTGGTATCCGGAGAGAAGCGGGCCGACGAAATCCGGCGCATGATCGATAACGGTGCAGTGGGGTTCATTCCCAAGGCCGCTACCTTTGATGTCCTTCAGGCTGCGTTAAATCTGGTGTTGGCCGGTGGGATCTATCTGCCACCCGAGGCGCTGGATGAGGTGGCTGACCCGAGGCTGGGAGATGAGGGGCCATCGCTGAAACATCGGATCGACGGGCTCACTCAGCGACCGAAAGACGTGCTCAAAATCATGGTGCAGGGCAAGTCGAATAAGCAGATCGCCAACGAGTTGAATATTTCGGTGCACACGGTAAAGGCGCATGCATCCAAGGTGTTCTCGGCGCTGGAGGTTAGCGGACGCACCGAGGCGATCTACGTAGTGGCGAAACTGGGGCTGGACTGGTTGATGTTGCTCGACAAGCCAGATGACTCGGAGCCGGACTGAGCCTTTGGGGGAAAGCTGCCACACCAGACTGGTGTGGCAGTGAAACAGCAGTATTACTTCGCGGCGGGCATGGCGGCGAAGTACGCCGAGATGTCTTCCATGTCCTGATCGCTCAGCGGCATGGCCATTGGCGCCATCAAGGCCGAGTTCGCGCCCTTGCGCTCACCCGATTTGAACGCTTTCAACTGAGCGACCATGTAGGCTGCCTTCTGACCGGCGAGATTGGGATAGATGGGTGCGATGGCAACGCCATTGGCACCGTGACAGGCCGCACAGGTCGCCGCTTTCGCCTTGCCGGCTTCAGCGTCTCCTGCAGCGATTGACGATGCGCTAAACAGAGCGAATCCAAGTGTCAGGATGTATTTCATCGTAGTCTCCATAAAGGGGCTTTTGAAATTTGTAGTTAGTATCGTACTCACAGGCTGAATCAAGGCTGAAGCGGTGCTTGTGGTGTCAACCGTACGGTCACCAACAGTCCGGTGTAAGGGCGGGCCGGGTTCCGAACGGCACAATGAATCTGGCCGTCGAGAGAAGCACCCGGCCGGTCGCCCGACCGGGTGCTTCACATTAGCTGGCCTTTTTCAGCTCGGCCGCCTGTGCGATCACGACTTCAGCAACATTCGCCGGACAAGCCGCGTAGTGCGAGAACTCCATAGAGAACTGCCCGCGACCGGAGGTCATGGTGCGAAGATCACCGATGTAGCCGAACATTTCGGACAACGGCGCGTCAGCTTTAACACGAACACCGGATACGCCGGCTTCCTGAGCTTTGATCATGCCGCGTCGGCGGTTCAAATCGCCAATCACATCGCCGACGTGATCTTCCGGCGTGAAGACGTCGATCTTCATGATCGGCTCCAGCAGTTGCGGGCCGGCCTTCGGCATCGACTGGCGATAAGCAGCCTTTGAAGCGATTTCGAATGCCACGGCTGACGAGTCGACCGCGTGGAAGCCGCCGTCCATCAATATGACCTTGAAATCGAGGCACGGGTACCCGGCCAGAACGCCTTGCTCAAGGCTTTGCTCGAAGCCCTTTTGCACCGCGGGCCAGAATTCACGTGGCACGTTACCGCCAGTGACTTTGGATTCGAAACCAAAACCGTCGCCTGGCTCACCCGGCTCGATGACGTAGTCGATCTTCGCGAACTGACCTGATCCACCGGTCTGCTTCTTGTGCGTGTAGGTGTCCTCGATGCGTTTGGTGATCGTCTCACGGTACGCTACCTGAGGCTTGCCCACTTCCACTTCGACGCTGTGCGTTCGACGCAGGATGTCGACTTTGATATCCAGGTGCAATTCACCCATGCCCTTGATGATCGTCTCGCCGCTCTCCTCGTCGGTTTCGACGTGGAAGGACGGATCTTCCTGAACCATTTTGCTCAGTGCCAGGCCCATTTTCTCGGAAGCTGCCTTGTCCTTCGGAGACACGGCAATGGAGATGACCGGGTCGGGGAATACCATCGGTTCCAGCGTCGCCGGTGCTTTCGGGTCACACAGCGTGTGTCCGGTCTGCACGTTTTTCATGCCGACGATGGCGACGATGTCACCTGCCTGTGCCTTGTCCAGCTCCTCGCGTGAGTCGGCGTGCATCTCGACGATACGGCCAATTCGCTCGGTCTTTCCGGTGAATGAGTTGAGCACGGTCGTGCCTTTGCCGAGGCTACCGGAGTAGATTCGGGTGAAGGTCAGCGCGCCATAGCGGTCGTCCATAATCTTGAACGCCAGTGCTCGCAACGGCTTCTCCGGGTCAACTTCTGCCAGTTCGCCGGTTTCGTTGCCTTCCAGGTCCACTTCGGGCTGTGGCGGCACTTCCATCGGATTGGGCAGGTAGTCAACGACCGCATCCAGCACGTTCTGAACGCCTTTGTTCTTGAACGAGCTGCCGCAGAAAGTCGGGAAGAATGCCAGCTCGATGGTGCCCTTGCGGATGCAGGCCTTCAATGTCTCCATTGACGGCTCTTCACCCTCAAGGTATTTCTCCATCGCGTCGTCGTCTTGCTCGACGGCAGTTTCGATCAGCTTTTCACGCCACTCTTCGACCAGGTCGGTCATGTCGGCCGGCACGTCTTCGAGGGTGTATTTCATTGGATCGCCGGAGTCGTCCCAGATCCACGCCTTGCGCGTCAGCAGGTCGATGACGCCTTTGAAGTCGTCTTCGATGCCGATGGGCAGGGTCATGACCAGCGGGGTTGCGCCCAGCACGTCTTCTACCTGCTTGACCACGCGGTAGAAGTCTGCGCCCATGCGATCGAGCTTGTTGACGTAGATGATGCGCGAGACGCGAGATTCGTTGGCATAGCGCCAGTTGGTTTCCGATTGCGGCTCAACCCCGCCAGAGCCACAGAACACGCCCACACCGCCGTCGAGTACTTTCAGCGAACGATAGACTTCGATCGTGAAGTCGACGTGTCCGGGTGTGTCGATGATGTTCAGACGGTGGTCGTTCCAGAAGCAGGTGGTGGCTGCTGACTGAATCGTGATACCGCGCTCCTGCTCCTGCTCCATGAAGTCGGTTGTCGCCGCGCCATCGTGCACTTCGCCGATCTTGTGGATCTTGCCGGTCAGTTTGAGGATACGCTCAGTGGTCGTTGTCTTGCCCGCGTCAACGTGGGCAAAGATCCCTATGTTTCGGTACCGTGAAATGTCAGTCATGTTGATTCTCGAAAAAGAAATACGCTCCGTTTGCACGGGGCGCGCTTGGGCTGTGCCGGAGGCTATCCGGTATGTGCTTCTCTAGCGCAAAGCGTACTGCCGGGTCAGAGTCTCCTGGACAGTGAATAACGATATTCCCCGCGCCCTCACTGCGAAGGCGGTGGGGGCTGCTCGTGAGACGTCACATGCTGGCTAAACGGGCGGCCGGGTATCATGTGTGAGGCGGAAGCTCGGGCCGCGGACGGGGAGCTGAGCCTGATCGCCCTGGCGAGAAGGGTCTGGCGTGATCGTGTTGTGCCAGAATCGTTAATCTAATCGTGCGCGCGATGCGGAATATAGGTTAACAACCGCTCGATTTCAAGGCGTTAGGGCCTTTTCGCTCAAGAGAATGCGCACTGGGCCGAAACAACGCCCCTGAACCCCACGATGGACGCACGGTCTCTACAAGGCAATCGTGTCATCATGGGGTGTGAATATCGTGCCTGGATCAGCAAGCAAGGGAGGTGCCGATTGAAATTTGCCGCAGTCATCGTTTTGCTCGTCGGTCTCGCCGGCTTATCGGAGCCTGGCTACGCCGTCGACTGCTCGCGGGTGCACACTTCGCTTGAGCGAACCATGTGCAGCGACAAGCGCCTACTCGCACTCGGCCGCGAGTTTACGTCGCTGGCCGAACGGGCCCGAGAGACAAGAAATTTCGACTCGGCAGCGCTGTCGCAGCTGCGAAACAGTATTGCGCGGCGGTGCAGAAGTTCACTTCAACCGGTGGAGTGTCTGCGTCGTCAGCATCTGTCCGGTATTGGAAAGTTGATGGATCTGCTCGAGTCCGAGAGCAGTGAACCTCCCCGCGCCGCTGCCCGAGCCGCACCGGAGTTGCACCGCAGTGTGCGCGACGAGCATGGTGAGCTTGCGATGATTGAAATCTACCGCGAGCGGATCAGGAGCTCCAACGATCCAACGTCGAAAAAGGCGGTGAAGCAGTTGCAGGCGCTTGTGCGCTCGGCCTGCGATGGCGGACAAAACGAAATGCGCCAGCGTCTGTCCTGGTACGGATTGTCCTGCGGTCGGCGCTGAAACCCTTGTCGGTGTGTCGTTCGGTGCTAAGATTCTGGCGGTTTAGTCTTCGTCTCTGATTTTCCTGTGCCGATCCGGCATCGCGTCCCTGGCTGCAACCTCTTGAAATGTTTGATCTTTGATAGCGATGGCACGCTGGTGGACAGCGAGTTCCTCAACTGTCAGGCGCTCAGCGCCGAGCTTGCGCAAAGTGGTATTGATATCGGTGCGAGAGAGTTGCTGGAACGCTACCGCGGCTGGCAACTGAGTCTTGAACTCGACGAGCTTCAGCAGCAACACGGTACCTCGCTCGATCCAGGATTTGTCGATCGATTTCGCGACCGGGCGCTGGCGATGTTCAGCGAGCAGTTGCAACCGATCGCCGGCATTGTCGGAGCGCTTGAGCAACTGCAGCAACCGATGTGTGTGGCATCCAATGGACCGGTAGAGAAGCTACAACTTGCTCTGTCGGTTACCGGTCTGGATCGCTTTTTTGGCAAGCAAGTGTTCAGCGCCTACGAGGTCGGAATTTTCAAACCAGATCCGGGGTTGTTCCGGCACGCGGCTGATGCAATGGGATTTCGTCCCGACGATTGTATTGTGATCGAAGACAGCGAAGTTGGCATCAAGGGAGCAGACGCAGCCGGTATGTCGTCAGTGCTGTATAACCCTGAGCGGCTACCGATTCCCGTGTCTGGCCGCACCTTGGAAATTGCCGATATGGCAGATCTTGCCGAGACATTGCAACAGATCGCAAACGACACCTAATCGGGTGCTGTCCAGTCGCTAACAGTTGGTCTATTCTCTATTGCCATGCAGGAACGACTCAAGTTCGGCGCTTGTGTGCTGTGCCGGCGCACCACATCACTGACGTGGCATCATCTGATCCCGCGCAAGCTGCACCGACGCAAACACTTCCAGCGCCACTTCACGCGCGCGCAATTGAATGCCGGGATCAATATCTGCCGGCAGTGCCATCGTGGTCTGCACAAGTTGTTCTCGGAAATGCACTTAGGCAAAGAGTTGTGCACGCTGGCATTACTGCAAGCAGATGAGTCTGTGGCCAGACATGTCGAGTGGGTCTCCCGGCAAAAGGTTGCGGTGGATCGCGGGAGGGCGTATGTCGTCTCCTCTTGAGCCAATGCAGGTAGAACTGGCGGATGTCAGGCACTGGCAGCGTGAAGCGTTTGCCCTGCTGCGGCGACGAACCTTGCCGTTCGTGGTGTTATCCACGAGCTACTTTTACGCCGCCTACATTTTGCAGGCAGGCTCCTGGCTGACATTCTTTGTCGGGCTGCTCGCCTGTCATGCCAGCTTGGCGGTGAGCCTGGTGATCGCCAGAGACGCTGATGAATCGCGTGATTTTTCGATAACCGAGTGCTACCGCGGACTGCTGAGCGCGGTGATTGTGTTACTGGTCACCACCGTCGTCTATACGTTGATCTGGTTTGCTGCAGCGCTGGTGGCGAGCAAGGTCACGCTTGACGTCCCGGTCAATGACTACACCGGAACCATCGGGTTTCAGATGCTGCAATGGCTCTCGACCGGCACTATGAACCTCTTTGTGCTCTACTGTTGCGTGATGGTAGCGGGCCTTTGGTTCTTGCTGCCACTTGCGGTCTTTCACCCACTCGGACTTTTCGACGCGCTGAAACTTGCCAAAACAGCGGAACAGCGCAACCTGGTCGTTGTAATGATGGCGAGCTACGTGCCTTTTTTCGTATTCCTGCTGACCTTCATGCTAAGTGAGGTTGCGCTGGCGCTGGCTTTTGCTGCAATGCCTTTGTATGGCGCATACATGTACGTGGCGTATCGGCACGTATTTCTGGGCAAGCGAGAAAACGAACCTCAACGAGTGGCGATTCAGGCCACCCAGTCATCCCCGTCCTGAATAAGGCCTCGATCAGGAGGCTTTGCGTCGTCGTCGAGATCCACGTGTCGCTCGACCGGATACTGAGCCGCCGGCGACGCTCATATCGCCGCTGAGCTGTGAGATTGCGCCGGCTGATACCTCGCCCAGTTGCGCCACAATGGTCTCAAGCTCGGGTACCGGTCCGGTCTCGTGATTTGCCAGTGCGTCTCGCATGGCACGAATATGCTCAGGGGTAGTACCGCAGCAACCCCCGATAATTCGCGCCCCGGCATCGAACGACAACCGCGCGTACTGCGCCATCAACTCCGGCGTGCCGTTGTAGACAATCTCGCCCTCGACATATTCCGGAATCCCGCAATTGGCTTTGGCGACCAGTGCGGGTTGTGCGGGGATACTCTGACAGGCGTTGCGCATGTTCAGCATCGCTGCCACAACTTCTGCGGCACCCACCCCGCAGTTGGTGCCACAGGCAACCAGATCCGGTATCTTGTCGACCGACGTGGTGATGACATCGGCCGCAGTGATTCCCATCATCGTGCGCCCGTTGGTGTCGATACTCATCGTGAAAACGAGCGGCAGGCCCGTGGTTCTGGCCCCGGCAAACGCCGCTTCTACCTCTTCCAGTGATGACAGTGTCTCGATCCAGATGAGATCTGCGCCGCCATCGGCCAGAGCCTGTGCCTGCTCTGCGAATGCCTCGGTAGCGGCTTCAATAGACAGTGTGCCGGTCGGTGCGAAAATCTCGCCGGTCGGGCCGATATCACCCGCCACCAACACTTTGTGGTCCGCTCGGTCGGCCGCTTCGCGCAGCAGGCTCGCCGCGGCGTAGTTTAACTCCCGAACGCGGTCCTGGCCCTGGTGCAACGCCAGCCGGTAGCGGTTGCCGCCGAAGGTATTGGTCAAAACCAGGTCTGATCCTGCATCGATAAAGCTTTCGTAGTGGGCGGTGACGCGGTCAGGATGATCGACGTTCCAGAACTCCGGTGCATCGCCGGTTTGCAGGCCCATGCTGAACAGATTGGTGCCGGTTGCACCATCGGTAAGAATGTACGGCTTGTCAGCCAGCATTTGTGAGAGCGCGTCGGTCATGGACTGTCAGTCTGAATGGGGGCGGTTCGGAATCCGCCTGAGGCGGGATTGTGGTCGCGCTCGTTTTGCACGTATGATGCTGGGCACCTGTACAACGAACAGCGCATTTCATGCCCGATCTACCGATTCTCGATCTCGACACAGCGGTTGATAGCGAGGGCGTTCGCAGATTGGCGACGCAGATAGAAACGGCAACTTCCCAATGTGGTTTCTTCTATGTCACCGGGAGTCTGCTGCAAGCTAACACAATCGCGGCTATTCGCCGTGAACAGCGGCATTTTTTTGCATTAAGCGCCGAGCAAAAGGCAAAAATTGCGATTGACCTCAACAATCGCGGCTACCTGGCATCGGGTCAGGCGCGGATGCAGGGGGCGGTGAATACCGATCAGAAAGAGGTGTTCTTTTGGGGCCCCGAAATCGCCGCGGATGACCCGCGCGTGCTGGCCGGGGTGCCGCTGTGCGGACCAAATCAATGGCCGGAGAATCCGCCGTCGCTGCGCACAGCAGTGCTTAACTATGCAGCGATGATAAAACAGATTGGCGACGTCCTGTTGCGAGCGATGGCGCTGCGACTGGGGGCGGATGAGAACTTTTTTAGCCATCGCTATCGAGACCCAATGCTGCGCGGGCAACTGCTGCGCTACCCGCCCACAGTGGGTGATGCGGATCAATTCGGAGTTGCTGCACACAGCGATTTTGGGTGCATCACCCTGTTGTTGCAGGAAACCGCCGGCCTGGAAGTATTGTTTGCAGACGGGCAGTGGGTGGCGGCGCCGCCGCGCGACAATACGCTGGTCGTCAATATCGGTGATCTGCTAGAGCGCTGGTCAAATGGCAATTTGCCCTCGACTACCCACCGCGTGCGCAACGAATCTTCTGCCGATCGCTACTCAATAGCGGTATTCTACGACCCCGATCCAGAGGCGATCGTCGATCCGTCAGACCTTGGGCTACCCGGGGTTGATGCCTATCCGCCGATCGCTGCGGCGCAGTATATTTTGTCCCGCAATCGAGGCGCGTTTGCGCACTATCAGGCTACGGGTGAAAATGATACCTAGCGATGCGACAATGTGCGTTTGTGCCGGCGTTGTTGTCGGTCTGAATTTGCTTTAGCAAACGCGTTGATGTGCGCCTTGCAACATCCGCTTACAGTCATAACGGCCATTGAATATGGCCATGCAACGAGGAAAGAGAATGATTAAATCGAAACTGGCGAAACTTGCGTTGAGCTGCTCGCTGATATTGTCGGGCAGCCACGTCATGGCGGCTGCAGAAGTACAGTGGTGGCACGCCATGGGCGGTGTCAATGGCGAGCGAGTCAACAAGATCGCCGAAGACTTCAACGCCACCCAATCAGACTATAAGGTTGTACCTGTTTACAAGGGCAACTACACCGAGACGGTCACTGCCGCTATCGCCGCCTTTCGCGCCAAGCAGCACCCACATATTGTTCAGGTTTTTGAAGTGGGCACTGCGACGATGATGGCCGCCAAGGGTGCCGTTTATCCGGTTGAGCAACTGATGAAGGATGCCGGTGAGAGTTTTGACAAGGCAGACTATCTGCCTGCCGTTATCTCGTACTATCAAACGCCGGAAGGCGAGCTTCTATCGATGCCGTTCAACAGCTCAACCCCGGTACTCTGGTACAACGCCGATGCGCTGAAAAAGGTGGGTGCTGAAGTACCGCAGAGTTGGGATGACATGAAAGATGTGTCAAAGAAGCTGGTCGACGACGGAATGAAGTGCGGTTTTTCATTCGGCTGGCAATCCTGGGTGATGGTTGAAAACTATTCAGCCTGGCACAACCTGCCGATGGGCACCAAAGAAAACGGCTTTGCGGGTTTCGATACTGAGTTCACGTTCAACAACGAGAAAGTCGCCGGCATTCTGGATAACGTAGCGGGTATGTCCGACGGTGGTCAATTTGTCTATGGTGGTCGTCGTGGCGATTCACTGTCGATGTTCACCAACGGCGAGTGCGGCATGTGGATGAACTCCTCGGCCTACTATGGCTCCATCAAGAGCCAGGCCAAGTTTGACTTTGCACAGACCATGTTGCCGCTCGACACCTCGGTAGCGAAGGCGCCGCAAAACTCGATTATTGGTGGTGCAACCTTGTGGGTACTGTCTGGCCACGATGAGGACGAGTACAAGGGAGCAGCAAAGTTTCTGTCCTACCTTTCCTCAGCAGAAGTTCAGGCCTGGTGGCACCAGGAGACTGGCTATGTGCCGATCACTACAGCGGCTTATGAATTGTCAAAAGAGCAGGGCTTCTATGATAGCAATCCCGGCACCGATACCGCGATTCAACAGCTCAGCCTGAACGCTCCCACAGAGAATTCGAGGGGGGTGAGATTCGGTAATTTCGTGCAGATTCGCGATATTATCAATGAAGAGATGGAAGCAATCTGGAACGGTTCCAAGAACGCGACCGATGCTCTGAACGATGCGGCCGATCGAGGTAATGGTCTGCTGCGTAAATTCGAGCGCACCGCAAAGTAGCCAGCTTGTTCGCATGCGTCATGCGGGCCCGCCAGGGTCCGCATGAGTCCGCATGGACTGCATGCTCGTCACCACAGTACCGCAAGGAATTTTCCCTTCCCCGCCAACGCAGGTTTGATCTGACTTGTGCTGAAACGCGTCCACTTCGAGCCGTCTGTGCTGCCATTTTTGCTGGTGGCACCGCAAATAATTGTCACTCTTGTCTTTTTTATCTGGCCCGCCGGCCAGGCGTTGTACCAGTCATTGCTACTGGAAGACGCGTTTGGTGCGGCCTCAGAGTTTGTCGGGCTTGAGAATTTTGGCGTACTGTTTAAGGACGATATCTATCTCCAGTCGTTTGGCAGAACGGCGTTTTTCTCGTTTGCGGTCGCTTTTTTGTCGATGTCGATCGCGCTGGTGCTTGCCGGTTTTGCCGAGCGGGTTATCCGCGGTGCAACGATCTACCGCACTTTGCTTATCTGGCCGTATGCCATTGCACCTGTGCTGGCCGGCGCGCTGTGGGTATTCATGTTCGATCCTACGCTCGGGGTCATCGCATACGCACTGGAGTTTGCAGGCTACGACTGGAACCACAAACTCAATGGCGGGCAGGCCATGGCGCTGGTCGTGCTGGCGGCTTCCTGGAAGCAGGTTGCCTACAATTTTCTGTTCTATCTCGCGGCAATGCACGCCATACCGCGTTCAGTCACCGAAGCTGCTGCTATCGATGGCGCCGGTCCGGTGCGTCGCTTCTGGACGATCACCTTCCCGCTGGTATCTCCAACCACCTTCTTCCTGTTGGTGGTCAATGCGGTGTACGCTTTTTTCGATACCTTCGGCATTGTTCACGCGATCACTCAGGGTGGCCCTGCAAGGGCAACCGAAATTCTGGTTTACAAGGTCTATAACGACGGCGTCATCGGGCTTGATCTCGGTGGCTCGGCCGCACAGTCCGTCATACTCATGGCGATGGTGATCGCGCTGACAGTAGTACAGTTTCGCTTTGTAGAGCGCCGGGTGGAATACTGATGGTTGAAAATCGTCCTCTGCTCACGCTGTTCACCCATCTGGTGCTCATCGCCGGCATTGCGATGATCGCGTTTCCAATCTGGATCACGTTCGTTGCGTCCACTCATGATGCGGTACGCATGACGCAAGTGCCGTTGCCGTTGTGGCCTGGCGATCAGTTTTTAGTCAATCTCAAGCAAACGCTGTATGGCAGTGGGCTCGAGGGATCAGAGACGGTGCCGGTCTGGCGGATGCTGGCCAACAGCATGGTCATGGCTATGTCGATTGCGATCGGCAAGATTATTATTTCGTTGATGTCGGCATTTGCGATTGTCTATTTTCGCTTTCCGTTTCGAATGGGCTTTTTCTGGCTGATCTTCATCACCCTGATGCTGCCGGTCGAGGTGCGCATATTGCCCACTTATGCAGTCGTTGCTGATCTTGGCATGCTCAATTCTTATTGGGGCCTTTCAATTCCGTTGATTGCTTCGGCGACGGCGACCTTCATGTTCAGGCAAGTGTTCCTGACGATTCCAGATGAGATGCTGGAATCAGCGCGTATCGATGGCGCGGGCCCTATGCGCTTTTTCAAGGATATTCTGCTGCCACTGTCGCGCACTAATATCGCCGCTTTATTTGTGATCCTGTTCATTTACGGCTGGAATCAATACTTGTGGCCTTTGTTGATTACCACTGATCGCGATATGTACACCATTGTGATGAGTATCAAGCAGATGCTGGAGGCGGCCGAGCAATCGCCCCGCTGGAACACCATCATGATGACTGCCATGTTGGCCATGCTGCCACCGATCGTGGTTGTGATCGCCATGCAAAAGCTGTTTGTGAAAGGCCTTACCGAGACAGATAAATAGGACTGCAGGCAATGGCCGCAATTCAACTTCGCGACGTTCGAAAATCTTATGGATCTCTGGAAGTGCTTCACGGTATTTCCGGCCAGGTCAAAGACGGCGAGTTTACTGTCGTGGTTGGCCCAAGTGGCTGTGGCAAGTCCACTTTGCTGCGCATGATTGCCGGGCTTGAGCGCATTACCAGCGGCGAGGTTTTGATTGCCGACGCGGTGGTCAACGATCTGGAGCCTGCGGATCGTGACATCGCGATGGTTTTTCAGAACTATGCGTTGTATCCGCACATGACCGTGTTCGACAACATGGCCTACGGATTGAAGATTCGAAAGGTCTCGAAGGAGGAAATCAAACGACGTGTCCATGAGGTTGCGGACATTCTGGAGATTCGCGATTACCTCAAGCGCAAACCGCGACAGTTGTCCGGCGGGCAGCGCCAGCGGGTGGCGATGGGGCGTGCGATCGTGCGCGAACCGGCAGTCTTTCTTTTTGATGAACCGCTGTCGAACCTCGATGCAAAATTGCGTGTGCAGATGCGGCTTGAAATACGCAAGCTGCAACAGCGGTTGGGAGTCACATCGGTCTATGTCACGCACGATCAAGTCGAGGCAATGACGCTTGGTGATCGCTTGATGGTGCTGAATGCAGGGCAGGTTGAGCAATACGATACGCCACTGGCGTTGTATGAACGGCCCATGACGGAGTTCGTAGCGGGATTTATTGGCAGCCCCTCAATGAATATATTATCTGCCAATGTTTCGCAGGGGGAGTTGCGTCTCGCCAATGGCGCCGTTTTGGCTTTGGCGGGCCAGTTGCCGGCTGCCGAGATTCGTTGCGGCTTTCGTCCAGAGCACATGCGCCACGATGACAACGGTCCCATTGGCATCAACGTATTGATGCTGGAACAGTTGGGTGCCAGTACGCTGGTACACGGGATGCTGGAGAATACGGACACCGCGGTGGTCGCGAGCCTGACCGGATTGCACCAGATGCAGCCCGGTACTCTAATGCGTTTTTCAGTGCCCGAAGAACACCTGCATTTTTTTGACGCATCGAGCCACGCACGCGTAGAGCCGTGACACTGGCCAACGCTATGACGAATCAGGCTCACCAGTCCAGAAGATGACATCCTAGCCTGCGTTAAAGATAGTGCTATATTTGAGCGTCTGCCGGTCGTTGCCATCGAGGTTGATGGCTATGTGCCACCCAGCGTGGACGCGACCCTGCTTCAGTAAACAGGTAAATCATGTCTGACATTTTCGTACTCGCCGGTCGCGCTGCAGCGCTGCCGATCACGTTGCTTGTTCCATCCGCTTTCAAAAGATGGCAAAAGAAGCTATCGGCGCCCCACACGCAGTGGCTGGAATCCAATGGATTCACTGGCCGCGCCGAACAATTGTGTGCGTTGCCGTCTGCCGATGGTGGCGTCGAACGCTTTGTCTATTGCGTGGCCGATCTCGACGATCCGTTCGCGGTGGCGGATTTGCCGTTGCGGCTGCCCGAGGGGCTATACCAGCTCGATGGCACGGGCGTTCGCGCGCGTATTGACAGTCTGGCACTGGGATGGGGACTGGGCGCCTACCAGTTCACGCGTTACAAGAACGCATCGCGTGTCGCTGCACGACTGAAATTACCTGCGGCGGCCGACCACATGCGCATTCAGGAAACGGTCTCGGCCACAGCGCGCGTTCGCGATCTGATCAATACGCCCGCCGAGGATATGATGCCGCAGCATTTGGCGCTGGCTGTAGAGGAACTGGCGCAGAATCATGGCGGACAGTTCCGTGAGATCGTCGGCGAAGATCTGCTGGCAGAGAATTTTCCATGCATTCACACAGTGGGTCGCGCGAGCATTCATCTACCACGTTTGCTTGAACTTCACTGGGGTAGCGATGACAGGCCGCTGGTGACGATTGTGGGTAAAGGGATCGTGTTTGACAGTGGAGGTCTTGACATCAAGCCTGCTGCTGGCATGCGACAAATGAAAAAAGACATGGGCGGCGCGGCGCACGCAATAGGACTTGCCAGCATGATCATGGCGCTGGAGTTGCCAGTTCGTTTGCACCTGATGATCCCTGCGGCCGAAAACGCGATATCCGCCAACAGCTTTCGACCTGGCGATATCATTCGAACGCGTTCCGGTATTACCGTTGAAATCGATAACACCGATGCTGAAGGTCGTCTGGTACTGTGCGATGCGTTAACCGAGGCCAGCGCCGAGAAGCCCGATCTGATCATTGATTTCGCGACGCTGACAGGGGCTGCCAGAGTGGCCGTCGGCACTGAAGTGGCAGCCTATTTTTGCAATGATCGCAGCGTTGCCGCGGAACTCCAGGAGGCCGCGGATTCGGTGTGCGATCCGTCCTGGCAACTGCCATTGCACGCCGGATACGACAACTTGCTGAAGAGCCATGTAGCCGATCTACAAAATGCAGCCAGTACGCCTTTTGGTGGCGCGATCACCGCCGCACTCTATCTGCAACGTTTTGTCGATGGAAAAATACCCTGGATTCATTTTGACATTATGGCTTTCAACAATCGCAGCCGTCCGGGCCGCCCAGTTGGTGGTGAAGCCATGGGAATGCGTGCAACATTCGAGCTGTTGACGCGCCGCTACGCAGAGGATAGTTAGCCTTGGACGATAAACAAACCATCGAGCGCAAGTTGGCTGATGGATCCGAACCCGCAATGCCGGACGACGTCTTCGCAAAACTTGACAGTCTGGGGATTGAACATCGCACGGTGTCACATCGGCCACTTCGTACCGTTGAAGACTCCAAAGGCGTGCGCGAGGGTGTGCCAGGCGGCTATTCCAAAAACCTGTTCCTGCGCAACAAAAAAGGTCGCATGATTCTGGTCACGCTGCACGAAGATCGTGTTGTTAATCTGAAAGCGCTCGGTGAGTTGCTGGAGATGGGCAAACCGAGCTTTGCCAGCCCGCAACGACTAATGCATTATCTGGGGGTAATTCCCGGAGCGGTGACACCATTGGCGGTGATCAATGATACTGGACACCAGGTGACCGCTATTCTGGATAAGATGCTGCTGGACCTGCACCCACTGCACTTTCATCCCGGTGATAACTCGATGACGACTACGCTTGCCGCGACCGACTTGTTGCAGTACATGCGTAGCTGCCACTCTGAACCCGTGATCATTGACTTTGATCGCCCGGAACTGACTGCCCCTAAGTAATTACCCGGATTTGGGTGGCTGGCTTTGGCTGGTATTAGACGGTTGTTGGGCCGTTATGAAATCCTGGCAGAACGGGTCAGATATCACCCTGGCCCTTTAAATGCGCAGTATTCTGTTGCATTTCAAACACGAGTCAAGACGCTTGCACGCGGCACGATTTTCACTTGTTTGCAATTGGGCTGCTGACGAGCTTGCTATTTGTGTTTAGGAATGAATTCAGCAACTTACAGTCCGGTTATTCAATAGTGCCGCAGTGACATGGGAACTACAATATCGCCTCCGCTGTAAACTATGGCACCAATAGTGCCGCTTGCCCATATTATTTCCTCCGAGGTTATAAATGTTTCAGTTACCATTTAGCAGTCGGCTCGGTGCGCTTGCAGTCGCCATCGGCGCAATGCTCATTCACGGTTGTGCCGGGATTCATCCGCCGGGTGCTGACGGTTTGTCCAGCGGCCAGACAAATGACTCGCGCATCGCTACCGGCCAGAGCAAAGCGACAATGACAGATGACGAGATTCGACAATCTCTGCTCATCGATCCTACTTCTTTCATTGACCGTACTGTGGTGTCTCCATCTTCCGGGTTCCTGACTCCCAGTGCATACGGTGCAGACAATCGTGACGCTTACATCGGTGTTGCTGGCAGGACGGCGGGCAACAACTCAGATCTCGATGGATCAGCCAGTTTCGGTATCGGGTTTGGCGATGCGACAGAAAATATCGGTGTGGAAATCAATGCCGCTATTATTAGTCTGCTGGATGATTTTGCTGAAGATGGTTCAATTGGACTGAAACTACATCGCTATTTCCCTGATGCAGGGAAGGTGGCAGTCGCTCTGGGGTGGTCCAATCCGATCGCTTGGGGTGCGGCTGAAGATTCAGCGGATACGTTTTATGGCGTAGTCACTCGGCGATTTGAACTCAATGGTGAACGACCGATGCCACTCACCGCGTCGCTCGGAATTGGTACCGGCAGTTTCCGCTCGCAAAGTGCGATTGACGATAACGAGAATACGCCCAATTTGTTCGGCAGCGTAAGCGCGCGTATCAAACCGCATATGTCACTGATCAGCAGCTGGACCGGACGCAGTCTCGGTGTGGCGGCCTCGCTCGCACCCTCCAGCTTACCCTTGGTAATCACGGTGGGTCTATCAGATATCACGGATCGGACTTCGGAAGGAACCCGTTTCCAGGGCACGCTCGGCTACAGTTTTAGTTTCTAAGAGCGCCCCAACTCAATCTACGGTAGAGACGATTAACGTTATGGTTTGTAGCAAAATCCTGATGACCGGTGGTGTAGCGCTGGCTATTTTATGTGGTTCGACAGTGGCCATTGGTGGTAAGACACCTGTGGTGCTGCCGGATTCAAGCCTGGCTGGTGTTGCCGATGCACTGGCTCCGTCAAATGACGATACCGTTGGCACTGCACAGGCATCATCGACGGAAATTTCTCGGCAGGTGCTGAGCAACCTTCGAGAGATTCGCGTTCAGCGTTCGGTCCCGACAGTTGCCGGTGACAGCATTACAGTGCCCGAGCAGAGTATTCAACTGATCAATGATGCACTCTCAGCAACCGGCGGTGAAATCGAGCCAGCGGTTCGTGCGCTTGAACAACAACTTCGCACTGAACTTCGCGGCGTTGGAATACAGGTGTCGCTGCTTGGCAATACCTTCGCTGACTACAACACTGCAGTGGCGGCGATGAATGATTTCATCTTGTCGTTAAACAGTGAACAACTGGCTGTGGCACTGCAATCGCCAACCCTGATGGCATTGCACCGATTGCTTTCGGGCAAGTCTAACAGCGTGGTACCCGCCACTGGCGAGGTTAATCCAGAGGGGATCATCAAGATATCCTCGTTGTAGGACGCCCGGCGACGACTGGCTTATCAGTGCGCCGCCTACCGCTTGTGCGACTGCTTTTGCAGTCGCGATTCACGAAAGAGAATGTAGACGCCGCTGGAGAATATCACCAGCGCACCTGCAATCGTCCAGAAGTCTGTTCGATCGGCGAAAAACCAGTAGCCGATGGCGATGGTCCAGATCAGTCGTAAGAAATCCAGTGACATCACCGCCGTTGAATCGGCCCGCGCCAGTGCTCCCACCATACACAGATGCCCGATCGTGCCCAGCGCGCCGATAGCCAGCAGGGGCAGCCATTGGCTTGGCGTGGGCCACTCGTTTGCCCACACTGCAAACGGTAGAGACAGCAGCGTCAGGAGGATGGCATTCCACGCGACAATGCTCGCCGTTTTCTCGGTGCTGGACAGGCTCTTGACGATCACGACGCTGGTGCCCCAAAACATCGTCGAAAACAATACCAGCAGCGCGTAGCTATTGAACGAGTCGCTGGCTGGCCGCAATACGATCAGAACGCCGATGAGGCCAGTAATGATTGCAACGATTCGTCTGACTCTCACTTTTTCGGCCAGAAAAACAACCGCAGCGATCGTGGTGAAAATGGCGGCGGAGAAGCTCAGTGCTGTGGCAGTAGCGATAGGCACTGTGGCGAGCGCCTGAAACCACAGCAGCATCGCGAACACACCGGTGAATGCCCGCGTGGCATGTAATCCGAACCGTTGAGTGTGCAGGGAGCGCACGCCATTGCGCAGCACCAGCGGGGCGACGGCGAGCAGTCCGAAGAGATTGCGAAAGAACACGATGGTAAAAATATTCATCTCTTCGCTGGCGTAGCGCACGAAACCGTGCATCGACGATAACGCGATAGTGGCCATGACCATCAGCAGCATCGCGAGCAACAAGGCGTATCGATCACCCTGGTCGGGGTGGCTGGAAGGGGCGGGTGGCGTCAGCGGAGTGTGGTCGGGTGGTTGCAAGTTGAATCAATCTGCCTATGATGGAACAACAATAGAGCTCCGACAACCAGCTACAGGTATGCCGACATATGAGTAGCAGCGCAAGCCCTGCACGATACCATTCTACCTGTCCTCACGACTGCCCCAGTACCTGTGCACTGGAGGTTGAACGCATCGACGAACATACGATCGGTCGAGTCTATGGGGCGGACAATCCCTATACGGCAGGCGTGGTTTGTGCCAAGGTCGCGCGCTATGCCGAGCGTGTGCATCATCCCGATCGGCTATCGACTCCGCTTTTGCGGCGCAACGGCAAGCGAGGTGAGGCCGGGGAGTTTGAGTCAGTATCGTGGGACAGTGCGCTTGATAGGGTGGCAGAAAAGTTCAGCGCCATCATCGAAAAATTCGGCAGCGAGGCGCTTTGGCCTTACCACTACGCTGGCACCATGGGGCTCGTTCAACGCGACGGACTGGACCGTTTGCGAAATTGCCTTGGCACCAGTCAGCAACACTCAACCTTTTGCATCACGCTGGCGGATGCAGGATGGTTGGCCGGAACCGGCAGCAAGCGCGGTTCAGACCCGCGCACAATCTGTGACAGCGAATTGATTGTCGTTTGGGGTGGCAATCCGGTGCATACGCAAGTCAACCTGATGCATCATATTGGCGCGGCTCGAAAAAAAGGGGCCAGGCTTGTGGTGGTGGATCCCTACGTGACCGCTACTGCGAAGCAGGCAGATATGCATTTGATGCCGCGTCCTGGCACCGATGGTGCGCTGGCTTGCGCGGTGATGCATGTGCTGTTGGCAGAGGGCTACGAAGATCGTGACTATCTTGCGAGACATACGGATTTCTCGGATCGGTTTCGGCAGCATATCGCCGAGCGCACACCGCAATGGGCCGAAGCAATAACCGGCATCGACGCTGACGACATCATTGCGTTTGCCAGGCTTTACGGAACAACTGCGAAAAGCTTCATTCGGGCAGGATATGGTTTCACACGCAGCCGCAACGGCGCGGTTGCCATGCATGCGGTGACCTGTCTGCCAGCGATTACCGGGGCATGGAAAAATCGCAGCGGTGGCGCGCTTTACTCCAACGCTGCGATCTATCATATCGATGCATCGATTATCGATGCACATGAGCGGCGTAATCCCTCGGCGCGCGTGCTCGATCAGTCCCGCATCGGCGATATTTTGCTGGGTGATCCGGCAGCCCTCGGCAATGGGCCCCCGATCATGGGTATGTTTATGCAAAACACCAATCCGGCGGTGGTCGCGCCCGAGTCTCACAAGGTGTGCAAGGGGCTTGGCAGGGCAGATCTTTTTCTCTGCGTACACGAGCAGTTCATGACCGATACAGCGCGGTTTGCAGATGTGGTGTTGCCGGCGACGATGTTTCTAGAGCACGACGACATTTACAAAGCAGGTGGTCACACCTACCTGCAAGTGGCCAAAAAAGTAATCGAACCCTATGCAGAGTGTCGCAGCAATCATCAGGTACTGTCGTCGCTCGCCGAGCGATTAGGTATCGATCACCCGGGATTTAAGTTAAGCGAGTGGGAGCTGATCGAGCAGACGCTTGCGCGCTCGAACTATCCGTCCGCAGATGCGCTGCACGACAAACACTGGCACGACTGCGCGCTCGATTTCGATAACGCCAATTTCCTGAATGGATTCGGCACGCCTGACAAGAAATTCCATTTCTCGCCCGACTGGGCGCGCGTCGGTGATAGTTTCGATGGCCTGCCCGAGTTCCCGGATCATCACAATGTGATTGAGAACGCGACGGCAGAGTATCCGTATCGGTTGGTAGCGGCACCGGCAAGGCAGTTTCTGAACACCACTTTCACAGAGACGCCCGGTTCCCTGAAGCGCGAAGGGCGGCCGACGCTTAAAGTCCATTCAGCTGACTTACACAGCCTGGGGCTGGTCGATGGGCAGCGTATTCGTCTGCGCAGTCGACAGGGAGAGATCACTGTCCATGCCGCGTCTTTCGATGGTCTGCAGACAGGCGTTGTGGTGTTGGAGAGTATCTGGCCCAACAGCGCGTATGAGAATGGTGTTGGTGTGAATGCGCTGGTCAGCTCAGTGCCCGGGCAACCTAATGGCGGGGCAGTTTTTCACGATACCGCAGTCGATATCAGTGCGGCCTGAAGGGTAAACCAAAAAGCTGTTGCCCGGGCCTGGCCCGGGCAAGTACCTAGATCGCTACAAACGGGTATTGCCTGTCTGTTTTGGAAAGTAGTCTTCGCAGTTACCTTCGCGCCGCACGTCAGCCGTTGCACAGTGCAGGCCACCGCCAAACGGATAGGCGTCTCTGAATGGCAGCGGCAGCACCTCCATCCCGAGTTTGTCCATCTGTTCCATCTGATTGTGTTCACTGGCCTCAACGATGACCGTCTTGTGATCGAGCACCAGGCAATTCATCGATAGCCAGACGCTGGAGTAACACAGCGGCGGTGGTGAGTTGTGAACGGGTGTGGCCGCGTCGACGATCTCCCAGTCATTGTTATTGAAAATCTGGCGCTGTTCATCGGGCAAGGGGCGGTTCGGATTGTTGATAATCAAACCGGGCCGGAGCGGCACAAACGTCGCGTCGATATGGATAGGGTAGGGGTCACCCGGGAAATTGACCGAGTGCACGCGGTGATCTGGAAAGTGGCGCTGCAGCCACTGCATGCCGCGACGATTGGTGGTCAGTCCATGCTGGCAGAACAGATCCTTGCCCAGTCGCATAATGTCGGCCGCGTCGAATAGGGGTTCGTACTCGGTCGTGACGAAATCCAGATTCGCGGTGCGTTGCAGGCGTTCGTCGATAGTAATTTCATCGAAATAACCTGCTTTGTAAGAGTCTTCTGACAGCCTTGGTCGCGGTGCCTGCTCCCAGCGAAAATCCGGGTCAGCATCAAAATAGTGCTGCATCAGCGGTTGATAGGCGAGGTACTCGAAGTAGCGGCATCGAAACGACATTGGCGCAGAGAGAATTTCGTTGCCCACTGTCAGCAGGACGTCTCGCGGTGGCATACAGCCGAACATAGAGCCGGTTGAAAAGTCCGGCGTGTTGACCGCCTGATTCCATTGAATTGGCGTTGGTCGATCGACCAGCACACCGCGACTTTCGAGTAGTTTCGCCAGCGCATCGAGCTGCGCGTTTGCCTTTTCGACGGTTTCCAGCGGGCGCGGACCCCACATACCGCGCATATCGCTGTCTTCGGGGACCTTAGCTTCGGTGGCGGGTTCCGAAGGGGGGATACAAGTGTGGTCGGCGCGACCGACGATCACATGTTTGAGTGGGTCAAATTCGTTCCACGAGCTGACCTTTATCGACATCGAAATGCTCCAGATTCGTTGGAGCGGCCACTATAAATGAGCTTAGCTTGCTTGCAAGGATTAGTTGGGGTTGCGGCGCTACCGGGTAAGCCGGCAGCACCGCAAGATCAGGCGAACTATCAGCTAGGTTGCTGCGGTGCCAGTGTAGCTGCCATCCAGTATTTGTCTGGCGACAGTTGGCCATTCGTGATTGTCAGCCTGAGCCGGGTTGAGCCCGACTTTCTCCGCATAGTGTGAAATTTCGCGTTTCGACCAGAGGGCAATCTGCTGAAACTCGGTGATGCCGGCCTGATTCAACAAAGCGGCAATGCGTTGGTCTACACCCGGCAACATCGTCAGGTCATCGCCACTGGCAGTGGCGTTGGCACTGTAGCCGATGCTGTCGCTGAGAAAGCTGTCAGACTGTCTGGCGAATACGCGTGGTTTGGCGCGGTTCGGATTCACTGGCCGCGTATCCGGCGTGGCGGCGGTCGGGCGACTGGTTGTCGTCGATGCCGGGGCAGGCGTTGCCTCAGTGCGTTTGATCCGGGTTTGCAGCTCGGCATTTTGCGACTTCAGCTGTTGCATCTGTTCGCGCGCGTGTTGCAGCTCGGTGCGATACTGTTCAGATTGTCGATCGGCAGATTCGAGTGATTGCCTAAGTTCTGATTGCTGCCCCGATGCCTGTTCGGCCTTCAGTGCGCGCTGTCGCCACTGTTCTGCCTCTGCGAGCATCGCATCAAATTTGCCCTGCAATTTCTGATCGGACGCCTGGCTGGTAATCCCCGTCGCACCGGCAACCGTTCGGGTGGAATCGACCTGGATCTGTGCAATTCGGTTTTGAAGCTGATTGATGTTGTGGTCTTTTTCAGCCAGCTGCACCTTCAATGCATTCAGTTGTGTGCCCAGTTCGCGGGAGCGCTCATCGGAGGCATCGGCCGGCGCCGCGGTGGGTGCGCTTGATGATAGCGCTTCGATCTTTGCATTAAGGCGCGCGAGTTCGTTCTCTTTGGCTGTCAGGGTGCGCTGCAGTTTGGCATTGTTTTGCACCTGCAAGGCGGCATCGGTACGAGATTCAGACTGCGCATTTTGCGCTTCGAAAAGCTGGTCTCGCAGAGACTCGATTTCTCCTGACTGATCGGCGAGCTGCTTGTTCAACGCCAGCGTTGTTTCGGATTGCTTGCCGATCGACTTTGCCAGATCTCGCTGCTGTTGCAGCTCTGTTTCCAGTGCTTTGAGCCGGGTCTGATAATTGCCAACGGATTCGGCGAGTTTGGCAGCCTTGTCATTGGCAGCGTTCACGGTTTGATCGCGCTGTGCCAGTTGGCCGGTCAGTTCTGTGACGCGGCCGCGTTCCTTTTCGAGCTCATCTTTTGCACCGGCACCGGCGGTCAATTCGTTCACGCTCGCTTGCAGGCGAGTGATGGTCGATTTGCTGTCGGCCAACTCCAGACGAGTGCGATCGGCTTCGAGCAGTTGATTGCTAAGGCGCTCGACTTTGGCTTCACTTGCGCTCAGTCGCTCTGTGCGTTCTGTGAGTTTGGATTCCAGCTCACGCAGTTTAGATTGCGTTTCCTTTTGTTGCTGCGAGTAAGTCGAGCTGCTGCGCTCAGACTGTTCGGTGGCGGCGGATAGTGATCGCTCGAGGCCGGCAACGCGAGATGCCGTTTCAGTTTGTGCGGCGAGATCCTTTTGCAGTGCCACGATACGTTTTTCATGCGCCTGGCATTGCGACGCCGACTGCTGAAGCTGTGTTTCCATTTGCTTCAGTGTGGTGGCCTTGTCTGCCAACTCGCGACGCTGTTGCTCGATTTCATTGCTTTGCGTGGCGACTTTTTTCTGCAGCGGCTGTAATTGTCCGACAGTGGAGGTGAGTTGCGCAATTTGTTTGCTGCTGGCAGCCAGTTCGCCTTCGGCGTGATCGCGTTTTTGCGTGATATCCGCTATGCGCGTACTAAATTGTGCTCGCGCTGTGACTTCCTGCTGATGTGCTCGTTGCGTATCCGCCAGTTGCCGCTCCAGAGAAGTCAATTGGCCAATGCGCGATTTAGCCTGGGCGATTTCGCGGTTGCGCAGATCGATCGTGGCCGATTGCTTGCGAGCCCGATCGTCCGCCTCCGCAATCAGCTTTTCAAGTTCGGCGATTCGGTTTTTATCCCCGGCACTTTGCCGTTTTGTACCCTCAAGCTCTCGGGCGCTCGCCTCGTGTGTGTTCGCAACTTTTTGCAGTCTGGCCAGTTGCTGCTCCAGGTTCGCACGTTTTTCGTTAGCCTGCTGGAGTTTGGTGAGAGCATCCTGCTGTGCCTGATTGAGCTCTTTCTGGATTTCTTCGATACGTTTGCGAGTGTCGGTGTCGAGTTCGACGAATCGTTGCTGCAGGGTGTTGATCTGTTGCTCGTAGTCGTCGCGTTTGCTGACCACGGCACTGAATTCTTCCTGCAGCTTTGCAAGCTCGGCATTGCGCTCGACCAGTGCGCGCTGGGTCTTTTGATTCAGCGTAGCCGACTCGCTGTTGAGGCGTTCGTCCGATGCCTTTTTGAGCGCCTGTATGGTTTGTTTGTGTTCGTCGTCCTTGCGGGTGTTGGTCTCCTGCAGCTCGACCAGTTGAGTGCTGAGATTTTCGCGGCTGACGGTCGCACTATCCAGGTCTTTGTGCAAGACGGTATTCGCCTGCTCGAGCTCTTTGATCGTCGACAGCGCCTTACTGTGCTCGGCGGCCAGACGTTTCATTTTGCCTAATTCTGACTCCAGTGCTTCACGCTTTTTGCCCGCTGCGCTCAGCATGTCGTGCATCGCCACGACCTCTGCTGATTTGTCCTTGTGCATCTTGCGCAACTCGCCGGCGGAGGTGAGCTCGGTATTGGCCTTTTCCAGTTGTACGGTGGCGCTTTTCAACTGGCCATCGAGCATCGAGATTTCCACCTCACGCTGCTGATTTTCCTTGCGCAACGCTTTTTCACTGGCCTCGAAGTTGTTGGTGACAGTTTCCAGGTCGGAGATTTTGGCTCGGGCTTCGGAAATTTGCTTTTGCAACTGGCTGATGGTGCTCTGCTTGGCTTCAATCTGTTGATTGGCATCCTGCAAACGCGAATTGAGCGAGGCGAGATTTTTCTCGTGGTTGCGATTGAGGGCGATTTCTTGCGCACGTGCGGCTTTTGTCGATTCTGACTCGACTTCCAGCAGGCCAAGTTTCTCGCTGGTCTGCGCCAGCTGCTGCTGCAGGCCGGCGAATTGTTCTTCGCGTTCGGCCAGACGTTTGCCCGAATCGGTGTTGCCGCGCTCGGCCGTTTGCAGTTGGTTGCGCAAATCCTCTACGGTGTTGTCACCTTCGCGCACCCGGGCGCGCAGCGTCTCGATGACCTTGTCGTTTTCTCGCACCGCGACACGCAGTGCCGAGATGGTCTCTTTTGCTTCATCCAGCCGTTCGTCTTGCGCAGGTGTACCGGATTTGAGTGCAGTGAGTTCGTTGGCCGATTGCGCGAGTTCCGCCTGCTTGGCGGTGCGGTAGGAGTTGAACTCTGCGCGGTTGGATTCGAGCGCCTCGCGGGCGCGCGTCAGGTCCTCGCGCAGTTGATTGATTTCCTGTACCTGATTGCTATGACCCGCCTGCAGGGTGACGTCTCGCCCTCGAAGCTGGTGCAGTTCGAGGGTGAGTTTTTCCAGCTCGACGTCCTTGTCGGCCAGAGCCATGGTCATGTCCAGGGTGTCATCCGAATCAATCGATTCGTGGATCGACGAACCTGCCGATTTCGTGGCGGGTCGCATACTGCCCTTGAGCCACCAGCCCACCAACAGGCCGGCCAGTGCGGCAATCCCGAGCCCGACAAAAATCTCGCCGATCACATATTGCATAGGATTTAGTCTCCGGTGATTATTTTGAACTCGATCCGGCGGTTGCTGGCCCGCCCTGCGCGAGTTTCGTTGGTGGCGATTGGGGAATCCGGCCCGTAGCCCCTGGCAATCATACGTTCGTCAGCAATTCCGCGACTGGCGAGTTGGCTGCGAACGGCTTCGGCGCGCGAGGCGCTGAGGCTGAGGTTGTAATTGTAGTCGCCGAGGGAATCTGTGTGTCCGCCGATTTCCAGGCTTGTGCCGGGTACTTGTGACAATGCGTCGGCTACCGAGTCGAGGATGGCGAGGCTCTCAGGTGTCAGTTCGGCGCTGTTCGAGCCAAAGCGGATGCCTGATAGATCAATACCGGCCAGCAGAGTGTTGATGTCGACTGGCTCAGGTTCCACGATTGTCGGTGTTTTAACATTAATATCGTTGCGTAAGCTCACAGACTCGGGAAACAACTCGGCGACGCTCGCGGCCGCGGTCTCCCGCGCTTCTGCTGTGTCGGCTTGCCCGCCGACGATCAATGTGCCTTCGGCGTCAATCTCGACGGAGGGCTGTTCAATCGAATCGAGCTGCGAGAGTGATTGAGTCAGCGGATCGACCCAGTCGGGTGTGATTACGCGATCATCGATGTTGATCAGGTCGATCAGTGGCAGGTCGGTGCCACCCTCTACTGCGGTTAGCAGATCCGCAGCACTCTGGGGGGGCAAGTTGCCGCTCAGCGCGATTTCCGAGTCGGTGTTTTTGATCAACAGACTGGCGGGCCGATCGGGGATCGCCATCACGTTGCTTTCAAAGTCAGTGTCGCCGGCGAAGGTGGCGGCGAGCTTCTCTTCAATCGCGGTTTTTGTCGACGGGCTGTTGGTCGTGCCGGTAAGAAATGCGGCGCCGTTGCCAATCGACAGATTGCCATGTTTCAACGATTTGATATCTGCAAACGATGAGCCGATCGATTGTGCCCATTGCGGATCGGTGATGGCGGGATCGATGGTGATTGCATCGGTAACGGCGTCTTCGCCGTAAATCAGTTGAGCCTGCTCCAGTAACGCCGCTTTGGTCTGCTCGTCACCCATGGCGCCTCGCAATTCGATGCTGTCACCGCGATTGCTCAAGCCCAGGCTCATCTGTGGAGCCGGCGTCTCTACAGGTGGTGTTTCCTCGGCGGCTGGTTGGGCAGCCGTTTCGGTATCCTGCGCCGTTGTGTCTTCGGTAGTTTCGCTATCGGACGCTTCGCTGACGGGCGCTGTTGCACTTTCCGGTTGCAGCGAGGTGAGCTCGTCGTTGACCGTCAGCAGGTTGCCCACCGCGGCATCGGCCTTGGCGAGCAGTGCATCGCGCTGTTCGTTGGTTTCGGTGGTGCCACTGAGGGTGATGGCATCGCCTGTGATGTCGAGTGATCCGTCAGGCAGTTGAGCTACGTCTGACAGCAGACCAGGCAAGGCAGGCAGCCAGCCCGGATTGGTCGTGCCGGCTTCGATAGCTATGTTGCTGTCGATGTTGTCAGCGCCGAAGGCCTGTTCAGCCGCATCGGTCAGTGAATCGGCATAGTGCTGTGCCGAGACTGTACCCTGAATCGTGGTTTTTTCGCCGTCTCTGGCAACTGAAAAAGTGCTTGGTTGGCGAGAGGTCGCCTGTTGTTGACCGGTGCCTGCCAGGCTGAGCTGATTGTCGACATGGCGAACACCAAAGGTACCCGCCACAGCGGCCTCAGCTCGATCGCGATCGGCCCGGTTGGCGACGCTGCCCTTGAGCGTGGCGTTGCGGCCGTCGATCTCGACGAAGGCTGAATTGGGCAGGCCCTCATTCTGCAGCGCTTCGGTGGATCGACGCAGCAAATCGCGCTGGATGTGCGGTGTGTAGTGCTTGATGGCAAACCAGGCGATGGCGGCCAGCAGCAGTAAGCCGAGCAACAGCGGCCCAAGCAGGCTGCCCTCGCGGGTGATTGCCGGGTCGACTACATGTGCGCGACGTCGACGTTTGCGCACTACGCGGCGTTTGCCGACGGCAGCAGCAGCGGCAGTTGATTCAGAAGCCTGTGGGGTTTGAGCGACGGCGGCCCGACGCACAGTGACGTCTTCGCGCGCAGTGGTAGCGGCGGAGCCTGCCGGCCGATCTTTGGGGGCCGCAGTTTGGGCGGGCTTGGGTTCGGCGGTCGCAGGTCTGGCAGGTTGAGACGTAGAAGCTGCGGGCCTGGCGGTTTGAGCGCTTGCTGGCGCTGGCTTGGTGGTATTGGGTTCAGTCGCTTTGGGGCCGGAAGCCGGGGGCGGCGTGGCGGCCGGGCGTGAGGAGGCGGGCCGCGCAGCGCCGCGTCGCATATCGTCAGTGATGCGTTGCGTGCTATCCGTGGATTGATCGTTTGAATCTTTGTCTGTCGGTTTTGACATCCGTAAGCCTTGGTTGCGAGACCGCCTGAACAGCCTTTGTTGGGTTAAATGATAGTAAACAAATTAATACAATTTTCGCGGAATCGGTGGCATCGCGCTACCGATAGGACCGTATCCTTACCTGGTGGTACTCCCTCAACCCGGGTGCAGATTTACCGCCGATTGCAAAGTGCATGGGTCAGCTGGGTCGGTCGTTTTTGGGTTGGGTCCAGAAAAACGCGCAGGAAATTTGGATAATTTTAACTAAAACAAAGATTTGTAGTGTAGTTTTGGTGTGAAACTCTGCAAAATTTCTAACCGTGTGTCTAAGCTGTCACAAACCGTTTCCATAACAAAGGTTTTGGCGCTTTCGTATACCTGCTGGTCGCGTCACAGTCAGCCGGTTAGAGGGCAGCGGCCAATACTTGCGTCAAACATTTTCAGGGGCTGAAACATGGCCGAATCCAGGCGCAGAAGGGGCGGCAGTCGGGCGCAAAAACGGGCGCAGCGGGCGAGTGCTGGTGGCGCGTCAAGCCCCCCGTATATTACCCGGGCAATACCCGAGTACCAGATCGCGAGCGAGGAGCATCTTGAGCTGATCGAATCCAACGCCGAAACGGTGCTTGAGGAGATTGGCATCGAATTTCGGGATTTTCCCAAAGCGCTCGAATTGTTCAAGGCCGCAGGGGCCTCCTTAGACGGCGAGCGGGTGCGGTTCCCGCGCGGTATGTGTCGCGAAATTATCCAGCGAAGCGCACCGTCTACTTTCATTCAGCACGCGAGAAACCCGGCTCGCAGTGTACAAATTGGCGGTAAGGCGACGGTGCTCGTGCCCGCCTATGGATCGCCGTTTGTTCGCGACCTGGAACAGGGGCGACGTTACGCAGGCATCGAGGATTTTCAAAACTTCGTCAAGCTCGCCTACATGAGCCCTGGGTTGCATCACTCAGGTGGCACTGTCTGTGAGCCGGTTGATCTGCCGGTTAACAAGCGTCACTTCGATATGCTCTACGCCCACATGCGATACAGCGACAAACCCTTCATGGGTTCTGTTACCGCGGCTGAGCGCGCCGAAGATAGCGTCGCCATGGCAAAAATTCTCTTCGGCGATGATTTTCTCGATGAAAATGGTGTCGAGAAAACCGTGATGATCAATCTGATTAACGCTAATTCTCCGATGACCTTCGATGACACGATGCTGGGCGCGGCAGAAGTTTATGCACGTGCTAATCAGGCCACTGTGATCTCACCGTTCATATTGGCGGGCGCTATGTCACCGGTGACGGTTGTGGGTACGGTGACTCAGATACTCGCAGAGGCACTGGCGGGCATGGCCTTTGTGCAGCTCGTGCGTCCCGGTGCGCCAGTCGTGTTCGGCACGTTTGCCAGTTCGGTCTCGATGCAGTCGGGAGCCCCCACTTTTGGTACACCAGAGCCCTCTGCCGTGCTGTACCTGGCTGCCGCGCTGGCGCGCCGGTTGGGGGTGCCGTTTCGATCCGGTGGCGGGCTCAACGCTTCAAAGCTGCCAGATGCACAGGCGGCATACGAGGCAGCCAACACGCTGCAGACAGCGTTGCTGGCCGGTGTGAACTTCATGTTGCACACGGCTGGCTGGCTCGAGGGTGGGCTGGTGATGAGCTATGAAAAATTTGTGCTCGATGCCGATCAGGCGAGCATGCTCGCCGTGCTGGCCTCGGGTCCGGACTTTAGTGACAACGGTCAGGCGCTCGATGCCTTGCGCGAAGTCGGGCCAGGTCAACACTTTCTGGGCTGTGCTCACACGCAGCAAAATTTCGAGACAGCGTTTTATCGATCCACAGTGGCGGATAACAACAGCTTCGAGCAATGGGAGTCGGAAGGGGCGCTGGATGCCAGCATGCGAGCGAGCAAAATTTGTAAAACCATGCTCAGCGAGTACCAGGCACCACCGATTGATCCTGGTACAGATGAGGCGTTGCTGGACTACATCGCCCAGCGAAAATCGTCCTTTGCAGACGCGAACTACTGAGTCGTGAGGGCCAGTTGCGTATTGTTTTCAATTTAGCCGGTTCAGATTACACGCCAGATGCTGTGACTATCACAACTTTAAATGCTATCAATATCAGTTGGTTATATCGGTTGCTGGATCTGAAATCTGGCTTAGCGGTTTAACTGGACCGCTTGGTACCCGATATATCTCAATCTGGCACTCCAGCAAGGTGTCGCAATCGGTACATTATGCGCCCGCTCGGTGGTTGACTTCGCGGTTTAACCGTCGCCGCCAGCGCGAATTTGCTCAACTGCGACAAACGCAACGTCGGGATGAATAGCGCTGAATCATACAGCGCAGCGCCCAAATCCATTGCTGCGAGGTATCCCAATCAATGATTGCTAAAAAGAATCCGAACGAGCCAACCCGCCTCGGGTTTATGCTTATCCCGAACTTCTCCATGCTCGCTTTTTCGTCGGCCGTCGAGCCGCTCAGAATGGCGAATCAACTGGCGGGCGAGGTGCTCTACGAGTGGACCATTCTGAGTGCGGACGGCCAGCCAGTCATGGCAAGCAATGGTCTGTCGATCGGCGCCGACCGTGAAATAGGTGACTCGATCAGCTGTGACGCCATTTTTGTCTGTGCCGGCAATCAGGTGCAGCATCAGGTCAGTGGTGCAGTATTGACCTGGCTGCGCGCGCTAGCCAAGCGTCCCATGGTGTTGGGGGCGTTGTGCACGGGCACATACGTGCTGGCCAAAGCCGATGCACTGGATGGTTACCGCTGCACGATTCACTGGGAGAATATGGCCAGTGCGCGCGAAGAGTTTCCGCAACTGGTGATTTCTCCGGACCTGTTCGAAATTGACCGCGATCGCTACACCAGCGCCGGCGGCACCGCGCCGCTGGATATGATGCTGCACGAGGTGCGCGAAGCGCATGGTGCTGATCTGGCAGCGGCGATCTCAGAGATGTTCATGTGCGACCGTATTCGCGACAAGCACGATCGTCAGCGTGTGCCGTTGACTCAGCGAATCGGCACCAACCAGCCGAAACTCGCCGAGGCGGTTTCACTGATGGAAGCCAACATCGAAGAGCCGATGACGCTGGACGAGCTATCGTTTCACGTCGGCCTGTCGAGACGACAGCTGGAGCGCTTGTTTCAGCGTTACCTGCAGTGCGTTCCAACCCGCTACTACCTGGAGCTTCGTCTCGAACGCGCGCGCCAGTTACTGCTGCAGACCAGTATGCCAATCGTCGATATTGCACTGGCCTGCGGATTTATCTCTGCGCCTCACTTCAGCAAGTGCTATCGCGACACGTTCGGGCTGCCACCGCGGGATGAAAGACGCCGTGCGGCAGGTCAGGTGGAAACCGGTCACGTGAAAACCTCACCGGCGCGTGCCAGTTCTCTGCGGCGCACAACAGTCTGCTCAGCCTCGGCTGCGCTTCCCGCGTCGGCTGCGGCGAGCCCTGCCCACTTCTGAAGGCTCTTGCCTGGCTGGCAGAGTGAAGGCTTTGGCCAGGTTTGTAAACTCGGCGGTGGCGTGTGGAATGGCCATCGCCGCGACGAAGTGCTCCTGAAATTTCTGCTCAACTGCCGTTTCAATTTTTTCGACCTGATCGACCAGCCGCTCGATGTCATCTCTCGCGGTGCGGTTGAGCAGCGCGATACGCGCGCCAGAACCTGCAGCGTTCCCGGCCGATGAAACGTTGGCCAGATCGCAGTCCGGAATGAGGCCCAGCACCATCGCGTAACTAACGTCAATGTGGCTGCCGAACGCGCCGGCGAGTCGGATGCGATCGATCCGATCAACTTCCAGCCGGTCCATTAGTAGCCTGACGCCGGCGTAGAGCGCGGCTTTGGCAAGTTGAATCTGGCGCACGTCGTTTTGTGTAATCACAATGTTCACGTCGCCTTCGTGCAGCTGGTAGGAAAACGTCCTGCCGTCTTCTCGGATGCGATCCGATTGGCTGGCCAGCGCGCCATTGATGACACCGTTATGGTCGATGACACCTGCCAGATACATCTCGGCCACCACTTCGATAATGCCGCTGCCGCAGATGCCGGTGATGCCGGTCGAGGCAGTTGCATCGGCGAAATCCGGATCATCGGACCACAGGTCTGAGCCGATCACCGAGAACCTGGGCTCAAACGTTTCGCGATCGATTCTGACGCGCTCGATAGCGCCGGGTGCCGCGCGCTGGCCACCGCTAATTTGTGCGCCCTCGAATGCCGGGCCGGTCGGGCTTGAGCACGCGAGCAGGCGACGGCGGTTGCCCAACACGATTTCAGCATTGGTGCCAACATCGACCAGCAGCGTCAGCTCTTCCATGGTGTCAGGCCGCTCGGCCAAAATAACGCCGGCTGTATCTGCCCCCACATGCCCCGCAATACAGGGAAGAAAATAGACCTGTGCGTTTGGGTGAGCGTTCAAATCCAGCTCTGTGGCGCGACAGCGAATCGCCTGATCGGTGGCGAGTGCAAACGGCGCGCCGCCGAGTTCGACTGGGTTAATGCCCATCATCAAGTGGTGCATGACCGGGTTGGCCACCATGGTCAGCGCGATGACATCCTCGGCACTGGCCCCTATTTCTTCAGTGCAAGCCGTCGTTAATTCAGCCAGCGCCTGACGCACCACGCGGGTCATTTCGATTTCGCCACCGGGGTTCATCATTACGTAGGACACGCGGCTCATGAGGTCTTCGCCAAATCGAATTTGCGGGTTCATCAAGCCACTGGATGCCAGCACGTCGCCCGTCATCAAATCGCATAAATGCGCGGCAACTGTCGTGGATCCGATATCGATCGCCAGGCCAAGTACCTGCTCTTTGAAACCGGGCCAGATGGCAATAATGTTGCCGTCGTCGGTGACTGCGACGGTGACTTTCCAATCGCCCTCGCGCAATTGCAGTTGAATGTCCGACAGCAGCGAGGTTTCGCAGCACAGATCGGTCAAGTGCCATTCGTATTCCAGTGCGTTTTTCAATCGCTGTACATCGCCGGTGGGTGAGTGCATGTCGGGTTTCTGCACTTCGACGTAATACAGTCTGACGACTGGATTGAGTTCGATATCGAGCAGATCCGCACCTTTGCGTACCACCTGACGATGCACCTGGCTGTCGGGTGGAATATCGATGACGGCGTCCTGTTGCAACAGCGCCTGACAGCCCAGCCGACGTCCATCGAGCGAAGTCTTTTTCACGCGCTCCCAGCGTGCTTCGGTTTTGGTGAATTCATTCAGCGCTGCTGCGCTTGCGGTGATGCCATGTTTTGAGAATTCGCCTTCCTGAAACTGCACCTGGCAGCGACCGCAGATCCCGCGACCGCCACAAACCGAGTCGATATCCACACCGAGCGATCGCGCCGCCTCCAATACAGGAGTGCCGGCAGGGAACCAGCCCCGTTTGCCGCTGGGCGTGAATACCACTTTGACCTGTGAGGTATCTGTTGCGGGCATCGATGGGTTATTCGACATGGTTGAAAGCTCGGTAGGCGATGGAGCGTCGCGTTAGCTCGCGGGTCTTCTTCGCCGGCTGCTTCGCCGGCCACGATCACCGGCGGCCGGTGGTGCGCGAAACTTGCCAATCCAGCGCAGACAATCGGGATCATGGCCCATCAGCACATCGCCTGCCATGACTGCCTGCATCACTTCCTGGTGAATTGGATTGGTGATCGCAGACGTCATTCCATGCGACATCGCCATGGTTAGAAATGCGCTGTTGATACCATCGCGGTTGGGCAGGCCAAAGCTAATATTCGACGCACCGCAGGTGGTGTTGCATTTTAGTTCCCGCCGAATTCGGTGAACGATATCGAACACCTGCCTTCCCGCCTGACCCATCGCACCGATCGGCATGACCAGCGGGTCGATCACGATGTCCTGTGCTTTGATACCGTAGTCGGCTGCGTGCTCAACAATCTTTTTTGCCACGGCATAGCGTACGTCAGGGTCTTCTGAGATGCCGGTTTCATCGTTCGAAATGGCCACAACAGCAGCGTCGTATTTTTTTACCAGCGGAAGCACTTGTTCCAGCCGTTCAGTTTCACCGGTCACGGAATTGAGCAACGCTCGGCCATTGTAGACCTGCAGTCCACGCTCCAGCGCCTCGACGATGGAAGAGTCGATGCAAATCGGAATGTCGCTCAACGATTGTACAAGCTCGATTGCCTGAGCCAGCAGCGCGGGCTCGTCGGCCAATGGAATACCGGCGTTGATGTCGAGCATGTGCGCGCCGGCTTCAATTTGTGCGATCGCGTCGGCCTCGACTCGGCTGAAGTCGCCGTTTTTCATTTCTTCGGCCAACAGTTTGCGGCCGGTTGGATTGATGCGTTCACCTATCATGGTAAACGGCCGCTCGAAACCGATGATATGGTCGCGGCTCGCCGATCCGATTACGGTTTCGGTCATGGGTTGACTCCTGATTTTCTAAACTGTTTGGAACGTATCGATCTGAGAATCAGCTCGACCGGGTTGTTGGTTGCCAATGCGAGATTATCCGGCTTTTTGACTTGCCAGCCGTCTGCGGTTAGCCGCCGCCCGCCGTTCGTCGAGTATGCCGGAACGGCGGATGATGTCGGGGACGTGTTGTTCCTGGCGGTAGGCCATAATGTGACAGCCGCTGACGCCCTTGAGCTCACGGCATTGCTGGATCAGCTCGATACAGATATTGATGCCTTCGGCACGTTGATCGTCTGCCCCTTCCAAACGCGTGATGATCGCATCGGGAATGTGCACGCCGGGTACGTTGTCGCGAATCCAGCGGGCTGTTCTTGCCGACGCAAGTGTGCCGACCCCCACCAGGATGTAGACGTGCTCGTGCAGGCCCATGTCGCAGACGCGTTGCAGGTATTGTTTTAATAAATCGATATCGAAGCAGTACTGGGTCTGCACGAATTGCGCGCCGACGGCGATTTTTTTCGCCAGCCGATGCGGACGCCAGTCCAGCGGTGGTGCAAACGGGTTGGCCGCAGCGCCGAGAAAAATAGACGGCGGCACATCCAGTTTGCGGCCACTTTGAAAAGTGCCGTGATCGCGCATATTGGCCGCCATCTCCAGCAGTGATATGCAATCGAGGTCGAATACCGGTTTAGCCTGCGGGTGATCGCCTGCCTGTACGCCATCACCCGTTAAACACAGGATATTGCTAACGCCCATAGCGGATGCGCCCAACACCTCACCCTGAATCGCGATGCGGTTTCGATCGCGACAGGATATCTGCATGATTGGTGAGTAACCGGCCCGGGTCAGCAGGCCGCAAACCGCCACACTCGACATATGACAATTGGCGCCGCTGCCATCGGTCGCGTTGATCGCATCGACGTAGCCATCGAACACACTGGCGCGTTCGAAAACCTGTGCGGGATCGGCAGAATCGGGCGGTGCGAGTTCAGTCGTGACGGCGAATCGACCGGCGCGCAGTACGCGCTCAAAGCGCCCTGGTGAACTGTGCCCGGGCAGGATGGGCAGCAGTTCTGCAGGCGAGAAACTCACGTTGGCTCGATTCGGATTGTCGGACGTACCTGGAATGCGGTCGTTCATTTGTCGCGAATCACTCGAAGCCAGGCCGAGCGGTCTTTCAAGCGGAAATCGACCGCCGGTTGTACCGTGTGAATGGCATCGTGCCGCTGCATCGTCTGGCTGCCCTTCCAGGCCTCTACCCAGACGCAGGGCATGTCGGCGATGACTTCACAGTTGCCATTACTACGCACGCCGCCACAGGGGCCGTTGCGCAGATTCTTCGGGCAATTCATCGGACAGGACATACCGGTGGAGGTCAAGGCACACTGTCCGCACATTTTGCAATCAAACAAGGCGCCCTTGACGGCGCGTTCCGTTGCGGCAAACGGTTTCTCCAGTCGCGCGAAACCGATTCGTTTGATGACTGGGCGAAGCGCTCGCAGACAGTTTTCAAATCCGTTGTAGAAGGTCTCAAGCCACCGCGCATGGCGAACGGACCAGCGTCGAAGTATCAACATAATACTGTCCCGACGGTGATATCGAGAAAGAGGGGCGCCAACATCGATTAATCAGTCCCCGGTGCCTTTATTTTGCCCGTGGTCTTTCACGAACTGTTGCAGCACGGCCGGTTCGAATTGTTGCTCAAGTTTGTCCGCGGCGGCCTTTGCCTCGGCGTCGAGATCGTCGCCGCACTCGACCTGTTCGCGTCGCCAGTCTTCCAGGTACTCGTCCGTGCTGCCCTTGCCGGCGCGCATGGCAGCCATATCAATGGCGTCCAGAAAGCGTTGCGAAAGCTGCACCTTGGCAGTTTTTCGACCTGCCTTCGCAATCACCTGTGCCGGTATGTCGCGCCAGTAGACTGTAATCAGTTTTGCCATTGAATGACTTTCTCGTTAACGCTTTTTAGCTCGGGTTCGAGTTGTCCGAATCCGGTGTAGTGGTACTCGTAGGCTAGACCGAGAGTCTTCGCCGCATCGCGTGCCAGTGACTGCAAATTCGGCTGTTGTGTCTGGGCCAGATAGACGAGCTTTGTGTAATTGCCAAAATACATCTGCATCAGTTCCGGGTGCTGCTTTATACCCAGCTCCTGCAAAATAAGACGGTCGAAATGACGTGCCAGGAAATCTGTCAGGTAAAAGGTTCCGGGTTCGGCCTCAGCCATTTTTGCAAAGTTGTCAGCGCCAGCATAAAACTCGTAACAGTGAGCGCCAGACAACCGTTCTATACCTTCATCTTGCAGCAACTGGTCGAGCAGCCCGCCAGTGCCGCAATCGGCGAAGGCGACAAATATATGCTCGTACCGTGGCCGTGCGCGGGTGATGATGTCACCCACGGCGGCCGGAATTTTCTCTGGTGTATTGTGAATACTGGCCGGGATGCACTGTAGTTTCAGTGCGCCCCAGCCGTTTAGCTTTTGCAGCGCAACGATTTCATGTGCCAGTGCACCGCAAGCGATGATTAATGCCTGCTGGTCTGACACGACAGTACTTTCGTCAGGAGGCGGCGCGTCGCTCGGCGATCAACGCCGACGCGGTTTCGACTGCCACCGCGGCATCGCGACAATAGGCATCGGCGCCGATAGCAGTGCCAAATTCCTCGTTCAGTGGTGCACCACCGACCAATACGATGTACTTGTCGCGAAGACCCTGCTCGACCAGCGTGTCGATCACCACTTTCATGTAGGGCATGGTAGTGGTAAGCAATGCAGACATGCCAAGGATTTCAGGCTGATGTTCCTCGAGTGCTGCCAGATAATCATCGACCGGGTTGTTGATGCCAAGATCGATGACTTCGAATCCGGCGCCTTCCATCATCATCGAAACCAGATTTTTTCCGATGTCGTGGATGTCGCCTTTCACTGTGCCAATCACCATTTTGCCGATTGTCTCGGCGCCGGTTTCTGCCAACAGCGGGCGCAGTATCTCCATACCGCCCTTCATCGCGTTGGCCGCCATCAATACCTCTGGCACAAACAGGATGCCGTCGCGAAAATCGATACCGACGATGCGCATGCCCTCGACCAGTGCGTCATTGAGGACTTTGTCGGGCCCCCATTGGCGCTCCAGCAGGATGTTGGTGCCTTCAATAATCTCGTCGCGCAGGCCGTTGTAGAGGTCGTCGTGCATCTGCTCGACCAACTCGTCATCTTTCAGCTCTGAGAGGATGATCTCTTCTTCGTCGTCGTATTGTTCTTCTGACATTTTTGCGCACTCGGTCTTGGGCTAAGGGGTTGGAAATCATTGCCAGAACAGCGTTCTGGAGCAAGCGCATCTCGGTTTGACGTGCAAGAATCGTAGACCATTGGCCTTGCCGCAAGAGTAGTGACGGTAAGGGGTGTCGCGATGACAAAAGGGCGACAGCTTGTTGGCGAATCGCGACGCTAGGCTACCAAATCGGCCGATATTTCAACTTGTTCGCTATCCGGCAAAGGCCGGATGTTGCGGTTTGCGGGTCTGCTATCAGGCGCTCGGCTGCTGTTAAGGAGCCCGCTCGCTGGCGAGCCAGGGGTGTTCTGGTTCAAGGCGGCAGAGCTGCAACCGTTAAGAGCAGTAGTGATCGAGCCCGGTGAGGCGGGTGCATGGCACAGGGATTTGCCGTGCTCGAACCTTTCGTCCGGGATTCTGTCGGTATTGCTCCGGCACATGAACAGGGTATTGCTATGGTGCACGATGCGAGCGGCAGGGATCTGATCGCAAGCCTGGGAAAAGATGCGGACGGCGCGTCACTGCAGGCATTGACTAGTCGACTTGAAGCCGTGCGTGCGCAGTACGTGTCCAGGCTTGACGGTCGCGCAGACGACTGTCAGACGCGCGAAATCAGGGCCGTGATCGCAGCTTATGATGCAGCGCTCGGCGCGCTGCCGGCGCTGTGGGAAAAAGCGCGTCGCGATCGACCGGGAGTCAGCGGCGTCTGAGCCGCTGTTTGCATTGCTCTCGGGCAGCCTACTTGCGCGGCGCGTAGATATCAGTACAGGTACCTTCAGCCACTTCGCAAGCGAAGTTTAGCGTCTCGGATAGCGTGGGATGCGGGTGGATCGTCAGTGCGATGTCCTCGATGTCGGCACCCATCTCAAGCGCCAGTACCGCCTCTGCGATCAACTCGCCGGCATTCGGTCCGGTCATGCCAGCGCCCAGCACGCGTTTTGATTCCGGGTCGAGAATGACCTTGGTTAGACCTTCGCTGCGGGCAATGCTGAGCGCCCGACCGCTGGCAGCCCACGGAAATACCCCTTTCTCGTAGGCAATGCCTTTTGCTTTGGCCTCGGTTTCAGTCAGCCCCATCCAGGCAATTTCGGGGTCGGTATAGGCGACTGACGGAATGGTTGACGGGTCGAATGCCGACTTGTGACCTGCGATCACCTCGGCCGCTACCTTGCCTTCGTGCGTTGCCTTGTGGGCGAGCATAGGCTGGCCAACGATATCGCCGATCGCGAAAATGTGATCGACGTTGGTACGCTGTTGTGCATCGACGGCAATAAACCCACGATCATCCACTGCGACACCGGCGTTTTCTGCTGCGAGTTTGCGTCCGTTGGGACTGCGCCCTACCGCCAGCAGCACGCGGTCGAAGGTATCCGACGCGGGAGCCTTGCCGCCCTCGAATGAGACCAGCAGCCCATTGTCGGTAGACTCGACTGCGGTGACTTTGGCGCCAGTGTAGATGTTCTCGTACTGCTTGCGTATGCGTTTTTCGAGTGGTCGGACGAGATCCCGATCACAACCGGGAATCAGCGTGTCGGACAATTCCACCACCGTGACTTTGGTGCCCAGTGCCGCGTACACGCAGCTCATCTCAAGCCCGATAATACCGCCACCAATCACCAGCATCCGATCGGGAATATCGGCCAGTGCCAGTGCGCCGGTGGAGTCGATCAGTCGATCATCGTCGTAGGGCAGGCCGGGAATGCGAGTGACTTCGGAACCTGCGGCGATGATCGCATGCCGGAAGTTGATTAGCGTCGGGGTGCCGTCTTGATTAACCGCAAGTTGATTGGCAGACGTGAACTGCGCCTCGCCGTGAACGACCGTGACATTGCGCTGTTTGGCCAGACCGTCGAGGCCGCCGGTGAGCTGTGAAATCACCTTGTCCTTGAACCCTCGGAGTTTATCGACATCGATGGTCGGCTCGCCGAAATCAATGCCATGATCTCGCATCTCACGTGTCTCGGTGATGATTTGCGCGCTGTGCAACAGTGCTTTGGACGGAATACAGCCGACATTGAGACAGACGCCACCAAGCGTTGGGTAGCGTTCGATCAGGGTGACGGACAGACCGAGATCTGCCGCGCGAAACGCTGCGGTATAGCCGCCAGGGCCCGCGCCGATGACGACAACATCTGTGTCGGCACTGGATGCGCTGTCAGAGGCGGGCGCGACGGGCGCAGGTTGCGGCGCTGCTGCATCCTCTGTGGTTGTGGCCGTGGCTTCTTCTACAGCGACGACAGCGATGGCAGTGCCAGCGGACACGCGGTCGCCAACCGAGACGAGAATGGACGTGATCTCACCGGTGAACGGTGAGGGGATTTCCATGCTCGCCTTGTCGCTTTCTACGGTCAGCAGTGAATCCTCAACGGCAATTCGATCGCCAGTTGAGACCAGTATTTCGATAATTTCAACATCGTTGAAATCGCCGATGTCCGGGATTTCGATAGTCTGCAGATTGCTCACATTCGAATCCTCGTTACAGCAGCAGGTTGCGAACGTCGGAGATCAGTTCGCAGTAGTGCGCCATGAACCGAGCACCCTCGGCACCATCGATGACGCGGTGATCGTAGGTGACATCAAGCGGGCACAATAGCCGCGGAATGAATTCGTCGCCATTCCATACCGGTTGCATCTTCGCGCGCGATATACCCAGTATCGCCACCTCGGGAGGATTGACGATGGGGGTAAATGCGGTACCGCCAATTCCGCCGAGGCTGGAAATGGTCATGCAGGCACCCTGCATGTCGTCTGGTTTGAGTTTTTTATCGCGTGCCTTTTTGCTGAGCTCGGACATTTCCTCGGATAGTGTGTAGATGCTCTTTTTATCGGCGTCTTTCAGTACCGGTACTACCAGGCCTGCCGGTGTATCCACTGCGATACCGATATTGAAATACTTCTTGTAGAACAGGGATTCGCCGTCCGCCGATAGCGATGAATTAAAGCGTGGGAACGCCTTTAACGCGGCTGCCAGTGCCTTAACGTGAAATACCAGTCCAGTCACTCTGATCCCTTTTTCAGCCGCCTTCGGTTTTATCGACTGCCGGAATGCCTCCATCTCCGTGATATCTGCCTCTTCGTGGTAAGTCACCAGTGGCAGATTCAACCAGGCGCGGTGCAGATTCTGTGCTGTCAGACGATTGATGCGGGTCAGTTCAACGCGTTCGGTTTCGCCGAACACTGAAAAATCGACTTCCGGGATCGGCGGTATGCCGGCGCCACCGACAAGGCCCGCCGCGGTCTGTGCGCTGCCATAGGCCGTGCCACTGCTCTCCATGCTCGACTTTACAAATGTCTTGACGTCGGACTTCAGTACTCGGCCCTTGTGGCCTGAACCGGCAACGAGGCTGAGGTCGACACCTAGTTGGCGGGCGAATTTTCTAACGCCCGGGCTTGCGTGCGCGCGGCGGCCTGTCTCCCTGGCCATACGCTGCGTGGGTGAACGAGTGTTCTGTTGTCGGGCGGCTGTATCCGCTTTCGGCGCTGCAGCAGGCGCGGGCTGGGGTGAAGGCGCCGGTGCTTCGGTTGCCGGCTCGGGTGCTGGTGTCGCTGCTGCGGTGTCTGCCGTGGTGCTAATTTCGACAATCTCTGTTCCAGCGGAAATCTTGTCGCCCACTGACACCATCAGACGGGTGATTTCGCCCGCCGCTGTCGATGGAATTTCCATGCTGGCTTTGTCGGATTCAAGCGTCAGCAGTGATTGCTCCAGGTCGACCTGGTCGCCGGTGTTGACCAGTATTTCGATTACTTCGACTTCATCGAAGTCTCCGATGTCCGGCACCGTCACGGTGTGCAGGCTACCGGTGGCAGGTGCTGCAGCGGCAGGCGCATTGTCGGGTTCGGATGTTTGTGCCGGGGCCGGAGCAGCTGCTGCGCTTTCGGTTGTCGGTGCGCTGGCGGCAACGGTGACGATAACGTCGCCCTGCGACACTTTGTCGCCCACCGCGACGGCGATGCTTTGAATGGTGCCGGCGTGACTGGATGGAATTTCCATGCTCGCCTTGTCGCTCTCCAGGGTGATCAACGATTGTTCGGCCTCCACTGTGTCGCCGACGGCGACCAGTACTTCAATTACCTCCACCGAGTCGAAATCACCGATGTCCGGAACTTGAATCTCTGCTGCATTTGTCATGGCTGCGCTCCCGTTAAACCGTCACCGGATTCGGCTTGTTCGGATCCAGGCCGTATTTCTTCACCGCACTGGCGACGACCTCGGCATCGACGGCACCGTCCTCACACAGCGATTTCAATGCCGCCACCACGACATAGAAGCGATTCACTTCGAAAAAGTCGCGCAATTTTTCGCGGGTGTCGGAGCGCCCGAAACCGTCGGTGCCAAGCACCTTATAGGTTTGCGGGATGAATTCCCGGATGCCATCGGACAGCGCCTTCATGTAGTCGCTGGAGGCGATAACTGGGTTGCTGGTTTGCCCGAGCAGCTCGGTTACGTAGGGTACGCGGGCTGGTTTGGCGGGATTAATCGTGTTCCAGCGTGTCGCCGCCAGGCCTTCGCGGCGCAACTCATTGAAGCTGGTCACGCTCCATATATCAGAGCCGATATCCCAGTCATCGCGCAGCAGTTTGGACGCGGCGATTACCTCTCGGAGAATCACTCCGGCACCCAACAGATTGACCCGTAGTTTGCCACTGGCATCGACGCTTTCCAGGTGATACATCCCTTTGATGATGCCGTCTTCAACACCCTCTGGCAGGGCCGGGTGGTGGTAGTTCTCGTTCATCGCGGTGATGTAGAAGAAGACGTCTTCCTGGTTTTGCACCATGCGCTGCATGCCGTTGTGAACAATCACCGCCATCTCGTACGCGAAGCAGGGGTCATAGCACACACAGTTGGGGATCGTGCTGGCGAGCAGGTGGCTGTGGCCGTCTTCGTGCTGCAGGCCCTCACCGTTGAGCGTGGTGCGCCCCGCGGTACCACCGATCAGGAAGCCTCTGGCGCGCATGTCGCCGGCCGCCCAGGCCAGATCGCCGATGCGCTGGAAGCCAAACATGGAATAGAACACGTAGAACGGCACCATGCTGACACCGTGGGTGCTGTAGGACGTTGCCGCCGCGATCCAGGATGACATGGCGCCAGCTTCGGTAATACCCTCCTCGAGGATCTGGCCGCTTTTGTCTTCCTTGTAGAACATCACCTGATCGCGATCCTGCGGGGTGTAGAGCTGCCCGACTGATGAGTAGATACCCAGTTGTCGGAACATGCCGTCCATGCCGAAGGTGCGTGCCTCGTCCGGCACGATCGGCACGATGTGTTTGCCGACCTTTTTGTCTCGGGTGAGGGCGGTGAGCAACCGCACAAAGGCCATTGTGGTTGAGATTTCCCTATCACCCGAGTCTTTCAGCATGGCTGAGAACGACTCCAGCGGCGGCACTTCCAGGGGCTCTGCGAATTTCTTTCGCTGTGGCAGATAGCCGCCCAGCGCCTCGCGCCGTTCGCGCATGTAGGTCAGCAGTTCGCTGCCTTCTTCAGGCTGGCAGTATTCGAGGTTTTCGACTTGTTCGTCGCTCAACGGAATGTTGAATCGATCGCGCATGCCGCGCAGCGATTCCATGGCCATTTTCTTTTGCTGGTGAGTGGCGTTGGTGCCCTCGCCAGACTCGCCCATGCCGTAACCCTTGACGGTCTTGGCCAGAATGACGGTCGGCTGTCCTTCGTGATGGGTGGCGGCGTGATAGGCCGCAAAAATTTTATGCGGATCGTGTCCGCCGCGATTCAGACGCCAGATGTCTTCGTCCGACAGTTTGGCGACCATGGCGGCCGTTTCGGGGTATTTGCCGAAAAACTTCTCGCGCGTGTAGGCGCCATCTTTTGCCTTGAAATTCTGGTACTCGCCGTCGACGGTCTCCATCATCAGTTGCTTGAGTTTGCCATCGTGGTCACGCGCCAGTAATGGATCCCAGTACGAACCCCAGATCACTTTGATCACATTCCAGCCAGCGCCGCGGAATACCGCTTCGAGCTCCTGAATGATCTTGCCGTTGCCACGCACCGGGCCATCCAGACGCTGCAGGTTGCAGTTGATGACAAAGGTCAGGTTGTCCAGTTTTTCACGACCGGCCAAAGAGATGGCGCCGAGTGATTCGGGCTCATCCATCTCGCCATCGCCCATATAGGCCCAGACCTGCCGGTTGCTGGTCTTGGATAGGCCGCGATCCTGCAGGTACTTCATGTAGCGCGCCTGGTAGATCGCCATGATCGATGTCAGGCCCATCGATACCGTCGGGAATTGCCAGAAGTCAGGCATCAGGTACGGGTGTGGGTAGGACGAGAGCCCCTTGCCGTCGGTCTCGCGTCGGAAGTTGTCCAGATCCTGTTCGCTAAGTCTGCCCTCGAGGAAGGCGCGCGCGTAGATGCCGGGGGCGGTATGGCCCTGAATGAACACGAGGTCGCCGCCATGTTCTGGACCCGGGGCGCGGAAAAAGTGATTGAAGCCGACGTCGTACAGTGTTGCAGCCGACGCGAAACTGGCGATGTGTCCACCGAGGTCCGAGCCGTCACGGTTGGCCCGCAACACCATGGCGGTCGCATTCCAGCGAATCATCGATCGTATCTGGTGCTCGACTTCGTGATTACCGGGGCTAGTGTGCTCCAGATGCGGCGGGATGGTGTTGATATACGCAGTTGAGGCACTGTAGGGCAGATTGGTGCCGGAGCGTCGGGATTGATCAATCAGCCGCTCGAGAAGATAGTGCGCGCGCTCCGGTCCTTCGTGTTCGATAACCGCCTCGAGCGCCTCAAGCCACTCGCGGGTTTCCTGTGGATCGGTATCTGGCAGTTCGCGCATGGAGCAACCCTTCTGTGGTGTTATAAGGTCAAGCAGTGCGCGCCGGGTAGGACAGTCACTGCAGATAGACTGCGTAGCAGGCGCAGAAATGCACCAATCCAACCGGGATCAGAGCAAATTTTGCGCTTTCGAACCTCGCCAGCCTGTAGCCAGTGGGCCACGGGAGTCGACAGTGCGGATAACTCACTGTCGCAGCAGAGATTATAGCTGAGCTGGTTACAACTGACTGGCAGTGCGTTGATTACAAGGTCTGTGCCGCCTGTCACAGGTTTGGAGATTTAAATTCCCTAATTGTTCAATCGCCAATGCCTTTAGTCTGGCTTTGAGCCGAGGGCGACTGCCTGTTGCTCGTCTACACCTGTGATCAGGCAATCTGAAATTCGGTTGACGGCGAAGTCGTCGCACAGTGGGGCTTTGACGCGCACATAATTTGGCGTGTAGCCGCTGATGAACTCAGTTCCGTCGGACGATTGCGAGACCTTCTCCCACAACACCGAATGTTTCTGGCCTGCGTTAGCTCGCAGTGTGGCGAGCTGATGGTTGCGTGCGAGGGTATGCAGCTGCGCGCTGCGGGCGCGTTTGACCGGTTCAGTGATTTGCTCGGGCATTGTGGCGGCCTTGGTGCCCTGGCGTGCCGAGTAGCTGAAAATATGTATGTGGCCAAAGCCCATACGATCGATGAATTCCAGTGACTGTTGCCATTCCTGATCGCTCTCACCCGGAAATCCAACGATGATGTCAGTGGTCACGTTGAAACCCGGAACAGCAGACTTTGCCTGCTCGACCAGTCGTTCAAAGTCTGCAGTGTGGCAGCGACGAGACATGCGCCTCAATACGGAATCCACGCCGCTTTGCAGTGGCAGATGCATGTGCGGCAACAGTCTTGGGTTCTGGAACAAGTCGAAAAAACCATCGCCCAGATCCCAGGGCTCGACAGATGCAAAGCGCACTCGGGGAATATCAGTCTCGGCGAGAATCGCCTGTACCAGCTGCTGCAGATTAGAATTGATGTCGCTGCCGTAGCCGCCCACGTGCACCCCGGTCAGTACCGCCTCCTGAACACCAGACTGATGCAGGCTGTTGATTTCTTCTGTGATGTCGTGGATGGAGCGGCTGACTTCGGCGCCGCGCGCGATGGTGACAATGCAATAGCTGCAGCGATAACGGCAACCGTCCTGAATCTTGATGAATGCGCGCTGTCGGTTGCGCTGAAACAGCGAATACTCGGCCGGTGCTGTGGCGCCCTCAGGCATGACTGGCGTTTGCCAGCGTTGGATCACTGATTCGACCAGCTTGCCCTTATCGCGATTGTCTACCAGTAAATCCACGCCGAGCCCGGCGGCGTCTCCGGATTCACCGGTCGAGACAAAACAGCCGCTGACAACCAGTCTTGCTGCGGGATTATCGCGCCGGCTGCGGTTGATCAACTTGCGCGATTTGCGCACCGCTTCAGTAGTCACCGCGCAGGTGTTTAACACCGTGATGTCGGCGTCTGCGGCAGTGTTGACGATATGGTGCCCGGCGGCGTTAAACTCTCTCGCCCAGTTTTCAAGCTCGGCTTCGTTCAGGCGACAGCCCAGCGCTTTTAGATGTATGTTCAAGGACCTGGGTCTTGCAATCGGATTTGACGGGTCTCGCGATTATAAGGCGGCATTCTTGCGCGGGGCGCAATTTTCTTTCCAGCTGACTACATCACCGGGAGTGGCTTGCGTGGCGATAGTGTGGTCCAGAACAACCGGTGGCAGCCACTACGAAATCCGCTCGGCCGGCCGGTCAGTCCGGCTCTACAAAAATGGCGTTTTCCACTCGCAGTGGAATCCGGCGCGACCGTTAGCCGGCGGGGTTTGGGATCTGTTATTCATACCCGCGCTGTTCGCCAATCAACCGGTGTCCAGCGTGCTGGTGCTCGGCGTGGGTGGGGGCGCCTGCCTGCGGTTGTATCGGCAGTTACTGGATGTAAGTAAAGTCGTGGGAGTCGAGCTGGATCAAATTCATCTGCAGGTAGCGGCGAGGTTTTTTGGCCTGAACGATCGCCATGTGAAACTTCACTGTGCCGATGCACTGGAGTGGGTGCCACAATACCGCGGTAGCGGATTCGACGTCGTGGTTGAAGACCTTTTTACCGAGCGTGATGGCGAGCCTGAACGGGTGGCCCAGGCCGATGAAGTCTGGTTTGCAGCGCTGCTAAGGCTGATCAATCCTGGCGGGATTCTGATTGTTAACTTTGAGGATGCAGCGCAGATGCGGGCAAGCATTCCGGCTTACGAACGCGTCGTCAAAGCACCTGCCCTCGCCTATCAGTTTAGTCAGCCAAGCTACGGCAACTGTGTTTGCGCGTTTCTGTCATCACCGCAAAAACCAGCGGCGCTTCGAGCGCGCCTGGAGCAGGTCATGACGCCATTTCCGGCGGCGCGTAAATCGGCCCAGCGATTTCGGGTGCGGCGCGTCGTGCGCTGAGCTAACGGAGTAGTGTCAATTTGCTGAAACACGGGAAATTGAGACTCTCTCGCGCCTTGTTTACCAAATTTGACCTACCTGGTCTGCTACCTGGACTGGTCGCTGTGGGTATAATGGGAGAAATGACAAACTGGCAACGTTCATAACGTTGCACAATTGAGACAACCGAGACCACGACCTTATTCCGGGACAGGTGGTTTCGCCAGCCAGACCAGGAGCACGTTGTTATGTCCAGTAACCGGGAAGATATTCGCGAAAAACACCTGATGCCGAGTGACCCCAGAGTCGCCAAATCGGTCAAGTACGGCGCTGTTGGCCTGGCGGCATTCGGCATGCTGGGCATGTGGCACGGCAAAAATGAGCGTGAAGGTGAGATTCGCACGCTGACCGAGGAGCGCACAGTACTCGACAATCGACTGCTCGAAACGCAGGATCAACTTGGCAGCAGCAAGAAGACACTGGCCGACTACGAGCAGAAAATGGCCGAGTTGTCGCAATCGGTCGAAGCGCAGAAAAATAGCGCAGTCGACGGTGAAGAGCTCGCTCGCCTGCAGGAGGAGTACACGCGGGTAGAAGGTGAACTCGCTGCACTGACGAGCGAATCTGAGGGTTTGCGGGCCACCGTCGAAGAGCAGTCGGCGAAGCTCGTGGAGCTTGAGGCGGTTCGGGATCAGGCGGTCAATGAGATCTCCGCCCTTAGAGCACGTCAATTCGAGCTGACTCAGGATACGTCCAGTCAGCAGGCTATCGCTGGCCTTACATCAGAACGAGATGCGCTGCAGGCAAAGATCGGCGAGTTGGATGAGTTGACTCGGCAGCGTGACGAACTGGACCAGCAACTGCAGCTCGCGACTGAAAATCAAACTCTCGCGGCTGAATCTCACGCGTCGGAACTCGCCCGTCTCACCAGTCTCAAAGAGAAGGCCGATGCCGAGATAGGTGATCTTCAGCAGAAACTGACAGAAGTCCAGGCGGCAAACGAGGCTCGCCAGGCTGAGCTATCGACTCAAGTCGACCAGTTGAATGGCACCGTGGTCGAGCTCGAACGACAACGTGACGATTTGCTCAACCGAGAGACGGAGCTCGACTCTTCTCTTGGCCTGATGACGCAACAGATTCAGCAGCAGGGTAGCGAGAGCGCCGCACTGCTGTCTGAGCGTCAGGCACAGGTGGATGATCTGGGGCAGCAGCTTGCGTCGGTGCGTGATGCCAATGCTGCCGAAGTGGCAACGCTCAATGAGAACATAGCCCAATTGCAGAGCGAAGTTGACCGACTCGGCGCCGAGCGCGATGCGTTGTTGGCGCAAGTCGATGAACTCGGTCAAGAGGCTAATGCCACCAAAGTAGCTGGCGATGCTCAGACAGCCGAACTTCAGGA